>NZ_JAHQCX010000050.1 GCF_019042245.1 Diplocloster modestus
GTATCGGAAGGTGCGGCTGGATCACCTCCTTTCTAAGGAAGAAGAAGTAAGGGTTGTTTTACTGTTTAGTTATCAAGTCGGTCTATGAGAAATTACAACTATCCTCGTGAAAATTGGAAATACATAGATCGCAGATAACTTTATATATATTTCTGGTGTCGATGCGCTTAAGGGACACACACGTTCCCATTCCGAACACGTTTGTTAAGACTTAAGCGGCCGATGGTACTATACTGGTGACGGTATGGGAGAGCAGGTGGATGCCAGATTTACGGGGGTATAGCTCAGTTGGGAGAGCACCTGCCTTGCAAGCAGGGGGTCAAGGGTTCGAATCCCTTTATCTCCATC
>NZ_JAHQCX010000051.1 GCF_019042245.1 Diplocloster modestus
TCCTAATGCTCATCCATTATGTCATTCTGATAGAGGTTATCAATACACAAGCCGTACTTTTCATGCAAAATTAGAAGCTGCTGGAATGACTCAAAGTATGTCCAGAGTTGCTAAATGTATTGATAACGGTCCAATGGAAGGTTTCTGGGGAATCATAAAGAGAGAACGTTACTACGGCAAAAAATTTAATAATCGTGAATCTCTTGTAACTATGATTGATGATTATATCGAGTATTACAATAACAAACGATTGCAAAGAAATTTGGGAGTATTAACTCCTTTTGAAAAATACGAACAATATATGTTGGCAGCATAAAAACTGCCACCAGCT
>NZ_JAHQCX010000052.1 GCF_019042245.1 Diplocloster modestus
ACCTAAGGCATGTTTTAATGTGCAGAAGGATGTTTCGATCCCCCATCTCATGCCATAGAGGGACTTGATTTCCATAGCAGGGAATTCTTTTTCCGGAAGATTTGTAATGACATTCTCAAAGCTGTCCTCGCCAATTGGGAAGCGGAGTACCCGAAGGGAAATCGGATACTCCGCATCGGAATCATCGGGAAGATAGCTAAAGGTAACAGCTTTGCAGATGTAGCGGTACTGGTCTTCGAGTAGCGGATGCCGATGTTTCTTTTTAGACTGGGTACGGGTGAGAATGCGATTCACGGTAACATCAAA
>NZ_JAHQCX010000053.1 GCF_019042245.1 Diplocloster modestus
GGTGTTTTCCAGGATCGCTTCCATCTTAATGTAGTACTTCATCTGGTCTATGAACGCGTCCTCCGCTTCCTGATAGCTCTCAAACGTGGCAAGCGTCCTGCCGTTGGTATTTTCATGCAGACAAATTCCGGTGCGGGGGTCTCTCCCGTTATAGAGCGACATCTCCAGCGCCTTCGTACAGTTCAGCCACGCGCCCCCGGTACGTCCGCCCAAAAGCCCCGGAGCCCCCGGTTCGATGCAGCCGATGATGCAGTAGTTGTAAGCATCCCTCATCTCATAACCCCGGTTCATCAA
>NZ_JAHQCX010000054.1 GCF_019042245.1 Diplocloster modestus
GATGGAGATAAAGGGATTCGAACCCTTGACCCCCTGCTTGCAAGGCAGGTGCTCTCCCAACTGAGCTATACCCCCGTCACGGTCCTGCTTAATTTGGGCGAGCTCTACAGCTCGTCCATATCAAACAGATTAAAATGGGCTTAAGTGGACTCGAACCACCGACCTCACGCTTATCAGGCGTGCGCTCTAACCGGCTGAGCTATAAGCCCATAAATCTGGCATCCACCTGCTCTCCCATACCGTCACCAGTATAGTACCATCGGCCGCCTAGGTCTTAACCATCGTGTTC
>NZ_JAHQCX010000055.1 GCF_019042245.1 Diplocloster modestus
CCCGGAGCCCCCGGTTCGATGCAGCCGATGATGCAGTAGTTGTAAGCATCCCTCATCTCATAACCCCGGTTCATCAATGCCCTCGTATAGACTTCATCGTTAAAGATAGACGGTAATCCGGTGCCGAGACGGACCACCTCCGCCACCCGCATCTTGAATTCCATCGGCGTTTTCTTATGGAAGCGCACGGTCAGCGACGGCTGCGGTACTCTCGTATGATAAGTAGCGTCCAGCGCGATATAACTCATATCGTTGGTGGCGTCTGCCATGGTCTCA
>NZ_JAHQCX010000056.1 GCF_019042245.1 Diplocloster modestus
GTAGCCCCGCACACATGACCGAACGGTGTGTTGCTGGATACGGTGCTTGTGGAGCAGTGCAGTGTGCCGCCGATCGGCCCCCTGCCATATCTCGTATTTTTGTACGAAGACAACTCCTTCGCTATCATCGCCATCACATCCCGGGCGATAAAGTCCACCTCGTCCACGTCATTGCCGTATTTCGGCACCGCAAGGCACATCGCCTTGATCTGCGGGCCGGTGGGCACCGTCGTCTCATCCTGCCAGTTCGTCTCCAGCGCGTGCTG
>NZ_JAHQCX010000057.1 GCF_019042245.1 Diplocloster modestus
AAAAAGCGCGAGACGGGATTCGAACCCGCGACCCTCGCCTTGGCAAGGCGATACTCCACCACTGAGCCACTCGCGCATTTCACATCCAGCACTGCCAGACGCAGTATTTAATATACTATAGGATAACAAATTTGTCAACAATTTTTCAAAATTTTTCCCTAATTTTTTCCGTTCTTGTTACGATTCACAGCCAATGTCAGTTAGTTAAGCTCATAGGGTATTCAATCTATGAGGGTCTAACTAAAATTTTAAAATTTTGTATCATT
>NZ_JAHQCX010000058.1 GCF_019042245.1 Diplocloster modestus
GGTGTTTTCCAGGATCGCTTCCATCTTAATGTAGTACTTCATCTGGTCTATGAACGCGTCCTCCGCTTCCTGATAGCCCTCAAACGTGGCAAGCGTCCTGCCGTTGGTATTTTCATGCAGACAGATTCCGGTGCGGGGGTCTCTCCCGTTATAGAGCGACATCTCCAGCGCCTTCGTACAGTTCAGCCACGCGCCCCCGGT
>NZ_JAHQCX010000006.1:0-191163 GCF_019042245.1 Diplocloster modestus
ATATAAGAAAGCGTTCGTTTCTGAAATTCTTTTTTAGAATTTTCAGGGTTGTTTCACTGTTTAGTTATCAATGTTCATCAGCAGTTCTCTGCGAGAACCTTGCTTTCCTTGTTTGGGTCAGCTCGAATATATTACCATGGTCTGATGTGTTTTGTCAACTACTTTTTTCCATTTTTTTATATTCATTTTTTCAAAGCTTTTCCAAACAACGGAGAAGGTGGGATTTGAACCCACGCGCCGCTATTAACGACCTACTCCCTTTCCAGGGGAGCCCCTTCGGCCAGCTTGGGTACTTCTCCAAATATAGCCAAATCAAATAAATATATGAGACCGCCTTCAGAACAACAAAAGCAGCTGTTTATGAGCGGAGAAGGTGGGATTCGAACCCACGGCCCCTTGCGGAGTCACTGGTTTTCAAGACCAGCTCCTTAAACCACTCGGACACCTCTCCAAGTTGTCCGCTGTTCAGCGGCAACTAATATTCTACCATCACATTTTCAGCCTGTCAACTACTTTTCTACTTAGTTTTTCATTTTTTTCCAGCAAGTGATTTCATGCCTGAAAACATGCGGTTTGAAGCCAATATTACTGCCATATTTTATGATTTCTGTCGCATTTTCTACTTGCATGCAGCTTGAGAATCCGTTCTGTGCTGCCTGATAACAGAGGATGCTGTCACAGCGGGACTGCCCTGTCCGGGCACCAGTATTTAGAAGTTTAACACGAAATCCCGATTCTATACATCAACTATATATTTTTTATGAAAGATTCCTTCCAGCTGTATGGTGTCCTGCAGACGATTTCTAAGCCTGGGGGCAGAATACCTCTGCGATCTTCAAATCCTCTGGAGTCGTTACTTTAATGTTCTGATAGGAGCCCTCAACCAACCTTACCTTCGTCCCCAGCAGAAGCTCCGCCACCATGGCGTCATCCGTCACACAAGCCTCATCCCCCTGTTCCAACAGTAAGTCATAGGCTTTCCGAATCAAATCATAAGAAAATACCTGCGGTGTCTGAATCAGCCACAAAGCGCTCCGATCCGGCGTATCCACAGCAAAACTTTGGCTGTCCACCACTTTGATCGTATCTTTTACCCGCATTCCCACGACGCAGGCCTGATACTTTTTTACCGACACATATGACCGTTCTATGATATCCCGGGTTAAAAAGGGCCTGGCCCCGTCATGGATAAACACATAATCGCAGGCCGTTATGGCATGCAGGCCGTTGGCGACGGAATGATATCTTTCCCTGCCGCCTGGTATCACAGATACCACCTTTGAAAACCGGTATTTTTCTACGATTTCCCGTTGACAGTATTCCTCGTCCCCTGCTCCGGCCACCAGGATTATTTCATCGATGAGTTCACATTTCTGAAATGTGTCCAATGAATAATAAATCATGGGCTTGCCTTTCAGAAGCAGATATTGCTTCTGTGTCTCACTTCCCATCCGTTTTCCTTTACCCGCGGCCAGCACAATGGCGATACACCGGTCTTTTTTCATACACGTTCACCCAGCTTTAAGTTGGGCACGGCATTCAGATCGAAGCCATGCCGCACTCCTCTTCGATATTCATAGTAAGCGGCCGTTCCGATCATGGCGGCGTTATCCGTACACAGAATCGGCGACGGATGGCAGAATCGCACACCCTTCTCCTGACAGGCTTTTTGAACCGCTTCCCTTAGAGTCCCGTTGGAGGCGACTCCCCCGGCGATGGCCAGGGTGTCCGCCTGATAGTCATCTACCGCCTGCATGGCGTTTCGTATCAGCACGTCGATGACCGCCTGTTGGAAAGAAGCTGCGATATCCGCTTCGTTCACCGCCTCACCTTTCATTTTACAGCCGTTCATATAGTTCAACACCGCGGATTTCAGCCCGCTGAAGCTGAAATCATAGGCGCATTCTTCGATCTTCGCCCGTGGAAATGCGATGGCATGGGGATCGCCTTCCTTTGCCAGTTTTTCTATCTTAGGCCCCCCGGGATACCCCAGGCCGATCGCTCTGGCTACCTTGTCAAAGGCTTCTCCCGCCGCATCATCTCTGGTCCTTCCCAATATCTCATACACACCATAATCCTTAACCCGAACCAGGTGGGTATGTCCTCCCGACACCACCAGACACAAAAACGGCGGTTCCAGATCCGGATTCTCAATATAGTTGGCGCTGATATGTCCTTCAATATGATGAACCCCCACCAACGGCAGCTTTTTGGCATAAGCAATGGCTTTCGCCTCCGCCACGCCCACCAGCAAAGCCCCCACAAGCCCAGGTCCATAGGTAACCCCGATGGCACTTAAGTCATCCAGGGTAACCCCTGCCGTATCCAGGGCCTCCTGGATTACCTGATTAATTTTCTCAATATGTTTTCTGGATGCGATCTCCGGAACCACACCGCCATAGAGCTTGTGCAGTTCGATCTGGGAAGAGATTACATTTGACAGCACGGTTCTTCCGTTTTTTACTACAGAAGCGGCTGTCTCATCACAGGAACTTTCGATTGCCAAAAGTAATACATCTTTTTCCACGTTTATTTCCCCTCTTCAAATTCCAATGTCGTACTTCTCCGGTCCCTGCTGATCACGCTGTTCGGAAATATTTGCTGCACATCAGCCGCGAACTCTTCCGGATGGATCAGAGACGGACTGTAATGCGTCAGCCAAAGCTCTTTCACCTGCGCGCTTTTAGCCAGTTCTGCCGCATCATAGAGAGTCATGTGCTTATATTCGGCAGCCTTGGATTCTTTTCCTTTTTCTCCATACATACCTTCACAGATAAACAGATCGGAATCCTGAGCATGCTCCGCAATGGCGGCCACCGGCCGGCTGTCCGTACAGTAGGCCAGTTTTATCCCTTTTCGCGGCGGGCCCAGAACCATATCCGGTGTATACACCTGTCCGCTATCCTCTATAGTCTCGCCTTTTTGCAGTTTGTTCCAGAACTTCTGGGGAATCATATACTTCTGTGCCTGCTCCACCTGAAACCTGCCGGCCCGGTCGATTTCAATGGTATAGCCATAGCAGACCACATTATGATTGACCCGGAACGCCCGAATCCGGCAGCCGCCTCGTTCGATCTCCTGTTCCGGACCGTTCAGCTCGATATACTCGATCGAAAACGGCAGCTCCGGCGCGATCACCCGAAGGGCAGAGACCACACGTTCCAGCCCTTTCGGCCCGATCATGGTGATGGGCTCCGTGCGTTCGGCATTTCCAATGGTCAGCAATAAGCCCGGAAGCCCACTAATATGATCCGCATGGTAGTGCGTAAAGCAAATCACATCAATGGGCTTGAAGCTCCAACCTTTTTCTTTTATAGCGACCTGGGTTCCTTCCCCGCAGTCGATCAGTATACTGCTCCCGTTGTACCGGGTCATTAACGCCGTCAGCGCCCGGCGGGGCAGCGGCATCATTCCTCCTGTTCCTAACAAACAAACATCCAGCATGGTTCCTCCATTATCGCTCTTAAACTTTACTTTCCGGCTCAAGGGCTTTACATTTTTCTTCTATATTAATTCTTTTTCCTTTACAATTTCAACCGGAATCTGAAATTTCCCAATGAACTTGTCATAGCACTCCTCACACAGATCGAAGGAATGCACCTGCCCATCCTTGTCGGAAAAATACCCCCAGGACTTGTCCACGGAAAGTACCCCCTCCCGGATCACTCCGTTCACGACGGTCATTTCTTTTCCGCACATATTGCAGTAGATCTTCTCCACGGAAAATGTTCGTTTCTCTTTGTATTTACGCATGCCGATTCCTCCCTGATTTCAAACCTGCTGTCATGTTTTCTATCTGTCTTCATTATATCGGCTTTTTGCTTTTGTTCCTAGTGGGAATTATTATCAGCGCTTCCACATAATAACTGCATCTTCCCTGGGCTTTTCATAAAAATTTTTGCGGATGCCATCTCCGCAGAACCCAAGCTTTTCGTAAAGTCTTCGGGCCGACAGATTACTCCGGCGCACTTCCAGAAAAAAGCTTTCGATTCCCCTGTGTTTCCCCTGTTCCAGCAGCTGTGTGAGCATAGTCCCGGCTACCCCCTGCCTGCGATATGCAGGTGCCACCGCCACGTTGGTGATCTCCCCCTCGCTGAATACCTGATACAGCCCGCAATATCCGGCGATCTGCGCATCCGGCGTTTCCGCCACCAGATATATCGTATAGGGAAGGTTCATACTATCCGAAAAAGCTTTCTCCGACCATGGGATCGAAAAGGTTTCCTTCTCGATCGCAGTTACCCGGCATAAGTCTTTTGCTTCCATTGGGCGCACTGTCAGCATTTTCCGGCATTCTCCCTTTCCTCACGTTCCCGTTCTGCCTGGGAAGGCCGAAGATAATCCGGCATGTGTTGTTCTGCGGTCTCCGTTTTTCCGGCTTTCGCATAGGATAGCGCCAGTACGGCCACCGCGGATGCCCGCTGTTTGTTCATATGAGCCGGTGCGAAGGAGTACGGCACCTGCATAAGCTCTGCCAGCCTTTCGGAAAATACAGGTACCCCGTCGCCCAGGAAGATTACTTCCCGGCCATAGCTATTCAGCCGGCGCGCGATTTCATCAATTGGCACCGCCATCTGGGCATCGAGTACGTGAAATTCTTCTTTTACAAATTCGTAGATTCCCGTATAGACCTGGTTACGTCTGGCATCCATCAGCGGGCAGATCAGCTTGTCCGTTCCATACAGATTATAAGCCAGTCCGTCTACCGTGGGGATCCCGATTAATGGCTTGTCAAGCGCCAGGCCCAGTCCTTTGGCTGTGGCGGAGCCGATCCGCAGACCTGTAAAGGAGCCGGGGCCTTTGGCCACCGCGATCGCATCGATGCTGTCGAGATCCAGCTCAATCATGGATGCGATGGTGTCCAGCATGGGCAGCAGCGTCTGGGAATGTGTTTTTTTATAATTTACCGTATATTCTGCCAGAAGGTTGTCATCCTCTACCACAGCCACCGTCGCTACCAGCCCGGAGCTGTCAAGTGCCAGAATTTTCATAGGTTTATTCCTCCTGTGATCGTGATCCGGCGATAGTCAAAGCCTCTCTCCAGATCTTTTTCAATCGCCACATGTACTGCGTCCGCAGGGATCAGTTCTTCGATCAGATTGGCCCATTCAACCAGGCAGATGCCCTCCCCGTAGAAATAATCTTCATAGCCGATCTCTTCCATTTCCTCTATGTCCCCGATCCGGTACACGTCAAAATGAAAGAAAGGCAGACGCCCTTCCTCATATTCCTGTATAATCGTAAAGGTAGGGCTGCTGATGGGTTCCGTTATTCCGAGTCCCCGCGCAACCCCCTGTGTAAAAACGGTTTTTCCGACGCCCAGATCCCCCACCAGGGTATAGACCTGGCCGGCCCTGGCCTGTTCTCCGACCTTTCTGCCCAGCGCAAAGGTATCCTCTGCCCGGTTTGTTTCGATTACCATAGTTATATTCCTGTCTTTCTGCTTGCTTTTATCCGGACACGGTTCTCCGGGATATGCTCCCTGATGCACGCGGCCACTTCATCATACTGGACGCCCATGCTCTCGATCGGCAGTATCACCGCGTTTACTTTATTCAGATAGAGCAGCAGGGACTTTTTCGTCTTGCGCACTTTGTAAATATCCGACCATTTCGCCTGCGCTTTGTTGCCGTCCTGTTCTGTCGCGATTCCTTCCGGGTTTAAGATATAGGTGATGGGTTTTTTGAATGCCGGGGTCATGGCCACCTGTCTTTTTGCCTTGGTGTACAGTCCTAAAGGCGTGTATACCAGAAAGATTACGGCAAAGGCAAGATACAGGATGGTATAGCCGGTTGATACATCACCGAATGTCATTATGGCCAGGATCAGAACGGCAGCTCCCAGGAAAGTTCCGAATACTCCCTGAAAATTACGGTAGGAATGGTACAGCATAAAATCGTACATGGTCTGCGCTGTCATTTTTACATCAAATTTTATTTCCAAAATCAATCCGCCTCCGGTTATAAATCTCCTAATTAAATAGAAAAAGGTATGCTACAATACAAAGTATTATAGCATACCGAAAAACGCATGACAACCATAATAGATACTGGCTGGAACAAGTCCAGATCCGCCCGCGCGTTAGGGGACTGGCTTCTTCCGTCAGTAAAGTCTGTATGTCAGTAACGAAAGGCGGAAGGTGCCTGTCCCCGGAGGCCGGCTCGAATTCGGTATCTCACCAGAGACCAACATCCGGGGACAGGCACCTTCCGCCATCTGTTACTGGCAGGCTGGCTTTACCGACGGAAGAAGCCAGTCCCCTCTATGACAATCTTCCGCGGTTTCCCTCTACTTATACTCTACTTCGTCCTCGCTGGGGAAGTTGTAGTTCAGCGTGGAGGTTTCCAGGTGCTTGATCAGGCATCGGATCGCCTCTTCCTGGTCTTGTTTTTCCAGGGCTTCTATGATACTGCCGTGTCTTGCGGTCACATATCCCTTTTCCACTTCACGAATCTTGGTGTAAGACTGCACCGCAATCACCCTGTTTTTCAGGATATTCCACATTTCCAGCATCAGGGCGCTCCCCGCCCGGTCGAAGAAAAATTCATGAAAAAGGATATCAAAATGGATCGCTTCCAGCTTGTCCCCTTTTTCATAATAATAGTCGGATTGTCTGCACAGCCCTTTCAGGTATTTGATATCCTGGACCGTTATCCTGGGAAACGCTGCCTGACAGACAGCCGGCTCCAGCTGCTTGCGTACAAAGAGCACGTCCTGACAATATTCCTTTGTAATATAGGTCACATAGGTACCCTTATAGGGAAAGGAGGTCAATAGCCCCTCTTTCGTCAGTAAAATAAAGGCCTGCCGCAACGGTGTAATACTAATATTCAAGGTTTTTGCGAGCTTGGCTTCTACGAGCCGTTCCCCCGCTGTCAGCGTATGATCCCAGACAGCCTGTCTTAATATTTCACATACCCTCTCACTTGTGGATCGGCAGATATCCAGTCTGCTGTTCGCATTTGTCAGTTCCATACTCATTCCTCTCACTGCCTTATTCAATTACCAGGTTATGGTAAATTATTCATTCTAGTATAACAATATCATTTTTTATATAGGATGTGCAAGCCTACTCTTTATTCTGATTCTTTGGCAATCAAATTATTATCGTTCTTATCATAGCGCTTCTAAATCATTGCCGACTAATCTTCGCCAAGCGGCATTCAGAGTCCTTTTACAATTACATATAATAATATCAGGAGATTCCTCCACCCTTGGCTTCACCTCGAAAGACAAAGGCAGCAGCCGCCTCTTGTCCATAAATCCTTCAGCCCGCAGGATACGCAAAAACGCTGCCAGCTCCGTCTCGTCATTCCGGCCGGCTGGATAGCCAAACCTGGGATGCTGATCACCATAGGCCGGGCTTTCCCGGTCCAGAACCGCATTTCCTATGTGAAAATGCGTGATATACGGTCTCAAAACATGTACCACATGCTCCATGCTTTCATGCGTCAGCGGTATGTGTGACAAATCCACGATCAACCCAAAGTTCTGGCAGTCCGTCCTGACTGCGGTGGCAAATTCTGCCGCCAGGGAAGCCGGACCGATGAATACACATTTATCCACATCGTAGTCAAACACTTCCAGCTCAATATTCATCTTTCTTTGTTCCGCATACCTGCAAAGCTCTACCGTAGTTTTCACCAGCTGTCGGAGGTGTTCCTTTTGCTTTCCCGGCTCCCATTTCCCGGCCAGGAAAGACATGGTCCCAGCCCCCAGCCATGCGGCTTCGTCGATGCACCGCAGCAGCTGCTGCTGCGCATACTGCCGTTCCTCCTCCGCCAGGGAATTCGGGTTCCACCCGGCCTGCAGCTGCGCAAAGTGGGCGCCGTACGAGACTGCCAGATGGGACTGCTCCAGAAGTTTTTTCACTTCTTCCCTCTCCGCCTCCGATACGGGGCTTATTTCCACAGCGTCAAAATAGTCGTCTGCGGCAATTTTCCGAACAGCGTCCACGGCCGCCATACCAGGATAGGACATCCACTGTAAAGTCCCGATATGAAAATATTGATGAAGGGATTCTCTTGTCATTCTTTCACAGCTCCAATCATAACCCCTTTTACAAAAAATCTCTGCAAAAACGGGTAGGCACATAAGATCGGCAGAGTGGACACCATGATGGTCGCATATTTGATCGTCTGTCCGACCGCTGCCGTATCGGTTGTGGAAGTTCCCACGGTCATGCTGGCCGTATCATTCTGAATCAGGATATCCCGCAGGATCAGCTGCAGCGGATACAACTCCCGTTTCATCAGGTAGAGGGAAGCGTTAAACCAGGCATTCCAGTGGTAAACTGCGTAAAATAAAACCATAACCGCTACTGTCGCCTTTGAAAGCGGCATGACGATCTTAAATAACAGCTGGAAATCGTTGGCTCCGTCCATTTTCGCCGCTTCCAGCAAAGAATCCGGTATTTCCCGGAAAGCCGTCCGCATAATGATCAGATTTGTGGTATTAATCGCTGTGGGCAGGATCAGCGCAAACAGGTTGTTAAATAAACCTATGTTTCGGATCAGGATATAGGTCGGAATAATTCCACCATTGAACATCATGGTAAATACGATCAGTACCATAATCTTGCTGCCCGCCTTAAAATCAGGCCTGGAAAGCGCATAGGCCGCGAAGGACGTAAGCAGGATGTTGATGCCGGTTCCGAAAACCAGGATAAAAAGGGTATTCAGATATCCCTTCCAGATATTCGGATTATGGAACACAACCTTATAGGATTCCAGGGAAAACCCCTTCGGCTTTAACAGCAGGCCCCTGGAGCTCATGATTTCGAAGGGATCGCTGAAGGAAGCAAACACCACATACACAAATGGATATATAATGATTATCGTCAGCAGAGATAAAAACAGGTAATTCAGGACGGTAAAAACCTTTTCGCCTCTGGACTTTTTTGCAAAATTTCTAAACATACCTTTTCCTCCACGGTATCTGCCCTACCACAGGCTGTTATCCGTCATTTTGCGGCAGATACGGTTCACGGATACCAGCAGGATCAGATTGATAACGGAATTGAACAGTCCTACTGCGGAAGCAAAACTGTAATTCATATCCACGATTCCCCTGCGGTATACGAAACTTGATATAATATCTGCGGTCTCATAGGTATTGGAATTATACAAAAGCAGTATTTTTTCATAACCAATGCTCATGATTTTCCCCGCGTTCATAACCAGCATGACCACAATCGTCGGCAGGATTCCCGGCAGCGTTACCGTAAGCAGCTGCCGCAGACGCCCGCCGCCATCGATTCTGCACGCCTCATACAGCTGCTGGTCGATCCCGGCCAATGCGGCGATATAGATGATGGAGTCCCAGCCCACCTGCTGCCAGATCGTCGTGCCGATATAGATCGGCTGGAACCATTCCTCGCGGATCATAAACTGGATCGGTTCAAAGCCAAGCGCCGTAATAATACTGTTTACCACCCCATCCGTGGCGGTAAAGTTCAGAATAATCGAACAAATAACGACCGTGGAAATGAAGTGCGGCAGGTAGGTCAGCGTCTGAACTGACTTTTTAAATATCTTCGAACGTATCTCATTGAGCAGCAGAGCCAGTATGATCGGTGCCGGGAACCCGAACAACAGGGTTCCCAGACTGATCTGCAGCGTATTACGGATGACTCTCCATGCGTATATGGAAGTAAAGAAATCTTTAAAATGCTTGAGTCCCACCCAGGGGCTGCCCAGGATTCCGAGGTCCGGCCGGTAATCTTTGAACGCGATGATTGATCCATACATCGGAACGTACAAAAATATAATGTAATAAAGCGCCACCGGAATCAGCATCAGATATAAATATTTGTGTCTGGACAATTCTACTTTTACCCGTTGTCCAAAGCTTTTACGTGGCTTTATCGTCTTTTTATTTACCATAAGCAATCTCCATGTCTTATTCTTATCTCTGATCTGTCCCCTTCGTTCAGGGAGACACGATTCCTTTAATGGATCTGTTCTTCCAGCCATGCCACCGTCTGTTTCATTTCTTCCATATTACACAGAGCCGCCTGATAGAGCCCTTCCGCCGATTCCCGGATCGTCCTTCTGGATACCGTGTACTCGTTGACCTTCATGGCTTCATCCACCTGACGAATCCAGTTTTCCGGGATTTCAAAGACTCCCCTCAATGCGCCGGCCAGTGAGCCGGCCGTATGGGCGCGGCAGTCCGTGTCCCTGCCGGAATTGACCCCGTAGATAACCGCATCTTTTGGATGCCCGTCCACCATCTGAAAAATCCCAAGAGCTGCCGAGAAAATTTCCACCGCATTGGATACCGGGCGTCCCTCGTACTTTTTCTCAAACTGGCGGCCGTATTCTTCTATGTCATCGCACCCATCCGCCCATTTCAGCGCCTCCATACAGTCCGAGCGCGCAGACCAGCTCAGACAGCCAAGAGCCGTATCGATCACGCTGGAAACAGTGGCATCCGGTTTGAGCGCTTCCGCCACCGCGGCCGCGTAGGCACTGCACACTTCGATGGCGTAATTTCCGGACATCCCCTGCACATCCTTAATCCGTCCCACGTTGGCCGCATCCATGGCAGCCATCTTCGGGCAGCAGGCGTTGACCTCCCCGATGGGTGACATCATCTTGCTGGTTCCGTAGAATCCCGGCCACGAAGCGTAGCGGCCCACTTCCTGGGGCGGTACTCCGGCCTGAAGCGCGTAAAAGATAATCTGATCCTGCGGACCCAGCAGATAACCGAAATTCTCCGGTTTTAAATCCCGGATCCAGATCCTGGCCAGGTCCATCACATCGATTCTGCCCTGCTTCTCGATAATGGCAGTGGCACACAGCCGGTGCCGCTCCTCCCCGTCCTCCGTGGTCCCGGCGGCTCTCCTGTGCCCGTGGTAGATCAGCGGCTTCCCAAGGTTCACATCGGCCGGATTCGTCCGGTTGAGCCGCCCATCCATCTCCGGCTTCTCCACCGGCAAAAGTTCCGTCACATAACCCAGCCGTTCCTTTCTCTGTGCTATGGTCCATCCCTCCATGATCTCCCCCATGGAGTTTCCGATGGAGCCTGCTGCTTCGCAGCCGTATATTTTATCAAACAAACTGATCATCTGTGTTGCTCTCCTTCCTCCTATATCTGTTCCAGTCCCAGAGCGTGTTTAAAAAATGCTTGTATCAGGGTCCTTCTGACAGGATCTTATTGATACACGGATCAACTTATCTCTTGCTAAATCGGTCGTAAGCCGCCTGATAATCCGCGATTGCCGTGTCTATATTCATGGATTTTACATTTTCGATATAGGTATCGAATTCCGACAGGCCGATATCCCCCATAATGAATTTATTGGTCATTTCCTGTATATAGGGCTTTAAGTCCGCAAAGATTCCGTTTACCTCAGTAGATTCATCCATTGTCATGCTGACCAGCGGAAGCATCCGGTCTCTGGTTGCTTTAGAACAGGACTCATATACGGTTTTCTGCTGCGGGTAGGTCATGACCGCGTCCCAGTAGTTGATGTCGTTGATCATTCTGGGCTGGATGCCGCCGATGGTATATTTGGCAATCGACTGTACCAGAGACAAGCCTTCCTCATTCTTAGTCACTTTTTCCGTGTATTTCGGAATCCCGTCCACGATCTCATAAGTATCCCCCTCAATGCCGAAATTGGAGATCAGATTTCCTTCGTCCGAATACAGATAATCCACAAATTTCAGCGCTGTTTTTACATCTTCGCACTGGGCGGAGACGGCGATTCCGGATACTCCAACACAGTATGTGGAATTAAAGTCATAAGCATTACCATCCGGTGCATTTACATAGGGCAGCGCAACCAGATCAAAGTCCGGGTTCTGATCCGCCATGGCGCCCAGGTACACCGCCTGCTGTCCATTCATCTTTCCATAGAACATTCCGCCGGCCTCACTCGTGATCTTAGCGTCCCTGCCGGATGCATCACTGCTTAGATAATCCGGATCAATGAGCCCTTCTTTATACCACTGATTCATGGTCGTCACATAATCGCGGTACGTATCCTCTGCCGGCCCGAACTTTACTTTGCCGTCGTCCACATACATACAATTACTGGCTGCCCATGCGGTGTTGATTCCATACAGATATCCCAAGCGTTCCACGCCCGGCTGGTCGGAACCGGAGACGAACGGTATTTCATCCTGTTTCCCGTTTCCATTCGGGTCCTGGGTCTTGAATGCCAGTAATACGTCATGAAGTTCGTCTATGGTGGTTGGTGTCTCTTTCCCTACCGCTTCCAGCCAGTCATTGCGGATAAAGAAGCATTCAAAGTACTGCGTGGATTCTTCCAGCCGCAGTTCCGGAAGCATCAGTACCTTCCCGTCATCGGTCACCATCTGCGTCTTGATTTCCGGATGGGCATCCATCAGTTTTTTGAAGTTCGGCATGTCTGTGTCGATATAACCGCTCAAATCTATGATCTGGCCGCTGTTATACAATTTATCCACGCCGCCGGGAATTGTGTTCCAGATTACGGAGAACAGATCCGGCAGATCATTGGCCGCCAGAATCAAGCTTAACTGTTCCGCCAGATCATTTCCGGCCGGATGCAGAAACTCGATGGTAATCCCGGTACGTTTCTCGATCTCCTGGACTGCCGGTACTTCTGAAAGTGATTTCCTGGACGCGGCTGTCTTAGGGTCCAGCTGCACAAACATGGACAGTTCTGCCGCCCCCGGCTGTTCTTCTCCTGCATCCGCCTTCGGTGTTTCCGCCGATTTCGACGACGCCTGCTCGTCTTCTTTCGCACTTTCACATCCCATAAGTGTTAAAATCATCGTTCCCGCCAAAATGACTGCCGCCATTCTTCTGCTCATTTTTTTCATCATATGAATCCTCCTTTTTTTAATTTACCCTGCACCCAATTCTAAAATTTCTTCATTTTACTATGTATCGTCCATCTCGTCCGGATGCTCCACCCCCTGTCTCATTTTTACCTCTTATGGCAACTTGATTGATTTCCGTTATCGAATTCTATAATCTTATGTATGTTTAAAGCGTAAGCTATTTCAATTCATCCGCAGCTTTCTTAATTAATTCTTGTGATGGGTTTTTCCGGTCAATTGCGGAAACCTTGACGATCAACGGATAAAGGGGCACTCCCTTTTCTTTTGCTATCTGCTCAAACCTCGCCGCAAAGCTGGAATGGCATCCTGCCATACCATAGATCAAATCCAATGGCGAGACAGAAGCGCGATAATGGTATTTATCCATGGCCGGGGCCAGTTCTTTTTCAATAAACTCCAGTAATTGGTATAATCTTACATCATGCATCATATTTTTCCGTTGAAAAGCGGCTACCGCTAATTCGGTGGCGCAGTTCCCCGCGCTCCGTGCCATTCCCATCAAGCCGGTATCAAAGACTGTTGCCCCCGCCTTTTGTGCCGCCAGCGCATTGGCTACGGACAGCCCCAGGTTATTATGCCCATGAAAGGCGATGGGGATCTGTACGGCTGCCGACATCTTTTCCACATATTCACTGACCTCATCCGGTACCATCGTACCCGCGGAATCCATGATCGTGATCTCATCCAGTCCGCATGCCTCTAACATCTTCGCTTCCTGCGCCAGTTCATCAGGAGACAGAATGTATGCTTTCATCAGGGAATAGCGGCAGACCATCCCATATTTCTTCACCAGCCGGATTCCTTCTCTGGCACACTCCCCATCTCCCGCGTTCGCTCCGATTCTGAGGAAATTCAGTCCATAGCGGGCGGCCAGCGCGATATTCCCGTCCGAGGCGTTTTTCGCTCCCATGAACATTCCGATTTCCGCCTGATTCAAATAGGGCTGCGCTAATTCCAGATACTCGGTATCGCTAAGCGGCGCGATGGAGTGATCCGCCTCGTAGGCACCCAGTCCCAGACAGTTTCCAAATTCTATTGTTTTAATATTACTTTCAATCAGACCCTTCAGCATCATCCTGGTCAGATCTGCGTCAAAGCCTTTTCCCACTACGTTCGCCCCGTCCCGCAGGGTACAATCCATAATTCTTAACTCGTTCATCTTTTCCTCCAATTTTGTGCCGCCGTTTCTCCAATGCCGCACTTGCCGCGACTATTTTATATAGTAAAAGGTACCTGATATCTCTTTGACAAAGCCCGTAATTCTTCATAAACTACTGCAGATAAAGGAATTCCATTTTTCTTCCGCTCTTCTTTTCTGCGATACTCAAGCTCACCCGGCACCATAATTTCCCTGACTCCGTCTTTCTTCGGAAGGCTTTTAATCTCCGCGGTCATCGTGTCCATCCTATCCCGAAATAAGTCCGGGTCCGTAAACTTAGAGATATCAACCGCAATGAAAAAATGTCCCACATCCTGAGGATGTTCAAAATCATTCCACATATTATTCAAATGCGGTCCGAACTGGGCGCCGCTTAAGATACCGCTGAACACATCCATAAACAGGGACAAACCGTAACCCTTGGGTCCGCCGATCGGCACTACCGTCCCTTTCATCCCCAGGTTCGGATCCGTGGTCGGCTCTCCTTCCTTCGTGAGTGCCCAGCCTTCCGGAATGCTGTTCCCCAGTTTAGCGGCCAGGATCACTTTCCCCATAGCCACGGTGCTGGGCGCCATGTCCAGGATCATGGGCATCCCATTGGTAGGTGCGGACAAAGCGATGGGATTCGTTCCAACATAAGACTGCCTGCTGCCCCAAGGTGCGATGTTGGGCGGTGCGTTGGTCCCGGTGATCCCGATCATCCCCTGTTCCGCCGCCATTCTGACATAATAGGATGCCATTCCGTAATGATTCGAATGCTTTACCGCCGCAAAACAGGATCCCGCATCCTTCGCCTTTTCTATGCAGCGGTTCATCGCATATGCCCCCACACAGATCCCCATAGAATTACAGGCATCGATCTCCAGGCTGCCCGCATATTCCTGTTCCGTCTTTACCTTGAAGTCTGAGGAGACCACTTTGGTTTCCAGCCGTTTCATATAGATGGTCATCCTGCTTACTCCATGAGATTCCACTCCACACAGATCCGCGTCTACCAGATTGTCCGCCGCCACGAAGGCCTGCTCTTCCAAAAGTCCCTGGGACATCAGCAGATTTTTACAATATTCTCTCAGATCCTGCCATGCTACTATTTGTACATCCATTTTTCCTTATCCCTCTTTCCCTTTCTGTTCCGTCCATCTATGCGTTCACCACATTCTGTGGATGCCCGTCTAAAAAAGCTGCCGCGTTTTCCACAGCCAGATCCATCAGGCGCTGTCTGGACTCCCGGGAAGCCCAGGAAATATGCGGTGTAATAATACAGTTCGGCGCTTTCAGCAGCGGATTCTCACCGCGGATGGGTTCCGTGGAAACCACATCCAGGCCGGCCGCCCCGACTTTCCCGCTGATCAGCCCCGCTGCCAGATCTTCCTCCACCACCAGCTGGCCCCGGGAATTATTCAGGATGATCACTCCATCCTTCATCTTCGCGATCGTGTCCCGATTGATGATCCCCTCGGTATCCGGGAACAACGGACAGTGCAGCGTTATGACATCCGACTCACCTAGTAATTCCTCCAGAGTCACATAACGTACATCTCTCCCGGCAAGACCGGGATCCTGATAGGAATCATATGCCAGAATCTTCATACCGAGAGCTGCAGCCAGTCTGGCTGTCTGCTGTCCGATCCGTCCGAAACCGATAATCCCCATGGTTTTCCCGTCCAGCTCGATCAGCGGGTAATCCCAGAAACACCAGTCCGGGCAGGCTTCCCATTTTCCCTGATGAACCACATCGCTGTGATAGCCGATATGATGGCAGATCTCCAGAAGCAGCCCTATAGCAAACTGGGCAACAGCAGCCGTACCGTAGCTTTGTATGTTACTGACCACGATCTTTTGCTCTTTTGCCGCCCGGGTATCCACCACATTATAACCGGTGGCCAAAACCCCTATGTAGCGCAGGTTTCCCGATGCCTGTATGACAGCCGCGCTCAGAGGTGTCTTGTTGGTAAAAATAAGCGACGCATCCCCGATCCTGCTTTGAATCACCGAGTCGTCATGGGGTGTACGATCATAAACGGTCAGCTCTCCCAGCCTTTCCAGTCCCTCCCAGGACAGATCCCCGGGATTTTCGGTATATCCGTCCAATACTACGATTTTCATATTGATTCCGCCTCCTTTTTCTGCTTTAGATATCTCTTCTCTGGTTTTCTTCCATCCATTTCATAATATACGTATAGTTCCTATCTCCTCCCCCCTGATTCGAAACCGCTTTGTACAGCTCATATACCATGGCGGACAGCGGTGAAAACGCCTTCTCCCGCTCAGCCGTCTCCCTGTACAGGCCGATATCCTTCTTCATAAGATCCAGCCGGAATCCCGGCGTATGGTCTCCGGTGAGGAAAAACTTCGGTACATTATTTTTAAAGATAAAGCTTCCGCCGCTGCTGTCGTTGACCACATCGCAGAGTGTCTGAAGGTCCAAATCCAACTTTTCCGCCAGGCAGACGGTCTCCGCGGCGATCGCAGTATTGGCGGCATTCAGCATCTGATTGATCATCTTGATATCAGATCCGCTGCCGATGTCCCCACAGTAGACGATCTTCTTTCCCATGGCCGCAAGTACCGGTCTTATGACCTCCAGCAGTTCTCTTTGGCAGCCCGCCATAATGGTCAGGGTTCCGTTCTCAGCTCCCGTTACTCCCCCGCTCACCGGCGCATCCGCGAACCCGATCTGTCTTTCGAGCCGGCTGATATGCCGGAACACCTGCCGTTTGGTGTCTCCCATAGCCGATGTCATATCAATGCAGATCAATCCTTCGCGGGCATGCTCCAGAATTCCGTCTTCCCCCAGATAAATGTCCATGATTTCCTGATCGGCGGGTACGATAGTGATGATCACATCCAGGGTACGAGCCATCTTTGCAAAAGAAGCAATCTCATGTCCTCCGGCCTCCTGGATGCGGCTGCTGCTCTGCCTGTTCGAGGAATGCACAAATACCGGATAACCGGCTTTGCATAGATTCAACGCCATAGGCAGACCCATATGTCCCAGTCCGATAAATCCAATTTTTAACACCATATAATCCTCCTCTTTGTTTAATTGCTATATTTTTAACATTCTTTTTATACTATTTTGTCTAATTTGCCATATAATGCATCATGCATTGTTTTTTTCACCGTTAAAATACCATATAGATTGTATAATGTCAATCTATTTATTTACAAAGTATGTCTTTGTAAACGATATTCGGCAAAATGTGCCGAATATCGTCCTCCCTCAGCGAATCTTCATTCCCACTTGAATGCAGCGGAACATCCTGTTTGCGGCATCCTCCAGCATTTCCTGTGCATGGGCCATCACCTCTTCTTCACTGGTAACAGAAGATACAGATGTAAAAACAGTGTCTATGCCATAGTCATAAATATCCGATGCATTTCTGCCGACAGCTCCCACCAGGGCCACAGCCGGTATATTCTTTTGTTTGCACCGCAATCCCACACCACTGGGAACCTTGCCAAAAGCAGATTGCCAATCCAGCTTCCCTTCGCCGGTAACCACCAGATCCGCTCCTTCCAGAAGCTCATCAAAATGCAGCATATCCAGGATTGTCTCGATACCCGGTTTTATCTGCGCGTTCAGGAAAAAGTGTAAAGCCGCTCCAATTCCACCGGCCGCTCCACCGCCCGGAATCTCCCGGATCTTTACTTTATATTTGGATTCCACAACAGAGGCATACTGCAGCATCCCTCTCTCCAGCTCATCCAGCATAACATCGGTAGCACCTTTTTGCCTGCCGAATACATAGGTGGCCCCATCGGCTCCCACCAACGGATTTTTGACATCACAGATCAGGGTAAACTTACAGCCGGCAACCCCTGGATGCAGACCTGTTGTATCCAGATCCCGGATGCGGATCAGATTTTCACCCGCCGGTTCCAGTTCTGCTCCATCATCGTCCAGGAAGCGGACCCCCAGTGCGGCCAAAGCGCCCATTCCGCCATCATTGGTGGCACTTCCGCCCAATGCGATATAGATATGCCTAAAATTCTGATCAAGCGCCGCGCGGATCAGCTGTCCGGTTCCATACGTTGACGTCCGAAGCGGGTTGCGTTCCTCTTTTTTTAACAAAGGCAGGCCAGAAGCTTTCGCCATCTCGATAATCGCAGTGCTCTCATACAGCTTTCCAAATCCGCTCTCAATCTCCCGCCCTAAAGGGTCCAACACGCACTGCCGGATATATTCCCCCTTCGTCTGGTCTACCAGGGTTTCCAGTGTTCCTTCTCCGCCATCCGCGATCTGCACAGAGACCGTCGTCACATCATCAAAAATCTTCCGGGCCTCTTTTGTCAATATCTCCGCGACCTGCAAAGAAGTCAGAGTCCCTTTAAAAGAATCCGGTGCAAAAACAAATTTCATACATTTTCCTCCAAAGGCGCCCTTTTTGCTTACACGCCATCCTTTTAAAACTATTGTAAAAGATCTGCTCCGGAATTCCAACCGGCATCCACACAAAAAAATGCCATAAATTTGTACCCTGGGCACAAATTACAGCATCTTATCCGTTCTCAGCATATTCACAAAAAGGAATTCTGAAGTAGTTTAAATACTTTTTAAACTGATCCTGTGCAGTCAGACATGTGTCTTTAAGATAGCCTTGCTCTGTATTCCATTCACGGAGTCCGCGATAGTAAAACATTTTCAAATTCTCATCAATAATAAATGGAACAACGTCATTTCTAAGACATTCTTTTAATAATATCAGTCTTCCAACACGGCCATTACCGTCTTGAAAAGGATGTATACGTTCAAATTTTACATGAAAATCTAAAATTTCGTCCATTGATTTTTTTTTCGAAGAATTATAACTTTTTAATAATTTTTGAATTTCGCCGTGCACTCGTTCCGGTTGTACTGTTTCTAATCCTCCAACTTCATTAGGCAACTTTTTATAGCCACCTACTACAAACCAGTCTTTACGGCTGTCACTTGTTCCATTTTTCAACACAGCGTGAAGTTCTTTTATAAATCTCTCTGTCAACAAATAAGCAGCCTGGTCTATTACCATATCAATACATCGAAAATGATTCGCCGTTTCCACAATGTCATCAACATTCAATATCTCATTTTCTACACCGATTGTATTGGTTTCATAAATATAACGGGTCTGATCATGAGTCAGTCTGCTGCCCTCTATATGATTAGAGTTGTATGTTAATTCAATTTGTATTTTATGATAAATTCCGCCAGATACTTTTCCTGACTTCTCTTGCTTCAAAACCTCCAATAATGTCGTTGGGATATTCTGATGTTTTTTGAGACGTTTCGGCCGCACCGCAGTATCTGGAATATTCCATGTTTTACCCGACAAAAAAGCATCTGGAATTTGTCCCTGAAAACAATAGTTGCGTACTGTACGTTCCGATATGTTCCATCTCTTTGCCATTTCCGAAACCGATATAAATTTCACATGCTTTCCCTCCATTAAATAATTATATACTATTATCGGCAATATTTCAATTCTTCATTCACCTTAAATTCTAGTGTTTTTGCCGATATAGGCATAAATCACAAACTACTGCTCTCCAGATAACGGCACAGATACTTCAGGAATTCCCTCTCCCTGGTTTTCTGCACCGGATTCACGTTCAGCAGCTCCCTGATCTTATTCAGCCGGAACACCAATGTATTTTTATGTATAAACAAATCCTGGCTGCTCTTTACCAGATTATAGTCATTCCGGTCCAGCGCCCGGATAAGCTCGACCAGCGTCTCCTTTGTCTCCCCATCCAATGCCGTACAAAAGGCCTGAAACATTCCATGCAATTCCGTCGCCGGCACCAGGCTGCTGAAATAATCATCCACAAAATCGTAAAAAAACAAAGTCTCACCGTTATCTGCCGGCCGGTCCTTCAACCATTGGCAATGCCGGAAACCCACCTGATATTGATCCAGACTGTTTTGAATGGAACCGACAAAATACCGGCAGAAAATCCCCTTCTTTTTCACATCATCTGAAAAAGACTCCACATACGTCCTGATCTCATCCCTGTATCTGCCGGGGACATTCTTCGCATCGCCCCCAACTGTCTTAAAAATCAAAACCATCCCTTCCCCGGGAATAAACGATATATCCTGGCTTCCATGATAAGGGCTCTGTTTGATCCCCGCCAGCAGCTGTTCCTCTATGCTATACAGCTCCGCCTCATTACCACCCTGTACGCCCGCAAGAATGGGTATCCTCACAACATGCCTCTTATAATTCAGTCTCTTAGCCAGCTGATACAGCTCATCCCGGTCCCGGTAGCCGCCATACAGCAGAAATCCCATAAACTTCTCTTTCTCATTCCTGCGCCTGGCCATATCATCCTTATAATGCTCATATTCCAGCATAGTCTCCACCGCCATCTTCATCACCAGCGCGATCGGCTTAATCTCCCGGGCCTTCCCTGTAATCCCGATCACCCCGATCCGCTTCCGGTTCTCAACGATCGCGATATTTACCCCTTCCTTCACTCCCAGGAACCCGTCCTTTTCACTGACGCTGATCTCATCCCCCTCCCCCTGAAGGATCCGATAAGCGACCTCATGGAAGCTCCCCACTCTCTTCTCATCCTTACTGGCGATGATAATCCCCTTTTCATCCATAATATTCACATTATAATCCGTATAATTCTGCACCCGCTCCATAAACTTCCCGGCCAGAACCTTATCCAACATGTCATAACCTCCGTATCCCAATACAGAACTCTATCACGCAAACTAAGCAATGCATAAAAAATAGTCAGCGAAGCTTTTTTGAACGCTATTATTTCTATTATAACCGAATCATCCTCCTACAACAATACTCATACCATCTCCCACATCCAATCTCCCCCATCATCAATCTATGTCTATGCAGATACACCTAGCCATAAAAAGGTTTTCCCAAAAGTATGGAGGGAGCCGGCTGTTATGGGGCTGGGGTGCAAGCGGCGCCCGGCTCTGACAGACGCCCCCTGGCCATGTGGGCGGAGTGCATCCACCTGTTCCGGCACATAGGGCGCCCGAGAGAAATCTTAATGAAATCTGCCCCGGCTGTTATGGGCGGAATTCTGTTTTCCAAACAGAATTCCGGTGGCTTCTGAGCTGCGATTGCATCAAGCAATCGGAGCGAATAAGCCACGCACCCATAACAGCCGGGGCAGATTTCATTTAGATTTCACTCGGGATCAAGCCCTAAGTGCCGGAACAGGTGGATGCACTCCGCCCACATGGCCGGGGGGCGTCTGTCAGAGCCGGGCGCCGCTTGCACCCCAGCCCCATAACAGCCGGCTCCCTCCATACTTTTGGGAAAACATCCCCTTATTCCCTGCGCAGAGCCTCAATCGGGCTCAACTTCGCCGCCTTCTTAGCCGGATAAATCCCAAAGAACAATCCGACCGCAGTAGAGAACAGCGTCGCCACAATAACCGTTCCAAAGCTGGTCTTCGGAGCAATCGTCCCGCCGGAAAGCATTCCGATCAGCGCCGCCCCGCCTATTCCGACCAGGATTCCTATAATACCGCCGATCACCGTGATAATCGAGGATTCGGCCAGGAACTGAAGCATGATCGATCCCGTTCTGGCGCCCAGCGCCTTTCGGATACCAATCTCCCTGGTACGCTCGGTTACGGATACCAGCATGATATTCATTACTCCGATACCGCCCACCAGCAGTGATATGGCGGCGACCAGAGCGATAAAGGTCGTGATCATATCCAGCATACTGTTGATCTGTGCCATCTGGTCGTTAAAATCCTGCATCATGTACGCGCCTTTTCCCGCGTTCTGATGTCTGGCCTCCAGCATCCGGATGGCTTCATCGGCAACAGCGGACGAGTATTTGTTCCCCTCTGTTACGATGTAGATGCTGTAGAATCCGGTATCCTCCGGATAGTAATCAAATGCCGACATGGCTGTGTACGGCATCTCTATACTCATGGGCATTCCATCATAGGTATAGGTTACAAATGTTCCGTTTTCCACTTTTTTCACACCTACGATAGTCACTTCTTTGGTAATATTCCAAAGCGTAACTTCCATCGTCATGCCGATTACGTCATCGGTACCGTACATAGCGATGGCATCTGTCTGGCTGATGACGCCTACCAGTCTGCCGTCTTCAAAGTCTTCCTCGGTAAAATAATGCCCCCGGGCAAGTTCCTGATTCATGACATATTGATAATCCGCGGTCCCTGCTGTAATCTGTAAGTCGAAATTTCCTTTTCCAGTCAGAACGCTTCCGTAGAAACCTTCCGTAGGGGACACCCCTTTTACATGGGCAATCTTGCTTTTGATCGCGTCGATATCCTCCTGCGTGATATAACTGCTTCCGCCCTCCGCGTTTTCATTTACATAGATATATACCTGGCCTCCGGCGATGGCGTTCAGTTCATCGCTGAACTGGCTCTTCACGCCGGTACCGATCGACATGATCGCGATAACCGAGGCGATACCGATAATGATTCCCAGCATGGTCAGAAAGGAACGTCCCTTATTGGATCGGATATTATCTATGGCCATCTTGAGATATTCTAATAGTTGTGCCATATCTTACTGCTCCTTCCTGTTACTCCTGTACGGCTCCTGCTGCATCATCCTGAGCCGCATCCGTCTCTGCTCCGGCTGCGCCTGCCGCACCCGCGTTCACATCTACCGGATTTACCTGCATGCCTTCCTGCATGTTGACAGTCACACTGGTGATGACCTGGTCTCCCTCGTTGATTCCTTCTTTTACTTCGATATATTCATCGGAAGAAATGCCGGTGGTCACCATTCTCTTGGCTATTTTCCCATCCACTACCACGTAGCAGAAAGTTCCGTCCGTCCCTGTGTTGATCGCTTCAGAGGGAACCAGTACAACATTTTCTGCACGATCGCCCTGAATGGACACCTTGGCCTCTACACCTAAATAAATATTTTCATCCGGATTGTCAAATTTAACTTCCGCTGCCACTACCGGGGTTCCCTTTTCATTGACGGAAGCCATCCGGTTGATTCTGGTCACTTCTCCGGTGTATTCTTTTCCCACCATAGTGATGATCGCTTTCTGGCCTACCGCGATCTTTTCCAGATCGTATTTGGATACTTTGATTTCCAAAACCACATCCTTGTTACTGGATACCGTGAACAGTTCACCGCCCTGTGTAGTCGGTCCGCCCTGTTGTGCGCTGACCTTGGTCACCACACCTGAGAAGTCTGCGGAGATTCCCTCACGCCCTTTTTCCAGTAATTCTTCCACACTCAGACCGCTTAACTTGGTCAATTCATTATTTGCTTTTAACTGGGCCGACGCGTTCCCGGTCAGGATGGAAGCCTCAGCTTGAGATTTCTGAGCCTCGTACTCGGATTTTTTCGCCTGTAATTCAGCCAGTTCAGAATTCGCGCTTTCCAGACGTGCCTGCAGTTTTGCATCAGCGGTGTATGTAGGCATATCGCTGGCCGGAGACTGCGTAGGCGTCGGGGTGGCCGGAACCGGTGTTGCATTCGGATCAGCAGGATCCGGCGTAGCTGTCGGTACCGGTGTGCTCTGAGGCGCCTGCTGCTGTTCATTTTTCCAATCCTCCAGCTCCTGCTGGAATTCAATCGCATCCGCGTTCATCGCATCCTGAATACGGGTGATCTCATCTTTCTTTTCCCGGATCTGCTGATTCAGAGTATCCAGGTTTGATTTCGCGTCGTTTAAGTCGGCGCTGCCTTCCCGGCTCTTCTGCACGGAATCCTGATAACCGTACTGGCTGGCGGCCTGCTGAAGTTCTGCCTCTTTATTTTTGTCTTCCAGATCCGTCAGATCGAATACGACCAGCTTATCGCCTTCTGATACGGGATCTCCTTCTCTTACATTTAACTCCTGAATTGTGGCGTTTACCGGCGAGAAATAGGTCTTGACCTCCTCGCTCTTAACGATGCCGCTGGTATCCAGTGCTGTCTGAACATTTCCCTTTATCGCGGCCGCTACATTTACCGATGGATAAACTGGTTTCTGAAATAACTTCGGCACAACAAACAGCACCAATAAGGCGAGAACTACCCCCAGTGCGATGAGTATCCTTACCAGATGTTTATGTTTTTTACGGGGTTTCTGTGCTATCGGCGCTGCCGCGTTCTGTGCAGGTGCCCCTTCTGCTTTATTCTGCTTTTTCATTTTCCACACACTCCTCACTCTTGTTGAAATAATCAGCTTCGACATAACCGTCTTTGATCCGGATTACCCGCTTTACCTGCGCGGCAATGTCGTTATCATGTGTAATCAATATAACCGTTCTGCCCGTCCGGTGCAGCTCCTTTAACATTTTCAAAATGTCGGCGCTGGACTTGGAGTCCAGATTACCGGTCGGTTCATCGGCCAGTATCACTGGGGGTTTCGCCGCCACTGCCCGGGCGATGGCCACTCTCTGCTGCTGCCCGCCGGACATCTGGGATGGCTTGTGATCCATCCGATGGGTCAGCCCCACCAGGTTCAATGCTTCCACCGCCAGTTCATGCCGCTGTCTTTTTCCAATCCCCCGGTATATTAAAGGCAGCTCCACATTTTCAATGGCAGTCAGATTAGCAATCAAATTGAATCCCTGGAAAATGAAACCGATCTCACGGTTTCGGATATCCGATAATTCATTATCCGACAGTCCCGAAACATCCTGGCCATTCAGATAATATAGGCCGGATGACGGTACATCCAGACATCCCAGCATATTCATCAAGGTGGATTTACCGGAACCGGAGTGTCCGATAATCGCCACGAATTCTCCCCGATCAATCTCCAGGCTGACATGGTCCAGAGCTCGCACTTCATTTTCGCCCGGATTATAAATCTTGCTAAGATCCTGCACTTGAATGAGCATATCCATGTTCCCTTCACTTCTTTCTAGTTTTTGTATTACTTGATTAATACAATAATACGAACCACTTATTTTGTCAACATATTTTTTCCATCTGTGAGTATAGCAGGGGTTTCTTCATTTTTTGTGGTGGAAATTCAAAAGTTTTTCTTAAGAAGACTAGGGCGTTTGGCGTGCGCAGCCATCCGCCTGCGGCGAGCCGCGTAACTGGAATAAGAAACGCCATCAGAATCCTTCCTGATGGCGTAATCTGCGCAGCTCATATCTGCGTTTTCCACTTTCCCACTCTATTCTGTCCATTTCGGTTTCCAGTCTGAGACCGGGCACTTCCTGCGCATTTCCCTGTTCGTCGATGGCTACCATCACCACATACGCAGTATTGATCAGACGTCTGGTGCCATCCAGCGCTTCCACATAAGTATCTACACGGATCTCCATGGAGGTCCGTCCTACATAGGTAACTTTTCCTATCAATACGATCGTCTGGTTTTTATATGCAGCGTGTTTGAATGTCAAATGATCAATCGCCGCCGTCGTGATCTCCATTCCACAGTGTCTCCTGGACACGATACCCGCCATCTCATCAATCCACTGCATGAGCATTCCACCAAACAGCCTTCCATAACCATTGATATGTTTCGGCAATAATACATATGCCTGTTCTGTCTTGGAATCATCTACTCTCTTCGTAATCATGGTGTTTGCCCTCGCTTTCTATCTTCTGATTATAGACTTGCCGGGCAGGGTTGTAAATATGTAATTGATTGGGATTGAAAGGAACGTTCCTGGCTCAGCGGCTTCCTCTATGAAGGATAGGACTGATATATTTGTAGAGAAGGAAGGTAATCAGGGAGACCACGACTCCTTTCAGGATGTTAAAGGGGGCTACCATCAGGATTACGAAGGTGGGCAGGCTTTTGACGACCGGGTTGATCGCAGATCCCATCTCAATGATGGAGGTTAATGGCCAGCCAAATGCGGAAGCATAAGCAGGGAGCAGGACGTAGGCATTGAGGAAACAGCCCAGTATCGTCATGGTCACAGTGCCTGCTGCCATACCGATAATGGCCGTCTTTCTGGATTTGCGGTGCTTGTAGATCATACCGGCGGGCAGGATGAAGGCACAGCCGATCAGGAAGTTGGCGGCTTCGCCGACTCCGGCTGTTATGGTTCCGTTTATGACCAGATTCAAGAGTATCTTGACCAATTCGATGAGGACTCCCGCTATAGGGCCCATAGCGAAACAGCCGATGAGGACCGGGACCTCGCTGAAGTCCAGTTCATAGAAGCTGGGGGCCATAAAGGGCAGTGGAATTTCAAATAGCATTAGTACGGTGGCGATGGCTGACAGCATGCCGATCTGGACGATGGTGCGGATGTTTACTTTACTTTTTTTGATGACGCCTACGTTTGTGCTCATGTTTGCACTCTCCTTATAATGTTTTGATGATGGTTTGGGTGTATAAGGAGCTCTTCCCATGAATGAAAAAGAGTTTCGCTTGCGAAACTCTCCGCCTGCGGCGGGCCGCGCAAGCGGCATCTTCCTTTCCACCGCAGTGCGATCCCCGCGGAGCGTTTTTTATTTCATAGGAGCACTTTCCTATGAAATAAAAAAATAGCCCTGAATGTGATATTCAGGGCATTGTAATTAGACTTATGTACGGATCTGTGCTGGTCCCATCACGAATCAGCAACGGTTTCCGTATCTCTCTTCTTTCATCCAGACTTTACTGTCGGTCCTGGAATTGATGCATTTCTTTTGGAAATTACACTCACCAGATCAGCCGCCTTGCAGCGGGTCGCGGACTTTACCGCCGGTCGGGAATTCTTCCATCCATGGAAGTCACCCTGCCCCGAAGAATCTCCTTATGCAGTTCACTGTTATCATACTGCGGCTGGAAGCACTTGTCAAGATTCACTTGAATCGTCCAGTATCAGGGGACAGGCCCCTTTCTCTACGCAGTTGCTTGAGAGACCGACTTTCCTGCCAAAAGATGCCAGTCCCCTCCGAATGAGTGAGGTTATAGGATCATAGTCAGCTGAATTCTCTTTTTCGCCAGATCCACACTCATAACCTTTACTTCTACAATGTCACCGACGCTGACTACTTCCAGCGGATGCTTCACGAATTTCTTATTGGTCAGCTGGGAAATGTGCACCAGGCCGTCCTGATGGACGCCAATATCCACGAATACCCCGAAATCGATGACGTTTCGTACCGTGCCTTTAAGCACCATTCCAGCTGTCAGATCCTTCATTTCCAGCACGTCGGTGCGCAGGATCGGCTTGGGCATCTCCTCTCTGGGATCACGGGCCGGCTTTTCCAGTTCCTTTACGATATCCCGCAGGGTAATCTCTCCGATCTCCAATTCCTGGGACAGTTTCTTATAATCCCGCACTTGTTTGGTAATGCCGTTAAGCCGGCGTTCTTTGATGTCTTCCTTGGTATAGCCTAATTTTTCCAGCAGCTTCTCCGTGGCTGTATAGCTCTCAGGGTGTACGCTGGTGGCGTCGAGGGGATTGTCACCGTCCAGGATTCTTAAGAAACCGGCACATTGTTCGTAGGCTTTCGGACCCAGCTTAGCCACTTTCAGCAGGCCTCTGCGTCCCCGGAATCTGCCGTTTTCCTCCCGGTAAGTTACGATGTTCTGGGCAATGACTTTGGAGATACCGGAGATATAGCCCAGCAGGGAAGCGGAGGCAGTGTTCAGGTCCACTCCCACTTTATTTACCGCATCTTCCACTACACCGCTTAACTGCTCGCCCAGCTTTTTCTGGTTCATATCATGCTGGTACTGGCCCACGCCGATGGATTTGGGGTCGATCTTGACCAGTTCAGCTAATGGGTCCTGCAGCCTTCTGGCTATGGAAGCGGCACTTCTTTGTCCTACATCGAAGTTGGGGAACTCTTCCGTGGCCAGCTTGCTGGCAGAGTAGACGGAGGCTCCGGCTTCGTTGACGATCACGTACTGTACCCGCTGGGGAATCTCTTTTAAGAGTTCCACGATGATCATCTCGGATTCCCGGGACGCGGTTCCGTTGCCAACGGAAATCAGGGTGATATTATATTTTTCTATCAGTTTCTTTAATATTTTCTTGGATTCTTCGACTTTGTTCTGAGGCGCTGTGGGATAGATGACAGTGGTGTCCAGCACCTTGCCTGTAGCGTCCACCACCGCCAGCTTGCAGCCGGTCCGGAATGCGGGGTCCCAGCCCAGCACCACCTGATTCACGATAGGTGGCTGCATGAGCAGCTGCTCTAAATTTTTGCCGAATACTTTGATGGCTCCGTCTTCGGCTTTCTCAGTCAGGTCACTGCGGATTTCCCGCTCGATAGCCGGCGCGATCAGGCGCTCGTAGCTGTCTGCCGCCACTTCTCTAAGTACAGGTGTCGTGTAAGGATTGTCCCGGGTAATGACCTGTTTTTCCAGATATCGAAGGATCTGCTCTGCGGGAGCCTCTATTTTAACCGTCAGGAATTTTTCCTTTTCCCCGCGGTTCAGTGCCAGAATCCGGTGGCCTACGGCTTTGGCGATCGGTTCTTCGAAGTCATAGTACATCTCATAGACAGACTGTGCTTTCTGATCCTTGGCCCTGGAGATCAGTTTGCCGGACTGCACCGTAGCTTTTCGTATATAACTGCGGTAATCAGCTTCATCTGAAATCAGCTCTGCCAGGATATCTTTTGCACCGGCAATGGCCTCTTCCACCGTATTGACTTCCTTCTCCGCGGAAAGGTAGTTTTTGGCCTCCTCCTCCACAGGCTTGTCCGTCATCTGCAGCTGGATCACCGCGGCCAGGCCTTCTAATCCTTTTTCTTTTGCGATCGTGGCCCGCGTGCGGCGTTTGGGCCGGTAGGGGCGATACAGGTCATCGACCACGACCAGCGTCTGGGCAGCCAGGATCTGTGCTTTGAGTTCCTCTGTCAGTTTCCCCTGCTCTTCAATGCTGGACAGTACCTGCTGCTTCTTCTCCTCCAGATTCCGAAGGTAAGTCAGCCGCTCCCCTAAGTTACGCAGCACTTCGTCATTTAAAGATCCGGTCACTTCCTTACGATAACGGGAAATAAACGGAATCGTATTGCCCTCGTCCAACAGTTTCACAGCGGCGTCCACCTGTTCGATCCGCACCCCTAATTCTTTTGCCAGTACCTCGTTAATATTCATAGAATGCTCCTTTTGTATACAAGTTATCTAAACATTAATTATAAATCATCCAAAACCGTGATTCAAGAAAGAATTGTTTTTCAGTGTTCTTGGTGTTACAATAGGGGCAGTATCCATAACAATGATAAAAGGAGAGGAAACCTTTATGGAATATAATAACGATCCGAATTCAAACTATAATCCGAGTCCTTATGACAATTCGGATTCTGGACAAAATCCTGATCCTTACGGATCAAAGACCCCACCGCCCTATAATCCTAACTACCGGCAGACACGGCCTAATGGAATGGCCACAGCCTCGATGGTAATCGGTATTCTGTCGATTGCCGGCCTTTGCTGCGGCGGACTGGGCGGACTTATGCTGGGTTCCCTTGCCCTGATCTTAAGTCTATTATCCAGGCGTTCTTCGGAACCCAGAAGCTCTCAGGCGCTGGCTGGTATGATCACGGGTATTATCAGTATGGTTATGGGGGTTGTCATCTTCCTCGTTTATCTGATCTTCATCTTCAGCTCCTCAGATTTCGAGAATATTTACGAAAATTACTACAACAATCTTCCCAATGGCGGTTACTACAATGATTTTGACTACAACGGCCAGTTTGATTTTAACGGCCTGGATGTAAACGATCCGAAAGATGTCTGAACCTGCCGCCCTTGACCATATTTATGAAATCTATAGAAATTGGAGTGTATACCATTATGAAACGAACTTCTGCCCAATTGAAACAAATGGCAAAAGACAGGCTGATTGGTAATTATGGAATGTGTATCGCCCTGTCTATCATCGTAAGCGTAATCTCTTCCGCAGTGATGTTCGTCTGCGAATTCGCTACCGGCATTTACCGCTATCCGATGACAGCCACCCCATATATCATGTATTTTGTCCTGGTGATCATCCTGTCGCTGTTAATCTCTGTTTTCAGCGCCGGTCTCACCTATTATTATATGAATCTGTGCCGCGGCCGCAAAGCGGATATCGGGAATCTGCTGTTTGCATTCAAACACCACCCGGACAAATTCATTCTGGTTTCGCTGCTTCTTTTTTTATTAACCTTCCTATGCCTGGTCCCCGGTTACGCCATTATGTTCATCTGGCTTTTCACACGTACCGGTTCTGACCTTCTGATGGCATTTTTAGTCATTGTGCTGCTGATCGTCGGTGTAGTGATCGATTATATCCTGATGCTGATGTTTTCCCAGCCCTTTTATATCCTGCTGGATGATCCCACAAAGGGCGTGATCCAGTCCATGAAAGAAAGCGCACAGCTTATGAGAGGAAATAAGGGACGTTATTTCTATATCCTCTTAAGCTTCATCGGCTGGATGCTTTTGGGCGCTCTTTCCTTTGGGATCGGCATGCTCTGGGTCAGCGCTTATCTGTCCGCCACCCAGGTATATTTCTACATGGATATCACCGGTGAGCTTGACCGTCCTGCCAGTCCTGTTGTGGATGTCCGGCCGGAACCGCAGCAATATATATACTAATAACATATCAATATACGATTTTTAGAAGGAAGGCATGCATTACGGGGTTCCGGAAATGGCATACCTTATATTACAGGAGGCCTGGTATTTTACCCAGGCCTCCTGTAATATTTGACAAGCGTACGTTAGCTGTCAACCCTTCTATCACTTTAATCTTCCAGTCCAAAGTAATCATGAACTGCCACCATGGCTTTTTCCGCTTCGCTCTCATTGATGAGAACCGTTACCCTGATCTCCGAGGTCGAAATCATCTTAATATTAACCCCCGCGTTGTACAAAGCCTCGAACATCTTGGCAGCCACACCCGGATTCGACATCATACCGGCTCCGATCACGGATACCTTCGCCACATTATCTTCATAAGTAATCTTCTGGGCGGTGATCCTGCTCTTGTTCTCTTCCAGGGTGTCTAACGCCTCCCTTAAGTCCGTACGGTCCACCGTGAAGGAGATATCTTTGGTCCCGTCCCGGCCGACAGACTGCAGGATAATATCTACATTAATGTTTTTACGCGCCAGCACATTAAATAATTTGAACGCGATACCTGGTTCATCTTTCAATCCGATCACAGAAATTCTGGCCGTATTCTTATCCGCGGCAACCCCGCTTAATAACATTCCTTCCACTTTAACTTCCTCCTTCACAACTGTTCCTTCAGCGGTATTTAAACTTGAACGCACGACTAACGGCACTCCATACTTCTTTGCCATTTCCACAGAGCGGTTGTGGAGCACTTTGGCCCCCAGTGTAGCCATCTCCAGCATTTCGTCGTAGGTGATCTCCTTTAACTTCTTAGCATTGGGCACAACTCTTGGATCGGCGGTGTACACCCCTTCCACATCTGTATAGATCTCGCAGGCGTCTGCGCGAAGCGCAGCTGCCAGCGCTACCGCCGTGGTATCGGAACCTCCGCGGCCCAGCGTCGTTAAGTCATCGTATTTATTGACACCCTGGAAACCTGTGATGATTACGATTTTTCTGCTGTCCAGCTCGTGCCGGATCCGCTCGGAATCAATTCTTTTCAGCCTGGAATTCCCGTATTTGGAAGTGGTGTGCATGGCTACCTGAAACGCGTTCAGGGAGACGGCCGGTACTCCCAGATAGTCCATCGCCATGGCCATCAGCGCCACACTGGTCTGCTCACCGGTAGTCAGCAGCATGTCCAGTTCCCGCTTAGACGCAAGGGGGTTGATATCATAAGCCTTCGCCAGCAGCTGGTCCGTGGTTTTTCCCATTGCCGAGAGCACCACCACGATATCGTGACCGCGCTTATAGTCCTCGATGCATCGTTTGGCCACATTCATGATTCTCTCTTTATCAGCCACTGATGAGCCGCCAAATTTCTTAACAATCAGCATATTTACCTCCTGTGCCGCATAATCACGGCGTATATTCTACTGTCCTGAAAACAGATAATCTATCATCTCATAGCCTTTGTCCACACGCTTCCCACTCTTCTGCGCTTCCCTCTCATTGTATTTCCAGCTATATGAGCCGGGAGCGCTGCTGTCATACAGCAGATAGGGGACCGGATCTGATGTGTGCGTCCTGACACAGATCGGCGTGGGATGGTCCGGCATGATAAGCATACGGAACGGCTCCCCAGACGCACTTAACTTCTCTTTTAACGGCCCGATCACACGGCCGTCCAGGTATTCGATGGACTGTACTTTCCGCTCCACACTTCCCTGGTGCCCCATCTCATCCGGAGCCTCCACATGAACATAGACAAAATCATATCCCTCATTTAAAAGCACGTCGGCCGCAGCCTGGGCCTTGCCTTCGTAGTTGGTATGCAGCGTGCCGTCCGCGCCTTCCACAATAATATTTTTCATACCGGCGCCTACCGCGATTCCTTTCAACAGATCTACCGCGGAAATCATGGCTCCCTTTTTATGATTTTTCTCCTCAAAGGAGGACAGGGCCGGCCGGGTTCCGGCTCCCCAGAACCACAGGGAATTGGCTGGACTCAAGCCCTTTTCCCTCCGGGCCTGATTCACAGGATGATTGACCAGTATACCGTAGCTTCTCTTCATCATATCATTGAGAACCGGATCCGTGGGAAGATATTTACCGATCTTCTGTCCCAGCACATCATGGGGCTGCGCCAGATCGATCACCTGGCCCTGATCCCAGATCAACAGATGCCGGTAGCTGGTTCCCACGTAAAATTTGTACATATCGGTCTCAAGTTCCGCTCTCACCGCTTCCAGAAGCTGGGCCGCTTCCTGCGTACTGATCTCTCCGGAGCTGTGATCCAAAATCACTTTCTCCTCGTACGGCACGACATCCTCCGACAGGGTGACAATATTACAGCGCATGGCGATGTCGGTCGGTTTCATATCCACTCCGATGCTCAGCGCTTCCAATGGGGAACGGCCGGTATAGTAGTCTCTGGGATTATAACCCAGCACCGCCAGATTAGCCGTATCGCTTCCGGGTTTCATCCCTTCCGGGATCGTCTGCACCAGACCGATCTCAGAAACAGCCGCGAGCTCATCCATCACCGGTGTCTTTGCATACTCCAGGGGCGTCAACCCCCCCAGCTCATCAATAGGCCGGTCTGCCATACCGTCCCCTAGTACCACAACATACTTCATGATATCCTCCAGTACCGCAATTTGCGTCTATTTACATTCGCATTTTTAAATTCGCTCTTCCACACGGATTCTTTTTAGTATACCAGGCACTTCTGCCGCTTTTTTCTTATAATCCGCCTCGCTCATCAGCCCGCTGACAAATCCGAACTCGTCTTTGTATTCCGGAACCCGTACCAGCTTCACATCGCCGAATACTTCTTTTATTTTCCCCAAATCCGTGTCCGGGCTTCCTGAAACCCGAACAAAAAATTTGCTTCTGGAATCCGCGATGTCGCCCAATTCCAGCTTCTGACTGCTCCAGGACACCATAATGTTGCGCTCCTGATGCTTCGCCGCATCGATCACATCTGAAACCACTGCGCTGGCAGTCGGCAGTTTGCCTGCTCCGCTTCCATAGAACATCACATCGCCCAGCACATTCCCATGCAGGAAAATAGCGTTAAACACGCCGCTCACACTGTAGAGCGGATGATCTTCATTTAACAGGAAAGGAGCAACCATCGAATAAAACCGCCCATTCTCCTTCCGGCTGGTCGCCAGAAGCTTGATGACCATTCCCATCTGCTTCGCATAGGCGATGTCGTGTACGGAGATCTTCGTAATTCCTTCCGTGTATATATCCTGATAATCCACCTGCTGTCCCGCAGCCAGGGAGGTCAAAATCGCGATTTTCCTGCAGGCATCGTAGCCTTCCACATCCGCTTCCGGATTCCGCTCCGCATAACCGCGGTCCTGGGCTTCCTTCAAAACCGTGTCGAATTCCAGCCCCTCTTCTGACATCTTCGTCATGATATAGTTCGTCGTACCGTTTAAGATACCGGTAATCTCATCAAATTCATCCGCAGTCAGGGAGGAGTTCAACGGCCGGATGATGGGTATTCCGCCACCTACGCTGGCTTCAAACAGATAGTTGATATTCTTCTCCTTGGCAATCGCCAGAAGTTCGGCTCCATGCTTCGCAACCAGCTCTTTGTTGGAGGTACAAACGCTTTTTCCAGCCAACAGGCAGCGTTTCGAGAATGTATAAGCCGGTTCCACACCGCCCATTGCCTCCACAACAATCTTAACCTCCGGATCATTTACAATCGTCTCAAAGTCATGTACCAGAACCGGTTCCACCGGATCTCCCGGGAAATCTCTCAGATCCAGGGCATATTTCACCCGGATTTCCTGTCCGGCTTTCTGGTCAATGCTGCTCTGATTTGTATCTAACACTTCCACAACTCCGGACCCTACCGTTCCGTATCCCAATACCGCGATTTTAATCATCTCGTCACTCCCTAGCTAATATTTTAATATAATGAATTCCATCATTACGCTCAATCGTATCCAGCATCTGTGTCACATCCCCGGTTGTCGGTAAAATATCCACGCTGAGGGTCAGCGACGCGATCCCGTTAACAGGAATACTCTGGTGTATCGTCAAAATATTTGCATGAAAATCCGCAACTGTCTTCACCACCTCAGACAATAATCCTGGTTCATCATCCATCTGCATCACAAAAGTTATGGTCTTTCCCCGGACATTATCATGAAACGGAAATATGTCATCCTTGTACTTATAGAAAGAACTCCTGCTGATCCCCAGCATTTCCGTTGCCTCCTGTACGGTTTCGACCTTCCCCGACTCCAGCAGGCGCTTGGCTTCGATCACTTTCAACAGTACCTCCGGCACTGCTTTTCGTTTCACCAGATAGTATTTACTTTCTTCTGCCATATGATCACCTTTCGTGTGTGTGCAGGAAATACATTTGTGTTCACATCAAAGATGTTATCACACTTACCTGCTTCATGCAACCTTTTTTTCGGTATGTAGGGAATGTTTTGGGGCTGGCGGGGAGGGAACTGGAACTGGGACCGGGATGAGAGGGAGACGGCCCAAAAGTGACGGGGCCAAATCGCTTGAGGCCGTACCTTAGAACGGGTTACGCAGAAGAGGGCGAAACCTCGCAGGACCCGGGGCACTGTTTGAGCCGTCCTTTGGCGAGTTTGCCCCGGGTCCTGCTAATCAGAGGTTTCGTACTCTTCGGAGTTACCCGTTCTTAGGTACGGCCGATGCGATTTGGCCCCGTCACTTTTGGGCCGCCGCCCTCCGGGCCAGTCCTTACGACAGCCCGCTCCGGCCCCCAGCTCCTACGCTAGCCCTCCGGATCACTCCGCTGTCATTTTATTGGAAAGGCTCTGCCATTTTAGATAAGCGCTGATAAAGGGATCCAGATTTCCGTCCATCACGCTGTCTACATTGCCGGTTTCCTCGCCGGTGCGGTGGTCTTTGACCATGGTGTAGGGCTGCATGACATAGGATCGGATCTGGTTGCCCCATCCGATTTCTTTGACCTCACCGCGGATGTCGGAGATTTTATCTGCGTTTTCCTGCTTTTTCAGCATATAGAGTTTTGATTTTAACATCTGCATAGCTTTGTCTTTGTTGCTGTGCTGGGAACGCTCGTTCTGGCACTGGACCACGACCCCGGTGGGAATGTGGGTGATCCGGATGGCGGATGAGGTCTTGTTAATATGCTGGCCGCCGGCTCCGCTGCTTCGATAGGTATCGATCCGGATATCGTCGTCGTTGATTTCTACGTCCAGGTCTTCTTCGATATCGGGCATTACATCGCAGGAGGCAAAGGAGGTCTGCCGTTTTCCCGCGGCGTTAAAAGGCGAGATACGGACCAGACGATGGACTCCCTTCTCGGATTTCAGATAACCGAAAGCATTTTCTCCGGATACCTGGAAGGTAACGGACTTAATGCCCGCTTCGTCTCCGTCCAGATAGTCCAGCACTTCTAAAGAGTAGCCTTTGGACTCGGCCCAACGGCAGTACATCCGGTAGAGCATTCCGGTCCAGTCGCAGGATTCTGTGCCGCCTGCTCCGGCATGGAGTGTGACGATCGCGTCGTATCCGTCAAACTCATCGGAGAGCAGGGTCTTGATGCGGATCTTATCCAAATTGGAGCTGAAATCGTCCATCATCTCCTGAATCTCCGGGATCAGGGACTCGTCATTTTCCTCGTATCCCATCTCGATCATAGTCTGAATATCGTCGTAGGTCTGCTCCAGATGGCGGCAGGTCTCTACATCTGACTTCAGGCCTTTTAGTTCTTTCATCAGCTTCTGGGAACGATCGGTGTCATCCCAGAACCCGGGAGCTTCCATTTCCCGCTCCAGCTCTTCGATTCTCTTCTCTTTGACTGCTAAGTCAAAGTGAATCCCTCACTTCCGCTAATGGAGTCTCATATGAGCTGAGTGTTACTTTAAATTGATCTAATTCTACCATTGCTTCACCTTCTTTCCTGTATTTAACATCGCTGCATTTAATGTGTTATGCGCGGCGGCCACAGCATTGTTTGTATTTCTTTCCGCTGCCGCAGGGGCAGGGATCGTTGGGATAGACTTTTTCGGACTCACGGCGCTTTGGCGCTTTCACGGCGCTGTCATCTTTGTTCGTTCCGGTTACTTTGGCCACCTGTTCACGTTCCGCTTTCTCTTCCACACGGATGTGCATCAGAATACGGACCGTATCCTCCTGGATGCTGGCAGTCATGACGTCGAACATCTCGTAACCTGCCATCTTATATTCTACCAGCGGATCTCTCTGGCCGTAGGCCTGGAGGCCGATTCCCTGGCGGAGCTGATCCATATCGTCGATGTGGTCCATCCATTTCCGATCGATTACCTTTAACAGGAATACACGCTCCAGTTCACGCAGCGTCTCAGCTTCGGGGAATTCCGCTTCTTTGGTCTCGTAGAGCTTTACGCCTTCTTCCTTCAGTTTGTGTTTTAACTGGTTCTTCTTCAGACCGGCTACTTTCTCTTCGGTGATGGGCGCTACCGGAATGATCTGGCGCAGCATCAGGTTTAATTCTTCCAGATTCCATTCCTCCGGATCCTGGTCGTCTCCTATAACAGTATCTACACAACTTTCCGTAATATCAGTAATCATCTTGTAGATGGAATCCCGCATGCTCTCTCCATCCAGCACCCGGCGTCTCTCTTCGTAGATGATTTCCCGCTGCTCGTTCATTACCTGGTCGTATTGCAGCAGATTTTTACGGATTCCAAAGTTATTATTTTCAATCTTCTTCTGGGCGGTTTCGATGGCGTTGGACAGCATCTTGTGCTCGATCTGCTCACCCTCGGGAACACCCAGGGTATTGAACATGGTCAGCATCCGCTCGGAACCGAACAGACGCATCAGGTCGTCTTCCAGTGAAATATAGAAGCGGGATTCTCCAGGATCTCCCTGACGTCCGGAACGTCCCCGCAGCTGGTTATCGATACGTCTGGATTCATGACGTTCCGTACCGATGATCTTCAGTCCGCCCGCTTCTCTGGCCGCGTCGTCCAGCTTAATATCCGTACCACGGCCGGCCATATTGGTAGCGATGGTCACCGCGCCGTGGACACCGGCCTGAGCGACGATCTCAGCCTCCAGCTCATGGAATTTCGCATTCAGCACATTGTGCTGAATTCCTTTTTTCTTCAGCATGCTGCTTAAGAGTTCTGAAGTCTCGATGGTAATTGTACCCACCAGTACGGGCTGCCCTTTGGCATGGGACTCCACAATCTCGTCGATTACTGCTTTGTATTTTTCTTTCTTGGTCTTATATACCGCGTCCTGATTGTCTTTTCGGATCACAGGACGGTTGGTGGGAATCTCTACAACGTCCATTCCGTATATCTCACGGAATTCCTTTTCTTCCGTCAGTGCGGTACCGGTCATACCGGATTTTTTCGTATATTTATTGAAGAAATTCTGGAACGTAATCGTTGCCAGGGTCTTACTCTCTCTTTTTACCTGCACGTGTTCTTTTGCTTCGATAGCCTGATGCAGGCCGTCGGAATAACGTCTTCCGGGCATCAGACGGCCGGTAAATTCATCAACGATGATGACTTTATCTTCCTGAACCACATAATCCTGATCCCGGAACATCAGATAGTGGGCCCGCAGCGCCAGGATTATATTGTGCTGGATCTCGATGTTTTCCGCATCCGCCAGGTTTTCAATCTTGAAGAATTCCTCTACTCTGCGCACGCCTTCCGCGGTCAGGTTCACCTGCTTATCTTTTTCATTTACAATAAAGTCTCCGGTCTCCTCGATGTCCTCTCCCATAATGGCGTCCATCTTGGAGAATTCTTTGCTCTCCTCACCACGCTTTAAACGTCTGGCCAGCATGTCGCACACTTCATATAGTTTGGTGGACTTACCGCTCTGGCCGGAGATAATCAACGGGGTTCTGGCTTCATCAATCAGGACGGAGTCGACCTCATCGATGATCGCATAGTGCAGCTCCCGCTGTACCAGCTGGGCCTTATAGATTACCATGTTGTCCCTCAGGTAATCAAACCCCAGTTCGTTATTGGTTACATAGGTGATATCGCAGTTATAGGCAACGCGTCTCTCGTCGTTGGTCATGGAATTTAATACAACACCGACTTTCAGGCCCAGGAACTCGTGTACCTTTCCCATCCACTCCGCGTCACGGTGCGCCAGGTAATCATTGACGGTTACGATGTGTACGCCTTTCCCTTCCAGTGCGTTCAGATAGGCCGGCAGCGTGGATACCAGCGTCTTACCTTCACCAGTCTTCATCTCAGCGATACGGCCCTGATGAAGGATGATTCCTCCGATCAGCTGTACCCTGTAATGTTCCATATTCAGTACACGTCTGGCCGCTTCTCTGACCGTTGCAAATGCTTCCGGCAGAATATCATCCAGTGTCTCGCCGCTTCCCAGACGCTGCTTAAACTCTCTGGTCTTGTCCCGCAATTCTTCATCGGACAGGGACATCATCGTATCTCTCATAGCCTCGATCTTGTCTACGATCGGATAGATGCGCTTCAGCTCATGGTCGCTGTGGGTACCAAATACTTTTTCTATTAATTTCATACCTTGTTCGCTCCTATTTTATCTTTCTATATGGTCACATATACCACATTGTAACACCATCGGAGGGCGAATTCAACAAACTTCTGGTGAACTTCTGCTGAAATACTGCGGAACTTCTGTGATTTGAATTGACGGGATCTTACGCAGTCCTCTCCCCATCCACTTATAAAATGTGGCCGTAACACTTCACTATTATTGTTACGGCCACTTTTTATGAGCTGATATTAAGCTGTATCCCGCTTAAGAAAAATCTCCTGTGCAGTGATCAGTATTTTAGGATCGTATTTTCAGTGAACCTTGGGAGAGGGCGACTTTATAGGGCAATAGGGTATTTTACAACATGGTTCACAAATACAGGGTGGTTTGGGCGGACAAGGTGGTTCTGGATGGCAGGGCGGCTTGGGCGGGCACGGCGGCTCCGGGGGGCACGACGGTTTGGGCGGACACGGCGGCTCTGGAGGGCACGGCGGTTTGGGCGGGCACGGCGGCTCTGGAGGGCACGGCGGCTTGGGCGGGCATGGCGGCTCTGGAGGACACGGCGGCTCCGGAGGATACGGGGGTTTAGGTGGATACGGTGGGCACGGCGGCTCCGGAGGGTACGGGGGTTTAGGTGGATACGGTGGGCACGGCGGCTCCGGAGGATACGGGGGTTTAGGCGGATACGGCGGGTATGGCGGCTCCGGAGGGTACGGAGGTTTAGGCGGATATGGGGGCCGGTCGGGATCCTGCGGATACATCCACCATGGAATACAACACGGCCATCCTAAAAAGGGTGGATATGAACCGCATATCAGACCGCCGGCATTTCCATTGTTGCTACTGTTATTGTTATTATTACTCGTATTATTGTTGTTATTGTTGTTATTATTGTTATTGTTGTTATTCAGTATTTGAATACCATTGCCATGGAATTTCCCCTTGCCTCCTACTAATTGAGGATTGATCAGGCATACGCAGATATCAGCGTTCTGCGTTACAGTCTGGTCCTCAAAGGCGGAGCCGATCGGCTGATAGTTGAGCGCTGTACTGTTTGGTTTCATTGTGATTACACGGGTGATCGTACCGGTTAGGGTTGCTTTTACGCGAAAACACAGGCTGTTGGAACTCATGCGCAGTGCGATATAGAACTCTTGATTCAACGTCGGATAGGTTATCGGGTTACCGCAAAAGTCCATGAAGGTAGCTGTGAAGTCATCATCACATACACACAGAGGCTCTATCGTAATCGCTGGCTGGCCGTTGAAGTTGGATATAAGCCGGAAAGGCCCCATCATAACCCGGTCGCAGACCGTGCGTATTTCATCGGGACAGCCACGAAATATAAGATATGGCGTAGCTGAATTACCGGGTATACTGCCTTTGTTGCAGCAGTTAATGAGTTCATTGCGGCAGGTACAGGAAGATGCCGCCGGAATGCTGGAATTACCGGTCGTGCCGGCATCTGCGTAACTGCCGGCCAGTTCCAGAAGTTTTAGTACTGCGGCTCTTAGCCGGTCGGATTTGGGATGGGGCGCTCCGGTTGTACAGTCCAGAAAGTAGACTTCGTCCGGGGCGATCTGGCCCAGCAGCACCCACAGTGCTATCTGTACCACCGCATAGGCATCGTTGTTATCCAGAACCGGGGAGGCTTTGTCATCGACACCGACCAGCGCAAAGGTATCGGAAGCGCTTACTGTCGGGAATGCGTTCGCCAAAATCCATGCCAGCATAGTTTTTTGCCTGGCAGCTGCGTTTGGAAACAGGCTTTCGAATGTTGTACTTTGATAAGGGACGTCACCGTAAGGGCCATCGGCGAATTTATCCAGGCAGTAGGCCAGTCTCTCGCTCCCCTGAGCGGTAAGGAAAAACTGGAAGATCTGATTGTGATCTTCTCTGTTCAGGCGATACCGGGAGGCTCCCGTATAGGACAGGCTGCAATAGCTTTCCGGTCCTGCATTTCCATCAACGGTTCCTGTAATATCCGAACCCTCATATATAAGGAAAGGACGCGACAGTGATACCTGCAGCGCATTATTTAATTCTATCATTTCAATTACTCCTTCTATAATCCATTGGTAAATAGTTCTTACCTATAATAGATTATGCCGGTTAAATTAATGAGTTCCGGCAGAACGGAGTTTTTATGCGGCAGGACATATCCCAGATCATGTTTTCCCAATAAATGAAAAGCGCTGCCGTTCAGATTTTACTCTGATAACGGCAGCGCATCTTTATTCTATATCTTTAGAATTCCGGCTCGATCAGTCCGTAGGTATTTCCTTTTCGTTTATAGACAACATTTACTTCGTCTGTTTCCGCATTGCGGAAAACAAAAAAGCTGTGTCCTAACAGTTCCATTTGAATACAGGCATCTTCCGGATACATAGGTTTCATGCCGAAACGCTTGGTACGAATAATCCTGATTTCGTCGTCTTCCTCATAATCCTTGTCAATATAGGCCTGCTGAAAGTTACCCGCGGCCTGTTGCTTTTTATCTACGATTTTATTCTTGTATTTCTTTAACTGCCGTTCGATCACTTCTTCCACCAGATCGATGGAGACATACATATCGTTGCTGACCTGCTCCGAACGGATAATGTTTCCTTTTACCGGAATGGTTACTTCTATTTTCTGTCTTTCTTTCTCAACACTCAAAGTTACGATGACTTCTGTTTCAGGAGTGAAGTACTTTTCTAACTTTCCTAGCTTGTCCGTAATTGCTGCCCTTAAACCTTCTGTCACATCGATATTTTTTCCGCTGATTATAAAACGCATGATGCTCAACTCCTTTATGAATTATTCCCACATTGGAGCGTTTTACCGCATTCACATATGGTATTATTATTATACCATATTAACAGTTTTTTACAATCATTTTACCGGATCTTTGCATTGATTGGATCTTTGCATTGATTGGATCTTTGCATTGATCAAACCTCCCCCGGGATCAGAACCTCAGCTTCCGCCCCCGGCGCCTGCGGCGCGGGCGTCTGAATATCAGGACCAGAACAACGATCAGTATGACGGCCAGGACTGCCGCGGCTACGATGACCCAGGGATTAATCTTCAGGATCCCTTGCGCGGAATTCTTTCGGCTTAGATTTGTAGACGCCTGGAACTTGTACGCATTCTCCGCGTTTAATACGACTCGTCCGGTACCGACATAGTAACCGTTATAGGTATAACGCATGCTTCCGGCCGTCTCATCGTCTTGGGCTTCGGGTATGAACTCTGCCTCTATCTGGTCCCAGCCCGCCGGTCCGGGAATCACGATGTAATCCTCGGAGTTGATGCCTAACAGGGGCTGCTCTTTCATAAAATCACCCAGCCCCAGCGGATTGTCATCTGATTCCTGTTCTGCCGTCCCGGTGTCCGCCTCTGACAGATTCATGCGTTTAAAATTCTGAAAGCCGTAATCCAACAGCGCCTTGGTGTCGGTATATTGACCGGTCTGGGAGGATTTCATAATCACACAGATCAGATCCATATTATTTTTATGTGCAAAGGTGACCAGGGTGTATCCAGCGGATGCTGTCCAGCCGGTCTTTCCTCCTGTCCAGCCATCATATGGATATTTCCCATTGGATTTCATCTCGTGATGATTGGCCCTGGCCCTGGGTTCCGGGCAGTACTCGTCCGCCGGTATCGTGTAAACCATGGTTTGCGCGATCTGGCAAAACACCGGGTTTTTGAGGGCTTCCTGGGAGATCAGCGCCATATCATAGGCTGTCGTATAGTGTTCCGGATCCGGCAGGCCGCTGGCGTTCATAAAGTGTGTGTTTTCACAGCCCAGCTTTTTTGCCTCTTCATTCATCATGTCCACGAATTTGGAAAGGCTTCCCCCTATATGTTCCGCTACCGCGTAGGACACATCATTAGCCGACGCCAGCATAATCCCATAGAGACACTGCTCCATAGTCAGCTTATCCCCCTCGTCGATACCTCCCAGTTTGGCATCCGAGGCCCCTACGCTGAATACGGCATCATGGGAAAAAGTCACGGACTCATTTAAAGAACTGTTGTTAAGAGCCAGTAAAGTTGTCATGATTTTGGTGATACTGGCCGGATATAATTCTTCATGACTATTCTTTTCATATAAAATAGCTCCAGTGCCGGCCTCCATGACAATGGCGGACTCCGCCTCCACACTGGGCCCCTGGGGCCATCCTTCCGGAAACTGGGCAGTTGGAACGGCCGCCAGCGCAGTCTTTGTGTTTTCTATGAGAAGTATACATAAGATAACGGAAACTATGATATATTTAAATTTCTTACGAAACATAAGTTCTCCTTTAAACCTGCCTGTATTAAGAATCCGGGTATGGCCATAACCGGATTTTATCCATATGCCAAATTATCCATAAGCTAAAATTTCCGTATCTATTATAGCAGAGAATTTTGTCTGAAATTCTTAACTTTTTGTGAAATCTTTTGTTTAAACACGAAAAATGGAGAATTCTGTCAGAATTCTCCTATTCCGTGATCCGTATTTTCTATTATTCTCTGGACGCTTCGCAGAAATCCAGCACTCTATTATAATCCATAGAGCCGCCAAAAAGATCCAGAGCGCTGCCGATCGTCACATCCAGACGGTTCTGTCCCAGAATGTATAATTGCTCCAGATGGTCAAAATTACCAACACCGCCGGCATAGGTGACCGGGATCCCCTCCCAGTCTCCCAGCATCTCCACCAGATCAAATTCGATTCCCTGCGCTCTGCCCTCCACGTCTGCGGCATGGATCAGAAATTCGCCGCAATAGGCGGCCAGCTCATCCAGTGTATCCGGATTCACTCTGACTTCCGTGAAGTTCTGCCATCGGTCCGTTACGATATAATAACCGTCCTCCTTGCGCCGGCAGCTCAGGTCCAGAACCAGGTGCTCTCTTCCCACAAGGCGGCTGATGGCCTTCAGATTTTCCTCCTGAATATTCCCTTCCCGGAATACATAGGAGGTTACGATCACATGGGAAGCTCCCATCCGCAGGTATTCCAACGCGTTGTCTAAAGCGATTCCCCCGCCGATTTGAAATTCTCCCGGACAGGCTTTTAACGCCAGCTCCGCCTGTTGCCTTGTCGCCTCATAATAAGGGGATTCCCTGTGATTCAGCAGAATAATATGTCCGCCGCTAAGCCCGTCTTTTTGATAGAACCGGGCATAATAGGCCGCATCCTGCTCGGCCACGAAGTTCTCTAAAGCCTGGTCTCCCTGGTCCTGCAGGCTTCCTCCGACGATTTGTTTTACCTGTCCGTTATGTATATCAATGCATGGACGAAATTTCATTTGCAAGCCCTGCCTTTCTCATAAATGATCCTTTCTCGTAAAGAGAATACGTTCTTCATTTATTATCCTATAAGGTGAAGGTCTTGTAAATATATACTTTTTTATCTTTCTGCTAATTTTTTTCTGCTAGTCTTTTTCTGCTAATCCCTTTCTGCTAAACGTTAGTTCTTCTTGAAATTCCTTTTAAAACTATCCATACCGATTGCCAGCAGCAGTACTACCCCTTTCACCAGAAGCTGGTAATACTCGCCCACGTTAAGAAGTGTCAGGCCGTTGTTCAGCAGACCGATGACAATCACTCCCAGGATGGCACCGAGCACATCGCCCTCGCCTCCCAGAATGCTGACGCCTCCCAATACAATCCCGCTGATCACGTCAAATTCAAAGCCGTTTCCGGTAGTCGGCTGCCCCGAGTTGACTCTGGAAAGCCAAACGATGCCGGCCAGACCGGAGAAGAAGCCGCAGACACTGTAGGCCAGTACTTTTACCTTTGTGGTATTGACTCCGGAGAGGTTGGTGGCTTCCTCGTTTCCGCCGATGCAGTAGAAATATCTTCCTATATAAGTTTTGTTGAGAAAGACTGCCCCCAGGACCGCCACAATAATTAATACGATTACCGGAATGGGAATCGCTCCCACATATCCTTGTCCCAGTGTCTTAAAGGACTCGGGAAATCCAAAGATCGGCTGGCCTTTGGAAATAATATAGCTCAATCCTTTCAGCATATTTTGCATACACAGGGTTGCGATCAGCGGAATTAATTTTCCATAGGCAACCAGAATGCCGTTAAAGGTTCCCAGCAGCGTTGTGATCAGAATCGCCACAAGACTTGCGGGGACCGGATGCATCCCCATATTTACCATCATAAATGCGCAGACGATATTTACCAGAGTAACCTGTGCGCTGATGGACAGATCGATTCCGCCGGTCAGCATCACGCAGATCATACCAATTCCCGCAATTCCAATCATGGAAATCTGACGGAATACATTCAGAAAATTATCAAGACTTAAGAATGCCGGAGACAACACCGTAAAGAATATGATAATGCCAATCAGCAGCAATACAATCGGCAGTTTACTCGATTTTCCTATTTTTAACGCAATTCCTTTCATCTTCTATCCTCCTTCATTATGTGCCGGATGCCATGGACAGGATACGATCCTGGCTGAACTCCTCTTTCGTAAGTTCTCCGGTCTTACAGCCCTCACACAATACGATAATCCGGTCTGAGACACCGATCAGTTCTTCCATCTCCGATGAAATCATGAGAATACATTTTCCTTCTTCCGCAAGCTGATTCAGGAGCTTATAAATCTCCTGCTTTGCGCCGACATCGATTCCTCTCGTCGGTTCATCGAAAATCAGATACTCACAATTGGCCCCCAGCCATTTGGCCAGCACGACCTTCTGTTGATTACCGCCGCTTAAGTTCTTGGCTTTCTGTTTCATGGAAGGAGTCTTTATATTCAGCGCGGTCTGCTGGTCTTGTGCCATCTTCCCTTCCCGTTTTTTGCTGATCATGATCCCCTTGGATATCCGCGGCAGTGACGGCAGGGATATATTTTCCTGCAGGTCGAAATCCAGCAGAAGTCCCAGCTGCTTTCTGTCTTCCGGGATCAGGCCCATCCCGCAGCGCACGGCCTGCTTCGGCGAACGGATTGTGATTTGTTTTCCGTCCAGATAAAGCGCACCGGTCTCCGGTTTTCTCAGGCCGTAGATTAATTGCGCCAGCTCCGTCCTGCCTGCCCCTACAAGCCCTCCAAGCCCCAGTATCTCGCCATGCCGGACGGACAGGCTGATGTCCTTCACCCCGTTTCCGGAAAAATTCCTGATCTCCAGCCCTACCTCCCCGATCCTGCAGTTCCGGGCCGGAAATGTCTCGTTCAGATCCCTGCCCACCATATAATGAATCAGTTCCGTTTTATCTGTATCCTTTGTGTTCAGTGTGGTAATGTACTGTCCGTCCCGTAACACGGAGATCCGGTCTGTAATCTGGAATACTTCATCCAGTCTGTGGGAGACGTAGATGATCGTCACGCCTGCTTCTTTCAGCTTCAGAACCAGCTGCAGCATGGTCTGGACTTCTTCCTCCGTCAAAGCGGCGGAGGGTTCGTCCATAATCAGGATTCTGGCATCCTTCGAAAGGGCTCTGGCAATTTCAACCATCTGCTGATAGGCGACGGTCAGCTTACCGACCGGTTTTCTGACATCTATTTTGATTCCCAGATCTTCAAATATCTTTCGGGAACGCCTATCCATTTCTTTGCGCTCGATCATCACGCCTTTTCGAACCGCAGAACCCAGGAATACATTTTCCGAAACGGAAAGGGCAGGTACCATCATTAATTCCTGGTAAATAATCGCAATGCCGAGATCTTTGGATATCTTCGTATCCATGGCTTCTACTTTTTTCCCATCCATGTAGATCACGCCGCCGTCCGGCTGGATTGCCCCGGCGATCACTTTGATCAGTGTTGATTTTCCCGCACCGTTTTCTCCCATAAGTGCATGGATTTCCCCTTTTCTAAAATCCAGGCTGACTTTGTCCAGAGCCTTTACCCCGGGATATTCTTTCACGATTTCCTGAACCGATAGTATGTTGTTATTTTCCATCTCTTCACCCTTTGCTCCTGAAATTCGGATTTGCCCTGTTCTTCCAAGCTTCGAAGCCTGCCCCATATGAGGCAGGCCCCGCAGTATCCCTGCTATTTCAGGTATTCATCCACATTGGAACTGTCCACGACCTCATTCGGGGTATAGTATACTTCTTCATAGCTGCCACCCAAAAGTGCTTTCAGCGCTTCCATGATTCCATCCGCCTGTCCCTTCGGGCTGCCAAGGCTTACCGACATTTTAAAAGGAGTGTTATTTTTGATCTTTGTCAGCGCTTCGTCGGTTCCGTCAATAGAGAAGATGCCCACTTCATCGGCGCCTGTTCCTTTTGCTTCCAGTACTTCGCTTGCACCCAGAGCACCTCCGTCACCAAAACACATAAATGCCTTCACTTCCGGATGGGCCTGCAGGATATTTTCCGCATTTGACATTCCATCGGTTACATTCGCTGCGGAAGCGGATGCCACAACCTGCGCATTGGGAGCGGTCTCTTTTAAGCCTTCCTTCATGCCGTCCACACGGTCGATACATTCTTTGATCGAGGGCCATTCATAGATCGCGACCTCTGTCTTGGCATCCTCTCCGAACGTTTTATTCAGCCATTCGCCGCAGGCGGTTCCCACCATTTTCCCTACAGTAAAGTTATCATTAATATAGGAAAGATCTGCTTCCGGGAAAGAGACTCCGTCCGCCATCATATAGATCCCTTTGTCATGCGCTTTCTTCGATACGTCCGTCAGAGAATTCGCATCGGCCGGCTGGACAACTACCACATCCACGCCGCTGGTCACAAAATTCTCAACCTGGGTAATCTGTTTTCCGGAGTCCGCGCCATTGTCGACCGCAGCTACTTCCCATCCCAGTTCTTCGCACATTTCCGTGATATACTGGATCTTTGCCGCCCAGGTAGGATTTGCCAGATCCTGTATCGTATAGCCGATCTTATAACTGCCTTTCTCACCATTCTGATTCTCCTGCCCCGCAGCAGGGGCTGCCGTGTCCTTATCTGTCCCGGTTCCCTGGGGAGTTGCAAGAGCATCTGATTTTGCAGGTTCCTCCGCATTTGAGGTACATCCTGTCATCAGCATGATTCCCGCCAGCATAGCCGCTAACACACTTTTCATAATCTTTCTCTTCATTTTTCTTCTCCTTTATTCTTTGAAATTTAAATAAAAACTACCTGTATCGATTTATCGTAAAACTAGATCCAGGGTGATATGACATATTTTCCCTTGGATCTTCGTTCCGGGCTGCTGAGTATGCCAGCTAATTCACCGAGCCCTGCGGTTTCACAGATCATGGACTTAACATCCACCTGACCGGAATCGATCAGGTCCAGCGCTCTTTTCTGGGTATAGGGATTAATATAGGAAGATTTCAGTTCTATTTCTTTTTCAAATATTTCAAAAGGTCTTATCTTAAGCTCATCATCCGGTTTCGTGAGACCGAACATCATCACAACCGATTTCTTACCAGCCAGATCAATGGCCTGCCGGATTGTATTTACATTACCTACACATTCAATCACCGTGTCCAGTCTGCTGATTCCCTGTTCTGCCAGCAACTTCCCGACGTCTGTCCCAATCGGGTTTATGCACAGATCCGCTCCCATTCTGCGGCCCATATCGCGTTTGCCTTCTACGGGTTCCAGCAGCACAACCGAGGCCGCACCTGAAAGCTTGGACAGCTGAACCATAAGCAGGCCGATCATTCCGCCGCCGATCACCGCCACATGGCTGCCCGGCTGAACCCCGCACATGTCAATGCCGTGTAGGCAGCAGGCCAGAGGTTCCGTCATCGCCCCCTGTTCAAAACTGGTATGTTTCCCCAACCGGTATACCTGTCTTTCATCCACGCTGCAGTATTGGGCAAATCCACCGTTCACAGTGGTTCCATAGCCGGTCATGTGTTCGCAGAAATGCGCGATTCCATCCCGGCAATACGCACAGTTTCCGCAGTAATGATTCGGGTCCACACTCACTCTCTCGCCAGCCCTGATCCCTGTGACTAGTTTACCTGCCGCTTCCACAACACCTGAAAACTCGTGCCCCAGGATCGTAGGAGGCGTACAGGCCGCCGCCCCCTTGTCTCCCTCATAAATATGTACATCCGTTCCGCATATGCCGCAGGCCTCTACTTTGATCAGCACATCTCTTTCGCCTACCTGCGGCATCGGCACCTCTTCCACCTTGATGTCATGTTTTCCATAAAATACTGCTGCTTTCATTGTCTGCCTTCTTTCTTTAAATGTTTGTTCAGAAATTCCAAAACGATCAGTTTTGTCTCTTCCTGTACAAATGGCTCATCGGCGTGTCCCGCCCCCTCCAATATACAGCACTCTGCCGGGATTCCCCGGTCAGTCAGCGCTCTGTACAGTTCTTCGCTCTGCCCGGGCGGAACTTGTGTATCCGCGTCTCCATGCAGCAGCATGGTCGGAGGGCACTCATCCTTCAATAAGTTCATGATGTCGGGATACTGCTTAAAATCAGGAGGTACCGGCACAACTTCCGGACAAAAATCCATCTCCGAGGGTTTTGTCACAGGATAGAAAGCCACAACCGCCTGCACATTTACCGGATATTCCTCATATCCGCCGGTCTTATACTCTTGATCATCACCGGTCACACCGGCCAGCAGACTCAGATATCCGCCGGCTGATTCTCCGGCCAGTGCAAAGCGTTCCGGGTCTAAATTGTATTCTTTGGCATGGGCCCTCAGGAATCGGACCGCTGATTTGATATCCTCCAGTTGTTCCGGGAACCTGGTACGGCAGGTAGTACCGTATTCCACGCTTGCCACAGCGTATCCCCTCTTCGCGAACCAGGCAAGTTCCGGAATCCAGACATTCCGGTCCATTGTAGTAAAACCTCCTCCGCATAACCAGACTATCAACGGCAGCTTTTCTTTCCTGTCGTATTCAAAAAACTGTCTGCTGCGCATCAAGCTCAATTTCAATGGCCGGTAGGTAGCGCCGCACCATTCGCTGCGCTGTCCGTAGACAATTTCCGACGCTAAAGTGACGACTCGCTTTTCTTTTGGGATTGACATATGTCGTAACATTTCTTCCCCCTTTTGTAATTTACTTATGTAAATGTGTTTTATTAAACTAATTATTATATTATCAGAATTGATTCCATATAACAATTTCTAATTTTGCTAAATTTTGAGATTATTTTTTGTACATTTGTTATAAATTCAAAAAATTAATGTAAAATATTAATAAAAACACTCTCGTAAAGGTAGAAAATCGAGATTGATGAAAATATAAATAACCGAATATTATTGAGACAGGTATGTGATTTCCACTTTACTAAAGGAATGATTGACTTTTTCCTTTCTTACTGTTATATTGTTTTATATACAACTTTTGTAAAAGTCTTATGAGGTGAAAACAATTGAATGCAACAACCCTAACATCCACAGATTTAAAGAAAATCAACAGAAGTAAAGTATTTGAAAACATCTATAATAATAAAATCACCTCCCGACAGACCATTGCCACCGATCTCAATCTCAGTCTGCCCACCGTAAACCAGAATCTGAAAGAACTGGAGGAGCTGGGCCTCATCGAAAAGAATGGCCTGTATCAGTCTACCGGCGGCCGGAAAGCGCAGATGATCTCCTGTGTCCACACAGCCCGAATCGGTATCGGAGTAGAAGTTCTGAAATCTATCTCCTATATCGCTGCTATCGATCTCTATGGCCACTCGCTGGAAGAATCCTCGCTCATGCTCCAGTTCGATAACACAGAAGATTGCTTCCAGAAATTAGCGGACTGGATCAACCAGTTCATACGGGAAATTCCATATCCCGCAGAACATATTCTGGGAGTTGGCATCGGAATTCAGGGACTTACCTCACAGGACGGCAAACTGGCAACTTATGCGGAGATCCTGGGTGCCACTGATATGTCTCTGGACAGTTTTTCCAGGTATATTTCTCTCCCCTGTATCTTAATCCACGATTCTGAAGCCGCTGCCTTCGCCGAGCTCTGGCACCAAAAAGAGATCACAGACGGTGTCTATGTCTCACTGAACCGGAATCTGGGAGGAGCGGTTATACTCAACAAACATATCTATCACGGCCAGGAAGCCCGAAGCGGCGTTTTTGAACATATGTGTATGGTGCCGGACGGAAAGCCTTGTTACTGTGGGAAAAAGGGCTGTGTGGAAGCGTATTGCTCCGCCAACAGTCTGAAAGAATTGATAAAAGAATCTGGGATAGAAGAAGATTTCAACAGCTTTTTTAACTATCTGCGGCATGGCGACAAGATACGGCAGGACATCTGGACCTCCTATCTGCGCAATCTCGCACTGGCAATCAGCAATATACATACGGTTCTGGATAATGATGTAATCCTGGGCGGGCTGGTTCAAACCTATATCTGTGCGGAAGACATTACGGTTCTATATAGCTTTGTCCAGGAATATTATCCATTTCCGCTTCACAATTTCTCTATTAAGCCGGGAATATGCGGGGAACGGTCTGCCACCATCGGCTGCGCTCTTTACTATATAGACAAATTTTTGAAGGGTATATGAATTTGTACACTCCTCTTAAGAAAAGCTAAAAAGGACACCGCCATGTGTGGCAGTGTCCTTTTTTGGATTACCGTATTATATTATTGTGCTGCGCCGTTAGGGGTTGCAGTCGTTTCTACACCATCGTTGGTTCCGTTTCCGGTCAGATCATCCGCTGCGTCCTTTACGCCGTCTACTGCTTCATCAACTGCGCCGGCAGCTCCGTCGATAATATCCCCGGCAGCATTTCCTGCTGTACCGTCATTATTATCCGTGGCATCGGTTCCTTCCGTGGCGCTGTTGTTGGTGGTTCCGGGCGTTGCTGTAGCGGCAGGTGTCGCTGTGGCATTGGTTCCGGATTCTGTGGTGGTACCTGTACCGTTACCTGTGGTGTTGTCATTATTTTTCTTGTCGTTGCTGCAGGCCGTAGCCAGGCAAATCATAAGTAATACTGTCACACTTAAGAATAATTTCTTAAACTGTTTCATAATAGTATCTCCTTTTCCATATTCTATAGACAGCAATGTTCTTGCTTTTCTGTTTTTAATATGGGCAGTTTTCCATATTTTATACATGAATTCTTTATGAATATCACAAAGCTTATTCTATATTATAAGGACTTTTTGGAGATGCTATTTTATAAATGAAAAGCCTAGTTCTTCACCGATCAGAATCACATGAATACGGATCCTCTATCTCTGTGATCTTTTCTTTAGAGAACCTCCCTCATAAAATTCATAATTCAGTATGTAATTGGTAATCTGGCATTTTGTCTTGGACTCGGCATTACGAATGATATGTTCCACCGCCGTCCGGGCCATCTTCTCCACCGGCTGTAAAATACAGGTTAGACTTGGTCGCACCAGCCCCGTAAAATCAATAGCGTCAAAGCATACCACAGAAATATCCTCCGGTACATACAGTCCCGCTCTCTCCAGAGCGAGGATCGTGCCGCAAGCCTGCATGTTATTAGGTACATAGATCGCTGTGGGAAGCGTCCGACGGCTCAGGATCTGGCTGACTAACTGTGATACGCTCTCTGAGTTATATTTGCCATAATATATATCTTCTTCGCCACAGGGCAGCTCATGATCCCGCATGCAATCGCGAAAGCCCCTGAGCCTGTCGATGGCTGTCGTCTCCTCTACGATTCCGGAGATGGCCACGATATCCTTATGTCCATATGAAATCAGTTTTTCTGTTAACTCATAACCTGCTTTGTGGTTATCAATTCCTACAAAAGAATAGCTGTTCTTAGTTACCCGAGGTATATTGTCCACGAACACCACATTTCCAAGTTCATTTTCCCGCTCATAGATGTCGTTCTGACATGCTTGTGAGATAATAATACCCATGACATTTTTGACTTTTAAAAGATCGTAGTACATCTGCTCTCTCGTAATATCTTCGTCTGTATTGCAGAAGATCATATTATAGCCGTGATAGCTGAGCTCTCGGTCTATCGCCTGCAGCATCCGGGGATAGAACACATTTGTGATATCCGGCAGGATCACGCCCACGATGGAACTGCTGCTGAGCTTTAACGATCTGGCCATATTATTTGGCACATAGGACAATTTATTGGCCGCGTCCATTACCCGCTGCCTGGTCACCTCTGAAATCCGCCCTTTTCCGTTCAACGCCCTGCTTACGGTTGATATAGAAAGCCCCAGGTATTCGGAGAGATCCTTCAGATTCGAACTCATACCGGCTACCTGTTTATGTAACAGCAGATGGCGCGGATCTGCTCTCCAAAGGAGACGTCATAGCAGGGCGGCATGACGGTTAATTCTGGTATTTGATTCATATGGATTCATCCTTTCCTCAATATCTTAGGCTTGGGCAAACGTTTGCACTTAGCCTAAAATTTTCTGCCCCGGCGCAGCTGTATCATCTAATGCGGGCACAGGACAGTATTTTTTAGCTTGGGGACATGTCCATTTCAGTTTGGGACATGTCCATATTGGTTTGGACATGTCCCAAATTGATTAGCACTCTATCTCGTGGATGGTGCCGATCTGAGGGCTGAGCAGGTCACAGCCGTTCTCTGTGATGACAATGGGTTTCTCCCAGCGCAGTCCGAAATTCGGTCCCATAGCAAAGGTGTCGATCTGGAATGTCATGTTGGGTAAAAGGGGATAATCGGAAATGGTCTCCATCCACGGAGCCTCCACTTCAATCAAGCCCAAACCATGGCAGGGTCCATACAGAAGGTTCTCTCCGTAGCCATTCTCCTGGAAGTATTTGATGAAATCCTTTGCTACATCCGCTGCGGTCACTCCGGCTTTTAGCTGTTTCTCAGTCCACATATGGGCTTTCAGGCAGAATTCCACCAGCTCTTTTTTGAGCCCGGCCAGCGGGCCCATGGATACGGGCATACCGATGGAGGGAGAGTATCCGTCGATCTTGGCAGCCAGGTTGATCTGAACGATATCACCTTTCTGGATTTCCCGGTAAGAGGAGCGGGAGATCGCATGCTGGGTGGATTTTTCAGAGAATACATAGAGCGGAAGCCCTTCATATTCGCCGCCGTTTTCATAGATTGCTTTCTGGGCGATTCCCACCATCTGCAGCTCAGTCACTCCGGGACGCAGGGCTTTGATAACTTCCTTTGTGGCGATCTCCGTAATTCGAGCGGCTTCCCTTAGGCAGGCGATTTCATTGACGGATTTCACACTTCTCAACGTGGTCATAATATCATCACAGCGGATCAGTTCCGCTTCCGGATAACACTCTTTAATGCCTTCATAGATCACCAGGTTCGTATCCAGCCAGGCTGCCATTCCGATCTTAATGTGGTCTCCGGTAACGCCTAATTCTTTGAAAACCTCCCGAAAATTCGTGGGATGCAGCTCCGGATACTGGGGATTGGCAGACTCGCGGTATTCGCGGAGTACGCGCACCTTGTCAATGTGGCCGAAATCGGAAGCAAAAATCTGACTCTCAGGACCAACCATCAGCGCGCAGTCACCGGACGGTGTGATCGCCACGCCGGCCCGCTCGAATACCGGCCAAAACCCGGATAGATATCTGGTGTTCGCATAGTCCGCTTCCGAGCCGTTTACCACTAATATATCCAGGCCCCGCTCGCCGGCCAGTTTCGCTGCCCTGGCTATTCTCTGTTTATATTCTTCGTCCGGAATCATTACTCTTTTCATTTACTGTTCCTCCATTATCTTTTTTATTTTATTAATCTTCAAAGCCGTAACCCATCACTGTATAATAAGCCAGGTTCGTCTGCCTCGCGTCCAGTCTGCCGTACTGTACGATAACCGGTACGTCACTTTCCACTTTCATCGCATACTGCCTGCCAAGGGATTGGGTGTGAGCTCCGAAATATTGCTCTTCATGGGTTTTCATACAACGCACTCTGTTCGCCCCTATCGTAATTCCTTCTGCAGTATCCGGATCTGCATCCTCATAGTAAAATACAACTCGGATATGCGCATCCCGGTCATTGGGATTTAAAACAACCACGGACTCATGTCCCTTTAATTCACTGTCGCCAAATGGCGGCCTGTCCCCGTCCGGAAAGAACCAGACTCTTTTCCCATAATCTTTCACGTTTCGTCTCCTGTCTTAAAATGCATTTTCCTGAAATTATGGAAATTCCAGAATGCACATACTGTTTTATGCAGTGCTTTTTTGCACAACGGGTGAGCAAACGATTGCTCACCCGTTAAACCACCACTGTAATCTTTTTTGCTTTTCGCCTCTGTCGAAGCACCAGATTAATTGACCTTTTTCAGTGATCTTCCCTCAATAAATGTATAATCCAGAAAATTCGTAACGGTTTTGAAATGATTTCCATCGTTTTTCAGATTGTCAATGATCATCTGTACAGCGGTCTCTCCAATCCGCTCGATCGGCTGGCTTACGCCTGTGAATACCGGTTCAATCAGCTTTGCGTCGTCCTGTCCGTCGAAGCAGACAAGGGAAACATCTTCCGGTATCCGGATGTTCTCCTCTTTCAGCGCATACATTGCACCGAAGCCCTCTACGTTATTATGGGCATATATTATAGAAGGAAGATTATCGTGTTCGATTAGTTTCTTTGTAATTTCATACCCGCTGTTATAATGGCAGTCTCCTATGTAATGCCGTCTTGGATTGAAAGGTATTCCATAATCCGACAGGCAGTTTTTGAATCCTGCCACACGATCATTGCTGGAAGATTCATCCAGGTTCCCGCTGATCATAGCGATATCACGGTGACCGTATTCGATAATTTTCTGTGTCAATTCATAGGAAGCCCGCTCATTGTCCACGCTTACAAAGGAATATGGTTTATTCGTAATATACGGCGCATTATCCACAAATACATAGTTTCCAAGCTTGCTTTCCTTTTCATAGATATCGCTTTTACACGTTGTCGCGATGATCATTCCGCTTACTTTCTTGGACTTCAGCAGTTCAAAATAAGCCTTTTCCCGTTCAATATTCTCATTCGTGTCGCAGAATATAATACTGTAGCCGGCGTCCCACAACATCTGATCCATACTTTTCAGCATTTTCACATAAAAAGTATTGGCCACATCCGGGATGATCACTCCAACGGTGGAACTCCTCTGCATCTTTAATTCCCGGGCTGTCTCATTCGGACGATAATGAAATTTCTCTGCAGCTTCAAAAACTTTTTTCCGGGTCTCCTCACTGATCCGCCCTTTGTTATTCAATACTCTGGATACGCTTGAGGTAGATAATCCCAGATATTCGGCGATATCTTTTAGTGTTGCGCTCATAGTTTCTCCTGTATTTTAGAATTTCCATATCGATCTTTCTGCCGCTTTTGTAAAGAAGAGGTTTAAAAAGGATCCTTTGCGCGTGATGCTATGTTCTGGTATGTATGGATATGGTTGACTAAATTGTAACATTATTCCATTTTATGCGCAATCCTAACCGCTTGCGCATAACCAGCTTTTTGCGCTGATTTTACCAGCTTCTTTGCGCAGTCCAGCGGTACGGACCCTTTCTCCTGAGCGTTTTTCTAACTATGACATTCTTTACAGGTTCTTGCTTCTTAATCGTACAGCAACGGCGCTATTTTCGGATCGTCCATATTGCTGGCGTCATACCAGTAACAGCCGGTATCGATGAAGGATTCGACACTCTCTCCATTCATCAGCTTGACTGCGGTTTCTATTGTCTTATAACCCATTCCAACCGGATCCTGGGTAATAGCTCCTGCGATTTCTCCGCTTCTGATCGCTTCTTTCATAGCTGCGGAAGAGTCAAAACCTACCAGTTTAACATCTTTTAACTTATTTGCTTCTTTCAGCCCATTATAAGCGCCTACGCAAGCTCCTTCGTTGGATGTATAAATCAACTGAATATCCGGATTAGCCTGCATCATACTTTTAGCAACTTCTGCTGATTTTAAGTGGTCACCTTCCCCATACTGCTCATCGACGATCTCGATATCCGGATAGTCCGCCGCTATTTTATCTTTGAAACCAACAACTCTTTCCACTGCGTCAACAACTGTCTGGGAATGTCCGACAATACCTATTTTTCCTTTTCCTCCCAAAAGCTCAGCCGCATGTTCTGCAGCCAGCGCGCCGGCTGCTAAACTGTCGGTGGAACATTTCGCCTCAGATTCCGCTTCTCCGACACCAGCATCAAAACCTACCACTTTGATTCCTTTTCCTTTTGCTTCCTGAAGAATACCGGCTACAGCTTCATTGTCAATGGCTGCCATACACACAGCTGCCGGATTGTTACCCAGCGCGGTTTTCAGCATGTCGACCTGTTTGTCTACCATAGTCTCCTGCTCCGGCCCTTCAAAAGTAATTCTCACGCCCAAATCAGCAGCAGCCTGATCGGCGCCGGATTTTACCGCCTGCCAGAACTGATGTGAGAATCCCAGCGCGACCATAGCTATATAGGGTTCTTCACCATCGGCTGCGGGGGCGGAAGTGTCTGCATCTGCGGGAGCCTGGGCCGATGTATCTTCGTTCTGCGCGGGTTCACTTTTTGCCGGTTCCTCACTTTTGGAACCGCATCCTACGGCAGCGCCTGCCACCATCGTTAAGGTTAAGAGAACTGCTAATAACTTTTTCATTACTTTTACCTCCTTTTATTTTGATAAGTAATGGTATATGCTAAGCCCTTATGGGCTGATAGCCGTTTGATCAGCCTTTTTTTCTTCTCATCTGGTCGAAGAATACGGCCAGAGCCAATACCAGACCCACGATAGCCGACTGGATCTCGGTGGATACTGCCATGATCCGAAGCCCATTAGTCAAAGAGCTGATAATCAATGCGCCGATCAGGGTTCCCACTATACTTCCCTCGCCGCCGGTCAGGGAGTTGCCTCCGATTACGGCTGCTGCGATGGCTTCCAGTTCATATCCGGGTCCCAGCTGAGGCTGTGCCGAGTTCAAACGGGAGGACATAACCAGTCCCGCTACGCCGCAGAAAAAGCCGCAGAGAGCGTAAATGCCGATCTTCCACTGATTTACCTTGATACCGGAGAGCCTGGCCGCCTCCTCGTTGGAGCCGATTGCCAGATCATACCGTCCGATCAGGGTTCTGGAGAACAATATGTGCGCGACTATCGCCGCGATCACCAGAATAATAATCGCATTGTAGAAACCGGGTATCCCTAAGAATTCGCCTATCGCGATGTTCTGGTATCCGTCCGCTCCTGTGAAATAGACGGGTTTGATGCCGGAGACTACCAGGGAAAGGCCTTTTGTAATCATCTGCATGGCCATGGTGGCAATAAACGGCGGCAGCATCATCTTTGCTACTGCGAATCCGTTAATGGCGCCACACAGGGTACCCACCAGGAAACCGAACAGGATCGCAAGCCAGATCGGAAAATGCCAGACAGTAAACGCCGTGCCGCTCATAACGCAGGAAAATGTCATAACCGTACCAACGGATATATCGATTCCTCCTGTAATAATAACGAAGGAACATCCCAGAGCCAGCAGCCCGTTTACACAGGTGGCCAGCAGGATCGTCATGATGTTGTCATAACTGGCGTAGCTGGGTTTCATAATGCTGAAGAAGATAACCAGCAGAAAAAAAGTAGCCAGTATAATAAGTTTGTGGGATACATCTTTATTTTTCAATAAACTTTTTACTTTCATTGTTCTTTCCTCCTTCTCCCTTATGCCTCTCGTTTGGTGGCATATCCCATGATGACATTTTGATCAATTTCATCTCCCATCACCTCTCCGGTGATTCTGCCCTCGCACATAACCAGAACTCTGTGGCAGGTCCTTATAATCTCCGGTAATTCCGATGAGATCACGATGATCGTTTTGCCCTCAGCCGCCAGCTGATTCATCAGCTTGTAGATTTCATTCTTTGCTCCGATATCGATTCCTCTGGTCGGTTCATCAAAGATCAGAATATCCGAATTCCGGGTCAGCCATTTGGCAAGTACGACCTTTTGCTGATTTCCACCTGATAGAAGTTTTACCTTCTGTTTAATCGAAGGAGTTTTGATACTCAGCGATTCTTTTTGCTTTGTCGTATTGTCACGAGACTTTTTAAAGTTGATAAATACCAGCGTTTTCAGGAAATCTGCCATATCCGCCATACAGACATTTTCATCTACCGAAAGCCCCAGCGCCAGTCCATACCGCTTACGGTCCTCGGACAAATAAGCAATCCCTGCGTTTACTGCGTCACTGGGAGAGCTGATCTTCACAGGCTTGCCGTGTACCAGGATCTCTCCGCTCTCGTGGGGATCGGCACCGAATATGGCACGGGCCGTCTCTGTTCTTCCCGCTCCCACCAGGCCTGCCAGTCCCAGGATCTCTCCCTCTCTGGCCTGGAAAGTCACATCCCGGACCATACGGCCGGCATTCAGATTCCGGACCTCCAGTGTAACTTTATTGTCTTTTTGCGTAAATTCATCCTGCTTTGTAACAAATATTTCCCGGCCGACCATCATCTTGATAATCTGGTCGATCGTGGTGTCCTGCGTATTCACGGTATCCACATAGCCGCCGTCCCGCATTACTGTGATCCGGTCCGAGATCTGTTTCAGCTCTTCCAGCCTGTGGGAAATATGTATAATCGCCCGGCCCTCTTCACGCAGCATACGAATGACCCGGAACAGATCTTCGATCTCGTTGTCCGTTAACGCCGCTGTAGGCTCATCCATAATCAGGATCTTGGAATCATATGAAAGCGCTTTGGCTATCTCTACCATCTGTTGTTTGGCTACGGTCAGGTCTCCAACCTTTACCGTGGGATCAATATCCTGATTCAGTCTCTCGAATAACTTTTTTGCCTCCTGGTTCTGTGTCTTGGCATCCAGGAAAACCTTGGCTTTTGTCTTGTACTCCCGTCCAATGAAAATGTTCTGCGCAGCTGTCAGATGGTTCATCAAATTTAGCTCCTGATGAATCATGATGATGCCTTTGCGCTGTGCATCCCTTACATTGTTAATGCTGATTTCCTCCCCGTTCAGCAGGATCCTGCCGGAATCCTTCGTGTAGACGCCGGTCAGCACCTTCATCAATGTGGATTTCCCCGCACCGTTTTCGCCGACCAGAGCATGTACTTCTCCTGCTTTGAGTTCAAAGGTCACATCATCCAGTGCTTTAACTCCCGGAAACTCTTTGCAGATATGCTCCATTTTGATTAGTTCTCCAGCCATTTCCTATCACCTCTTTCTCCTTGCTGTTCCTTCCTCCGGTTACCTTTTTCATATACTTCATAATTTGCTCAGACCGCGCAGTCCCAAATTTCAGGGGTGAGCAATCGATTGCGCAATCAGGAATAAAAAATAGTAGCGAAAATACTATAAGTGCTACTATCTGATGCCTATGAAGTTTTCCCTCTGGATAACTCTAGCTTATTACACCTGAAATTATCTGTCAACGACATTTTTTGCGCAAAATTGATGCGCAATTCCGACTATTAAGCTGTACTTATAAATCAAAATATGAGGATAAACAAAAAGAATCTTGATTCATTCAAGGTTCTGAAAGGAACTTTTTTCAAATACAGTTTGAAATTAATTACTCTTTTTATTATATTTTTTAATATATATTTGTGCATATATCCCTTTGAGTTTGCGCATTTTGCGCATGTTTCTATCTATTTTTTCATATTTTTTTGGATTTTGTTTTTTCTTTTTCGTCATTAATCCCAATGATTGATGATTTTGTTTGTCTTTTATGCGCACTTTAACTTCAAATTTATGATTATTATACTCTATAATTTTTTGCTCCTATACTTGCTTCATTACCTCCTGATCCGTATGGCGCTTCTACACTTAAAATGAATGACCGGAGCCGCTCCCCACAAATTCGGGGTAGCAGCTCCGGTCATAGTAGTAATCATCTTACTGATTTATATTTTTTCTTTTGTAAAATATAACCGTACCGGCCGCTGCCGCTATAAGCATAATGACCGCTAGTGGTATCACCGGTGAAGTGTCGCCCGTCTGAGCGCCGCCGGCCCGGGTCGCGGAAGCGTCACCAGAGTCCGACTGTCCGGATTCATTTCGGGAATCCTGCTCCTCATGGTTGTCGTTTTGGGACACCTCATCCCGGAAAGCGAGCGCGTACAGGGAATAGGAATCAGACTCTATCGTAATCGAAGCCTCATCCTGATCCAAATCTTCCAGTTCAAGAATCGTTCCGTCATGCAGACGCAGGAACGTAAAGGTCCTCTTCACTCCCTCACCGGGTTTTAAATCCTCCGGCACCGGCACGATCAGGCGTAGTTTTCTATCCAGGTACCGTACGAGCTCAAGGTTTCCTTCTCCTACCTGTTTCTGGATCGTTATATCCAGTACCATTCCCATCTTTCTGCCATCCAGCGCTCCCTGGAACTGAGCCATATCCGGATGATCTTCTTCCATCTGCACTCTTCTGACCGTAAGCAGTATTCTGCTGTAGACGCCGTCTGCAATCAGCTGCTTTTCCTCCGCCGTAAATACGGAGTCTATGAGTTCCTGGCTGTTGGAAATCTGTACCTGCGGTGTATTTGGATCCTGCGTAATCTCCACAATAGTTTTCCCATCTTCTCCGGGGAGTTTTTCCAATTGATCCATAGCTGTTCCTAACTTCTCCGCCATTTCAACCACAGTTTGCTGGTCATCTTCGGACAGATCCGCATTCTGAGCCAATGCTTTCGCCTCGGTGAGAGTCTGTGCAAAAACCTCCCAGCTGTCTGCTGTGTAATCGGTAGGTTTGCACTTATCTGCCGCTGCGATCTTGTCCTTCAGCGGCGCCATATCCGCTCTCTTCTTTAAGGCGTTTAACACTCCTTCCAGGGCGCTCACCATCGCATCGACTGCGGCCTGATCCCGAATCGTCAGACCTGCGGTATTCCATAATTCTCTGGCTGCATCCAGTTGGATTTTTAATTCCGCTGCTGTATTTTCAGTGTAACTATCCGTCTGAACTGCTTCGGCCCGGCGGATCATCTCGCCCAGAAGAGCTGTACTTGCCGGTTTCAGGCTCATATGCTCTCTGGCCCACTTAAGATTTTTAAGAGTGAGATCTACAATCCCCTGCTCCAGCACGGTCAGATCTGTACGATCTACGACTTCCAGTGCCACACTTAGGGCTTCCTCCACATTTTTCACGGAAGAATCTTCATAATCAGCCCAGTTATTTTCCTGTTTTTTTTGCTCCTGTACGACATCACAAAGGACGCGTAAAGCCTCCATGTCCGCTGCTTTGTATTCCAGGTTCTTAAGGATATCCGCCAGTGTATTCATCGCGTTCTGTATATCCTCCGGACTGACCGTACCGGGTTCCTGGGTCAACAGGGTTTCTGACGCTTCGATGGCTGCCTGCAATTTCTGCGCACAGTCAACGGTGATCTGATTTTCTTCCAGAACCTGTCTGCCGTCAGCTATCTTTTCTGTCAGGGCGTCTGTATTCACTTCTTTATAAAGTAATCCCAGTGCCGCTGTATCCAGATTGCTAATCGCTGTCGTTACCTCTTCTACGGATCAGGAAGTCCGTCCGGCACTGATGGCTATGCAGCTGAACAACTTTGTGCTGGAATCCGGTATCGCCATGCCTTATCACATCCTGTTCCATACCGTCACCATAGGCTATCCTCAGATCTGGGAAACCGCGAGGGATATGCGCACCGCACTGCCTCAATATGTATCGTTGTACTCACAGAACTATTCGCTGTATCCGGAAGGGCCCAAGTGTCCGGTTCCCGATCAGCAGCAGAAAAGAGACCAGATCAATTTCCTATACCAGCTGCAGAATGACACTTCTTATCTGCAGTATGTAACATCCACCCTGGACTCCTATGCCGAAGCCGGATATGCCCAAAGTATCACCGACGACTTTATCCGCGAAGTATACCACTCCCTGCCCGTACTGTTTAAAGTCGAGGACAAAACCGTCCTGGCCGCCATGTCGGACACGTTATCCCATCTGCACTCCTGTTATTCCGGCGGACAGATGAATCAGCAGATCCGCATTTCCATCGAAAACATGCTGCAGACCCAATCCTCCGCCGCCGGAAGTGAGCATCTCTATTATCAGCTCAAGCACTATATTGAAGTTAATTACAACCAGAAAATATCACTGGACGACCTATCCGACCGCTACGGATACACCCCGTCCTACATAAACCGCCTCTTCAAAAAAGAATGCGGCATATCCCCCCTCCAATACCAGACCAGTCTGCGCATCACAAAAGCAAAAGAACTCCTAAACACCCAGGCGGACATCGATATCAAGACCATCGCCTCCACCATCGGCTACGAGGATGCCAGATATTTCAGCCGTGTCTTCAAAAATGAGGTGGGAACTACGCCCAGCGAATGGGTGAGGAGTAAAGGCTGATATAGGTCCGGCGTGAAAACGGGCTGAAGTCCGGGGCGGGGGACAACGCTTCTGCGGTGAAAAACTTCGGGACGGACTAAGAGCTATGGGCGGGGGCGGGAAAGAACCCCTCATTACATTTTTCTACGCAAACTCGCTGCGCTCAGACATGCTCCGAAAAACGGGGATTCTTTCCCGCCCCCGCCCATAGCTCTAAGTCCATCCCTCAATGTTTTTCACCGCAGAAGCGTTGTCCCCCGCCCCGGACTTCAGCCCGTTTTCACGCCTGCTTTGGTACCGGCTTTGTATATATGTTCCACTATCTCAATTCTAATACAATACCGGTAATTGCTGTATACGAAATGCTGCATACGAAACTCAGTTATCCCAAAAACAGGAGCGGGCTGGGGCAAGAACAGCCTCCGGGGGAAAGGAACAACAAGGAACGGGATCGACATCGCTTGAGACCGGGCCTTAGAACGGATTACGGAGATGATGGGAGAACCTCGCAGAGCCTGGAACACTGTCCGAGCCGCCTTTTGGCAAGTTTGTTCCGGGCTCTGCTAATAAGAGGTTCTCCCATCATCGTAGTTATCCGTTCTTAGGCACGGTCGATGCGATGTCGATCCCGTTCCTTGTTGTTCCTTTCCCCCGGAGGCCGTTCTTGCCCCTGTCCGCTCCGGCCCCTCAGCGAAAACTTATCTTATTCATACCCATTCGGGTTTCCAGCCTGCCAGCGCCAGGCGTCTTCGCACATCTCGTCCAGCTGGCGCAGGGCTTTCCAGCCCAGTTCTCTGTACGCTTTGGAGGCGTTGGCATAGCAGGCGGCGATGTCACCGGGGCGGCGGGGTTTGATTTCGTAGGGGATCGGGGTTTGGCATACTTTTTCGAAGGCGTGTACCATTTCCAGGACGCTGTAGCCGTTGCCGGTGCCCAGGTTGTAAATGCTGACACCTTCTTTTTTCCCGAGGTGCTCTACGGCTTTGACGTGGCCCTGGGCCAGGTCGGTTACGTGGATGTAGTCACGGACTCCGGAACCGTCGGGGGTGTTGTAGTCGTTGCCGAAGACTCCCAGGGATTTTAATTTGCCGGAGGCTACCTGGGTGATGTAAGGTACCAGGTTATTGGGGATTCCTTTGGGGTCTTCTCCAATCAGGCCGCTTTTGTGGGCGCCGATGGGATTGAAGTAACGCAGAAGGACGATATTCCACTCGGGATCGGCTGTGTGCAGATCCTGCAGGATTTCTTCCAGCATCAGTTTGGTTCTGCCGTAAGGGTTGGTTACGTGCAGCGGAAAGTCCTCGGTGATGGGGACAGTGGCCGGATCCCCGTAGACGGTGGCGGAAGAACTGAATACAATGTCTTTTACTCCGTATTTCCGCATGACATCACAGAGGATCAAGGTGCCGGTGATGTTGTTCCAGTAGTATTCCAGGGGTTTGGCGACCGACTCGCCTACCGCTTTAAGACCTGCGAAATGGATGACGGAATCGATGGATTCCTGCTCGAATATAGTCTCCAGGCCGTCCCGGTCTAAAAGATCTGCTTCGTAGAATTTTACGGTTTTGTTGGTGATCTTTTGTACGCGTTCCAGGGATATTACACTGGAATTGCACAGGTTATCTACAACGACGACTTCATGGCCTTCGTTTAACAGCTCCACACAGGTATGGCTGCCGATATAGCCGGCGCCGCCGGTTACTAATATTGACATAGTGGTTTGCTCCTTTTCTTTTTACGCTTACCAGGAATGGTTTCACTGAAATGGTAAACGGGGTTCCGGTTTCCATGCATCGGGAAGGCGGGTACCGTTTCAGCTGTACTTGCGCACGATTCCAGCCATCTGGTCCATTTTCGCTTCCATGTCGGCCACCAGTTTGAACTGGGTTCTGGCACGGTCCAGATTGTGCTGTTCCCGGTGAATCTTGAAGTATACGTCTCCCTGGAGATAATCAGTCAGAAAACGCATGCCGCATTCATAAGTCATCATTTTGGCACCCATCGGCAGCATCTCCAGTTCCTTTTGCGTCAGGCTGCCCTGGCAGCCTTCGATGAAACCTTTGGTGTATAATTCAAACAGGCGCAGGTCGCAGGAGATCTTGGAGAGGTCTGTCTCATCCTCCGCTCCCGTGCTGGCTCCAAAACGGATGGAGTCTCCGAAGTCGTTGACGGCCAGTCCGGGCATAACCGTGTCCAGATCGATGACGCAGATCCCTTTTCCGGTCTTCTTGTCGATCATGATGTTGTTCAGCTTTGTGTCGTTATGGGTTACCCGCAGAGGAAGGGCACCGCTCTGTAAGAGGTCTCCCAGAATACGGGTGTCGGCCTCACGCTCCATAACGAATTGGATTTCCCTGCGGACGCTTTCTGCGCGGTTGAACACATCTTCCGCCACGGCTTTTTTGAATATCTCGAATCTGGCGGCTGTGTCGTGGAATCCCTCGATGGTTTCGTGCAGGGTCTGTGCCGGATACTTTGCCAGCAGACGCTGGAAATTTCCAAAGGCAAGGGCACTCTGATAGAAGTCATCAGGTTTTTCTACCAGATCGTAGCTGACGCTGTTCTCGATGAACTGATAGACTCTCCAGTAACAGCCGATGGAGTCTTTATAGTACATTTTTCCGTCTTTGACGGGCACCAGGTTCAGAGTTTCCCGGTCCGGATCCCCTCCGTTCTCTATGATGATCTTGCGCAGATAGGTGGTCACGCCTACGATGTTTTCCATCAGTTCTTCGGGACGGGTGAAAATCTCATGATTCATCCGCTGAAGAATATAGTGCATTTCTTTTTCCCCTGCAGTCCGGCATACCAGCAGAAATGTGTCATTGATGTGTCCGCTCCCGTATAGATCGGAACTGATCACGGTTCCTTTAAGTTTAAACTGCTGAATCGCTTCCTGTTTTCTGGAGCAGGCGGTTGTTCTGTCCATTCTCTATTCCTCCCAAAGTTTCTGCGGATATAGGCCCGCTTCTTTCATTTCTTTTATTGCTTTGACTACGGTTTCCTTATCTTCCCGGTAGGTAACGCCGTACCAGCGGTCCGGGGACTGAAGAACCTGTACCGTAGCTTTGCCCTCACGGATCAGACGGTCCACTACGAAGGGCAGGAAGTACTCACATTTCATAGGATTTTCCCGAAGCCCTTTTTCCAAAAATTCTGCCAGGCCGTTCTTTACCTCTGTGAGGAAGCTTTTTTGGAATCCCCAGAGATTCATGGATACGGTACTGTGCTCCGGTATCGCGATCCAGGTAGCTCCGTCATCTTCTGTGTACGCGGCCTGCTCTCCTCTTTTCTCTATCCGGGTCCGCTCCTGGATATCGGTCAGATATCCCTGATCGTCAGTTTTACAGATTCCACGGGCCACATGCCCGTTTTCCGTCAGTGTGTTCTCCAGCACATATCCCACCATCGCGTAGCGGTATTTGCCGTCGTCCTCATGGTTGGACAGATAATCGTAGATCTGTGAAAAAGCGTGCGCTCCATAGTAATCGTCCGCGTTGATAACAGCGAAAGGACCGTCGATCAGATCCCGGCAGCTCAATACCGCGTGTGCCGTCCCCCAGGGTTTCGTTCTGCCTTCAGGCACCTGGAAACCCTCCGGGATATCGGTGACTTCCTGAAACGCGTAGGCTACCTCCATGTATCGCTCCAAACGGTTGCCGATCACTTCCCGGAATGCCTCTTCGATCTCTTTTTTTATAATAAATATTACTTTCTCAAATCCGGCTTTTCGCGCGTCATACAAGGAAAAGTCCATGATAATATGTCCCTGGTCGTCCATTGGCTCCATCTGCTTGAGTCCGCCAAAACGGCTCCCCATTCCTGCCGCCATCACTACTAATACTGGTTTATTCATATTGATTCCCTCCAATCTTTATGAGTTAAGTGTAATACAGAACCAGAAAGCATGCTTTAGCATATTTTATGGAAATTTTGCACAATCGTCATTATAATCTTGAAACCAACAGTATTGTATCGTATTATTAAGGGAATCCCTGCCATTTTATTTTGCACAATTTGCATGTTATGTGGCAATCAGCTGGAAAGGAGGTATTATGGCTTACGAAAGTATACGGTTAAAAAAAGAATTTGTCATTGATCAGATCGTTACGATACATTACTTTGAATATATGAGTGATTTCTCCTATCCTGGGGAATCCCATGACTTCTGGGAACTTCTCTGTGTGGACAAGGGTGTCGTCAACGTCCAGGCGGATGCCCGGACCCATACCCTGAAGGCCGGGGATCTGATCTTTCATAAGCCCCGTGAGTTCCACAATGTAAAAGCCAACGGAGTGATCGCGCCGAATCTGGTCGTGATTTCTTTTGTCTGCAAGTCACCCGCCATGGTTTTTTTTGAAAATAAAATCTTGAAGGTGGACAGCGTAGAACGGGAAATTCTGGCCCGCATCATTGCGGAGGCCGGATCAGTCTACATAAGCCGGCTGGATGATCCTTATAGTGAAAAGCTGACCCGCCGGGCGGACGGGCCGTTTGGTGCGGAACAATTAATCCAGATGTACCTGCAGCAGCTGCTGATCCTGCTGGTCCGGCGCTGTCAGACTTCTTTAGACAGCCCGTCTCATCCCAAAACACTTTCGAAAAACAGTGAGGATGAACTGTTTTACCATCTGTTGGAATATATGAATACCAATTTAAAAGAGCATCTGACCATCGATCAGATCTGCCGGGATAACCTGGTCAGCCGCTCGGTCCTTCAAAAGCTGTTCCAAGAGCGGGCCGGCTGCGGGATTATCGACTATTTCTCCAAACTTAAGATCAGTGCCGCGAAGCAGCTGATCCGCAACAGGAGCCACAATTTCTCACAGATCGCGGATGAACTGGGGTATTCCTCCATCCACTATTTTTCCCGGCAGTTCAAGAAAATAACCGGAATGACTCCTTCCGAGTATTCGGGATCGATTAAGGCATTGACGGAGAGGTAGTGGCGCGCGGAGGACACCGGCTCTGAGCGAAATCCTTTATATGGAAAAGGGCGCCAGAACCATTTGAAATTGATTCCGGCACCCGTTACACTACCTCTTTTAGCATCTTATTCTCTATTGCAGAATATTTTCTTCTGCCTTCTGCTCTGCTTCCAGAAGAGGAAGAATCCGGTCTGTACTGATCAGATAGACATTGGAGTAGTCGGCGTGTTTCACATAGTAGTTGCCGGCTTCATCCTGGCTGCCGATCATGAGAACAAACTGCTGGGGAGTGGTGACCGTCTCGGTACCGCCTCCGTTCCCTTCTTCGTTGGCCTCGATGGTGTAGTCTACAGTCAGCGTAAATGCAGGTTCCAAGAGACCGTAGGCAGAGAGGTCTTTGCTGTTATATTCTTTCAGGCCCGTGTATGAGGCTTCGGTGATATTTTGCAGGAGTTCTTCTGCGTATTCGGTGCGGATGCCATCCTCGGAGCCGTCTGCCCTGATCAGCTTCCAGTTATAGGCATCCGTGTCTCCGGCTTTTTGGATGCTTACCGATCCATCACCGCCTGTTAAGGTCAGGTTGGAAATGGTGTCCATGGATATAGCTGGATAGGTATCGGCCTCTATAAGGGACATCAGGTCAGATCCGAATCCGCTCACCGCTGTGGATGCTACCGTGTATACTCCGGCTTCTCCCTGTACCGCTGCATAATATTCACCGGTGATGCTGTTGGTGTCCCCGATCAGAACCGTAATTTTAGTTTCGTCCGTGTCCTGCAGGGTGATCTGGTTGGACGGCTGGTCCAGTCCATATTCTTCGTAGTTCCGGTCGTCCTTTACTACGGTAGAGGTTCCTTCCAGAGAGGTCATTCCTGATACCATGCTGTCCAGCGTATTCTTATTAATTGGAATGCTTTCGTCTTCATCGTAATACCAGTTTTCGGTGTCGTCCTCGGTTTTCTTATGGAAGGATAACGTCTGGCCGTCATGGACGTAGGATATATGGTTAACTTTATCTGAATCCATGCTGACAATCTGTACGGTATCGGCCTGGGAAGCTGCCTGTTCTTTTTCTTCTTCCTTTTTGGCAAAGCTTACCACGGCCAGGTAGATACCGATCAACACAGCCAAAATGATTACCGCAAGGACCAGATTTCTGGTTCTGTGTTTTTTCTTTCCTGTCATCTATTCTTCCTCCCCAGCCAGATTACCAGACCGGTTACTAATACCGCCAGGGGAATCACTACGATACAGCCCAGGAAGCCTAACAGGGTCCCCATAGCCGTCATGGACAGTGATGTGTTATCTATGCTCTTGCTGGGTATCGAAACCGTTACTTCTTCCCCGTCGGTCAGCCAGGAAACCGCTTTGCCCACCAGTTCCATGTTACCGCCGATCACCTGGGAATCGATACCCTGGTCAAACATCAGCTCGGAGGTCAGGCATACGATCCTTGTTTCCTTTGAAGCTGACTGGTCTTCTGCATTGCCTGTATCCGTACTGTCTGTATCTGCGCCTTCTGTATCTGTGTCCGCTGTATCAGCGCCTTCTGTCCCGGTATCTTCCATACCGGTATTACCTTCACCAGCGGAGACTGTTTCGGTGATTGCGGCGCCTATCATAAAGGGACCGTCGATATCACCGTCTTCTTTTTCCATCGTGGTGACATTGGCCGGATCCGGTTTTGAGTAGGCTGCGTCGCTGGTCTTTAAGAGGGAGCTGACCTGAACGGTGTCGCGATGGTCCTGGCTTTCCTGCAGCCCCTGTGCCATAGGCATCAGTATATATTTCTCCAGCCCGCTGGTGATCTCATGAGATTCCTTATCCGGTACGATATAAGCCTGACCGGAACCGGTATAATGGTTCGGATCCCCCTCCACTACAACTCCTTCTACCCGCTCCAGGCCATAGCCTGCCAGCAGCGCATCCAGATTCGGCTGAGGTGTTCCACCAGTATAGCCGGCAACGATAAAAGCATGGCCTCCGGCCGTCAGGTAATTCTGTATCTTGACCGATTCCTCTGCAGAGATATCGGCCATGGGAGAAAAGATAAGCAGGAAGTCCGCGTCCTCCGGCACCTGATCTGCCGTTATTAGGTTCAGATCCTCGGTCTCGAGATTCTGTTTTTGTATCAGGCTTTTCAGGCTGTCGGTCATGGCCGCCTCATCATGGCCTGTCAGAGTATAGGCCTTACCCAGATTTTCACTGGTGACATAGGAAATCGCACTGGTAATCTGGCCCTCTCCGTCGAATCCGGTTACGGTACTGCTGTAATTCGTATAATCCATCTGATATTCATATATCTGATCCGGACTCAAAGCTTTTTTCCGGTCTCCGCATTCCACGATCACACTGTTATTATATAGATCCATGTCCTGATAGCTGTTTAGGAACGCTGGGTTTTTGACAGGATCCCTCACTTCGAATTTTATATGGTCGCTGGCCTGGGCATAGTTATCCAGCAGCTTTTTCGTGGTCTCGTCTTCCTGGCCGCTCTGGGCCACCAGATAGATCTGAACATCTTTTGTCAGCGCGTCTAACACCTCGGTGGTCTGGCTGCTGATCTGGGTCAGATTCTGGCCGGTCAGATCAAACTCCCGGAACTTGGAGGGCAGTGCGTTCACCGCCATATTAATCACTACAATAATAGCCAGAACGATCAGCGCCAGACCCATGCTGTAGGATCCATGCCTTAATCTTTTATTTTTTACTCCCTTACGGAAGCTCTCTTTAATATTAAATTTCTTCATTCTCGTCCTCCCTCCTAGCTCCAGCGTCTTTTTTCAATGGACTGATATGTCAGGAAGCAGAACAATCCGATCACGGACAGATAATAAAGTACCGCGCCCAGATCCAGTGTTCCATTGACAAAGGTATTAAAACGGGACATGATATCCAGCGAATTCAGTACCTTGTTGATTGCTCCAGCCAGCCAGGCGGATTTCAACACGTAAACAGCGATCAGCACTCCTTCGCCTGCCAGTCCCACCACCACCGGTACCACTACGTTTTTCGTCATTCCATAGATCATGAATACCAGGGCAATGATCAGGACCGTAAAGGCGATCAGTGAAGTTTTCGCAGTGTCAGACACCATACCGCTGATCCCGCCCATCAGAAAACTCAGGAAGAGTACGCCAAAGCTTACAACAGCCGCGATAATCTGGCTTTCCGTAATGGATGAGATGAACATTCCAACTGCAATGGCCGCTGCATAGAGAAGAAGGAATCCAAAGATTACCGAGTAAGAACTCAGAAACGGTACTTTTCCAAACAAGGCCAGTGCCAGCGGATAAAAGCAGATAATCACGACTGGGAACAGGATGACCGATACCATAGCCAAAAATTTGCCCATTACGATCTTTCCGATGGACACAGGCGCAGTCAGCAGAAGCTGATCTGTCTTGCTGCGCTGTTCTTCTGCCAGGGAGCGCATTGTGAGGATCGGAACCACAATCAGAAGCGTAATGCTGGCTCCTGACAGCGCATAACCGATAAATGGAGAAAGCGAAAGCAGATTATATGCATAAAAGTAGATTCCTACCGCCACCAGCGTCAATGCCGCCACAATATAGCCGATCATAGAGGTATAATAGGATTTTAGTTCTTTCTTGTAAATTGCCGACATCTTATTTCTCTACCTCCTGTTTCTGTTCGGATTCAACGCCACCTGACTCGTTTTTATTGTCTTCCCGGGTTTCGTCACCTTCCCCGATTTCGTTGTCTTCCCGGGTTTTATTACCCTGCGCCTCATCGGATACGTTCTCCATAGTTCCGGACTGGGATCCTGTTCCTGTATACTCGTTCAGGCTGACTTCCCGTTCCACTTCCTCCGCGATCGTCAGCTCCTCTTTTTTCTTCCGCCGTCTGAAAAGGGAACGCTTTTCTTTTTCCTCTTCCGCCTTTGGCCGTTCCGCGGTCAATTCAAGGAATACATCCTCCAGCGACATATTCGACTGCTTCATTTCAAGAATCGGACATCTCTCACCGGCGAACTCATAAGACAGATCTTCCCGCAGATCAACCTTCTCGTTCGACTTGATGGTTACTGCGACGCAGTCCGGTGTGTTGGAGGAATGGATTTCGAATTCCCGGACCTGCTTCATTCTCTTTAAAATCTGCTCTACTTTCTCTTTCGTCCCTTTGACCGTCAATTCCAGCACATTGGAACCCAGAACCAGCTTGCTTAGATTATCCGGGGTGTCGCTGGCCACCAGCTCCCCGCGGGAAATGATCATAACATAATCACAGACTGCGCTGACCTCGGAGAGAATATGGGAACTTAAAATTACCGTGTGATGTTTTCCCAGATCTTTGATCAGATCCCGGATCTCGATAATCTGTTTGGGGTCAAGCCCTACGGTTGGTTCATCCAGTATAATAACGGGCGGATAGCCGATCAGTGCCTGCGCCAAACCCACACGCTGACGATATCCTTTGGAAAGATTGCGGATCAACCGGTCTTTTACATCCAGTATTTTAGTCCTTCCCATGATTTCACGGATCATATCCTGGCGTTTTTCCTTTTCCACCCCTTTTAGCTCCGCACAAAAATTCAGGTACTCCAGGGGCGTCATATCCATATACAGAGGTGGCTGCTCCGGCAGATAGCCGATGCACTTTTTTGCTTCCTCAGGTTCCTCAAAAATATCACGGCCGTTGATCAGAACCTGGCCTTCGCTGGGCGCCAGGTAGCCGGTGATAATATTCATCGTTGTGGATTTACCCGCGCCGTTTGGCCCCAGGAAGCCGTAGATCTGGCCCTCTTCCACCTCGAAGCTCAGATCGTTTACCGCCGTGTGGCCGCCGTATCTCTTCACTAGGTTTTTAACTTCTATCAAGCTGTTCCCTCCTTAGACTTACGTGTCATAAATCTGCTTCATTATAAACCACCTTTGTGTTCATTTTGTGAAAATAGTAAGAAAATTCTGGTAAGTTTGAGCGGTGGATCTGACTGTGAGATTTTCATGCCTGCATTCGTGGTATTTGTCTGCATCCCTGCCGGTGTCCTATGAAATGAAAAACTGCCGCACCGGATTTCAAAACCATAGTGCGGCAGTTTTCTTCTTATACACCCAGACAATCTTTTTTGAGACTCTACCAGTAATTACGGACTGCCTCTTTGGCCTCATCCGGGGTTAATAAGAATTCCCTATTGATTTCCAGAATCGTCTCTTCCTGTGATTTATCCAATTTCCTGCACAGTGAAACAAATGCCCTTATTCCTTTCTGGATTCCCTTCTGCATACCTTCCTGCATTCCTTCTTTTCTGGCCTGACACAGCTCAGAAAAACGGATATCGGCTTCATACTTCTCTGTCAGCATCGACATCAGCTCCTTCTTATTCTTCGCCATTATGCGAAGTTCTTCTCGGATTTCCTGATACATATTTCCATTGGGCGTATCACCCTTTACACTGAACCGATCCCCATTCACATCCGCCATAAATGCCAGAAAGCAGCCCAACTCCTCCAGTTCCGGCGGACATCTTTGCTCCAGTACCTGTTTTAAACATTTATCCAGCTCAATATATACCACCCTGGACAGATCAGCCAGCTGCACCCCTGTGTCTGTTACGTTTTTCCGATAATGGATAAATCTGGGATTATTCTGGAACTGGCCTGGACTCTCTTTCATAAATACTACTGCGTACGTCATCGGGATATCCAGAAAATTCATCTCTGATTTCTTATGCTCCTTTTCCACCGAATATTGCAGCATAATCAGGTCTGATACATATACATCCATTCTCTCAGTAATAAATTCCTGGGCTTTCCTCTGCATCTCCATATCGAAGATACCATCATCCGACATTCGGGCCAATTGATCCAATATCGTATTTTTTGAATAAATAGATACTTTCGGGGGCGCGGCATTCAAGGATCCCAGTACAATCCGTTCCTGATGAAAAATCAATTGAAAGATCTTCGTCACCCGGTCCGGGTGGAGATCCGGGTGAAAGGCCTTTTTAAATGGCAGATCATAGTATAGCTCCGGCAGCCTCTTCCCAGCCTCTATCTGGTCGAATTCCTCCCGGATCCTCTGCGGCATTACAGCCTTAAGGGCCTCGTAATTCTCTGAAATTGTCCGTGTTTTCTTCATTCATTTTCCTCCTTTAAGTATAGTAAAATTACTGGAAATTGGCAATAGCGAACGCTATGCGGTTAAGAAATAAAACTCTGATAAGATAAAGAAAGCAGCAGTATAAGCTGCTGAATATTAATTTATGATAACATAAAAACCAGACTTTGTATATAAATTTAAATTTTTAGATTCCATGATGATTGGAATGGAATTTATCGCAACTTAGGGAGCCAGGAAATCTAAAATATCATATACATCCCAGATTAACTTTGAATTAGAAAATAATTATATATACTGAAAAGCAGCCTCCATCATGATTAAACTAAATGATTGCGGCTGCTTTTAATATCCCTATATGAAATAATTTTATTTATTTAGAAATGTCAGATATTTAAACCGTACCCTAACCTCCGGTTCGCCTGTGACAGATTCATACTCCTGCTCAGTCAGGACATTCTTCAACATCTGCTTTTCTTCCTCCGGTACGACCGCATGGGTAGCATCTACAAAGCATAGATTCGGATAGAGGACACACCACCAGTTTTTCCCCTGGGCTTTTCCGATTTCCACACGCAGTGCTTCATAATTTCCTTCCGGGAATGTACAGTCTCCGTATGTCTTGATGGGAAAATAGGCCTGTTCCAGTTTGGCCGTTACAGGATATTGGTATCCTTCTGCCTGGATGATGGTTTCGGCCAGTAACTCAATATCATTCAGATGGGCCTGAATCATTTTGCGGGTCTGATTGATGTCATCTGCATCGGCCAGAATCGTCTGCATATAGCCGATGATTTCACTTTTTACTTTTAATTTAAGGGCCTGATCCTGTTCAGTATCACTGTTGGCAATGACGTGAAAGCGGATGATCTGACCGGCGATCCCCTGCTGGATCTGCTGCGCTCCTTCTGTTTTTTCAGCGGTCAGAAACGCAACGGTGAAACCCAGAAAAAGAGATAAGATAACTACGAATATATTATTTTTTAGTTTCATTATGTAAACCTCCCGATGGAAATATAATTGTTTCATGTTCTATCAGGAGAATTGCCCTATCGGTTGTTTTCTATACAGATATTTTATGATTTTTTTATCCCCGTAAGCACTCAGTGTCTGTTTTTTTTAGCTATGAGCACTTAGCGGCCGTTTTTTGGCCGCTTACGTGCGATGCATGAAAAATAGTCAGCGAGGCTTTTTCGAGCGGTTCCGGCACCGGGTTCCTTATTCAAACTTCAGCGAAACTGTAGGAAGCAAGCGGATCGCCTGTTCATATTCCTGCTGCCGGTCCCGATAATCCAGCGCGATCTTACGGCTTCTGCTGCCCACGATCCGGTAGCTGTCCAGCAAATCCACCTGGTATTCCTGCTGCCACAGGCCATAGATCTCTCGAATCCTGTTTTCCATCTGCTTTATAGCGGATTGCTCGATCTGTCCTACCGTATCATGACTGTTTGTATCACCGATGACGACTCTCGCTTTTCCGCTTAGCTTCAGTTTATACACTACCTGCGTGTCTTCCTGGTCAAAGACGGATTCTATGCGGTTGTTCCGCACTTCGATCATATTTCCTTCCTGGGTCTGAAAGCTGAAGGGAGCCTTCACCCCCCGTGCAAAAAAAATCATGTCGCTTTCCCCCACACTGAGTTCTCCGATATAGGCGAGACGGGAGCAGATTCCGTAGGCGGCCACCGCGATCTGTTTCCCGTCCACATCCACTACCGGGATCATGAGGACACGGTCCTGATTGTGCCAGTGATTCAGTAAATCCTGCAGGGTGACGGCCTTTTCCTCCGTCAGATAGTCTCCGTTTTCGTACATATTGTTCAGAAAACCGCCGGCATCGTCATGCCCGGCTACGATCTTCGTGGCTGTTTCATCTCCCAGAAATATTTTCGTGCTCCGGGCGAATGCCTCCTGTTTCTCAAAATACTCCAGCAGTTCCAGCAGTTGCTTGGTATCAGAAAAAATCTCCCGGTTCAGTACGATGGCTTTCAAATGCGAATAATCCAGGTGTTTATCCGAACGAAGATCATATATTTTCTCCGCTTCATACAGGCTGGCCGCGGTTATCCCGGTTTCCGGCAGGTCGCCGGAGGTCTTGTCGGAAGAGTCCCCGGAATCACTGCCTTTGTCTGAAGTTTTGGGAAATCCATAGGTCACATACAGACCTTCCCGGGTATGATCCACTCCCAGGGCCAGCACAAAAGCTTTGTCTTCCAGCTCATCTTTTCTGCCACATCCCGTCAGCATCAGTATCATTCCCATGCAGAGGATAACGCCGATCCGTCTCATCTCTTCGCCCCCTTTCGTCTGCCCTGAATCCACTCCAAAAAAAGCAGAAGCAGAGGAATGGCAATGGCTGCCGGCATCCCAATGTAATTCATATAACTCATATAGGTCTGATAGATAGACTGATAGTTATCAGCCCAGCTGGCCAGCAGCAAAATGACTGCCGCGAACGGGATCAGGTAAATATGCATTTTTTCATTCCCGATGAGCTGCCGGGTAACCAGACTGCTATAGAAAATACAGGAATTTACAAATGTAAAAATACTCACGAGCCATATCACTATCAGTATGGTATCAAATCGGCCCAGCACATTCAGGGGTGTCCGCACGATGGTCATCAGGGAAATGATCGGCCAGTTCTTGGCATATGTGCCGCCCACGCCGAAGGCGCTGACTACCAGCAGGATGAATACCAGGTTAAACAGTCCCACGATCACCGCTCCATGCATGGTGGTCCTGTATATCCTGGCATCCCGCTTCATAAATGGAATGATGAACAGCATCATACCGAGAATGCTGAAAAATATCAAAACACCGTATCCTCCCGCCAACACCTTTGGAACCGTGCTGACAAAAATCGGGGCCAGGTTATCGAAGTCCAGATCCTTGGCCGTAAACAGCAGCATTATAATGACCGGCCCCAGAACCAGCCAGTACAAAATCTCCGTCATTCTGGCCCTGCCCTCCATACCGCCGGCGGCCGCATATACCGCCAGCACCAGCAGCACGATCATGATAATCTGTACGGATGTATCCGGCAGAAGCACCTGCCGGACCACTTCCCCTAACAGCCTGGCCGCGAAGGCCCCGGAAAATAAGAGCTGTACCAGATAAAACGCGCCGATGATATCCATGCCGATCAGCCCGCAGCGCTTTCTGGCATACTGCATATACTCCCCGTCGATCTTACGCCCCAGCTGGCATAGCAGCAAAACATAGAGGGTTACGAAAACCAATCCTGCCGCCATGGCTACCACACCGTCACGGCCGGCCGCCCCAACCGTGATTCCCGGGATTACCAGCCCGGTAATCCCGATAAGCTCCATCACCATCATTCTTTTTAATTGCCGGAGCGAGATCCGGCGGTTATTAGAAAACATCTGCTTACTCACTCCTTATCCCCGTGCTTTCCCCGGAACCGGACCCGGGCATCCCTCCGTGCAAATATAGGCCGTCTGATCATACGGAATACCGGCGCACGCACGATCGAATCCCGTTCATCGTGATAAGAATTCATATCCGACGCGACAAACGGCATCAGATAAGGGATTCCAAAGCTTTTCAGCTGGGATAAATGAATCAGTATCGCCAGCAATCCCGCCATCCATCCGTAGATTCCAAGCCAGGCGCTCATGAAGATCAGGAAGAATTTCAACAGCCGGAACGCAGTTGAGAATTCTTCATTGGGAATGGAAAAGGAGCACAGGGCGGTAAGCGCCACCACGATCACTACGATAGGACTGACCAGGTTGGCGGTGACCGCCGCCTGGCCGATAATCAGACCTCCCACGATACCAATGGTGTTGCCGATCGCTCCCGGCAGTCGGACTCCCGCTTCCCGGAGCAGCTCAAACGCCAGTTCCATCAGCAGGATTTCCACAACCCCCGGGAACGGTACCCCGCTCCTGGCTTCTGCAAAGGACAGGATCAGTTCCGTGGGCAGGATCTGTGTATGGAAACCGGTAACTGCCAGATAAAGGCCCGGAAGGCCCATAGCCAGAACCGCTGCCACATACCTGAGAACACGGATAAATGATACGATTTCAAACCGGTTATAATAATCATCGCTGGCCTGAAAAAAGCTGTTATAGTTGGTAGGCAGGATCAATGCCACCGGGGAATTATCGGAGATCAGCACCACCCTTCCCTCCAAAACAGCCATGGCCGCCCGGTCTGGGCGTTCCGTCGTCTGGAACTGCGGAAACGGGGACCGCCAGTTCTCTTCGGTCAGCTGCTCGATCACACCGCTGTCCAGTACCCCGTCTATTTCAAATTCCGACAGACGCGCCGTTATATTTTCCAGAAGGCTTGGATAAACCAGGTCATCCATATAGACCAGCGCCACCATGGTATTCGACCTTTGTCCAATGGGCTGTTCTTTTACCTTTAGCCTCGGATCCCGGATCCGCTTCCGGATCAGGGCCGTATTCACCTTTTCCGCCTCCGCGAAGCCTTCCTTGGATCCCCGCAGCACTTTTTCCGACTCCGCCTTCGGCACACCCATATTGGGGTACCCCTTGCTGCTGATCTTGATGGCTTTGTCATAACCGTCGATAAACATGATCGCATTGCCGGCCATCAGCGCGGCAACTGTCGTCTCCATGGTTGGCAGTTCTTTTACATCGGAGATTCCAAGGCCATTGCACCGGATATATTCATAGATTTCATCTCTGGTCATGTCCCACATCCGGTTGATCAGCTTGCCGATCACCGAATCCTGCAGCATCATATTACTGACTGCTACCTCCACATAGGCTACGAAGCAGTCTACCTTCTGATCCCGGCCAAGCCGCATAGGCCTGCGAATCACATCGTCACAGTCCTGAAACAGGCGGTTAAAAAGCTCCAGATTTTTTTGCAGGTCTTTTGATAAATTCTGTTCCTGTTCCTTTTGGTTCTGTCCCATCAGCTTTCCCCCTTTCCTGCCCCATTGCAGTCAAATTTTTTGAGTAAATTTGGGAATACTATCTATTTTTGGAAAGAAAAAAGGATAAGACAAGTCTTATCCTCATTTACTGGTATCTTATGTAATTTCTGAAATATTATTCCTAATCCTTCAGCGACTTCTCAATCGCCTTTTTCTGGTTGTCGATATGAACGATAATAGCGTCACGTACTTTTTCCTGATTGCCGGCCTTTAACGCGGAGATAATCTTTTCATGTTCTTTTACCAGTTTTGCATGTCGTTTATAATCCTTCAAATACTCCATACGGTAACGGTACATCTGTTCCCTGATATTGTTCAATATCTGATTCAGACGGGCATTGCCGGTGGCCTGATAGATGATGTCATGAAAATGCATATCCGCGTCCGCGATCATGGTCAGGTCTCCGGTATCGATAATCTTCTCAAACTCAGACGAGGCCTCTTTTAATTTTGCCAGCTCTTCCTTCGTAATCCGCTCACAGGCTTTACTGCCCGCCAGCTCTTCCAGAGCCCGCCGCACTTCCAGCACATCCTGCAGATCGGTTTCCGTGATGCTGGCCACTTCCGCCCCTTTTCTGGGAATCATCACCACCAGGCCTTCCAGCTCCAGCTTACGGATCGCTTCCCTCACCGGCGTGCGGCTGACCCCCAGCCGGTCTGCCAGCTGTATTTCCATCAGACGTTCCCCGGGCTTTAGCTCTCCTTTCAGGATCGCCTGGCGCAGCGTGTTAAATACCACATCCCGCAGCGGAAGATATTCATTCATCGTTACTTTCAAAAAATCGTCCATCGTCTACCTCCTCGTGTTAAATACGCCTGTCAGATAAACCTGTTTTGCCAACGGCCCGTTCTTTAACTTCTGATAAGCGGCTCTTGCTCTCCCCGGATCATCAAACAGTCCGAACACGGTGGGACCGCTTCCGCTCATCATGGCGTTCAGCGCCTGATACTCCATCATCACTTTTTTGATCTGTGCTATCACCGGATATTCCGGAACCGTTACCGCTTCCAACACATTCCCCAGGTTCCCCGCCACCGTATCCAGATCCTGCTTTCGAATTCCTTCCAGTATCCGGTCAATATTCGGATGTTTTTCGATCGGTTTGGAATCCAGCCGCTGATAGACGAACTTTGTCGATACGCTGACTCCCGGCTTCGCAATCAGCACCTGGCACTCCGGCATGGGAGGCAGGGCGGTCAGCTCTTCTCCGATTCCTTCCGCCAGGGCCGTCCCCCTCATCACGCAATAAGGAACATCCGCTCCGATCCTGACTCCCCGCTTCATCAGCTGCTCTTTCGACAGCCCAAGCCGGAACATCTGGTTCATCCCAAACAGCACACTGGCCGCGTCGGTGCTTCCTCCCGCCATCCCCGCCGATACCGGTATGTGCTTCTCCAGCCGGATCTCAACACCGGTCCCAATCGCAAACTCATCCATCAACATCCGTGCCGCCTTATACACCAGATTATTTTCGTTGGTCGGCAGATAATACAAATTCGTCTTCACCGTTATCCCCGGCTTGTCTTTCTTCACCAGCGCGATCCGGTCAAACAGACGCACGGTCTGCATAATCATACGAACTTCATGATAACCGTCCGGACGGATACCCAGCACATCCAATCCCAGATTAATTTTACCCATTGCTTTTAATTCGATCCGCTTCATGTTTTCCTCCATACGCGCGTTTTCCCGCACATATTGGTATACCATTCTTTACTTTTGTATTATGTATACAAGATATTATAATCAAGTTCCAATAAAAAAGCAACCTCCCTGGATGGAAATTGCTGGTAAATTGGTAAAATCAATTTTCGCTTTCGAGACTCTCCGCCTGCGATTGGGCGGTTGATCCATCTAGATAGACAGGAAAGGACCCGGGACATACCTGCGCCGGATAACGCGTTTGTCCCGGGTCCTGCGAATCCCGATGTCAGGATACCGTGATCCCTCCGTCTGCAACCAGAACAGCCCCATTCATATAGCTGCCTTCCTCGCTGGCCAGGAACAGAGCGATATTGGCGATATCCTGGGCCGTTCCCCAGCGTCTGAGCGGGGTACCCTCGTTCAAAAAATGCTGTTCGTCAAAGGTGGATTTATTCAGATCGCTTTCATAGATCATGGGCGTATGAATCGCCGCCGGCGCGATACAGTTGGTTCTTATCTTTTCAGGCCCGAACTCTACCGCCATGGATCTTGTCAGGGAGATCGTGGCCCCCTTGGAAGCGCTGTAGGAATCACAGCCTGGTATACCGATCAGTCCGCAGCTGGATGAGGTGTTGATAATGGAACCGCCTCCCCGTTTGCGCAATAATGGCAGTGAAGCTTTGGAACAATACATCATACCGAACAGGTTAATCCGGATGATTTTCTCAAAAATATCCACATCCAGTTTGTCGATCGTGTTATCCAGTTCTCCCCAGAATACCGAGGCATTATTATAAAGGACGTCGATTCCTCCGTATTGCTTATCGATCTGGGCAAATACCGACTGGACCGCATTCCAGTCTGAGATATCCAATCCGTAAAATACGGCCTGTCCTCCCGCGGACAGAATCTCCTGTTCCGCCTCCCGGCCCGCCTTTTCATCCTTTTCCAGAAGCAGGACCACCGCCCCTTCTCTGGCAAATGTCTGTGCCGCCGCTTTTCCAATTCCGCTTCCGGCTCCGGTCACAGCGGTTATTTTGTTTTTCAGCCGCATATTAACGTACTCCTCCTCTACCAAACCGTATAGCCTCCGTCCGTTACCAGCGTGGCTCCGGTCATATAATCCGACGCTTCGGAGGCCAGAAATACGGCGATATCGCCGATATCATCCGGTTTCCCCCAGGTCTTAAGCGGGATCTGCTCCAGGGAATCCTGATAAAATTCAGGATGTTCCTTCACATATTCCTTATTGATATCCGTCATATAATAGCCCGGACAGATCGCATTTACCGTGATGTGGTGTTCTGCCCATACCCCCGCCATCATCCGTGTCAGGCATTCGATTCCGGCCTTTGACACATCATAGGCGCCGATTACCGGATTACGCATTGCCACTTTACCGGTCATGGAAGCCAAGTTGATCACTTTACCCGCTTTTTGTCCGATCATGATTTTCCCGACGTGTTTCATCATCAAAAAGGTTCCCGTCAGGTTTGTTCCCAGTATCGCATTCCACTCTTCCAGGCTTTCCTCCACAAGAGGTTTGTCACTCCTGCCCACAGCGGCGTTGTTGACCAGTATATCCAGGTGCCCTGCCGTCTGCATTACATAACTGCAGGCCTCGGCCACACTCTGTTCATTGGTGATATCCAGGGCACAGGTATAGGTCCGGCTTCCGGTCTCCTGGCTGATCTTTTGGGCCGTTTTCTCCAGTCTTTCCCGGTTTCTCGCCATCAGAAAGACTTCCGCCCCCGCTTGGGACAGGGACCGGGCAAAGGATTCCCCCAGCCCCTGCCCCGCTCCTGTCACTACAGCCACTTTTCCCTTTAGATCAAATTTACTTTTCATCTGATTTTCCTTAGATCCCTGGATCTATCAGTATTTCACTACGACGGGTTCTCTCGTCTTAGCGGATTCCATCACAGCCAGCAGCGCCAGGGAAGTGTTGGCTGCGTCCTCTTTCGTTACCAGGAATTCTTTGCCGTCCAGAATGCGGTCTACGAAGGAGCGTATGCTCTCATAGGCGAACCCTTTTACCTTACCGTCTACCTTATTGCGGACAATGATATCCGGGGTCACCACTTTCTTATCCGTTACCGCCTGGATCATGTTATGGCTGGAACAATCGATATTTACCATGCCTTCCGTTCCCAATACGGTAAACTTGATATCGTTAATACAGGTATTGGCGTTGGGAGTAATCCAGCCGCTCTCCATCTGCGCGATGGCTCCGCTCTTGAATTCCAGGGTAGTCAGATACATATCCGGTACATCCACGCCCAGGTCTTTTAACACACCCTCCCGGGATACGGAATAGACACGCTCCACTTCAGAGTTCATCAGGAATCTTAAGGTATCCAGGCAATGGCTGCCCAGGAACCAGAGGATCGAGGACTGTGCGGACCAGGAAAGCATATCCGTAGCCACCCATTTGATGTCATTCAGCCTTCCGTAGGCACTGTAAGGGGTGCCTAAATCTCCCGCCTCGATCAGCTGTTTTGCCGTATTGACCGTAGGGTTCCAGCGGTTATGCAGATCCACCATCACCCGTACTTTGTTTTTGTCAAAAGCGTCCATCATACGATAAACATCGTCCCGGGTGGTCGCCAGCGGTTTTTCGATCAGCAGATCCTTTTTCGCCTCCGCACAGGCGATCGCGATATCCGCGTGCAGGAAATCCGGCGTCACGATGGCAATCGCGTCGCAACTGGATTTTGCCGCCATCTCTCTGTAGTCCGTATACACTTCTTCCACACCGAATTTCGCCGCCAAAGCCTCTGCCCTGGAGCGGTCCTTATCGCAGATCGCCACCGTCCTGGCAAATGGATGTTCATTATAGATACTGGCATGTGTCTCGCCCCAGATACCGGCTCCCACAATCCCCATTCTCAATTCGTTCATATTTTCCTCCTTCTGTACGTTTTTTCCGCACATATAAATTAGCCAATTAAATCAGAAATCGTAGTCATGTACATTCTCTTTTGTAAAGATAATGCTGGGGATGTATCCCACGGTGCCGTTATCCTCCACAATCAGTTTGCCGCCGTACTCACCATAGTCCTCATTATTCTGAGGGAGTTTCCCGGTATCCATATAATTCACAGCTGCCGCTACCGCGTCGTATCCCATAACGCCGGGATCCCAAAGGGTAAGTTCCGGAATCACGCCCGCATCAATATATTCTGAGCACTGAGAAGGCATTCCGATACCGATGGACATGATCTGACCTGTCTTATTGGCGGATTGAATTGCCATGGCTGCTGCCGGAGGATTTACAGAGGATACGCCTGCTACTGCTTTTAAGTCGGGATAAGTCTGAATCAGGTTTTCCACCTGGGAAACGCATTTTTCAAAATTGTCATCACATGCTTCTGTCGCCACTACCTCAATATCCGGATACTTGCTCAGCACACCCTTGATCGCATCCAGCCGGCGGTTCAATGTCTCAGATCCCAGCCCGCCTGTCAGCAGCGCCACCTGTCCTTTTTCTTCCACCAGTTTGACCAGGCTCTCGCCGATAGCCGCGCCGCTCTCTTCCGAATTACCGGCGGTCACGCAGAATAATCTGTCGCTGTCCGGCGAGTCGATGTCAAAGGTAAACACGGCGACACCGGCCTCCATCGCTTTGTTGATTGTAGGTATAATAGCGGTGCTGTCCGCTGTGGATACAAGGATCGCGTCCGCGCCCTGTGTAATCAGGTCTTCGATAAATGTAATCTCCTGGTTCACATCCTCTGAGGACGGCCCGGTGTAGGAGATAATCTCCGCGTTGTAATCTTTCGCCGCTTTTTTAGCTCCTTCTGCGGCATAATCAAAATAGGGTGCTCCCATCTGTTTTACTACGATACCGATCTTATAGGGTTCCCGGTCGGCTGCGCTTTTCTGCGCATCATCGGAAGCTTTCGGTTCTTCAGAAGAGGTATCTTTGTCCTCTGCAGCCGGGGTTGCCGCAGGCTGTGCAGCCGGTTCTTCCGCTTTGCTGCCGCATCCTGTAATCATCATAATCAGTGTTAATACCAGGGCCATCATCGTAACTAACTTTGTTCTTTTCATTAAATTTCCTCCATTCTGTGCGTTTTTCAGCACATATAGGTATGGGTGAACATTATTTTGTTCAACCGTTCCTCCTTTAATCCTTATGATTGGTTGTGAACGAGTGACGATCCAAGCTTCAGGCAACCACCTCCCATAACCAGCCGCATCTGTCATGCGTCACTGTTTTTTCGCCTGAACAGGCTGGAAATTGCAAAACCGCTTCTGCGTTTCGCGTCATATCCTATGGCCAGCAGCAGAACTACCCCCATAAAGATCATCTGCCAGTAAGCATTGATACCAAGCAGGTTGAAACCATTGATGATAAAATTAAGGATCAGGATACCCAGCATGGTTCCCAAAATATTTCCCTGCCCGCCGTTGATGCTGGTGCCGCCCATGAGTACCGCTGTCACCACGTCAAACGCCGTATTCGTACCCGCGTCCGGTGAGGCGGAAATCAGCCTGGATGAAAAAATGATGCCGGCCAGGGCTGAAAGCACCGCGCTGACCACATACACAAGAATCGTGATCCGGTCCACGCTGATTCCGGCGATGTTCGTCGCTTTCGGATTCCCGCCGGTGGAGTAGATGAATCTGCCGTATTTGGTTGATTTCATGATCCATTGGAACAGAACGATGACCGCGATCAGGATCAGGATCGGGATCGGAATTCCCAGGAAACTGCCATGGGCCAGCTGGTCATAGCCTTTTGGAAATGTACTGACCGGTTTCCCTTCCGTCAGCACGTATATAATGCTGCGCAACGCCGTCATGGTCGCCAGCGTCCCGATAATCGGTTGAAACCTGGCTTTCGCAATCAGAATCCCATTGATAATCCCGATGACCACTGCCGCCAGGACGCCAAGTACCACCGCAAGCCCGAAGGGGATCCCATTTCCATAACAGATGCCGATCACCACCGGGACGATGGCCATCACCGTCCCAACAGACAGGTCGAATCCACCGGCTATAATAACCACCGTCATTCCCACGGCTATAATCGCCACCTCACTGATCCGGGTCAATACCGTCACGATATTATTCAAAGTGAGAAAGCTGGGTTTCATGATTCCCATGAAGAGAAACCAGACCAGCAGAAAGGCGACCAGAGCCAGCTCGTATCCCATCCGGCTCAATATGCCGGCCTTTTTTGTATTCTTCGACGCTTTCATTGTCCCTTTCCCCTTTCCTGATAGATCGCTCTCGCAGTATCCAGCAACAGCGCCAGTATAATAATCAATCCGGTAATCAGTCCCTGATAATTGGCGGAAATTTTCAGCAGTGTCATGCCGTTCAGGATCAGGCCCATCAGGATGGCGCCAAGAATTGTACCGTAGACAGTACCCTTTCCTCCCAGAAAGCTTACCCCGCCCAATACCGCGGCCCCGATGGCGTCCATCTCATACCCGGCACCTGCTGTGGGCTGGATCGCCCCGGTACGGCCGATAAATATCATTGCCGCCAGTCCGGTCAGGATCCCGGAAGCCATGAAAACCATCACTTTCGTCTTGTCCACCCGGATACCGGCCAGCTTCGCGGAATCCTCATTGCTGCCGATCGCGTAGACATGCCGGCCGAACTGGGTATATTTCATGATCATGGTGAACAAAATGAGCACCAGCACCAGGATACAGGCCGGCACCACCCCGTTTCCAAAGAACAAAAAGTCCTTCGGCAGGTTGGTTGTCCATTTTCCACCGGAATAGACATAAGTAATCCCGCGGAAAATGTTCATGGTAGCCAGGGTCACGATGATCGGTTTGACCTTCAGCCTGACAATCAGGATCCCGTTGATCCCGCCGCAGACGGCTCCGGCCGCCAGACAGATCAGCAATACCGCCCAGGCCGGAAGGCCCATCTTGATAAAAGACCCTGCTATGACACAGATCAGGCCCACCATGGATCCTACGGACAGATCCACGCCTTTCGCGATGATTGCTAACATCATACCTACGGAGATAATCCCGTTTACCGCGATCTGTTTGGATATATTTAATAAATTGGTTCCACTGAAAAAGGAATCCGACTGTATCCCAATAAATATGGAGATAAGAAAAATAAAGATCACTATTGTCAATTCCGGGGTATTGATCAGCGCACGCTTAAACGACTGCCCCGCACTTCTTTGAGTTTTGGCCGCAACTTCTTTTTTCACAACACCAACGCCTCCTTCACATCATCCTAATTTCTGTCCGCCCCAGTTGCATAACTCATAATTTCTTCCGGCGTCACGGCATCTTTCTCGAAAATACCTGCTGACCTGCCCTCATGCATCACCAGAATCCGGTCACTCATACCGATCACCTCCGGCAGTTCGGAGGATATCATGATGATGCCGTATCCCTGGGCTACCAGCTCATTCATCAGATCATAGATCTCCGCCTTGGCCCCCACGTCAATTCCACGGGTGGGCTCGTCGAAAATCAGGATTTTGGATTCGCTGGCCAGCCATTTCGCGATTACCACCTTCTGCTGGTTGCCGCCGCTTAAGTTCCTCGTCAGCTGTTCGATGGACGGCGTCTTGATCGTCAGCTTCTTTACATACTCTTCCACCAGGCTGCGTTCCTGTTTTGAGTGGATCACCGTATTATGCCTGTTCTTTGCCAATGCGGTCAGAGTACTGTTCTCCTGGACACTCATAAGAAGGACAAGCCCTTCCTCCTTGCGGTCCTCCGGCAAAAAGCCGATTCCCAGCTTCAGCGCCTCTTTCGGGCTACGGGGCATGGGCAGTTTCTTTCCGCCTATGGTGATCGCTCCGGAATCTGATTTATCGATCCCGAAGATCGCCCTGGCCATCTCGGTCCGTCCGGCTCCGACCAGCCCCGACACGCCCAGGATCTCTCCTTCATGGAGTTCAAAGCTTAAGTCTTCAAACGCTCCGGCAGTCGTTAGATTCTCTACCGCGAAGATAACATCTCCGATCTTATTTGTCCGTTCTTTGAAACGGATATTCACGGTACGTCCCACCATCATCACCAGAACATCGTCCAGCTTCGCATCCTCTGTATTTACCGATCCGATATATTCCCCGTCACGCAGCACACTGATCCGGTCCGATATCTCAAATATCTCATTAAACTTGTGTGATATGTACAAAACTGAAATTCCGTTTGCTTTCAGGTCCTTGACGATTCTCATCAGGGTCGAAACCTCATGCTCTGAGAGAGAAGAGGTCGGTTCATCCATGATGATCAGCTGCGCATTCATGGTCAGAGCTCTCGCTATCTCAATCAGCTGCTGGGTCGCCACCGTAAGTCTGCCGACTTTCTCCGTGGGTGCCACATGGACATCCAGTTTTTCCAGCACTTCTGCGGTCATGGCGTTCATCTTCGCCCAATCGATCGCGCCGTGTTTCTTCGGTTCCCGTCCCAGAAACACATTTTCCGCCACCGTGATATCCGGACACAGCGTGAGTTCCTGGTAGATCGTGGATATCCCCGCCTGCTGCGCTTCCCACGGATGATTCACTTTCAGCGGTTTTCCTTTCCACAGAATCTCACCCGACCAGCCCCCCAGGGCTCCTGTCAATATTTTGATCAGAGTGGACTTCCCGGCCCCGTTTTCGCCTACCAGCGCCAGAACCTCCGCCTCTTTTATGTCCAGCTGTACTTTATTCAGAGCGAGTACACCGGGGAATTCTTTCGTAATGCCGGTTAATTTTAACAACGTTTCGGCCACACGCTTCACCTCTTGCTTTCCTTAGATTCCGGTCTGTTTCCTCCTACCAAACCATATAACCGCCGTCCACCTGAATAATCGTGCCATGTACATAAGCAGAGGCCTTAGATGCCAGATAGAGAAGGGTTCCGGCCAATTCCTCCGGTTCCGCCATATGGCCTGCGGGGATCAGATCTTTCGCCAGATCATAAAAACCGGGATCCGCCTTAAAGAATTCTTTGTTGGGATCTGTCATAAAGTAGCCGGGAGCGATGGCATTCACATTGATGTTGTATTGCGCCCATTCACTGGCCAGCGCTTTGGTCAGGCCGTCGATGGCTGCCTTGGAGACATCGTAGGAACCGCCGTGTACCCCTTTGTTGATTACTTTTCCTGATATGGAAGACATGTTGATGATTTTCCCTTTTTTCCGCTTCAGCATTTCTTTCCCTGCGATTTTCGCGCAGATGAAGCTGCCGTTCACATTGATATCGATGACCCGCTCCCATTCCTGTAAGGAAGTATTATCCGGTGTCTTATTACAGCGGCCGATGCCGGCATTGTTCACCAGAATATCTAACTTTCCGTAACGGGCGATAATCTCATCCACGCACTGCTGTACTTCATCCTCGTGGGTGATATCCCCCAAAAAGCTCATGCAGTCATATCCGGCTTCCTTCATCTCCTGTTCCGTTCTCAGCAGGTCGTCTTTCTCGAAAGAAAACAGACATACTTTTGCTCCTGCTTTGGCCAGTGTGTTGGCGAACATTTTCCCAAGGCCCTTGCTGGCACCGGTAACCAGAGCTACTTCTCCAGTCAGATCGAATAACTCATTTACTATCGTCATCTTTTCAACCTCCTCGTAAATACTTCTTTTCCTGGTTTCTTTTGTTTCATTCCTTGCATTTATCATAAGGCGCCCGCCTTTTGATCCATTTCATGGCTGCTTTCCCGCCGCTTAATAAAATAGTTTTATTTAGCTCCCAACCCTTGTTGTTACAAGAATAATGATATACCATCACTTTTACCATGTCAATCATTTTTTAAAATTATTTTATAAATTATTTCTGTATAATTTTGGTAATTTATTTTTTATTTTTACGTACAAAATATACAAATTTTGTAAATTATATTATACATTAACTCCAAAATTTTCAAAAAACAGGGGATGTTTTAACCATTTTCCCAATTTCACTTATATATATAAATTCTTTTTACAATAGATTTTGTCAGCTAATAGAGAATCGCCCTTCTGTTCATCTTAACCATCAATATCGTCTCCACAGACTGTCTTGTATCAAACTTTTTATGAATTAAAATAAGATTGCACTTTATCCAGTCACAGTTTCTATTAAAAAATATAGCGCTAGAAAAAACCACGCTGACTATTTTTTATGCAAGATAATATATCTTAATGATATTAGCTGTTGGAAAATCAGCTGTGAGAAATAGACTATCAGAAATAGACTGTTAGATTTGAACTACTAGAAATAAACTATCTAAACGATCAAAAATCAAACGATACGAAATAAACTGTCAAAATTTAATCAAGACAGAAACCATCCCACCGCTTAGTTACCGGCTTCCCGTTTTCCCTCACTTCATCCGCTTACCAATTCAGACAGATCCCAGTACAAGGTAGCATCCATCTGCAGCTCCTGCTATATTTTCTGCTTAATGCTGGACAGGGTCTGGGTACCGCATCTGCTCTCCTCTGTCTGGGAATAATTCAGTTTAATATAGACCAATCTGTTTTCCGGACCATAGTCGTGCAGGGAAATCTCCTCCACAGATCTGGCCGGAATATACTCTGTAACTATCTGCATAATTTCTTCCTCAGTGGCCGGATCTGCGCCTTCACCCAACAGCAGAACCAGATTATCCCCAAAAGATCCGGCTCCCGATTTCAGAATCGCAGCCGATACGACGATTCCTAAAATCCCGTCAACCGGTAAGTCAGTATAGGGCGCCGCCAGAATACCTGCCAATGTGACCGCAGTCACAACAGCATCGGCCAGGTTATCGATCCGTATGGCTTTCAGGACAGATGAATCGATTTTGCAATTCAGCCGTTTCATATACAATGCCATACATATTTTGGCCAGGATACCGATACATAACGCTACGGCAGTCAAAACCGTAACCGTAATTTGCTGCGGGTTACGCATCCGTTTTACCGCGTCTATCAAGACAGATATTCCGGTAAATAAAATCAGCAGCGATACGACAAATCCACATATATATTCCATCCGTCCATGTCCATATGGATGTCTCTTATCTTTTTCCCTCGCCGAAAGCGAAAAGCCCAAAAATGCCACAAAAGACGAGGCGCAATCCGCAAGATTATTCAGAGCACCTGCAGTAATCGCCACACTGTTACTCAGCACACCGACCACCACCTTTATCATTACCAGTATCAGATTTACAAAGATTCCTATGACCCCGGACTTTTTGCCAGCAAGATCACGGCTCTTCGCGTGTGATTCTTCTATCATCGATTTTGCGCCTCCTTTCCTACTCATGGGCTTCATTCTAAAATATAAATCTGACTGTGCCGCTTATTCCTTATCCACACCCCAATAAATTACTATACAGTATAACAATTTCAGCCTGAAATAGTAACAGTTTGAAGGCATACAGGCACTCCTATACATCCATAACTGTTAAGATATCTCTGGGAGGGGACTGGCATCTTTCGGCAGTAACGCTAAAGTTTCAAGCAACTATGTGGAGAAAGGGGCCTGTCCCCTCCAAGCTGGCTGTAAATAAAAACCCAAAACTTGATATTTCCAGGTAACTGTGGTACTCTAAAGCAAAAATAAACAGGTTCTAAAAAAGGGGAAAAGGTGGAACCAAAGGCGTTCACCCATACCTGTATGTGCTGAAAAACGCACGCATGGAGGAACGGTTGAACCAAAGGCGTTCACCCATACCTGTATGTGCTGAAAAACGCACGCATGGAGGAAAATATGAGTACAATGAATTTGACATTGTTGACAGATTTTTATGAACTGACAATGATGCAAGGGTATTTCAAAAACAAGGCCAATGAAAAAGTAATCTTTGACGCTTTTTATCGGACAAACCCTTCCAATGGCGGATACGCCATTGCGGCAGGCCTGGAACAAGTGATCGATTATATCAGGAATCTGACGTTTTCCGCCGAAGATATCGATTATCTGCGTTCCGTGGGCAGTTTCGAAGAGGACTTTCTGGACTACCTGAGTACCTTCCGTTTCAGCGGCGATATCTATGCCATTCCGGAGGGTTCCGTCGTATTTCCCAGAGAGCCTCTGATCAAGGTTGTGGCCCCCATTATGGAAGCCCAGCTGGTGGAGACCGCGATCCTTACGATTATCAATCATCAGAGCCTGATCGCCACAAAGGCTTCCCGGGTCTGCTATGCAGCCAAGGGAAATGGGATCATGGAATTCGGGCTGCGGCGCGCCCAGGGCCCGGATGCCGGTATCTACGGCGCCAGAGCTGCCATGATCGGCGGCTGCATCGGTACTTCCAACGTACTGGCCGGCCAGCTGTTTGATGTGCCGGTGAAGGGCACCCATGCCCACAGCTGGATCATGAGTTTCCCCGATGAATATACCGCATTCAAAAAATATGCCCAGATGTACCCGGATGCCTGCACCCTTCTGGTGGATACCTACGACACTATCAAATCCGGGGTTCCCAACGCGATCCGGGTATTTACGGAAATGCGCGAAGCCGGAATTCCGTTAAAGAATTACGGAATCCGCCTGGACAGCGGCGACCTGGCCTATATGTCCAAGAAGGCCCGTAAGCTGCTGGATGACGCTGGGTTCACCGATGCCGTAATCTCAGCATCCAGCGATCTGGACGAGTATCTGATCGACAGCCTGAAAACCCAGGGCGCCCAGATCACCTCCTGGGGTGTCGGTACCAACATGATCACTTCCAAGGATTGTCCAGCCTTCGGCGGCGTCTATAAGCTGGCTGCCATTCAGGCGGAGGACGGAACCTTTATACCAAAAATCAAATTATCTGAAAATACAGAAAAGATTACCAATCCCGGAAACAAAACCATCTACCGGATCTACGAGAAAGACAGCGGCAAGATCAAAGCAGATCTGATCGCCCTGGTGGACGACAAGTTTGATCCCGCCCAGGACCTGAAGATCTTCGATCCCATCGAAACCTGGAAGAAAACCACATTAAAGGGCGGAACCTATGTAATGCGCGAGATGATGACCCAGGTATTCAAAGACGGCCGGTGTATCTACGAATCCCCGAAGGTCATGGACATCCGCACCTATTGCCAGCGGGAGCTGGATACCCTGTGGGATGAAGCCCGGCGTCTGATCAACCCCCACGAGGTGTATGTGGATCTCAGTAACCGGCTGTATGAAATAAAAAGCCAGCTTCTGGAGCAGATGAGCCAGTCTTAAGAATAACGGGATGCGGTGAGCATCCCGTTTTTATACCCTTCTTCCCGGGCAGCACCGCAGCAGACTGCTCCGTCCCTTCGTCGTGTATTTTCCTGGTTTCCTCCGCATATAATGAATTTAAATCCTCATGAAGGAGGTATTCCTTTGTATAAGAATTACGATATCCTGGTCAATAAGACGAACCGCCTTCCGGAAGATTATGTTCCCCTGGATTTGAGAGAGGTCCGCATTCCCTTTGATGCTCCCCCCGGCGATCCGAAAAGATGGATGCGCGAGGAGGCGGCGAAGGCCGCAGAAGCTTTGTTTGGGCGGGCTGCTGCTGCCGGAATTACGCTGTACGGCATCTCCGGTTACCGCTCCTATGAAAGACAGGCGCAGATCGTCGCGGATCGGCTGAGGGAAGCCGGTCCGGTGCATGTTGGTAAATATATCGCTCCGGCCGGGGGCAGCGAACACCAGACCGGGCTCTCTTTGGATATATCCTGTGAAGCGTCCGGGCTTGACCTTGTGGACGGTTTTGCCGATACCCAGGAGGGAAAATGGCTGAAACGCTATGCTCCCCTCTATGGATTTATACTGCGCTATCCGCGGCATAAAGAAAAAATAACCGGATACGCCTGGGAACCGTGGCATATCCGGTATGTGACTAAGCCGCTTTCCATGTATCTGACCAAGACTGATCTGACCCTGGAAGAATATCATGATCTGAAAACCTCTATCAGCGAAAACTGTCAGGCAGCTGATGCTGATGGAGTTGGCTGATAACCTGATCAATCCGCCTTTTTGGTTCATCTCCTTCACCAGGCTGACTCACGTAACTGATCAATTCTTCCTGCTTCTGTTCCGGAAGCGACGCATAGCAGTTCATGGCTTCCAGATCCATGGCCAGTGACATGGTAAATCCGATCGGCAGTTCTCCTTTTAGCATGTGGCACCTCCTATTGTTCCATCTGCCGGCCCAGGAAACCTGCTGCCGACATGGCTACTTTTTGTTCTACTTCTCCCATTTTTACTTTGGCATCCTTGCTGAACAGTATGACGGCTCCTATGGCGTCCCCCTCACAGATTATGGGGCTGACCACCTGGGCCGTATACTCTTCAGGATCTTCCGCCAGGATCTTGATGCATTTCCGGTTGTCTTTGCTGGCCAGCAGGGTTTCACGTTCGTCAATCATACTTTCCAGCTGTTTACTGATGGGCTGTTCCATAAAACCTTTTTTGGAACCACCGGCCACCGCGATAATCATGTCCCGGTCCGTGATGCATACGGTGTGTCCTGTCGTGTGAGCCAGCGACTCCGCATACTGTTTCGCGAACAGGCTCAGCTCGCCTATGGGAGAATATTTCTTTAATATGATTTCACCTTCACGATCCGTAAAGATTTCCAGTGGGTCACCTTCACGGATCCGGAGTGTTCTTCGAATTTCCTTAGGGATTACCACGCGCCCTAATTCATCTATTCTTCTTACTATTCCGGTCGCTTTCATAATGCCATTTTCCTCCATTTTACTTTTATCATTTATTCAACTTGTATCTTCAATGATGCTATTATCTGTAAAATGAGGGAAATTATTCTCCGAATCGACTCTTCTTTTAGTTGAATGAAATCGAATATTTTTACATCGCTCAAAGTAAAAAAGGTGTGGAACAGATTCTGTTTTTCGTATATAATGGAGAAGAAGAACGACGTAGACGGGATCTTCAAATGAGGTAGACTATGATTAAGATAAAAGGAAAGACAGCGATCTGGTTTTGGCTCATTGTGATCGCGGCCAATGCGTTTACACTATATGAGCTGCTGGTTGATCCGGACAGCGTGCTGGTTCTTGTGCTGGTTCTTATTATTATGAATCTCATATTTTTGCCGATCCTGATCCGGAACCGCGTTGAAATCCGGGACGATAAAATTTATCTGTATTTCGGTTTTTCTAAAGACAGTATGGAAATATCGTCCATCAAAGAAGTGAGGAAAACACATAATCCGATCGCTTCCAGCGCGGCTTCTCTGGACAGGCTGGTTATCCGCGGAACCCGGCAGGAGATGATGATCGCTGTGGTGGATAAGGAATTGCTGATTCAGGAGTTAAAAAGGAGAAATCCGTATATTGTAGTATCCATTTGAGAATGAATCGATCGCTAAAAGGGATCAGGAGTATATGCTTCTGATTCTTTTATTTTAAATAAGTAGCGTTTTAAAAAACCTCTGAACCGGAAGTTTGTCCCTTCCTGTCCAGAGGTCTGATTTATAGTTTTTCTATTTTCAAATTAGATATAACAGATATTACGATCAATATAATTCGATTACTGCTGTGCATCAGCCATCTTCACTTCCAGCGGCTGGTCAAAATTCACTTTACCCCAAACCTTATCATCCACCTGGAAATCAGCAGCATCTTTCCACTCCTGTATCTTCGCGCTGTAAGCTTCCGATTTTCTCTGGCTGACGATGGAATCCTTTTTTGTATCCGTAGCTTCCTGGTCGAACTTGCTGTCCAGACGCACCAGATAATATCCTGTGTCCGTCTCGATCAAATCCGCGAACTGACCTTCGCCAAGCTTATCAGCCGCCTCTTTTATCAGATCGTCATAGAGCGTATCGTCAGAACCATAGGTACCGGTATTGACCGTTTTCTCTACTGCTTGTGCAGCAGCATCAAAGTCGCCGGATTCCTTGGCCTGCGCCAGAACATCTTCTGCCTGCTTCTTAATCTGTGCCTTCTGCTCATCTGTAGTGTCAACGGAATTGCCTTCCGCGTCCTGGGTTTTGGTCTTATTGAAGAATACGTAGCTGATCTTCTTCTGGGCCGCTTCCTCATCACTGACATTCGTATCCACATCAGCGGTCATGGGATCGTACATCTTCTTCTGAATCGTATATAGCTTCATGAACTCTTCCACAGTTTCCTGGGTTGCACTCATGGCTTTCAGCGTCTTTTTGTCATTGGCTTCCAGAAAAGCGGCAGAGGAGTCACTGATCTTCTTCATTTCCTCGTCACTTAACGAAACATTGTAATCTCCCATATGCTCCTGGAGCAGATACATTGTTTCTATGGTATCGATGGCACCCTCTTTTGTGGAAGATGCGTAAGTCTTACCTTCTTCTCCGGTGGACTGATTCCACATGTCTTCACCGATATACTGTTTATAATAGGTCTCCATCTGGGCCTGCTGGTATTTCAGATAAAAATTAGCAACCCCCAGTTTGATTTCCTGTCCGTTTAATGTCGCTACTGTCGCGTCCGCTTTCACACCTGCAGAGCAGCCGGTCAGTGCCAGCGCCAGAACGCAGAATGTGCAGATCACCGTAACCAGTCTTTTGTTTCCAGATTTCATGATATCCTCCTAGTACCTATTAGTTTCTCTTATCACCCGCCCCTACAGGAAACGGGATACTGCTTTGTTTATGCGATGCTAAGGGCACCGCAAAAATCCATACAACCGTTTTTAATTATAGCCCGTTTTTCTCAATTTAGCAACGACTTTATCTCATTTAACAGTTTTTTCACGATCGTAAAGACGTCCTCGTTTCTGGAATTTACTTTGCGGTAGGTGAAGTAAGGATTCGTCTCCACCTTAAACGTTAATGACTGCTTTTCTTTTTCCAGAAGCGCCGGTATTCTGGCCGGATCCACATGCGCCTTTTCGTACATGGTAAATCGGATCTCGTCTCCGCGCTGGGCGATATCTATCACATAGACACTGCGGGCCAGGGCTTTCAGCCTGGCGATCTCCAGCAGATTCTGTACGGACTTCGGCGGCTCGCCGAAACGGTCGATCAGCTCTTCCAGAATATCTTCACATTCCTCGCTGTTTTCGATGCCGGCGATCCGTTTGTAGATGTCCAGTTTCTGGAATTCACTTCGGATGTAGGTCGGCGGAATGAATGCGTCTACATCCAAATCAATGGCTGTGTCATAACTCTCCTCGGGCTGCGTACCTTTGACCTGCTTCACTGCCTCATTTAACATTTTACAGTAAAGGTCGTATCCGACAGCCTCCATGTGACCATGCTGTTCTGCGCCCAGCAGGTTGCCGGCGCCGCGGATCTCCAGGTCCCGCATGGCGATCTTGAATCCGCTTCCCAGCTCCGTGAACTCACGGATAGCGTGGAGACGTTTCTCCGCCACTTCTTTTAACATCTTATTGCGCCGGTACATGAGGAACGCGTAGGCGGTCCGGTTAGAACGCCCCACCCGTCCCCGCAGCTGATAGAGCTGGGAGAGCCCCATATTATCGGCATCGTGAATGATCATCGTATTTACATTGGGAATGTCCAGACCGGTTTCTATGATCGTGGTGGACACTAAGACATCGATCTCCCCATTGATAAAATCAAACATGATCCGTTCCAGCTCGTGTTCCTTCATCTGGCCATGGGCAAAGGCTACATTGGCCTCCGGCACCAGACCGGCCACCTGGTTGGTAATCTCATCGATGGTGTTTACCCGGTTATATACATAATATACCTGGCCGCCTCTGGCCAGCTCCCGATTGATCGCCTCCCGGACCATCTCCTCGTTATACTCCATTACATAGGTCTGGATCGGTATCCGGTCCATGGGAGGCTCTTCCAGCACGCTCATATCACGTATCCCGATCAGGCTCATATGAAGTGTTCGAGGGATAGGCGTGGCAGTCAGGGTCAGCACGTCGATATTTTCCTTCAGTTTCTTAATCTTTTCCTTGTGAGCCACACCGAAGCGCTGCTCTTCATCCACGATCAGAAGCCCCAGATCTTTAAACTCAAGATCTGCGGACAATACCCGGTGGGTGCCGATCACGATGTCCACAAATCCCTTTTTCAGATCCTGAATCGTATTCTTCTGCTGGGCAGGCGTCCGAAACCGGGACATGAGATCCACCCTAACTGGGAAATCCTTCATCCGCTGGGTAAAAGTAGCGTAGTGCTGCTGTGCCAGAATCGTGGTGGGCACCAGATATACCACCTGTTTTCCTTCCTGTACCGCTTTAAATGCCGCCCTTAAGGCGATCTCCGTTTTTCCGTAGCCCACATCCCCGCAGATCAGACGGTCCATGATCTTTTTGCTTTCCATATCCCGCTTGGTCGACTCGATAGCCAGCAGCTGGTCCTCCGTCTCCTCAAACGGAAACATTTCCTCGAATTCCTTCTGCCAGACCGTATCCTGTCCATAGCAGTAACCTTCCTTTTCCTGGCGGGCTGCATAGAGCTCCACCAGATCCTTCGCGATCTCCCGTACCGCCCCCCGTACCCGGGTTTTGGTCTTGCTCCACTCCTGGGTTCCCAGCTTATTTAGCTTCGGCTTCTTCGCATCGGCGCCGGCATATTTCTGGATCAGATCCAGCTGCGTGGCCAGGATGTACAGGTTCCCCCCGGATGCATACTCGATCTTGATATAATCCTTTTCCACCCGGTCCACTTCTACCTTTTCGATTCCCCGGTAGATGCCCAGCCCGTGATTTTCATGTACGACATAATCCCCGACACTCAGATCAGAGAAGCTCTGGATCTTCTGTCCCTCATAGGTCGTATGCTTTTTCTTTTTCCGCTTTTCTTTTCCAAAAATGTCAGTTTCCGAGATCACCACAAACTTGATCAGCGGATACTCATATCCCCGGTGCACCTGTCCATAGACCACCATAACTTCGCCCGGAGCGATCGGACGGTCCAGGTCTTCCGTATAAAAACTGTTGATATCATACTCCCGGAAATCCTCGGCCAGCCTTCTGGCCCTCGTTCTGGACGCAGCCATCAGGCACACCCGATAGCCGCTCTTCTTCCACTGCTTCAGATCTTTGATCAGCAGTTCGAAGCTGTTATTGTAAGGATTGACCGACTTGACCTCAAAATAAGATTTCTGACTGAATTTAAACTGCTCCACTTTCTGATCCAGCATACAGAAAGCCACGCTGTTCCGTCCATGAATCTTTGCCAGAAATTCCTCAAAACGCAGCAGTACATGAACCTGTCCCGGCAGCACATAGCCCTTTTCCAGGCGGGTCATCATGCTCTCCTGGAATTCGAATTCCACCGCGCCGCCCTTCTCCGCCAGCCGGGCCGGCTCATCCAGGCAGAACAGCGTCTTCGAGGCGTCAAAATATTCCAGGAAGCAGACCGTATCCTCATAAAAATATCGGATATAACTGTCCACCCCCGTATTTCCATTTACATTATCCAGCTCTTCCCGCAGTGTCTGAAGCGCAGTATGAATACGGTGCGCCTCCTCGGTCTTCATCTGCTTGCGAAGGGCAGCCTCATACTTTTTACTGTCCTTCTCGATAGCCCTAAGCCCTCCGGCTTTTCGTTCCTCCGTCAGAATCAGCTCGGTAGCCGGATAAATCCGCACCTCTGGCAAATTCTCAATGGACCTCTGGCTTTCTACGTCAAAACTGCGGATCGAATCCACTTCATCGTCCCACAACTCGATTCTGAGCGGTGTTTCCTCTGTCAGCGGAAATATATCAATAATCCCACCCCGTACGGCAAACTGTCCGCTGCCCTCCACCTGCGCCGTCCGCTCATATCCCAGACTCACCAGACGGACTTTCAGTTCATCCAGGTCAAGCTTCCCCGTATCCTGAATACGAATCACCTGCTCCTCGAACGCCTTCAGAGGCAGCACATGTTCCATACAGGCATCCACCGTCGTAACCACCGTCACATCCGGCTGGGTCAGCAGCGCCTGGATCACTTCCATCCGCTGCTTGACCAGCAGATTACTGTGGATATCCGCCTGATAGAACATCAAATCCCTGGCCGGATACAGCAGGACATTCCGATCAAAGAACCGGTAATCCTCGTAGATTTCCTTCGCCTTCTGATCACTGTAGGTGATAATCACCCGGTTTGCCAGATCCCGGGACAATCCATAGATCAGATGTTCCTTCTGGGAATCGATACAGCCCGAAATCTGCAAAATCCCCCGATTCTTCTTCAGTTTATATTTAATGTCCTCAAACTCCTTCAATTGAAGGAAGGGATCCAAAAAAGTCTGCACGACCTACACCTCTAATTTTTCCTCTGGTTATATTTATTCATGGCTGCTTCTACATTATTCGAAAGAATTTCCTCAATCGCCTTTACCGAGCGCAGCAGCGCGTCATCCACCTCCGCCCGCTCGGCTTTTGGAAACCTCTGCAGCACATAATCCGCCAAATCCATACCTTCCGGCTTCTCCCCGACCCCGATCCTGATTCTCACAAAATCCTGGGTTTTCAGATGCGCAATAATATTCTTCATCCCATTATGCCCGCCCGCGCTTCCTTTCTGCCTGATCCGCAGTTCCCCCGGCTGTATATAAATATCATCATACAGCACCACCAGCCCGTTCTCCGGCTTCCCCTTATAAAAATCCATAACCTCCCGCACACATTCCCCGCTTAAGTTCATAAAGGTCTGGGGCTTCACCAGCACCACCTGCTCCCCGCAGATCTTCCCCTGACCGATCAGCCCCTTAAACTTCCTCTTATTTATGGCAATATGGTTCCTCTTTCCCAACAGATCCACCGCATCAAACCCCACATTGTGTCTGGTCTTTGCGTATTTTAACGTAGGGTTACCCAAGCCTACTATCACATACATTCTGTACACTTCCTTATCTTTATACTTATCTTACACGGAAATCCTAACCCTTATTCTACCGAACCAGGCTTCATTTGTCACGCGCTTTTTCCAAAGAGAGGCGCCATCCCCGAAGGAGACAGCTGTCTGTAGGGCAGGCGCTTCCGGCAGTCCGGACACCAGAGCTTAAAAAAGAGTTTCGCTTGCGAAACTCTCCGCCTGCGGCGGGCCGCGTAAGCGGCATCTTCCTTTCCGCCGCAGTGCGATCCCGCGGAGCGTTTTTTATTTCATAGGAGCACTTTCCTATGAAACAAAAAACAGCCGGGACTATCCCGGCTGTTTCCTGGCTGGATACCTTACAGGCATCAGCTCCGCAAAGATCACCGCACCTGGTATGGCATCATTTCATACAGCAGCATTTTTTACAGCCTTTGGGCTGACAAGGCGTGTAATAAATCTTGATTATATTTTGTCCGTCGCATAAGGACAAACGCTCAGGACGGGCACATAAAAAACAGTAACATGGAATCTGTATGATTTCGGATATCACGGAAATATCTGCACAAAGGGAAACAGGTTCTACTAGTTTATCCGGATGAATCCTGCACCCGGTACAATGATCCAGATACTGTACAGTATAAGACCCAAACCCCTCCTGCACAAGAACGCCTGCTTGATCATACAGCCTTCTGCCTTCTGTCTCCAGAACAGCAAAATCACTGATTGAGGTATCTTCACAGGTGATCGGGTATTGGAATGTGAATTCCAGCGAATCCCTGGCGGCTACGGTAAAGTTTTGTGCCAGTATCCGGCGTCCGGCATCCGCCACGGCCTGTTCTATCGTCCGCGCTCCATGGGAATCATACAGCAACGGGAATACAAGCGGGGCATCTGTATAATTAGTAACCACCACACGATAATACGCCTGCTGGCACACCGAAATCTGTGTTGTCTTAAAAATAATATTGTCAGGCGAAGCACCCACAAATTTTTCCACGGTAAAATCAGAATCACAGGCCACGATCGGCGTGGGGAAGAACAGTGTGCGCGGCTCGTTGTCATAGCTTAAATCCGGTGTGGAAGCAGTCAGGTGATTCGGCTCGATAAAGCTTACATAGGTTTCCCCATCGTTGTCGGTATGCAGATGATCGCCGTGAGCTGCCCCTTTATTTCTAATCTGATAACTAAGGTGCAGGATTATCTCGCTCTCCGGGGACATTGGCGGAAAAGGGATTTGTCCGAGAACCACCGTAATAACACCGTTTGATACATTGGCATTCCCTACATCCGGCAAGAGCGCGGGTTTTACATAAGCAGTGTAGCCTGGATCAGCGGGGTCGGTAATCTCCGGTTCATTGACGGATTTCAGTTTTATGCCGTCCTGTTCTCCTGTTATCCGAATAGAATCGGGGACATATTCAAACAGCGCGGTGTTGATAACATCGTGTATGGTAGCGCTTATTCCTCCGGAAACTACCAGCATAAATTGTATAATCCGTTCCAGTTCCTCAATAATGGGGCTTGGCGCCCCCTGCTCAACAGCCTGCCGTAAATACGTTCCGGTAGAGGCAATGGTACTCATGATATCAATCACATCCTGCCGGGTGTATGGGCCTGGTGTTTGGGCATCTATCTCAATTCCCAGTACAAACAGGGAAGCGTTACCGTCGGAAGGATCTTTAATGCGCCGGCCTATTTCATACGCGCGCTGCATTGCTATAATCAGTTCCTCATTTGTCGCTGACCGGTTGTTAATTTCCCCGATCAGTGTTGGCACCGTCTGTTGAAGGTACAGGAAATATTTCCACAGACCGCCCGGTATATCCGGCACAAAATCATCGTTCACACTCGTTTGCACGGCGTAGGTGCCCGCATACTCCGGATTGATGGAGCGGTTAGCCTGGCCGTCTGTAATGAGAATCACTGCCCGGCGATAAATATCATCCGACTGCGCAAAACCCGGTGTGTGCAGAAGGGTGTACGATTCTTTCAATCCTGCTTCCGTGTTGGTATCTTCGCCATAGGGGATCGCCCAGATCAAATTGTCCAGAATGGTGTTATTTTCATATCCCGTATCATTCATGCTATACGGAAGCTGTGCGGATGTCAGCGGTGTGCCTGATGCTACTGCTTCTATAAAGTTTCCGGTGTATTTTGACGGATCTGATGCGTATATCGTATTCAGATAGTTCTGCAAAATAGTATCTGGCTTTGCAGAACCGTCGGAATTGTAAATATCGGAATATTGGATTTTGTAATAGTTATAGAAATTATACAGGCTTTGCTGTATATTTTCAGCCATAGGAGCGGACTGTTCCATATACGTGGGGATATCTGTTGTGTTTACATACGCATTATTACGGTATCCCAGAATTTGTCCTATCATATGGCCGGTCGTGGTACTCCTTCTCCATGTGAAAAAGGTCCCCAGATAATTATAGGCCAAGCCTCCCCCTGGAAGCGGTACAAACGCATCGCGCGCATAGGGGACAATGGTTACAGCAGTGTCTTTATTTGATTGCCAAAGCATATTGATTGTCTGTATCAACGCTCTTTTCGCCAGAACCATCTTGCGGCTGCTTCCGCTCATCATACTGGACGTAACGTCAAGAACGAATATTACATCCAAAGAATGCGGCGGATAATAGGAAAACACGAGAGGTTTTGCTTTTACATCAAGCGTCACTGCAGCTTCGCATCCTCCCACGGCTCCTTTTGATATTTGAAGGCGGTCTTCAAATCGGATCATACCGCCTGCACCATTGTCATATGCCGCATCGTATACCTCTGTTGTACCTGACGTAATCCAGTAATCCGGGTCTGTCGGGTTATCGGTGGGACGGATCAGATCATATCCGCCGATAAAAGCGGGATTTTCTTTGCCTGGTCCCTGGAATGGACAGGGTATACTGTCGAATTTTATCGGCATTTAGAAAACTCCTTTCATATAAATCATATCAAGAATATGATACACCATATTATATTCAAAGGTTTTCCCACTTGTGATGATTATTCTTTGAGGGTATTGGCGAAAGAATTCATAGCTATAAAAAAGAACATTCCCCCGAGACAGTCAGGTGTAAAAACTCCTGACGCCTTCGGGAATGTTCTTTTTTAGTGGCTCTTCACATCACCAGAGCTTACGGCTCCCCGCTACAGCTCTGAAACCTCCTCGGGTGCGTTCAACAGCGCATCCTCATATTTTTCGAGAATCATCTGCTGGATCCGCTCTCTTGTCTGGGAATTGATCGGATGGGCGATGTCCCGGTACTCGCCGTCCGCGGACTTTCTGCTTGGCATCGCGATAAACAGCCCTTTATCACCTTCGATTACTTTGATGTCGTGTACTACAAATTCCTCATCGATCGTGATTGATACAACTGCCTTCATTTTACCTTCTTTCGCTACTTTTCTTACCCTTACATCCGTAATTTCCATGTACGTTTGCCCCTTTCCTACGTCTTCTCTTTTGTGTTTAAGTTAGCTAATTTATACTCCTTATCAAATTACATATCTTTCATTCTTTTCGACAACTACCTTGACCCCGTCTTCTCCGCAATAATAGGAATTGGCACGGATGGTATCCCGGCTCTCTACAATGCAGTTTTCAATGTGGGTGTTATCTCCAAGATAGACATCGTTCAGTATGATCGAGTTCTTTACCACACAGTTGTTGCCGACAAATACTTTCTTAAACAGAACTGAATTCTCCACTGTCCCGTTGATGATCGACCCGCTGGACACCAGGCTGTTTCGTACGTTGGCTCCTGCGTTGTATTTGGCGGGCGGCAGATCCTCCACCCTGGAATAAATGTCCGGATACTGATGGAAGAAATAATCTCTGACTTCCGGTTTCAGGAAATCCATGTTGGTCTTATAATAGGCCTCCACTGTGGATATATTGCTCCAGTATTCTTTGATCTTGAATCCGTAGATCCGCTTCAGATTCTTATACCGGATCAGAATGTCTTTGACAAAGTCATGACGGTCTTCCTGGGCACATTTCTCGATCAGTTCGATCAGCTGGCGCCTGCGTATCACATAGACACCGGTGGAGATGGTATTTGACTGGGAAACCATGGGTTTCTCCTCAAACTCTTCGATCCGGTAATCTTCATTCATCTTCACTACGCCAAACCGGGTGGTGTCCTCGTAACTGGGCACTTCTTTGCATACCACTGTGATATCGGCTTTCTTTGCTATATGGTATTCCAGCACCTCATTGTAGTCCAGTTTATAGATACCGTCTCCGGAAGCGATTACCACATAGGGTTCATGGCTCTTCTTCAGGAAATCCAGATTCTGATAGATAGCGTCCGCGGTTCCACGATACCACCAGCTGTTGTCCGCCGTGATGGTAGGGGTAAATACAAACAAGCCTCCCTGCTTTCTTCCGAAATCCCACCATTTGGAAGAACTTAAATGCTCGTTCAAAGATTTGGCGTTATACTGGGTCAGCACAGCCACTTTCTGGATATGGGAATTGGACATGTTGCTCAGCGCAAAATCAATGCTTCGGAAGCTTCCGGCCACAGGCATGGCTGCGATCGCCCGTTTTTTGGACAGTTCTCTCATCCGGTTATTATTTCCACCTGCTAAAATGATTCCTATCGCCCTCATCACATATCACCTGCCTTCGTCAACGTCTCGCCGCTTTCCAGCACACCATCCGGATAGTCGTCCGGTTTGGTGATTCCTGCGATCGCGGTATTCTTTCCAACCTTCACTCCGGAAGGAATATAAGTATTCTCTCCAATGGTCACAAGACCGAAAGAGTAGATCTTGGGCTCCGTCTTGTTCGGCACATCCTCACCGATCCCCAGCTGAACATCATGATCGATTTCCACATTTTCGGCAATGATCGCTTTGTCAATCATAACATTTTCACCGATCCTGGTATTCTTCATGATAATAGAATCCCTGACCACGCTTCCCTTTCCAATGATAACACCCGGACTTATAACAGAATTAATCACCTCTCCATAGATATCCGCGCCGTTGCCGATAATGCTGCGCTCGATTCTGGCATCTGACGACACATACTGCGGAGGGATCACATCACTCTTTGTGTAAATCTTCCAGAATTCTTCGTAAAGGTTAAATTCCGGAATAATGTCGATCAGTTCCATGTTGGCTTCCCAATAGGAGCCCAGTGTCCCGACATCCTTCCAGTAACCGTTATACTCATAGGCAAACAGACGGTTGCCGTTCTCATGGCAGTAAGGAATGATATGCTTTCCAAAATCACAGCTCGGCTGGTCGGACATGGCCAGCAGCGCATTTTTCAAAATCTTCCAGCTGAATATGTAGATACCCATGCTGGCCAGATTACTTCTGGGTTTCTCCGGCTTTTCCTCAAATTCCTGGATCTTGCTGTTCTCATCGGTGATAACGATGCCGAAACGGCTGGCTTCTTCCATCGGAACCGGCATAGCTGCGATCGTTATATCCGCATTGTTTTCTTTGTGGAAGTCCAGCATCACCTCGTAGTCCATCTTGTAAATGTGATCACCGGAAAGAATCAGTACATACTCCGGATTATAGGTTTCCATGTAATCCAGATTCTGATAAATCGCGTTGGCTGTCCCAGTATACCATTCACTGCTTGTACTCTTTTCATAAGGAGGCAGGACGGTCACTCCACCGATATTTCGGTCTAGATCCCAGGGAATTCCGATACCGATGTGCGTATTCAAACGCAGCGGCTGATACTGAGTCAGGACACCAACCGTATCAATTCCGGAATTGATACAGTTGCTTAGTGGAAAATCAATAATTCTATATTTTCCTCCGAAAGCTACCGCCGGCTTGGCCACTTTCTGAGTTAGAACTCCCAGACGGCTCCCCTGTCCTCCGGCCAGCAGCATCGCAATCATTTCTTTTTTTATCATGCAATCACTCCTCGCTGTAATTTATTTTATACATTATATCATAAAATCATTAAACCGTGAACAAAATTTACAAAAAACATATATTATTTTCATTGCTTTTTAACACAACAGCCGATATTTTTGCATATAATAAATGACTCCATAATTTTTTTGACATCATTTTGCACAAATTTTGTAAAATTTTGTCATATTTTTATACATTATCGTGCAGTGTCAACTGCACGCCCGCCCGTAGGGCATGTATTAATGGGATGCCCTTTGGGTATACATTATCGTGCAGTGTCAACTGCCCGCCCGCAGGGCATGTATTGTTGGGATGGCCCTTTGGGTATACATTATTACAGCTTGTCCTCTCTTTTTTAAAATTGTTTGTATTTTTATATACTTATGAGATATAATGGCCATAGATATTTGTTTACGGCAAAATCCATCATCATCCCGGCGCCAAGGCGCCTTCCCCGGCGTGGAGTGTGGATCCCGCGGGGAATAAAGTGTATAGATTTGGTTTTAAACAATACATTATATTTAATAGGAAGTGTAATTATGTATAAAATTAATTTTGAAAGTCCGATCCATGTACATTTCATTGGAATCGGCGGTATCAGCATGAGCGGTCTGGCTGAGATATTATTAAAAGAAGGCTTTCCCATCTCAGGGTCCGACGCAAAGAAATCCGAACTTACAGAAAAACTGGATTCCCTGGGCGCCAGGATCTATTACGGACAGAGAGCCTCCAATCTGGATGACATTCCGGATCTGGTTGTTTATACCGCGGCGATCCATTCCGACAATCCGGAATATAACCGGGCGTTAGAGCTTCAGCTTCCCATGTTGAGCCGGGCCGAACTGCTGGGGCAGATGATGCGGAATTACCGCACAGCCATCGCGGTATCCGGTACACACGGCAAGACTACCACCACATCCATGATCAGCCAGATTCTGCTGGCAGCAGAAAAGGACCCAACCATCTCTGTCGGGGGGATCTTAAGATCCATCGGCGGAAATATCCGGGTAGGGAACTCGGACACTTTTATTACGGAGGCCTGTGAATATACCAACAGTTTTCTGCATTTCTATCCTACTATCAGCCTAATATTAAATATAGAAGCAGATCATCTGGATTTCTTTAAAGATCTGGAAGATATCCGCAGCTCTTTCCGGGAATTTGCCAGACGGCTTCCGAACGACGGTACCCTGATCATCAATGGGGAGATCGAACGCTTCAGGGAGATCACAGATGGGCTTGCCTGTCAGGTCATTACTTATGGTTCCTCTTCTGATTGTACTTATTCCTATCGCAATGCCGCTTTTGATGAATTGGCACACGGTTCCTTTGACCTGTATAAAGACGGCGTTTTCAAAAGCCGCATACAGCTGATGGTTCCCGGCATCCACAATATTTCCAACGCGCTGGCCGCCATAGCGCTGGCCGAAAGCCTTCAGATACCGCCTAATATCGTGCAGCAGGGGCTATTGTCCTTCTCCGGCACGGACCGCCGTTTCGAGTATAAAGGAGAAGTCGCCGGGGTTACCATTCTGGATGACTATGCCCATCATCCCACGGAGATCGCCGCCACTTTGTCGGCTGCCGGAAATTATCCGCATAATCGTATCTGGTGTGTGTTCCAGCCCCACACTTATACCAGAACCCAGGCCTTCTTAAAGGAATTCGCCCAGGCCCTGTCCGCAGCTGATTATGTGGTGCTGGCTGATATCTACGCAGCCAGAGAAAAAAACACGATTGGTGTAAGCTCCTCAGATTTATTATCAGAGTTAAGAATGCTGAATGTCAATGCCCAGTATTTCCCATCCTTTGATGAAATTGAAAATTTTTTATTAGAAAATTGTATGCACGGAGATTTGTTGATAACTATGGGCGCCGGAGACGTGTTCCGCATTGGGGAACATCTGCTTGGACAATAGTTATCCACATTATCCACACATTTATCAACAGAAAGACCCCGATAGATGTGTGGATTTTTTTGTGGATTACTCTGTTAACATAAACAAATTATGAAATTCGACAAAAGTCGTCTTACTGCTCACTGACAGCGGTTGTACAGAATTGTCAAACAATTTACGTGCTTATTTATCCACATTATCCACATTATCCACATTAAATTGCCTTAACTTTAACCCCATTGAACTTAAGAAAATTGCTGTTTGCAAGATTTGAAACCTATGCTATAATGGCGTCAGACATTATAGCCGTGCCGCAGCGCTTCCAATGTGCGGATCGCGTGACTGCCTTTTTGGGCGGCATGATTGCAAGCGATTATGCTATAATGCAATTGTAAGAATGTAACGCAGCTTACGATCTGCGTTGCATATTTCATGAAAGGCGCAGGTGAACTACATGGGAAGTATCCATCTATACTCCAAGAACAATCCCGACTCCACGATGGTCTCCAACCATTTTATCGACAAATATATGCCGGAAGCAAACGGTGAGTTTGTGAAGGTATACCTTTACCTGCTGCGTTGTCTTTCCACCTCTGCCGCGAAGACTCCGGAAGTATCGATTTCCTCCATTGCGGACAAGTTCAATCATACGGAAAAAGATGTCAAACGTGCGTTGAAATACTGGGAAAAGCTGAATTTACTACAATTGGAATACGGGGAGGACAAGTCCCTCAAAAGTATCTGTATCACCAAGGATCTGCAAGAAGTAGAGCTTGCCAGGGAACAGGTGAGCGTCACGACGTCTGCTGAATCCAAAGGGCAGGCACCTGTTATGGCCGCGCAGGCAGCACCACGGCAGGATGCGCCCAGACAGGAAAACACGGAACTGCCTTCCTATTCAACCGGACAGCTGGAAGCCTTCCTTCAGAAAGAAGAGATCCGCCAGTTGATTTTTATTGCGGAACAATATCTGGGCAAACCCTTAAGCCCTTCCGAAGTGACATATATCCTGTTTTTCCAGGATGAACTGCATTTTTCCGCGGAATTGATCGAGTATCTGATCGAGTACTGTATTTCCAAGGGAAGTAAAAGTTTCCGTTATATGAAAACCGTAGCGCTGGCGTGGTCGGATGCGCATATTTCCACGATTCAGCAGGCCAAGGAAGCTTCCGCGGCATATAACCGGAACTATTATACCGTGATGAAAGCCTTCGGTATCAAGGGGCGTGCCCCTGCTGAGCCGGAAGCTGTCTATATCCGCAAGTGGCTGGAAGAGTATGCCTTTTCTCTGGATATTATTCTGGAAGCCTGCAACCGGACGATCAGTTCGATCCATCAGCCCAGTTTTGAATACGCGGACTCCATTCTGAAGAAATGGAAATCCAACAACATCCGTCATCTGTCCGATCTCCGTACTCTTGATGAGGAACACGAGAAAACAAAGGATACCCGTAAGACCACCCGGGCGAAAACAACGCCGGAAACAAACAAGTTCAACAACTTTCACCAGCGCAGTTATGACTATGAGCAGTTGGAAAAACAGCTATTACATACCAGATAGAATTCCAACAAAGGAGGCGCCGTTTTGGCACTGACAAATTCACAGTACGATACCATTATCCGGGAATACAACCGAAAACAGCTGCACAACCGTCACCTGCAGGATGCCCGCATCAAAGAGGTGTACGAGACGCTTCCCCAGGTAAAAGAACTGGATGCGTCCATATCAAACTTAAGTGTGGAGCAGGCGCGTAAGATGCTCTCTGGAGACCCGAATGCGCTGGATACCCTGAAAGTCAAAATAGCCGCATTGTCAAAAAAGCGGCTGGCTCTCATGACCCAAGCTGGATTTCCTGCCGATTATATGGAGCCTTCCTATGACTGCCCCGACTGTCAGGACACTGGTTATATCGGTAATGCCAAGTGTCATTGCTTTAAACAGGCAGTCATTGATATGCTTTATACTCAATCCAATCTGAAAGAAATATTGCAGTCAGAAAATTTTTCCCATTTTACCTATGAATTCTATGATAACCGGATGAAAGATCCGGCTACCGGCAGAACGGCTCTGGAGACCGCAAAAAGCGCCGCCATGGAATGCCTGGATTTTGTAAAAACATTTGATACAAAACATCGCAATCTTTTCTTCTACGGCGATACCGGAGTCGGGAAGACTTTTTTGTCTAACTGTATCGCAAAAGAACTGATCGATACCGCACATTCCGTCATCTATCTGACCGCATTTCAATTATTTGACATCTTTGCTAAAAATACCTTTTCCGGCAATAATAGTTCGGAAGAGAATATGTATCAGTACATCTTTGACTGCGATCTTCTGATCATCGACGATCTGGGTACGGAGCTTACCAATTCCTTTACCTCCTCCCAGTTGTTTTTATGTGTCCAGGAGCGCATTGCCAGGAAGAAATCCGTCATCATATCGACGAATCTGCCATTGGAAATTTTCGTCCATACTTACAGTGAGCGGACATTTTCCAGAATTACTAGCAACTACACCATGCTGAAGCTGGTTGGTGAAGATATAAGAATAAAAAAGAAATTAGGAGGAAATCTGTAATGACAAGCGACGATCAAATTTTCGAGACCGTTCCGGTAGGAACCCTTGGTATTATCCCTCTGGACAGTTGTAAGGCTCTGGGGGAGAAAATCAACGACTACCTGGTCAAGTGGCGCCGTGAAAGAGAACACGAACACAAGGAAACGATCTATTTCCGCAATTATGAAAAGGACAGCTATATCGTAGGTGCCAGAGTACCTCGTTTTGGAACCGGTGAGGCCAAGGGAGCCCTTATGGAATCCGTCCGCGGTTATGACTTGTACATTATGGTTGACGTATGCAACTACAGCCTTTCCTATTCCCTGTGCGGACACCAGAACCGGATGTCCCCGGATGACCACTATCAGGACCTGAAGCGGGTGATCTCCGCGGTAGGCGGGAAAGCCAGAAGAATCACCGTAATCATGCCGTTCTTGTACGAAAGCCGGCAGCACCGCCGTACCGGCCGGGAGTCCCTGGACTGCGCGCTGGGCCTGCAGGAACTGGTTTCCATGGGTGTAGATAACATCATTACCTTTGATGCCCATGACCCCAGGGTGCAGAACGCCATCCCGCTTCACGGCTTTGATACGGTCCAGCCCGTATACCAGTTCATCAAAGCTCTGCTTCGCAATGAACCGGACCTGAATATCGACGCTTCCCACATGATGGTGATCAGCCCGGACGAAGGCGGAATGAGCCGCGCTGTTTATATGGCCAACGTACTCGGCCTGGATATGGGTATGTTCTATAAGCGACGTGATTATACAAAGGTGGTGGACGGCCGGAACCCTATCGTAGCCCACGAATTCCTGGGCGCGGATGTGGAAGGAAAGGACATGATCATCATCGACGATATGATCTCCTCCGGAGAAAGTATGCTGGAGGTAGCCGCGGAATTAAAGGCCAGAAAAGCCAGAAGAATCTTTATGTGCTCTACCTTCGGCCTGTTTACCAACGGCATGGCAAAATTCGACAAAGCCTATGAACAGGGTGTCTTCGACCGGGTTCTGACTACCAATGTCGTCTATCAGCCGCCGGAACTGCTGTCCAGACCTTACTATATCAGCTGCGATATGAGCAAGTATATTGCTCTGATTATTGATACGCTGAATCATGATTCCTCGATCAGCGGACTGTTGAATCCGAATGACAGGATACAGAAACTACTGGCGAGATATAGAAATAAATAGATATTGGATTTTAAGGGGCCGGAGAAAGGCCGGAAGCGGTTAGGCTCCGGCCTTCTCCGGCCCCTGGCAGACCAAATTTCCATTAGATATCTGTGAATAGAAACCTAACTGTCCGTCAGCAGAACCTTATGGTAGGGAATTCCCCATCTATCCAGAATCTCCTGTTCTCTCGTATGGCAGGTAAATAAAAGTACCTGATTCGGACAGGTGGAGAGCCATCGCAGTGTCTGCTCCAGTCTTGTTTGGTCATAATAGGCAAACGCGTCATCCAGCAGGACCGGCATCGGGGAATCTTTGCAGAACAGCCCGCCTACCGCCATCCGCAGCGCGAAATACAGCTGTTCCATGGTGCCGCGGCTGACCTGTTCCGGTGTCAGTACCTGTTCAGATGTATGGATTCTCAGCTTTAGTTTTTCGTCCAGGTGGATACGGTTGTATTTATGGCCGGTCATCTGGGAGAAAATCATGGAAACCGTGCGTTCCAGTTTACTGCCCATTCCCGCATGGATCTCTTCCGCGATTTGACGGATCGTGGTCTCGGCCAGATCGACCGCAGCCAGCTGGTCATCCAGGCGCCTGATCTGGGCTAGTGTCTGGTTTTCTTCTGCCTGTTCCAGGACAAAGGCTTCCCTCTTCAGTTCCAGTTCGTGGATCTCTTCCGAAAGCTGCTGGCAGGACCACTCTTTTTTCTTCCATCGGAGGGACTCATCTACCGTTTCCGCTTTATTCGGATCATTTATATTTTTACTCCTGGCTGTCAACCGCAGTGTAATGGCCCCCGCGATTATCAGGGCTGATCCGATTCTGGCAATCATCCAGGGGAAAAATAGGACTCCCAGCAGCCCGCCCAGGATCAGGATTGGAACTATCCTGCTTATTTGATGTTCTGCGTCGGAAGTGGTCTCTTCGGCAGGAGCGCAAACGTGATTCGTGTCAATGGCTGCTGCGGCCCGCTCGATTTCTTCAGACAGTTGTTTTTGTTTCTCTTCCTTCTGCCGAATTTCTTCTTCCAGAAGTTCCCCTTTCAGTTCCAGGCTCTGCCTCTGTTTTTCCCATTCCAGCTGAAGTGTCTTTTTTCGTGCGTTCAGTTCTTTTCTGTTTTCTTTCAGACATTTTGCCGCCCCAGAGACATCCAGTGCGGTATCGCCGGTCTCCTCATAGCTGGCCATATAATTTCCCAACGCCTGGGCCAGGGATTCCTCCGTGCCCGCTCTTTGCTGTCCGATATACAGGGTATTGCGGTAGATACTTTCCGTCACTCCATCCAGCAGCATCTGCAGGTCCCCCTGCTCCACCGACAGCTCTTCTCCATCGGTTTCACAGACAAGCTCTGTTTTTTTACCAATTCTGGCAAAACTGCGTGTCAGCCGGAACACCTTGCCCCCACAGACGAACCGCATCCTGCCCGCATAATAAACGGGATTTTCCCACGGCTCATAGATTCGATAAGTGTCCGCTGCACTAGCTCTTCCCCGCTGCTTCTCCATACCAAACAGCATTCCGCGGATAAAAGTGTGGACCGTCGTTTTACCCGCCTCATTTTCCCCATAGATCAGATTCAAGCCCTCGGACAGCTGTATCTGTCTGTCATGAAATTTTCCAAAATTTTTTAATTCCAGTTCCTGTATGACCATAATATCCTCTACCTCTGTCCGCATAACAGTGCCTGTATACCGTAATAGAGCGCATCCCTGTTCACCTGGGAATCCGGCAGTTTCCGGAATCGCCGGATATAGCGGCCCACCAGGTCATCTCCATGTTCCCGCTCAAGCTTCTCATAGTCCAGATTGGGCTCTGTCTCATCTTCTACCCGGATAATATTCCCCAGCGACTGAAGCTCTTCCGGATCCAGGAAGATGTCCGGATCCCTTTGTCCCCGGATTATGATTTTATAAATATTATTTCTGCTGTTTTCATCTATATAATGTTCGATTCCGGCGCGTACGGTTTCAAAGGTATCCTCCGGAGTTATCCGGCATTCCTTATGTATATATTCCCGGCTCGCTGCGCGGACGAAGGTTATCTGCGGCTGTCCGTTTGTAATCTCTCCTGAAATATAACCATGCGGCCCGGTATCATTCATATCGATCGGCTCCAGCGCCCCGGCATAAGCCATCCGGCCTGATGCCAGCATCCCTGGCTTGTGGATATGCCCCAGCGCTATATAATCAAATCCGCTGACCGAAGGAAGATCCTTGCGGATCGGTATATGATTGTCATCCCCGCCATGTGCCAGAAGAATATTGATTCGATCCGTTTTTTGTGGTTTGATTTCATCATAACGGTTTTCCCGGATCTCCTGGCTGTGATAGCTGAATCCATAAACTTCCGTGTGCAGCTCCGGAAAGTAAACGCTTTCCATTTCTTCATGCCTGAGAAAGGTCACGTTCGGACTCCACTCAAAATTTCGATAATAAGAATCGTTTCGGATGTAGTCATGATTTCCGGCAATCATAACTACTTTTGTTCTGGCCAGACCTGCCATCAGGGAATCCACTTCTTTTAACTCCCGCTTCAACGGCTGGCGGTGGAACAGGTCTCCGGCGATCAGCAACAGATCGGTCTGCTCTACCCTGGCCCGACGGATCACCGACCGGAAACTGTCCCAGATCTCTCTGCCTCTGCGCGCTGCCCAGGGATGTCCGCTATCCGGTTCCGCACCGAGATGCACATCTGCTATATGGATAAATTTCATAATTTCCTCCAATTCTGAATATCTTCCGCTCATTCAGCTATGGGTGACTTTTTTTGTTCAAGTGTCCCTTAAGTGCTCATTTCCGCACACACGGAAAGGAGGAACTACTTTATTGCTCAACCGTTCTCCATTCGTGTGTGTATTACGCATTTAGGACCGTGGGGAACGTGAATATCAAATTACACTCCCCTTTTAATAATAGGATTATATGCTCTATTATGTTTCACTATTATAGCACATCCAGCACTTTTCTTTCAAACATTTGTTCTTTTGTGTTTTCTTCATTCCACCTTTCTCGTTTTGTATTGTCTTTTCACTATTATCCCTTCTGTAAAGCCTCCTTCTATACTTGGTTCCTTCCGCATTTGCCCTCTATGTCCCTACCCAGTAAAATTATTTAAAAATCCCCGCAACTTCCGTATAAATCAATTGTCCCTGAATACCACCCTAGAAAATATACAGACTGGTCTATCCATTTACTAACTTCAGTGATAAAATAAAAAGTGCCAGCTTCAGGATGTATCAATATACATGCAGCCAATTGAAATGGTAAAAAACAGATAATCAAATGGACATGTCCCCTTACGTCCATTACTGGCTGTAAGGGATATTAACCATAAATATATTGTAGTAGAAAGGACACAGATTATGAAGATTGTTATTGCAGAACCATTGGGAGTGGATCAGGATTTGTTGTTGCATATGGCGCAGGAGGCTTTGGGCGATCAGGCTGAAATTATTTATTATGATACAAGAATTACGGATACGGCCGGTCTGATCGAGCGGGGAAGGGATGCGGAGGTTCTGATAGTGTCGAACCTTCCACTGAATCGGGAAGTGATTGAGGGATGCCAAAAATTAAGACTCCTGTCCGTTGCCTTTACCGGAATTGACCATATTGATGTGGAGGCCTGTAACAGACAAGGTATCATGATCTGCAATTGCGCCGGTTATTCGAATTGCGCGGTGGCTGATCTGGTATTTGGGCTTCTCATTTCCATTTACCGGAATATACCGGCCTGCGACCGGGCCGTTCGCGCAGGTCAGACAAAAGACGGACTGGTTGGTTTTGAACTGGAAGGGAAAAATTTCGGCGTAGTCGGTACCGGCGCCATCGGCAGCCGTGTCATCCGTATCGCTCAGGCATTTGGATGCCAGGTATATGCTTATTCAAGGACACCGAAAGAGATCGACGGAGTAACGAATGTCTCCCTGGAACAATTATTAGCCGTCTGTGACATTGTATCTTTACATGTGCCTTTGACTGCGGACACCAGAGACCTGATCAACCGCGAGAATTTGAAATTAATGAAGTCCGATGCGGTTCTGATCAACACAGCCCGCGGCCCCGTCGTCAACAGTGGGGATTTGGCCGCCGCTCTATCGGATGGCACAATCGCCGCGGCCGGGATCGATGTATTTGAAACGGAACCTCCTATACCCGGAAACCATCCCCTCCTGCAGGCACCAAACGCCCTTGTCACTCCGCATGTAGCTTTTGCAACCAAAGAGGCTCTGGTGAAACGGGCAGCCATCGTATTTGATAACATCCGTAAATGGATGGATGGGACTCCGGTGAATGTTATGTAACATATGTATTAATATTATCAAATAACGCTTTGCTTTTTAGCGTAATTGTACTATACTACAGGTATGTAGAAATTACTTACCAGTTACGCGAAAAGGAGTTGGGTGTATGATTAATCTGAATTTTGAAAGTCCGGAAACGGAAGAATATTATGCGGATGCCCGCCGAAAACTGGGCGTAGGCCGGCCTAGCTGGTGGAATACTGCGGATGTTATCACCCGCGAAGATGTGGACAATTATATTAAGGATGCGGAAAATATGCTGCAATGCTGATTATAAAAAAATCCGCTCCGTTCTGATGAACGTACATATGACGTATAAAAGGCATAGTTACTGAGCTTTTCCACAGTAGCTGTGCCTTTTTATGTATCGCACGTAAGCGACTAAAAAGCAGCCGCTAAGTGCTCATAGCAATAAAAAATATCTTTCGAAGTGAACTCAGAAAACAAACTGTACTAAGAGCATATAAAGTACTGTCCCGCCACCGATGCTTAAAAGAGTGTTCCGCTTCCACAGATGCAGGCCGACCACCGCAGCCACCGCGATCAATTCAGGGATTCCATAAGGGGAAGCTATCGGATTTACCCCTTTCAGGCAGTAGACCACCAGCATTCCAATCGCCGCATAGGGCAGCACATTTCCCAGATAACGGACGAATTTCGGCGCTTCGTCCGCGTCCGGGAACACCAGGAAGGGAATCACACGAGTGGCAAATGTAGCTGCTGCGATCAGCATCACCGTTATAAAAGCCTGCATGGGAGTCATATATTTTCCCCCTTCCTATCATAAACTTTCTTATATAGGGCCAACACAAGCAGAATCCCTATCATCGAGGGAATCAGGAAGTTGTCCGCTTTGAAGATAATCAGGCATAATACCGTTACAATCACACCGGCGATGGCCGGGAAATGATCTTTCGTGCTCTTCCACTGATCCAGATATATCACGATAAACAGCGCGGTCATCACGAAATCTATGCCCTGTGTGTTAAATTTGAACATACTCCCAATCACTCCGCCCAATACGGACCCCAGAACCCAATAGGCCTGATCCAGTAAAGTGATAAAAAACCGAAACCAGTTCTCATCCACACCATCCGGTGTTTTCGCTCCGCATAACAGGGAAAAGGTTTCATCTGTCAGACCGAAAATCATATACCCTTTCTTTTTTCCAATATCCTTGAATTTATCCAGCATGGAGATTCCATAGAACAGGTGCCTGGCATTGACGACCAGGGACATGATGACCGTTTGGATCGGATTAAAGATACTGGCCAGCAGTTCAATTGCCACAAACTGCATGGAGCCGGCATAAATCAATCCGCTCATCAGCAGCGCCCACCAGGCGCTGTACCCCTTGCTGTTCAGCAGGATTCCAAAAGCCATCCCCAGAAAAATATATCCGGTCAATACCGGAATCGTATGGGGAAAAGCCGCTTTACAGGCAATCCTGAGCACCGCTTTTTTCTCATTACTCATAAAAAAACCTCACAATATGTATATTTTGCGGCCTTATATGGCAGTCTTTGAATATTATATAATACTTTTACTGTTTAGCGCAATAAAAACGCTCGAAAGTGTGATTAATATGGAGAGAAAATACGCAAAACTCATACCCATTCCTTATGGTATACGAAAAGCCGCATCCCCTTCCCGGGAACGTTCCGTGCATAGCTCCCGCAGGCGGATCGCGTATCTTAGCCTGGCACTGCTTGCGTGTATTGTATGTATATTTTTTATAAGCGGCAGTATTGCAGAGCGCAGCGCTCATATTCCTCCGGATTATTCCATGTCGGACCTGACCGGGATTTTGTCCGGTTCCACCCTTACCGGGAATGACTACAAGACCCTCTATTATCAGGCCGGTCTGGGAAAGCCGGCTGTCGATGCCCTTCTGGCAAAAGGTGCCGCAGGCAGACAAGAAATCCTGGAGATCCAGCAGGCTTTTTTTGACCCTGTTCAATATGAATGCACCTGGAACAGTCCGATTTCCAAGGAAGAGCACGCCATCGGTCCGGATGGTTATTGGCGCCCAGATACAAAGCTGGCCCCTCTGGAGGACGGAGATATCCTTATCACGAAAAACTCCCACATCGGAGGCTGGCGCAACGGCCACGCGGCCCTCGTCGTAGACGCGGAAACCGAAACGACACTGGAATCCGTGGTGATCGGACGCAACTCCAAAACCCAGGATTATGACAAATGGCGGACCTTCCCCTCTTTTCTGGTTCTCCGTCTAAAAGATACTCCCAGAGAAGAACGGGCAGCCATCGCCAGATCAGCGATGGACAATCTGAATGACATTCCCTACTTTTTTCCCGCCGGAATTCTGAGTCCCAAATACCAGCCCCCCGGTTCCGTAACCGGAACCCACTGTTCCCATCTGGTCTGGCTCGCCTATTTTCACTTTGGATATGATCTGGACTCCGACTCAGGAATGATCGTCACCCCAAAAGACATCGCCAACAGTCCCCTTCTGGAGATCGTGCAGATCTACGGCGTCGATCCCGACTCTCCCTGGCCCTAGGCACCATACTACCTGGGGTTCACATGGACCATGCAGTGCTTACAGCCGGGGAATTCCTCCTCTATTTTGAGATGTACATCCTCCGCTATGGAGTGGCTGTCCCTGAGGGTAAGGTCCCCATCCGCCCCGATCTCAATGTCCACATAGATCTTATTTCCAAACAACCTGGTCCTCAGTTCATCGATTTCTTTCACGCCATCTATGCTAAGAATCACTGCCTTCATTTTTTCAATCGTTTCTTCATCGCAGGATTTGTCTACCATCTTCGATATCGCGTCGGAAAAAATATCAAAAGCCGCCTTGATAATAAAGATGCAGATCACTACGCTGGCGATCGGGTCCAGAACCGGAAGTCCCAGACGCGCTCCCAGAATACCGACAAAACTGCCCACGGAAGACAACGCGTCAGACCGGTGATGCCACGCATCCGCCATCAGTGAACCGGAATTAATTTTCCTGGCCGCAGCTCTCGTGTACCAGTACATCCACTCCTTCACTACGATCGAAATCACAGCCATACTAAGCGGCAGGACAGACGGGATCTTCAGATTTTCATAATTTCCCCCGATGATATCGTTAAGTCCCACCATCCCAATACCAATGCCGGTAGCACACAGAATCGTAGCCAATAATATAGAAGCAACACATTCCATCCGCTCATGTCCGTACTGGTGATCTTCATCCGAAGCCTTGCTGGATATATTGACACCGATAATTACAATAAAAGTACTGAACACATCAGACGCAGAATGAACCGCATCAGACAGCATCGCTTGGGATCTGCCTATAATACCGGCAGCCAGTTTAGCGGCAGACAACAACAGATTTACAATAATGCTGACCACAGATACCTGGATCGCTGTTTGTTTATCCGTTTTTATACTGCCTGCTTTTTTTACCAGCTTCTTCCTTACTCTGCTCTTATCTTCTATATTGTCCGCTTTTTGATTTTTGTCCAATTTTTCTATTTTGTCCGATTTTTCTATTTTGTCCGCTTTTTTTACTTTGTTCTCTTTTACAATTTTGTTCTCTTTTACAATTTTGTTATCTTTTCCGATTATGTACTCTTTTTCCGTAGTGTTCTCTTTTTTCATACATCATGCCTCCCGTTTCTTTAGGCTGGAAAATATAATTCTTACTATTATATTAGTTTCATCCTAAAAATGCAATCACTTTTTAATATATTTCCCTCTAATTCCGCCCATATTCTTCCTATATTTCTTCCTATATTTTCCCCCATATTTCCCCACATGTTTCCTCCTATAAATGACACTATGATTACTATCAGAAAATTCAGAAATCTTTCGCACTCTCCACAATAAACTGAGCGGTAAAACCTAACTTTCATTTCCGGATTTGGATTTTTTACAAGAACTTTATTCTGACGAAATTAACGCTTTTAACCCCCTTCTGCATCTAGAAAACAGGCACGTAAAATCCCGTCGTAGATATATCAATGAATATATGGTAAAATAAAACAACTTTAAACGTTCCATTCAAGAAATCCAATCCGTGAATTTACTATAAAAAATTAGAAAAGCGCAAACCCAGCCTCAAAATCATATTAGAAAACAGCGTACCAGATGCGCCAACGGAGGAAAAAATGACATTATATTATCATATCTGTACCGCCATCACAGTTGGAGTAATCATTGGTTTTCTCATAGGCAGTATAAAACCAATGATAAAAAAACAGATATACACTGAAGAAAAGATTATTCATACCCGTAAATTATTAAACAGATTTGCCGTTATATTAAAATACATTACTTTTTTGCTGCTCACCTTAGGTCTGATCTGGTGCAGCTATTTCCTGCTATTAGGCATCGTCATTCCATCCCAGGCAGACTATGCCAACAACATAGCGGAGCTCATCGTATCCGTTCTAACCGTTATATCTATTATATTTGCCTTCGTCGAATTTCTCAGACGTACCGATAACAAAAAATGAGCAGGCAATCCTATCGGGAGATCTCTATGGTACCCATTTTATGGTAAAACACTTTTACCTATTACCCAATTATGATGTGTCATGAAACTGTTTGAGGAAAGCTGTACCATTCCAAATTTTCGTCTTTTAAATGGTTAATTGTTTCAAATTATGATTGACTTCTGTCCGCTTTCCATTTATACTTTATTTAGTAAAACTCTTTTACCAATCAGATGTCTATATCAAATTTCGGAAGGAGAATAATCGATGACAAAAGAAACTTACCTGGAACTCAGAGAAAAAACGCTTGCCTATTTTTCCCGCGCACATATTGCGCTTACTTCTGCGGAGGAGGACGCTGTCGAAGTAGCTGATTTCGGACTGGATGATGTGATGCGTACCGGACTTGAAAGTATTGTTTACATAAATACCGACAGATGCTGCGCGAAGGAAATGGTCCTGTTACCTTACCAGACCTGCCCTGAGCACCTGCACCCGCCTGTAGGCGAGGATTATCCCGGGAAAGAGGAGACATTCCGCTGTCGTATGGGCACCGTATACCTGTACGTGGAGGGGGCAGCAACCGAAGACCGCTGTGCCGCGCCGCCTGCCGGAGATGAGGCTTATTACACTGTTTTCCACGAAATAAAATTAGAGCCCGGAGATCAGTATACGCTGTATCCCGGAACCAAGCACTGGTTCCAGGCCGGCAGCGAGGGCGCCGTTGTCAGTGAATTCAGCACGCATTGTTACGATGAGTATGATATCTTTACAGATACCCGAATCAACCGTATTCCCACCATTGAGTAAGCACGTTACAAAAGGAGGAAATTTATTATGTTAGCAAATCTAAACGATGTACTTATCCCCGCGAAAAAAGGCAAATACGCGGTGGGCTTGTTTAACGCCGTCAATCTGGAATTGGCCAGAGGTATCATCAGCGCGGCTGAGGAAACCGGTTCTCCCGTTATTATGGGAACCGCTGAAGTTCTGTTCCCCTATGGTCCGCTTGACGAAGTGTCCTACTATCTGATTCCAATGGCGAAAAAGGCACGCGTGCCGGTGGTCATCCATCTGGATCACGGCCTCCGCAAAGAAACCTGTATCAAAGCTCTGGAGCTTGGTTTTTCTTCCATTATGTATGACTGCTCCACAGACCCCTATGATGTCAATGTTCAAAAAGTCAAGGAAATGGCCGATATCGCCCATTCTTTCGGCGCCACCATCGAAGGTGAATTAGGACATGTGGGAGACAATGAAGGATCTCACGAAGGTACCTCCACGCTTACGGATCCTTCTAAATTCTATACCGATCCCAGGCAGGCGAAAGATTTCGTCGAAAAAACCGGCGTGGACGCGCTGGCGATCGCTGTGGGTACCGCTCACGGCGCTTACAAGCTGCCTCCTAAGCTGGATTTTGAACGCATACAGACCATCGCCCGGACCGTATCCGTGCCTCTGGTACTGCACGGCGGCTCCGGCCTTGCCGACGCGGACTTTAAAAAAGCCATTGAAAAAGGCATCAGCAAAGTCAATATTTTTACAGATATCAATATTGCCGCTGTGGAAGCCGAGCTTCAGGCATTCGACAAGATCGAAAAGGGACTGATCGATCTGATTCCCGCCGCCGTTCTCGCCATTAAGAGCGCCGTCATCAAAAAACTGGAATTGTTCGGTTCCACCGGAAAAGTGCATCACAGTGCCGCTGATATCGAAGCTATCGTACAACTGGTAACCAAAGAAGTGCTCAGCACGCTTGGAAAATAAAAGGGGGATTCTTATGGGTAACGTAAAATCCAGAATGGCGATTGCCGCAGGGCATATCTGCCTGGATATCACACCTGCCTTTCCAAACGAAAAGATCCGCGGCATCGACGAGATGTTCGTTCCCGGACGTCTGATTCAGATGGGGGAGGCTGACGTACATACCGGCGGAGCGGTCGCCAATACCGGTTTAGCCATGAAAATCCTCGGAGCTGACGTACGCCTTATGGGCAAGGTTGGCAAGGATGCCTTTGGCGACCTGGTTCTGTCAAAATTAGAGGAATATGGCGCTTCAGAGGGCATGATCGTATCGGACGGTTCCGCCACATCTTATTCGGTGGTACTGGCGCCGGTTGGAATTGACCGGATCTTTCTGCATTGTTCAGGCGCCAATGATACGTTTGTTATGGACGATATTGATTTTTCCCTGGTCGGCGACGCCGCCCTGTTCCATTTCGGGTATCCGCCGCTCATGAAGAGTATGTATTCCGACCACGGAAGAGAACTGGTTCAACTGTTCCAAAAGGTCAAATCGCTGGGAGTGGCCACCTCCCTGGACTTCGCCGCCATCGACGAAAATGCGGAAGTTGGAAAAGCTGACTGGGAAGGAATTCTGTCCGCGGTGCTTCCTTATGTGGATTTCTTCGTTCCCAGCGTAGAGGAGCTGGCCTATATGCTGGACCGCTCCAGATATCAGGAATGGGTGAAACGGGCAGCCGGCGGTGATGTCACCTCCGTGCTGGATATTGAAAAAGATGTTCGTCCTCTGGCCGACCGCCTGCTGGATATGGGCGCTAAGGTTATCCTGATCAAATGCGGCGCTCCCGGTCTGTATTTGCGCACCGGCGGTCAGGAGCGAATCAGCCAAATCGGTGGCGGACTGCCGGAAACTATGATAAAATGGGATAATCTGGAACATTTTGAAAAAAGTTATCGTCCCGACCGCATTTTATCCGGAACAGGCGCGGGTGATACCAGTATCGCCGCCTTCCTGTGTTCGGTCCTGAACAGTAATACCTGGCAGGAGGCTATGCAGTATGCCGCAGGCACAGGAGCCTCCTGTGTAGCCGCCTATGACGCGTTAAGCGGCCTGTTGACCTTCGATCAGCTTCGCGCCAGAATCAACGCCGGTTGGGAAAAAAATTAGGAGTTACAGCATGCCGTCTAAAACAGGAATCAATAATCAGAATCTAAAATATCAGAACCGCGGCCTGATCCTTCAGTTAATCGCTACGGGAAATGAGATTTCCCGGATTGAGCTTTCCAAACGATCCGGTTTGACGAAAATGTCCGTCACCAACATCATTTCAGAATTTATCGACCGTCATCTGGTCCGGGAAACCGGGCCCGACCGGGCGGTTACCCCCGGACGGACTCCCATCTATCTGGACATTTCCCCCGATGCCCCGAAAGTCATCGGTGTCCTGATTAACCGTGATTCCTGTTCCGCTGTCCTGTGTGACCTGAAGCTTCACATGCTGGCCCTGGAAACCGCTGATATTTCCCACTGTGACAGCAGCCGGCTGCTGGATATTCTCTTCGGTCTGGTCGATAAAGTCAAAGAACAGGCCTCCGGCCCGATTGCCGGGATCGGAATCGCTTCCTTAGGCCCTGTGGACACAGTCAACGGTATCATCTTAAACCCCACTAATTTTTACGGTATCAATAATATTCCCATCGTCCGGATCTTCGAGAAATGCTACGGCGTTCCCGCCTATCTGGACAACAACTACGACTGCGCGGCTCTGGCCGAGCGGTTCTATGGAATCGGCCGCAGCTATGAAGATTTTATTTTCCTGGGTGTCACCAACGGGATCGGCTCCGGCATCATATCCGGCGGGCAGCTCTATCACAACGCAGCCGGTTACGGAAGCGAACTCGGGCATACCAGTATCGACTATAACGGCAACCTGTGCGCCTGCGGCAACCGGGGCTGCCTGGAGACCTATGCCAGCGCGTCTATTATCCAGCAGCAGCTTAGGGAAGCCACCCAAAAGTACTTAACCTTCCGGGAATTCTGTACAGATCCATCCCATCCCGCCATTGCGCCCATTCTGTCGGACATGACAGACAAGATATCCAGCGCGCTGATTAACGCCGTAAACCTGCTGAATCCACAGGCTATCATTTTAGGGCATGAGGCAGTCTATCTACCCGATGAAAATGTGGCGCAGATGGAGGAACATATCAATGCCATAAAGCTGGCCAAAGACTACCATATTCCTGTGCTTCGTTCCCATTTCGGTGACAACGCGCAGCTTTTGGGAAGCACCTGCTGCGTCTTGAATGGGATTTTCCGGGGAAGTTCCAGGGTAGGCGAATTATTTTTTGGTTAGATGGTTTGAGAGGTTGCTTGAAGAGGCTTGTCTCAAAAATCTAAAAAAGCCAGGAGGCCCCCCCCATGTTTCGTATAGGAGAATTCTCAAAGCTAACTCAGGTATCGATTCGGATGCTGCGGTATTACGACGAGCAGGGTCTATTAAAACCTTCAAAGACAGATCCGATTACAGGCTATCGGAGTTATACGGCAGAACAGATTCCGGTGCTTCAGCGGATTATTTTCTTAAGGGATCTGGATTTTCAGGTGAGTGAGATTGCGCTGGCGCTGGCGCATTGGCAGGACAGGCCCATTACCGATTTACTGGAGCATAAGAGGCTGGAACTGCTGGATGAGATGGCTAAGATACAGGAAAGAGTCGATAAGATCGATATCGCCGTCAAAGATGTGCAGTCCAGGAAACTGGATGTCCACTGTAATGTGATTTTAAAAAGTGTTCCGGAATTGTCCGTTTTATCTCTGAGGAGACGGATTCCGGATCATTTTTGTGAGGGGAATCTCTGGCTTGAGCTGAATCGCTTTGTGACGGAAGAACATGTAGCACTGGATTCTGGCGTGAATAATCTGGCCCTGTTTTATGATGAGAAGGAAGCAGACACTGAGGTTGATGTGGAAGTTTGCTGCCTGGTAAAAAAGGCGGGGATCGGGCGGGGCGATTTTGTGTACCGGCTGATTGCCGCAGAGGAGCGGATGGCCTGTGTGATGGTTTATGGACCTTATCAGAATATTGGCACAGCTTATCATACGTTTGCCAAATGGCTGGAGGAACACAGGTATTATGAAATGAGAGATCCTGTTCGTCAGATCTGCCATCTAGGCCCTTTTAATGAAGAGGACCCAAAACGCTATCTGACAGAGATTCAGGTACCGTTACAACGGCGGGATTGATCTCAGATATGGTTGGGATATCCGCCCATATCTGAGAAATAGATAAAGAACTGTGATTGGTTTTTCGTTAGTTTCCCTTGCTGCTCAATGGGTTACTGTGATTTTCAAAGAAGGGATTGTTGTCCGGTTCCGGCTTATTTCCTTCCCGGTACTTGGAGTTCTGGCGGATCATTTCCGCGCGTTCCTGTTCCTGTTTTAAGGTTGTCTGATTTTGTTCCAGCCTGGATACAGGCTGATTCTGTTCGTGTTTGGATGTTATTTTACTTTGATTCTGTTGTTTCATATGCGCGCCTCCGGATTTTGTTAGGATAGGGATAGTTTGTGCTATCCTTTTATTTTTATTCTGATATTGGGATGGCGGCGCGATTAAATTCCGCTTCCCAGTTAAAGTCTCCCGAACTCTCCACACTGTCCGGCCAATGGCTGCACCAACCGGGCACCTGGGGATATTCGATCCTGTCTATGCTTGGAGTATAGGGTTTCAGATCCAATACCGGTGTCCCGGGATTGGCGTCGATGTAGGCCAGATGGATCTTTCCGTTTTCCCACTCGATTCCCGTAATATCAGAGGCAGTTATGGCCACCGGGTTGGGGCGGATCGGAGATCTGGTGGCAAAAATTCCCATAATTTCAGGACCGTTCTTATAGGGTGACGGACACTCCAGGACTGACCGGTATTCCTCTTCGTCGAAGTCGCTGAACCACCAGATCACCTGTATGGCTCCGAATCCTTCCAGGCCTTTCAGGCAAGGCAGAAATTCTTTTTTCAGCTGAATATACATTCCCTCCTCATCTGCACTTATTTCACCAATTGGTTTTACATAAAGCTTTTCCATGTTATTTCCTCCTATATTTATGTTGTGATGATCATATACCCTCACATCATGTGAGAGTCAACAAAAATGCATGTTCCTTTTTCTTGCAATCTTCTGCATAAAAACGTATACTTAACAGTATCTAACACATGCTCTGCGGGGTGCCGGAAATGGTACACTTTTCTGATCCGCATACACTGAGAAAGGAGCAGCTATATGATTCATTTTAATCATTTCAATTTCAATGTTCTGGATCTGGACAGAAGCCTGAAATTCTATAAGGACGCGCTGGATCTGGCGCCGGTCCGGGAAAAGACCGCTTCTGACGGATCTTTCCGTCTGGTTTATCTGGGAGACGGCGCCACGGGATTCTCTCTGGAGCTGACCTGGCTGTCCGGCCGAAAAGAACCCTATAATTTGGGAGAATGCGAATTTCATCTGGCTTTTGTAACTGATGATTATGATGGTCTGCATCAAAAACACAAAGCTATGGGAATCATCTGCTATGAAAATGAAAATATGGGAATCTATTTTATCTCAGATCCCGATGGCTATTGGATCGAGATACTTCCCATGAAAAAATAAAACAATAAGAGATGACAAGGAGGTTTTTCTATGCCGGACACCAAAGAGAAATGCTACCGCAAAGAATTTATCACCGTTTTCGGTTCACCCGTTGACGAAAACCCAACCGTAGTTATTATGGACGCCGCTTTTAAGGCCCTCGGACTGGACTGGATCTACAACGCTTTCGAGGTATATCCCCAGGATCTGGAAACCGCAGTTCAATCCATAAAGGCCCTGCATATGAAAGGTGCAAACTGTACCATTCCCCACAAAGTAGCGGTCATGAAATATCTGGACCACATTTCGGATGCCGCTTCCATCATCGGCGCTGTAAACACCGTCTATCTGAAAGATGGGGAGACATACGGTGAAAACTCCGACGGCAAGGGCTTTACCAAAGCGCTGGAAGAAGATCAGATCCCTATCACAGGCAAGAATTATGTTCTGCTGGGCGCAGGCGGCGCCGCCAAGGCGATCGCCGTAGAACTGGCTCTGGCCGGCGCCGGAAGGATCACTGTAGTAAACCGCAGCAGAGGACGGGGCGAAGAACTGGTTGAATTGCTGCTGTCCAAAACGCCGGTAAAAGCGGATTTTGTCCTCTGGGATCATTCCTATGAGCTGCCCGCAGACACTGATGTGCTCATTAATTCCACCAGTATCGGCTTATATCCGGACACCTCTTCCCCTGATCTGGTATACGACTCCCTGCGCCCGCAGATGGTAGTCTGTGACGTGATACCGAATCCTCCTCAGACGCCCTTCCTGACGGAAGCCCAAAACCGTGGCTGCCATACGCTTAATGGCTGTGCTATGCTGGTTAATCAGGGAGCAATCAATATCAAGCTCTGGACCGGTCTGGATGCCCCCAGGGATATTATGAAGGCCGCCCTCTTAAAAGAATTCCAATAATATCCGCACCAATTAAAAGGAACCTATGCTCTGCTACATAGGTTCCTCTGCACCGATAAAAGGAAAGTTGACTTATTCATGTTCAGATGTATTATGATTCAAATGGTTCTTTCTTCTGAAAATAAAGAATACCCCTCCGCCCAGCACGATCACTGCAGCAAAGATTCCGCCCAGTACCAGCGGGCTTACATTTCCAGGTGTTTCCTCTCCGCTTCCCAGTGGAACTTCTTCCTCCGGGATTTCCGTCAGATTGCCGTCCGTTTCGTCTCCGGCTGTGCCTTCATCTCCCCCGCCCTGCGTTCCGTCATCTAAAGGTACCTCTTCTTCTGGAATCGTGGTTGTATCTTCTCCCTCCAAAGCTGCGTTATCTGCGCCGCCTCCGCCAGGGTTTACATTGGCTGCCGGTACCGTTACATTTTCATATATATCGGTTCCGGGTCCCTGCACATAATCATAATCGGTTACGGTACGGCCAGGGATCTCCTCAATAATGACGTTGGGACCAGTTGTGCTGGTGTACTGGAACTGAATGATATTCTCTGTTCCGGCGCTTCCCAGGGTCATCTCTTTTACATAGCTGTCATATTGATAGCCCTCGATATTTCTGGCCGTATAGGTTATTTTCGTATTTTTATTTCCCACACTGATCACGGGAGGGGCGACATCCTCGCCGCTGGATGCATCTACAAAACGGATCGTGTACTCTACGGAATCGACCAATGCGATGTAATCGGCTACGTAATCACCGTTTTCCGTGACGGTCTGCTGCGTCGGCCAGCTGGCAGTATCCAGATAATACTTGCCTTCATGGGCTGCGTCAAATTCCACATCACCGGCATTCGGTACTCTGGGATAAGCAGCTCCTGCCGGTACCGTGATCCTGATACTTCCGGTCGCCTGACTCCGGGTCACCGCATTGCTTGTATATTGTCCGACATACTCCTGATACAGACTATCACTGAATCTTGCAATATTACCCGGACGATAGGTAACTGTATATGTATTTTCCACTGTCTGGTTTTCATCCGCTTTTACTGTCATAGGCGCTGCCGACAGGTTCAGGCAGATTCCAAGACAAGTGATGATTGCCATACGAAATAAACTTTTTGCGGTCTTTTTCATTGCTCCTCCGCCTTTCCTGACATACTTCGGACACCTTATTCCTACGCCCGGTTCTGTCCCGTTAGGATAACTATAACAGACAGGCACTTTCGCCAACTATTTCATAAGACATTTTTTTATAAATTTTTCCCGGCCGGCGACATTATTTTTCCATTTTATCCTCATTTGCCGCATTCCCGGTGTTTGAATCCTCTTTTTTATTTTTCTTCACCACAACAACGATCAGCACGATCACCGCGGCTACTGCTAATAACAGGAACAAAAAGACTGGCGCGTTATCTCCGGTCTGGACCAGACGAACGATCCTGTTGACCGGCCCATCCGTGATCACCGTCTTAGTGACCACTTTGTCCTGGTTCTGCTGCCTGATCACTGTGGGTTCTTCATATCCGGCGCGGAATTCGAACTGGAATGTTCCATCAGCCGCCTGATAGTCATTGCTGTGGGATTCCCCGTCCAGATATACCTGCAGGCGTATCACGGCATTCTCACCCTTAGTCAGGGCAGCGATCTTCAGCCAGTCGTTCAGGCTGCCGTTCATATTCTTCAGGCCCTGTTCGTCGCCGCCAACCCGAACACTTCCATCCGCTTCTGCGCCGCCGTAGATCGTTGTGACATCTGACCCTTGCGTCACTGTCAATGTAATCTGATAGGCCGCGTTGGACCGCTGCTCCGTATCTTCGAAAGCCTTCAGAACTTCCGTCCGCATGAAGAAATCCACCGTTTTATCGGAAGTATTCTTCAGCACGATCTCCTGAGCCCGATCCTCGCCAGGGAGCATATCGGAGAAGGCATTTCCGAAATTATTCGTATCCTGATAGTTGTATTTGATCTCCTCACTCCCGTCGAATACTGCGGTGGGAGTCGTATCATCCGCGTAGGCGACGGTTGACAAGCCGAACACAAGCGTCAGTATCATGCTCAAAGCCATTATTCTTTTTTTCATGATATCCTCCTTCTTTCTCGAGTATCCGGCTACTCTTCTATGCTCGAAATTTTTCCGGCGTCGTCGATGGTGGCAAGTACACCCCATTCCGACATCATCGCATCCTGCCCTTTCATGGTCTGCACGGCGTCTGCCCGCATTTTAAGTGCAATGCCCAGATCCGCATATTCATTTTTCAGATCATAGGAAATCTCGATCTGGTCCATGAATATGGATGTGTTCTGCCCGGGTGCCAAAGGTTTTGTATAATATAGAACCAGCTGTTCTTTGTCTTCGCTTTGTAAAATCCAGTCGCCGCTTCCCGATGTTCCGGCTGTGTTGGCCGGCTGCAGGATGATCTTGCCGGCATCCTTGTTCATGTCTTTTGTAAAGGCCTCCAGATTCGCATCGTTTCCACTGTTGGAATCCTTACCCCAGTATTTCGTGATGGTGAGGCGGACATAAAGTTCGGTATCCTTTGTATTGGTAACACAGACTTCTTTCGGAATAATCGAACCGGGTGCGATCTTATCCACGAAGACCGTTCCGTTCGGCAGCTCGGTGTAGATCTCCCTGCCACTCCCATCCTGCCCTACTTCACTCAGCTGGATTTCCAGTGTTTTCGTATTGATCTGCTGCTGCACCTGATGGCCAGTAGCCTGGAAGTAGGCCAGTGACCCACCGATTAATGTTATCGTAACGAGAGCCGCCGCCACACCCATGAGTATTAACTTTTTTTTCACTTTGCACTCTCCTTTGACTTTAACTTCTCTGCAGCCACCCACAGAGCCAGCACCACCGCGAACGCTGCGATGCAGATTACGACTCCCGTGTAGGAATGCAGATAGAACGATAATCTACCCAGCAGCGGAATGCCGAATACTACTTTACCAACTACACGGCTGTATCCGACCGGTGTGGTGTCTTCCGACTCATTGGCATCCCCTTTTGTAATAAACTGTTGCTTCTCTTCTTCAATCCGGACTACCCGATGGGTCGCGGTCAGCTCACTGTCCGTGCCCAGCCGAAAGGTAATCGCATCTCCCACCTTGATGTCCTGCGGGGCCACCGGTTTTACGAAGACCGCCTCCCCTACGGAATACTCAGGTTCCATACTGTCTGTCAGAATACCGTAGATCTGGTATCCGAACACCTTCGGCAGCACCAGCGGCAGGGAAATCAGGATGATACCCAACATCAGTACAATTCCAATACCGTTTAAAATCCCAGGCAGCATCCTTTTTTCCGTCCGCTTATTTGTTCGTACCTGCATAGACTTCCGCTTCCACTTCTTCTCCATCCGCGTTTAACCACGCGCAGGAGGTTATCTTGCCGCTTGCATCTCTTTGATAGGCAGGAGTAAAACCCTCTGCCTGCACAGCCTGCGCAACGACATCCACCAGGATTTTCTGGTCATTCATTTCCAGTTCCCATGCTCCGGGCAATTCAATCTGATTAAATACATATACGGAGTCTCCGGCCTTTAAGATGCCTTCGTCTTCCCCTCCGATATAATAGCAGTACCACTTGCCGCTTTCCTTCGGATCCGCAACTACAACCCAGTTTTCATCGATATCGATATTCTCTATCGTTACAGGAGGAACGGCAGCTTCCGGATTCGTGATCGTGACAACCGCACGCACGTAGCTGTCCAGAGAATCCTCTGCGACCGTTATTTTCGGCATTTTGGATATAACGGCGCCCGGCTCCAGATTCTCAGGATCCACATAGGGAATCACTGGTCCTTCCGGGTTCTCCGGGTCTTCCATGTCCTCAGTCAAGGTGATGTCCACATGGCCGGTACCGATAATATTGGAAGCGAAATCATAATCGGTAAAATAAGCCAATGTTGCGCCTATCCCGATCACCACAGCAAGCAATGCCATGATACTGATGATTTTTATTAAATTCTTTTTCTTTTTCATCAGGTTTTCTCCTTTATCTTCTCTGCCAGGATCCCACCGGCCGCTACTTATTACACATGTTTCCCAGGTATGTCAGCAGCTCCTTAAAATCATCCGGTATGATCCCGGTATCGGTTGACCAATCGCTTTGGATCGCTTTTTCACTGGCCTGAAGGGTTTTTGCAGTGATATCCAGCTTATAATTCACGGCATCATATCCGTATTCGGAAGTCTGATACGTAAATGACTGCTTATTTTCACCGGTTTCCTCATCATACCAGTATACCTGCTCGGTATTCGACACTACATTTTCAAGCTTGCTGTTCATGGTGACGCTCTCGAGCAGCTGCGGCGATGATTTCCCCGCTTCCACGATCCCCATATACAGGAAATAGTAGACTCCATTCTTAACATCGTAACGATATACCCATTTGCCTTCATATACCGAAGGATCGGTTCCTTCGATGTACTCTGTTACATCAGCCCCAAAGTTTTTGACAGCCACTTCCTGGTAAGACACGATTTGTCCATCCTGCTGTTGGATATCAAAGATCACCGGAAGTTCCTCACCGGCATTTGCCACTAAGATATCCTCGAGCTCTTTGGTCTCGTTATTGTATCTTTGCAGATACACGTCTTCCCTTCTGACGCAGCTCTCATCAAACCTGGCTGCAACGACCATATCGACGGTTCCGGTATTATCAACCCTTACCTTCTTCTCGACTTCTACTCCAGGCTTCCAGTCAGAGGGCGGATCGAATTCCTCGTGCAGATCGGAATCGAATTTGCCCATGGTCAGCGTATTCTCTTTGGTTTCCTGGTCGCTGAAATATGCGATCGTTCCTCCAATCAAGAATACACATACCACAGCAATCAGGGAAATCAGTTTTACTTTACTGTTTCTCTTCATTCTCTTGTTCAGCCCTTTCTGTCTCCCTCTTTTTCTTGGGATAAAGACTGTCTAATATGATACTGATTATGATAATCGCCGCCATAGCGATGATTACCGGCAACTGTTTCCCGTAGGATATAAAATATCCTGCAAAGGGAATCGACAGCTCTGATGCTCTCCCTATCACATTGGCGGCATCCACCGGATTTGCGTCCTCGGAAGGATTTGCGTCTCCTTTTGTGACAAAGGTCCTGCTGATTTCATTCTTGGTCGTCACCCGGTGGGTCACCAGCGCGTCTTCCCCCGCTTTGAACGTAATCGCGTCGCCCACCTGGATCTGTTCAAACGGGGTACTCTTGTAGTAAATCACGCTGCCCACATGGTAGGCCGGCTCCATACTGCCGCTGAGTACGACAACGGGTTTATACCCGGCCACCATGGGAGCGGCGATCAATACATAAGCGATGATTACCGCGAATACAATCCAGGAAAGGACGCTGAAAATATGTTTTAATAGTCTCATAAATTCCAGCCTTTACAATTGTTTGCCGGCTTACTGTACTCCAGCCGGAAGTGTCCAGCCTGCAGCCGCCAGTGCATCTGCTGAAGTCTGTACAAAGTCAGTGGTGATGGTCAGTAAATAGTTGGCATCCGCATATCCGGACAGTCCTGCTTCAAGAGCGGAGGTGTTTTTGGTAAACAGAGCCATCCCCTTATTCTGTTCTAATTTCATGAAATCAGCTACGGTAGCTGCGCCGGAACCAGCCAGCAGTTCTGCCTCTGATTTCCACACGGCGTCTGCCGGAGGAGCGGTCAGATTCTTGTCAGGATCCGCGCAAAGCGCATAAGTGATAACGGAACCATAGAGTCCCATATCTGCGTCAATTGCAAGCGTTACGGATTCCAGAAGTGCTTCCGTGCTGTTGGTGGGCTCCAGAGGTTTGTAGTAGTAGAAATATCCGTCACCGCCGTCAACCCATTTGGCATCGGCTCCGCCTATATTTACAAGATTCTTTGCCACCACGGTGTCATCTACGGTTACATTTGCAACACCGTCATTCTCACCGTCGGCGTCTTTTGTCTGGAATACATTCAAGATTTTCTTGGCAGTAACTCCAGGCTCGACAGCCGCGTCATTTGCCTTGATGTCGATGAAGGCAGTGCTTTCGTCTTTTCTGGTCCAGGTCTCATCGAATTTTACTCTCACATACAGCGGATAGTCGCCTGTGTTTGTGGCGGTTACTAACTTTTCAACAGTTGCTCCAGGCTCCCAGTCCTCGCCTTCGCCGGGGTTGAATTTCTCGACTGTCTCTCCGCCGTAGGACTTGGTGGAGAACGGGTTGTTGATGGTTGTGGTCTTATTGAAATAAGCCAATACGCCGGCTACCATTGCCAGGACGAGGAGTCCGCTGAGTACCAGCACTTTTTTATTCTTTTTCATGTGAAATCCCCTTTCTTTTCAATCGGGTGTATACATCCGGGCATACACCGCTACCTGTTTTCTCGTTATCCTGCGTCTATTTTACTGGATATCCTCTGCTTGAAGATTCCAGCCGGCCAGAACGTCTGCAGGGATGGTTACTGGGGTAACACCGTCTACGTCTTTACCAAAGAATGCGTTGACTGCCTTGTCGGTGGCCTGGCAGGTCTGGGCGGTAATAGTCAGGCTGTAGTTGGAGCCGCTGTATCCGGTTGCATCGGGATCAGCTGCGGTTACTGTCTTATTATGTAAGGCTGTCATTGGCATCGGATCTGTGTATTCTTTCCATCCGGTCGCTGCATCACCGGTAACTCCGGCTGCCTCTGCTGCCTGGATATCTTCCAGTTCCGTGTAGTATTTGGTTACCGTATATTTACCCATATCAGTGTCTGCCGCCAGGGTCACGGAATCCAGAAATTTCTGAGTGCTTGCTTCTGCTTCTAACTGCGTGTTAAAGTAGTACCAGCCATCGTCAGCCTTGGTCCATCCAGCAGTAATCAGATTCTTCGCTACAACCGTACCGTCTTCTGCGGGAGTAAGGCCGTCCTCAGGATCTACCTGTGATACAGCTGCCGTGGTTACTGCGGCATTGTTCGCCTTATAGGCAGCGTCTTCACCGGTTCTGGTCCATGTCTCTTCCATTTTCACACGTACCACCACCGGCATATCTCCGGTATTGATCACTTCCACATCTTTATTAACCTCTACACCGGGTTCCCAGTCTTTTTCCGGAATGAAATCCTCCGTAAGGGTGGAACCATATTGTTTTGTGCTGAAGTTATTGGTCGCGGTCATCGTTTGATTGAAATAAGCCAGGGAACCTCCTACCAGGGCTACGATTGCCAGACCTACGATTCCGGCGGCCATTTTCTTGTTTTTCATTTTTCTTCCTCCTGTTTTTCTATTTATAATGAATGAATTTTTCATGAAACCCGTTTATAAATTCTGCTTTCAATACCTGTTTTGCTTCTTGATGTTTTGTCCTTTGGTGTTTTGTCCTTTCATTTTGTCCCTGGTGTTTATTCCCACCGGACATCTTCTCCGCTGATGGCTGCCTGCCGTCCCCATATGGTCTGTGCCGCCTGCGCATCGGCCTGTACGGTCTCCCCTTTGATCGCCACATCGCACTGTACATTGGAGTAATCTGTTCCGTCATGTCCGTCGTTGGTCAACTTTTTACTGAAGGTTACGGATTTTAAAACCTGCTCGGTAGACTCTCCCGCATGAAATACTTTGTTATAGTAATACCAGCCGTCGATCAATACCCACTGGGTGCTGCTCCCTCCAGGCATAACCTGGCTGTAATTCAATGTCACCGCATCCTCCGGGATCTGTGCCGGCAGATCATTGCCCTCCAGGTCCTTCCAGCTGATCTGCGGCTGAAACCGAAGCAGCATATCCTGCTCTCCGTCATTCTCAAACCAAACTTCCTTCTTCTTCTGCTCACCAGGCACCCATTTGTCGGATGGATCAAACTGTTCCATCACCACAACCTCCGCCTTATTGGTGTTGAATGGATTCGGCAGCGAATTGCTGTTGGCAAAGTAGGTAACCGTGCTTCCGATTACGAGCACCAAGGCTAATCCGACCAGAAGCAGAACTCTGAATTTGGTTTTCCTGGGGAGCCTGTTTAACTTATCTTTCATTTCCCACTCCTCCTAATTCGTGTCCGGCTTTGACCAGGTCACATTCCCCTGACCGTCTACCGTTGCCTTCATACCAAACAGTGTGCTTGTGGCATCGGTGTTCACCTCTGCGCTGTTGAGCGTTCCGGGGCCGTCACTGACCTGCACTACCTCCGATTTGAAATAGAGGGTGTAATCAGCTCCTTTATAATCGGTATAGGTGGGATTCAGGTAATCCGGAAAAGTAACACTTTCCAGTACCTTTGAGGTCGATCCCTGTGAAGCCAGTACTTTCGTGTAGTAATACCAGCCGTCACCTCCGTACCACCAATCCCCGCTGCCGCTTTCCGGCGTAAAACCACCGCTCCAGTTTTTGACTGCCACATCCTTGTTGTCCACCGTGTTCGACAGATAGACCTCATCTGTTCCATCCTGTTTTGTCCAATACTCTTCATAACTCATTCTCAGAAAAACAGAGGAACTTCCCGTATTCTTGAAACTCACTTCTTTTTTCTTGGTCGCTTCTGTGTACGATCCCTGGTCAAATTTTTCTGTAATTTCAGTCTCCGTCGTATGCGACTTCAGCTCATTTACCACAGACAGGTTCCACTGCTTCCACGCATAGGTACCGCCGATCCCCAGCAAAGCCATCAGGGCCAGCAGCGGAAGGAATACCCGGTATCTGAAATTACGTTTTGGTATGTACTTCATTTTCCACAGTTCCTCCTTCCAAATCTTTAACTATTCCCTCTGTATGCTTTGAATAAATTAAACACGCTGTCTGTATTGTGGAAATACCCTGTGTGCTCGAAACTGTTGTGTACTTCGACGATCAGGTCATCCCCCGGCTGTACTGTTACATAACTGCCGTCGCCGCTGATCCTGCCGGATACTTCCTGATTGGTCCTCGCGTCTTTTACAACGAGATAAGTATCGCTCTTCTCATATTCCTTCGGAACTGTCTCCGCAATCTGGAACCTGGTTGTCTTCGACACCTTGATCACCGGGCTTGCAGTCCCTTTTCCATTGACGGCCTGCAGAACCGCTCCCATTTTCACCGGGTTATCTGCCGGCCCCAGAATTTGGATCATAAATTCGTCATCCGCGAGATCTTCCCGGTAATTGTCAATATATTTCTGTACCCGGAACTTTCCTTCATTGGCCGCTACTACCGGCTTCTGATAATCCTCGGCCATATTCTGGTAGGCATATCCCTGATCCGTCTTGATCGTTTCCCGGTAACGGACCTGCGCCGTAGTGTTGGAGTACAGACCCAGTCTTCCGCTGCTGACCGGATTGATCAGGTCATAATCCGTATCCGGATCACCCGTGTCCTTAAGCGGAGTCTCGTATGCCAGCTCCGTCAGCTTCACATTAAAGGACATGGTATAACGGGTTCCCGACTCCAGGAAATAATCTTCGTCAAAAATCAGGTTAATTGTCTTTCCACTGATCTCTATTCTATATAGGTTCGGATCCAGCGTTACCGGCCCAGGATCTTCCGGCCCCTGCCTGGTAACCACCAGCCCTATGCTGTCTCTTGTGGCCTGGGGCCTGCTTCCTGTAGTTTTTACAAAATCAACATAGCCGCTGAGTGTATCGGTAATCGTCACATGTGATATCTGCTTCGTGATGGAGCTGACGATCGCCGCAAATGTCTCTTCCAGCTGGGTCGTGTTGTTACCGGATAAGTACATTCTCTCCGTCGCCCCGACCAGGTTTCCCAGTTCGGTCAGATAGGTCTTATAGCCGCTGTCCCCGATTCCCACGGAATAGAAACCTGAGATTCCGGTAATCTGTGCCGCAGCATACTTGCTCCAGTATTTGGTCTGATCGTCCCAATCGCTTCCATATCCATGAATTGTGGTACCTGAAGGTCCATAATAAAACGTCGGCTGACCATCGGTAACAAAGATTACATACTTTTTACGTCCGCTCTGGTCTTCGTCGATGACTCTTTTGGCTTCCTGTAATCCCGCCTGGTAGTTCGTTCCCGACTTGTTCTCCCAGATATTTTTTCCCCGATACTCACCATCTATGATTTGGCAGAGTGTCTCTTTGTTCTGGAGGCTGGTCTCTGTAAATGACACATATTCCTTAGCCTCGTTACTAAATGTGATGATAGACATACGGTTGGGATTCTTCCTGCCTTCTGTCATAAAGGTGTTAACCGCAGCTTTGGCGGCATCCTGCAAATGCTGAAGCCTTGACCTGTCATCCTCCATCTTGTTATTAACCATACTGCCGGAGCGGTCCAGGAGCAGAATCACATCCACCGGTTCCGATTCCTGTTTGGGGATACCCAGTATATCCAGATATAAACGGTAGCTGTCTTCATCGGCAAGTCTTGTATCCGGATTCGGATTTCCGTCTCCCAGATAATCGATCCGTTTATTGTGTTCCACCGGTTCATAGCCTGGCAGCGGCCTTTCGTCTCCCGATCCGGTATCGATGTGATCGGGTACCTGGAAGTAGAAATGCAGCCGGTCATCACTGTCATTATTCGAAAGATTTGACCACGTACTGCCGTTGGTGGTGTACTGGAATTTATAGCTGCTGCCTGATCTTACATATCTCAGCTGCTGAACCCTGGTGCCATTTTTGGTGGTCACAGCCTTTAATTCTCCATAAGGCCCATTGAGCCCGCTTCCGAACGCCTTGTTTCCTTCGGTTACCAACGCGCTTCCGATCGCTTCCAGGTTTGAAAGCGTCTGTCCCTGCTGGATTCTCAGGAATGGCCTGTTGCCACTGTAATACTCAGATATCTGGCTTCTGTTGCTGTTATTAATATCCTTATAGTTATAGAATCTCAGATTCGAAAAGTTATTATATCCAGCCGCCGCAGGCTGAACCCCCGATGCCAGCAACGCCGTTGCAAATACGGAAAAGCTGTCGGACACAAAGGCCACATCTGTGATAGCTCCGGAATCTTCCACTTCCACGGCCGACTGCTCAGTGATATCGATCAAAGAAACGCCGCCTTCCGCATTTTCATCTTCTTTCAGATGCTTAACCGCGGGCCGGATCTCCGGCAGTGCTTCACTATCATCAAGTATCATGGGTGCAGGCTGGTTTTCCGGGCTTTCGGGATCTTCCTGATCCTCTGATCCCGCTGCCTCCTCCGGTACGATCGGATTGGAAAAATTCATTTTAACGGAAACATCACCGACCGGCTCAATCTCACTCTCTTCACCTGTCTCTTCATTCGTGATGCAGAAACTGATATCATAGGCCTTGAAACCAACCATTATGGTGTCTTCCTGTTCCGCAACCGACTCTTCCAGTTTTGATCTTGTCAACTCATATTTCGAGTTTATCTCTTCGAGTCTGCTTCTCTCTTCTTCCTCTGCCTCTTCCGGTATCTCCTGCCAGATGACCGGTACTACCTTCAGGACTGCGTCCTTGGGTAATACACCCGGCAGCGCGGTTACTTCAATATTTACGTCCTCATCCGTGTAGGCGGCTTCGAATCCTTGTAAAACCTCTTCCTTATCCACCTCCGAAGGAATATCAGTCTGTGCGTCAGGACTTACGGGAAGCTCTGACGGAGTGGGACTCGGCTCTGGGTCTGAGTTCTTCTCCTCTGCGTCCGGTGTCGGGCCCGGGTCAACGGCTGGCGTTCCATTCGAAGTGTCGGGCGTCCCGTCAGCATCCGGCGTTTGGGACGGTACCGGCGTCACCGGCTCTGATACGGCCAGCAAAGCTTCCGTCCCCTCCGGTGTTTCCGTAGGCTCCGGTGTTTCCGTCACTACCGGCAGTGATTCCGGCGCTGTCACGTCGTTCACCGCCGGCGTTTCTGTGGGCTCCGCCGTCTGCCCTTCTGTTTGTGTGCCTTCTCCCTTTTCGTCACTCGCCAGGGAAGGGAAACCATTTCCCAATATTAATGTCAGGCAAAGGATAATCGCTACCACAGTTATAAATCTTTTATCCTTCATAATTTCCTCCTCTTCTTATGCTTCCTCTGTCTCCGCTTGTTCCAATGCACTATCCATCAGCTTTAACAATTCTAAAGCACTTCTGAAACTCTTAGTAATCTTCTTCTCAGCCCAGACCACTTCCCCCTGCCAGGTCGCATTTTGGCGGTACTGCACATGTACGATAAAAGTACCTTTCTCCCCGCCTTTGCTTGTGATCTCACTTGGATCCATTACTTTTACCGCCTCCTTTAATGCTGTATCTTTTCGTTCTATAAATAAACGGTCTTTCGTTGATGCCTGCGGATAACTGATACTCTCAAAGAAGCGCTCCATCTGTCTGATCATCTGATACTCGTTCTCAAACAGGATCGGCTCTTTGGCGTAACAATGATAAATTCTTCCGCTTCCCTCACCATTCCGGGTATCATCGATACAAAGATTCAGAATATTGGGGGCCGAATAGCTCATATTAGATTTACACATTTTCACTGCCTCCCAGCAACTTCTAAACACACTATAGCAAAAATGGTATTTCGCAAGCTCTTTCGCAATTACTTTTTTTGTCAGAATATGATCAACTGCGAAAGAATTGTGAAATTCTATCGAATTGCATGAAGAAGAGTTTCGCTTGCGAAACTCTCCGCCTGCGGCGGGCCGCGCAAGCGGCATCTTCCTTTCCACCGCAGTGCGATCCCCGCGGAGCGTTTTTTATTTCATAGGAGCACTTTCCTATGAAATAAAAAAAACCTGCATAGCTGACTATGCAGGTCACAACCTATACTTGCTCAGGAGGCAAAACCGTCACCGGCTTCAACATTCCATCACATACATTTAAAGTATCCTTTTATCTACACAATTATTTTAACACAGGTACTATTTCCCGATCTCTTTCATTACACTGGTTTGCGATGATTATTTGATTCTTCTGGCCTTTTCCGTGCCTCATTCCACTTTACCAGGTTACATTGCTGAAACTCAGCTTATCCGCTTCATGCTCCTTCATATCCACCACGGATGTTACCAGATATCTGATCTTATTCCTTCCCCCGCCCTCTTCTTTGAAGGTTTTATCTATCCTTCGTGAAATGATCGAGCAATTCTCCTGATTTGTTCCGGACAATAAAAGTAAAAACTGGCAGGGACTGTACCTTGTATACAAATCTCCCCGTCTTAAGGACCTGCGCACCGCCATTTGAAAACGTTCGGAGACATCACGTGTTTTCTCCGTCTTCTCCAGGGGTCTGCCCGATGAGTCCGTCAGGGTACACAGCATCAGGAAAGAGGAAATCCCATTTCTCTCCATCATCCGGCTCACCAGCCGGTAGTTGTCGATAAAGCTGGGGAAAGTACAATAGTAAGCGCCCTCCTCGTGTCGTTCTTCCCGGATCTCTTCCTTAATATCCGTCAGGCTTCCCACCGGCAGCTGAATATGGCCGCTCATCGTCTGGAAACGGTCCAGCATTTTCTTTGACGGCGTCAGCCCCAGCTCATCGAAAAACATCTTCGTGGCTTCTTCGTAAACATCCATCGCTTCTTTGTATCTGTTCATGGCGATCAGGCTGTCGATTCTTAAGATCTGCCACTCCTCAAAGGGATATATCTGCGCGGCCGAGGTGCAGAGCTGATACACTTTTTCATATTCCCGCTGCTGTTTCAGAAGTTCACTTACTTCCCTCAGACATTTAAAATACATTTCCTGATAAGAAACATTGGCTACTGTGGCCCATTCCTCACCTATCATTATGGGAAGAAACTCACCGCGGTACAGGCCGCAGGCTTGTATATAGAAAGAAGTCTTTTCATACGGGTCCGGCGTCCCTTCCGCCTTCTCCACCAGCTTCCCGAATTCATGTACATCGACCCAAACCGGTATGTTCTTACTCCATGTACACAATCCGCTTTTAATCTCAATATAGGGATCTTCCGGCAGACCCGCAGTTTCCAGCTGCCTTCTCAGCCTGAATATCGTATTGTTCAGGCTGCTGTTCCCGTTCTCCACTTCATCCCGCCCATACAAAGCTTCTACCAGTGTACTTTTCCCGATTCCTTTGTCCATATTTATCATCATTATCTGAAAAAGTTGAATAGATTTAGCCATATTATTTCGTCCAAATGACACTGCTTTATCTTTATATGTAACATTAAATCCACCCAACATTTGCACTTTTAGCCCCGCTTCACTATCCTGCATCTTATTTCTCCTTTACCCCTGGCACTGCAGCTGTTCCTGTTTGCCTGCCCAAAATCCACAAATCTTATATCAATTTACTTAATTATATTCAATTAAAGTTCAAGCGTCAACCCACCTTTGCCTACAAAAATGCTATTTGGGGTGGGATATCCTGAAAATTTTTTATAATACAGTTTATACTTATCGTAAAAACAGGAACAAGCCGTCACAGCGGGTTTAGTATGGTCTGCAAAAGCAGCAGTTGCAGAGCATATTACACAGCAAAAGCTGACAGCACAGATTATTCATTCCTGCTGCCGGCTGTCCGCCATAGGCTTTTCCCATAGTCCCATACCAACTTCCACCGGCCTCCAGCCTCTGCACCAGTAACTGATACTCCTGATTGGATGGCTCCATCGCGGCGGCCTGTCTGGCCATATCCATGGCGCGTATATTATTTCCCGTACCTGCGTTGGCAATCGCGCTGTAATAATACCATCTGGCATCCCGGCTGCGGATCCCCTCCAGCACATTCAGCGCTTCCTTATAATGTCCGGAATTGATATAATTAGCAGCGGCCTGCATTTCCACCGAAGCGGTATCCTGATAGCTTCCCTGCTGCCTGTTAAAACCACCGTTCCCGTAGAAACTTCCAAAACCGCCTCCGTAATTGCTTCCATAGGAAGAATAGCCATTTTCCCTATCTTTTATAATTGCATTATAGGCCTGCTGTACTTCTTTAAACTTCTCTTCGGCCTCTTTTTCTCCCGGCTTTCCGATATTCGCGTCCGGATGATATCTCCTGCTCAATCTACGGTATGCTTTCTTGATCTCTTCATCCGTAGCTGCAGGTGTGACACCCAGCACCTCATATGGATTCATCCCCCGATCCCCTCCTTCGCCCGTTTCTGTGTGATCTGGTCGAATTTCGTCCATACACCAGAATACAAGATATTCCGCAAGATGTCCACATGAAGCAGGATCGGAAGCTTCTCAAATTCCCTGCAGCAGTCCGCCATCATATAAGTCAGGATCGAGCGGCTCCATTCGTCAAAAGGTTCTTTCTCTTTCCAGAAAGAGAGAGGGTTATAACTCCCCTTCTTCTCATCCTTTTCCAGATCCTCGTAGGCATCCATCAGATAGATAAATTTGCCCAGGAAAAAACCCGTCTTCCGAAGGGTACCGCTCCACTCATCCTCCTGCATGACAAAGATCTCGCCCAGCATATTGCCGGTGAGCCCTGCGACCACATCCAGATCCGACTCACCCTTTTGCTGCGTCTGCCTTAACTCTTTTATATAACCAACCACGGCCCGAAACTGCCTGGGATACTGGCCAGCCAGTCTCTTTACCTTCTTCCTCAGCACAGCAGCTTCCGCCAGATACGCCGCATTTCTGTCATCCTCCCAGTGATCCAGATACTGAAAATAGGCCAGCAGCATTGTCATATCCGCAGCATATTCCACTGCCAGATTACTGCAGGCCTCCATCTTCCTGGTCGGGTGTAACGCGCAGAAGCGCTTGTCCACCTCTTCCGGCTGTTCATATAACCCAGTCAGCAGCATAGCCAAAAACGTCAGATCATAATTCAAAGCCAGCTGTCCGAACCTCCCGTACTTCGTCTTTAAACTGCGGCACATCCCGCAGTAAAAACTATGATAGGCCTGATAATCCCTGATCTTTAATTCCGGTGCATTAATGGTAATATATCCGAACATCCCTAGCTCCTCTTAACAAATTCCGTACCACACTTTGAACACCGGATACTGATCTTCCCTTTGCCCTTGGGAACCCGGATTTTCTGTTTACAGTTCGGGCAAGTATAGATATGATGCGTCTTTCTCTGAGCCGCATATGATTTCTGCCGGGCAAACCAGCCCTTCACCGGCCCGATCTTCTTCAAGTACCACTGATTTTCCGCATATCTCTTCTGCACGTTTCTGGAGAACATCCGGAAGTACGTGAGTATCAAAACAACCAGGGCCAGCAAATACCACGGTCCTCTCCTGAAAAACAGGCTGATCACCAAAAGTACCATCGCCAGCCCGATCATTAATTTTCCCAGCGCGTCCGCTCCGTAGCGTCCCGTCATAAACCTCTGAAACTTCTCCTTCATCTCTATACCATTCTCCTCTGCCGCATATTCTATCTGGTAACTTTAAACCCTCTTCTCCTGGAAGTCAATAAACCCCCCATTATATTTTTCTAAAAGTTTTGTGAATTATTTCTTTGCCACGGCTGCCAGGGAAGTTTCTGTGGGGCGGGGGCTTTTTGGGGAGCCCCGGGATGAGAGGGATGGGGCATGGGCTGGGGCGGCTGTGCTGCTGCTTAGTGAAATCCAGGCCGTAGATTCAGGATGCACGGCGGACTTCACGTCCGACGGGCAAGGGCCCCTGAACCGGAAACACATCATGTGTTTCTGGTGAATGAGCCCGGTTCCTGAATCTACGGCCTGGATTTCACTTAGCAGCAGCCAGCTTCCAGCCCTTGCCCGCCAAAGGACAGGCGCCCGCCCCGTCTCCCCCCAACCAGGAGCCTCCCCTTCTGTCCCCCAGAGGGCTTCCCGTCCCTAATAAAACTCTAATCCCCCCGGTTAGCATAAAGAATCGCCCGGATCGCCCTGTGGAGGTAAGGTTTGAATTCCCCGATGGTAACCGGGGAGGCTTCCAGGATCGTGGGGAAACAGGTAGCGCTGGTGAGCTCTACGATGGTGAAGAGCATGATGTCCGGATGATCGTAGTGATGGCTGTCGTTTTGTATCATTTCCATGAATTTGTCGTAGAAGATGCTGCCGCCTTCGTCCGCCGGCTGGCTCAGGGCCGTTTTGAATACGCCCCAGCTCAGGTTCTTGGCGATGAAATTCATCAGGGGCGGGTTTTTCGTTAATTGGTCTATAATAAAGTCCACGATGTAGATTACTTTGTCTTCGAAGTCGTTCAGGGCAGCTTTTTCCACTGATGCGCTGGCCATGCCGAACAGTTCGTTGGCTTTGTGGGTGATTAGCTTGTTCCGGATGTCGTATTTGTCTTTGAAATAAAGGTAAAAGGTCCCTTTGGCTACGCCGGCCCGGTCTACGATGTCGGAGACGGCGGTCTTGTTGATTCCTTTTGTCGTGAACAGCTCAAAGGCGGTGTGGAACAGGGCTTCTTTTTTTCTCTTTTTATTATCTTCCAGTTTCCCCATAGAAACGATACTCCTTTCGACTATTATTAAAGTCCAAAAATGACCGAAAGTCAATATTATTAAATTTTTATTAAGTTTTTAGCAGATTGTTGACTAATGGTCATTTTAGGTGTATAACAGACCTTGGGTTTCGAAATGACGTTTAGTCATTTTATTATATGAACAACGTCTCAAATGAGGATGCGTTGCATATAGTAAACATTAACGAAGATACGGGGTTGATGAATCCCGTAGAATGAGGGCTTAGAATAGTACGAGGAGGATTAGTATGATTAAGCTTGCCAAGAAGATCGTGAAACATAAGAAAATCATCGTCGCCCTGTATATGCTGCTGCTGATACCATCCGTGATCGGTATTGCGCACACCAGAGTCAACTATGATCTGCTCAGTTATCTGCCGGATAGTCTGGAGACGGTGGAGGGCCAGAACGTTATGGTGGACGAATTCGGGATGGGTGCTTTCTCCATGGTGATCGTGGAGGATATGCAGCCGAAGGACGTGGTGAAATTAAAGGAACAGATCGCTTCTGTGGAGCATGTCAAAGAAGTGATCTGGTACGATGATGTCATGGATATTACCGTTCCCATGGAGATGCTGCCGGAAGATATCCGGAACGCATTTAATAATGGGGATGCCACCATGATGATTGCTTTATTTGATAATACCACATCATCGGATGAGACGATGACCGCGATCAGCCAGATGCGGACCATCTGCGAACAGCAGTGTTTTATCAGCGGTATGAGCGGTGTCGTCACCGATATTAAGAATCTGTCGCTTCAGGAGATGCCCGTCTATGTGGTGATCGCTGCGCTGCTGTGTCTGGTTGTTCTGACACTGACGATGGAATCTTTCCTGATCCCGCTCATTTTCCTATTCAGTATCGGTGTGGCGATCCTTTATAACCTGGGCAGCAATGTGGTGATCGGAGAAATTTCCTATATTACGCAGGCGCTGACCGCTGTGCTGCAGCTGGGCGTTACGATGGATTATTCCATTTTCCTGCTGAACAGTTATGAGGATAATAAACTTCGGTTTCCAGGAGAAAAAGACAGGGCCATGGCACATGCCATTTCCAACACGTTCAAATCGATCACGGGCAGTTCCGTCACCACGATTGCCGGATTCGCCGCTCTTTGCTTTATGAGCTTTACACTGGGCCGGGATATCGGCGTGGTCATGATGAAGGGTGTGGTGATCGGAGTCCTTTGCTGTGTGACTTTGCTTCCGTGCCTGATTCTCCTGTTTGATAAGCTGATTGAAAAGACGCATCACAAACCGCTGATTCCGAATCTGGATAAGATCTCCGGTTTCATTACCAAGCATTACGCGGCGTTTATCCTGTTTTTCCTGGTACTGCTGCTGCCTTCCCTCTGGGGCAATAATCACGTGGGCGTTTATTATAATATCGACAAATCCCTTCCTCAGACACTGCCCAGCAATGTGGCGAACGCCAAACTGGAAGAGGATTTTAACATGAATAATATCCATATGGTCCTGCTGAAAAATGGCCTGACCAACAAGGAAAAAGATGATATGGTCAACCAGATCGATCAGGTAAAGGGTGTGAAATATACACTGGGAATGAATTCTCTGGTGGGGCCGGGGCTTCCGGATGAAATGATTCCTTCCGGCTTAAAAGACAAGATCATGAGCGATAACTATGAAATTATCTTCGTCTGCTCCGATTACAAGACCGCAACCGAGGAAGTGAATACGCAGATAACAGAAGTCGAGAAGATCGTAAAATCATTCAGTCCGGAATCCATGGTTGTGGGGGAAGCGCCTTTGACCAAGGATCTGGAGGATGTTACTTCTGTGGATTTCCGCAATGTCAACATCGCTTCCATCGCTGCCATTTTCCTGATTATCATGATCGTATTCAAATCGATCTCCCTGCCGGTGATCCTGGTGGCCGTGATTGAATTTGCCATCTGCATGAATATGGCGATCCCTTATTACATGGGCACTACGCTTCCCTTTGTGGCCAGCGTGGTAATCGGAACCATTCAGCTGGGAGCCACCGTGGATTACGCGATCCTGATGACCAGCCGTTACCAGAGGGAGCGGGGGCGGGGCAAGAGTAAAAAGGACGCCATCAGCATTGCCCATAAGACATCGATGAAGTCCATCATGATCAGCGGGTTCAGCTTCTTTGCGGCCACCTTCGGCGTGGGGCTTTACTCCAAAATCGATATGATCAGTTCCATCTGTACGCTGTTATCCAGGGGCGCCATTATCAGTATGATTATCGTAATCTGTGTACTGCCGTCCATGTTCATTATATTTGATAAAGTAATCTGTAAAACATCGATTGGCTTCCTGGCAAAAGAGCCGGAGAATGAAGGAGGAAAATGACATGAAAAGTATGAAAAAATACGCTGCTGCCGGTGCCGCTGTACTGCTCACCGGTGTCTTAACGGTCGGTTCAGCCATGTGGTCAGGCTCCAATTATCTCACCGCCGCCGAATCGGACCCGGATGACAAGGAAAAACTGGTGGATGCCATTGAAGAGGTGGGGACGAATACACAAGCTTCTTCCAGTGACGCAGAGTTGGCAAAGGAAGAGACCGTTTATGTAACTGCGGACGCGTCCGGGAATGTGACGAAGGTGATCGTCTCCGACTGGCTGAAGAATGCCGGCAGGGAGGCGTCACTTAGCGATGTGTCCGATCTGAAGGATATTGAAAATGTAAAAGGTGACGAGACCTTTACGCAGGATGGGAACCAGCTGACCTGGAAAACAGCAGGCGCCGACATTTACTATCAGGGAACCACTGACAAAGCGCTGCCGGTATCCATGGACATCCGCTATGAGTTGGACGGTAACCAGATCTCTCCCGCGGATCTCGTTGGAAAGAGCGGTAGTCTTTCCATGACCGTATCCTATACCGCCGCGGATCTTCCGTTTACCATGATTACCGCCATGATGCTGCCGGTGGAGCATTTTCAGAATGTAGCTTTGGATAACGGAAAAATCATTTCCGATGCCAAGACCGATATTGCCGTTGGCCTTGCTTTCCCTGGATTGCAGGACCGGCTGGACCTCGACAGCGAAGATCTGGAATTCCCCACCTCGTTTACGCTGACCGCCGATGTCACCGAATTTCAGATGGGGCCTACCATGACGATCGCCACCTGTGGCCTGTTAAATGACATGGACCTGGATGATTTTGAGGGAATGGATGACCTGAAGGATGCGCTAAATGATCTGTCGGATGCGTCAAAAGAGCTGGTGGATGGGACCGGCGATCTGAAGGAAGGCGTTGATACGCTGCAATCCAAGACCGGAGAATTCAAGGATGGAGTGAACACGCTGAATGATGGACTGAATCAGCTCCAGGATGGGACCGGCACCCTGAAAGACGGTGTGAACCAGTACACGGACGGGGCCGATACCCTGGCCGGTGGCGTGAATCAGTATGTGGACGGTGCTGACACCCTGGCCGCCGGCGCTTCCCAGTATGTGGACGGAACCACCCGGCTGGCCGGCGGAGTCACACAGTATGTAGACGGTGCTTGTACTTTGGGCACCGGTGTAAAACAGTATGTCGAGGGCAGCAAATCTGTGGCTGATGGTATCAATCAGCTGAATCAGGCGTTATCCGGATTGGATATCTCGAAGGAAGACTTAAATACTCTGAACACCCTGGTAACATTGGCCGGCGGTCTGGACGACGACACATTGAACCAGCTTCGGGGCATGTCCGGTTCGATCAACGCGGGTATAGACCAGTATAATGCTCAGTTACAGCAGACACTGGACAGCACTCTTTCCCAGAGCTTAAGCGCTAACTTGACACCTGCGATACTGGATTCCATCGATCCCTCCGGCTCTATGCCTCAGGAACAGAGAGACGCGCTGGCGGCCTCCATCGATTCCGGCATCGCGCAGACGGTAACCGGGACCTTGAACGCTGTATTCCAGTCGGACCCCGCTTCCCCGCTGAAAGGTGAAGTTGCAGCCGCTGGTAATTCTCTCAATGGGCTGGCTGATAATCTGGGTTCCATGAAGACCGGGATGGATACTGTAAAACCGCTGCTGGCACAGCTTCCTAATCTGCAGCAGCTCCCCGGAGTGGTTGGACAGATCAAAGGCGGAATGGATCAGTTATCCGAGAATAATGATAAATTGACACAGGGGGCCGACACCCTGCTTCAGAGCTCTCCGGATCTGAAAAACGGTGCCAAAGAGCTGACCGACAAAAGCGGCGACCTGAAAAACGGCGCATCCGCACTGACCAGTAAGAGCGGTGAATTAAAGAACGGCGCCAATACCCTCTCCGGTAAAAGCAAAGAACTGCGGGACGGCGCAGGCAGCCTGTCCTCCGCATCCGATCAGTTAAAGGACGGAGGGAATACGCTGAGTAAGGGAACCAACGCGCTGGTGGACGGTATCGGAACTCTGGCCAATGGTGCGAAGGATCTGAACAGCGGAATGAAAGAATTCGACGAGACCGGGATCCAGAAGTTAAAATCCACTTTTGATGACGATATCCAGGGACTGTTGGACCGGGTGGATGATATCAGTCAGGAGAGTAAGGCTTACAAGTCTTTCTCCGGAATCCGGGATGATATGAATGGCAGTGTAAAATTCATTCTAGAAACAGCAGAAATAAAATAGAGAGGGGACTGGCTTCTTCCGGCAGCGTAATAAAACGGTAAGAATCTAAGCGAGGAAGGTGCCTGTCCCCGGATGCCGGGCTCTGTATGTACCGCCGCCTCTGTTCATTTGACAGAGGCGGTACCGCACGAGCTGGCTTCCGGGGACAGGCACCTTCCTCTTCTGCTTTACTTCCTGCCCGGCTGCCCGCCGGAAGAAGCCAGTCCCCTCTCATATAAATTGGATAATATTGTAAATGTTAATGCCGACAATCACAAGCATTATTATAATAAACAGCTTTTCAACCGTCCGGTCCCGGATCGTCTTATTGATCCGGCCTCCCAGCATTCCGCCCAGAACCCCGCCCAGAACCATCACTCCCAGCGACAGCAGCGCAAATTCCGGAACCGTACCCGTACAAAGGGTATTCACCAGGCTGGCCGTCTGGGAGAACATTATGATATACAACGAGTTGGCTGCAGCGGTTTTCGTCTCCATAGAGAAGAAATAGTAGAGAACCACCAGATTAATCGGTCCACCGCCTATCCCCAGAAAAGACGACATAATCCCCAGAAGCAGCCCGATCGCAGCACACAGAGCGGCATTCGTCATATGTAACGTCCGGATTTTCTTTCTATTAACTGTGTACAGCAGCGCCGCTGCCGTAACAAGCATCAGGCAAACCGCCTGCACACAGCCCACGACATTCTCAGCTGCCTGCCGGCTGATCCATTGAAACATATATTTTCCGCACACGCCTCCGGCCGCGGCGCCGATGGCCAGCGGCGTAGAGATCCGGTAATCCATCCGGATCCGTCCGTTCCTTTTATTTTTCACCACAGAAATGACAGACATGGTCAGCACCGTACATCCGGAAAGAAAGCTGATCGACGCCACACTCATCACCTGGAAGGAGTCCAGCAGCGGCTTCATCAGCACACCGCCGCCGATCCCGCAGATCGAGCCGATGATAGAGGCCGCGAAACTCACGACCAGAAACAGCAGAGTCATTGTATTTCCATTCGAATATCCCGAATGACCTCCTTCATTTCCAATGGTTCAAAGCGGACATCCTGCGGATATTTCGGATAATTCCACTCCAGGCTTTTGATATCCCGCACTTTGACACCAAGCAGCCGCTTCAGCAGCTTCAGCGTCATTTCCTGCTGTATCGCGGTATACGCTGCGTTGCCGTACAGATTGTTTCGTTCCTTGGGGTCCGATGACAGATCGTACAGCTCGCACCGGTCGTCATAGTAAATCGTCAGTTTCAGGTTACCCTCCCGCAGCATAGCTCCGGGTCCGAAGGAGGTGGGAACATGGGGAGCCAGAAGCTTTAGTCCGGGTATCGCCTCCTTACAAGTCGGAGCGCCTCCTCCCGCTTCACACAGCACGCTGTCCCTGAACTCATCATAGTTCCCGGCGTCCAGAGCCATGCAGATCGATTTGCCCACCATGGTAGGCGGCACGTCCACGCCCAGCATATCGAACAGCGTAGGTGTAAGGTCTACTTCCTCCACCAGCCCGCCAAACCGGATACCGTGGTATCTGTCCGGGTGGTACAGGATCACCGGAATTCTGGTAAGGCAGTCATAGAATACCGGTATCTTATGGGTCATACCACGGTTCCCCAGCAATTCTCCATGGTCGGAGAAGAACAGCACCACCGTATTCTTAAGCAGACCGCTCTCTTTCAGATAATCCATCACCCGGCCCACGCTGTCATCCACATAGCGGACCTGCCCCATATAATGGGCGATGGCCTGCCGCATTTCTTTCTCCGAGCACAGATCCATCTCCGAATGTTTCCGCCAGACTTCATTGCGCACCGGCTCTGCGTCCTTATCGTAATCCTGGTATTCCTTTCCCACTTCCACCTGGTCGGGGTCAAACATGGTGTCGTATGGCGGGGGACAGGTGAACGCCGGATGCGGGTCCTGGTAATTAATCCAGGTAAAAAACGGCTGGTCCTTATTTTCCCGCATAAAACCGATGGCCTCATCGGTCAGCCGGCCCGTGATATTATAGGGATGGTCCTCATCTAATGTAAACGAAGAAAAGGAGTGCTCATACTTTTCATGCCCGTCGTAGTTTCCCAGGCAGATCTCATCCAGCCCATCCCAGAGTTTTTCCAGTTCGGAATAGAGAAACAGATGGTTCTTTCCGTACATACCGGTCCGATAGCCCTGGTCTTTGAGCTCACTCACCAGGTTCGGCACTTCGGAACTGATGGAGGACCAGTAGTTCCGGTGATTGTGTTCAGAAAAATAAGTGCTGGTGGCGAAGCTGATCCGGCTGGGCGCACACAGCGGAGCGGCACAGTAGCAGTTATCCAGGGTCACTCCCTGTTCGGAAAGCGCATCGATGTGTTTGGTTTGGATGCTTTCGTGGCCATAGCAGCTCAGATAATCCCGGCGCATCTGGTCGGGTGTTATGATCACCAGATTATACAAGTGAATTCCCTCCCTTTGTTCTCTAATAAATGTTTTCTTTGTTATTTGCTTATATCTCCCGCATGGAACATTCTCAGTCGTTCTTGAATATGGTTTCCCTTACATGGAACAAAAGTAGTTGTCTTTTGATACCTGGAAATCTTTGATATTTTTGGAGAATTCAAACTGATGAATCCGCATCAGGGGGCGATATGTCAAAGGAAAGGTTTTCATTTCCCCGTTTATCATGGACTGCTTAAGACCCGGACGGCTGCAGATCTCTTTTAATTTTGTCCGGAACTCATCTGCATCCCGGGTCCGGATAGAAATCAGATTCTCATATTCTTCCGGGTCTTCCTGGAGATCGAAGAGCTGTTCCAGACCCCCGTTAGATAGGAATATATATTTATATCGTCCTTCCCGGATCATGACTTTGAAGCGTTCTGTTCCAGGCCGGCCGTAGACACCGACGACAGCTTTTCTTTTCTCACCGCCCAGGATGTCCACACCGTCTTTCCCTTTCACATGTACTGTCAAACCGGCCGCCCTAAGAGCGATCGGATAAAGGTCTGCCAGATTAATCAGACTGTCATCCACAGTGTCCTGCGGCAGAACACCCGGCATGCTCAGCAGAAACGGGACCTTCGTGGATGCCTCAAAAAACGTCTCCTTCTGCCAGGCCCGGTGGTCTCCCATCTGATCCCCGTGATCCGAGAAGAAACAGATCAGCGTCCGGTCCGCATCCGGCCTGCGCTCGACCGCGTCCAAAATTCTGCCGATGCAGGCGTCTATGTAGCTGATCTCCCCGTAGTAGCGGGAGCGCAGATTCCTGGCCCAGGCATCGCCTATTTCATCTGCCCAGATCGCATAGTTCATGAACGTAATCTGCTCGTCCATCAGATCGATATTTTTATCTCCACGTATGGGATTTGGCATCCGGTCCGGGTTATACATCAGATGATAGGGAGCCGGCGGGGCACAGGGCGGATGGGGGCCTACAAAGGATACGAAACCAAAATACGGCCGCTCATCCTCTTTCTCTATCTCCTGAACCGCCAGGTCCGCGGTAAATCCTTCTACGGTTAATTCCTGCGGGAACGGACTCATCTGGGGGACGTAGTACATATTCGTGCGCTCTCCGTGGAGCTGGTCAATATGCGCGTATTCCGGATGCTCCCGCAGCATGAATCCCGCATAGGCATCCTTTTCCTTAATTTCAGGGGTCTCCCATAATTCTTCCGTATGTTTGTGTACTTCAAAGCCCAGATCCTCATAGCAATCCGGTTTGGTATGAAACTTGCCGATACCGAAGGTACGGTATCCCTGTTCAGACAGGGCGCGCGCCAGATAGGAGCCGCACCGCTCCTCGATCGCTTCCGGCTGGCCATCCATGGGAACCGGATTTTCATTGGAATAACAGCCGGTTTTCTCCGGTTCACAGCCGGTCATCACTGTATAGCGCGCTGCCACGCAGACCGGACAGGTGGAGTAGGCTTGTGTATAAGCCACTCCCCTGGCCGCCAGACGGTCCAGGTTGGGCGTCTGTATCGTATCATTTCCCAGCGCGTGTATGCAGTCGTAGCGGAACTGGTCGCACATCAGATACAAAATATTATACCTTTTGGAGCAGCAATGCTGCGCCCCCGTCCCCGGGGCATGTGTTAAGGAATTTTGTAAAGTATACTTATCCAAATTTACACCTCTTTTACCACCACTTAATCAGCTCGGTCACTTCATTTCTCAGATTGATAAAATCCTCTGAAGATATCTTTCTGGGTCTGGGCAGGTTATTTATTATCTCTTTTTTTACTTTGGTGGGCTTGTTGGTCAATACCAGAATCCGATCACTTAAGTAAACGGCTTCCTCGATATTATGTGTGATGAAGATGACCGTGGTTCCGGTCTCCTGCCACAGATTCAGCAGCTCGTCTTCCAGCTTGTATTTCAGCTGCAGATCCAGCTGTCCGTATGGCTCGTCCATCAGCAGCAGCTTGGGCTCCACCGCGAAGCCGCGGGCGATGACTACACGCTGCAGCATACTGGCGGAGAGCTGGCGGGGATAGAATTTACGGTACGCGTCCAGCCCTACCATTTTTATTACTTTTTCCACCCGTTCGTTCTGCAGCTCTTTGGGGTAGCCTTTCACTTTCAGGCCAAACCGGATATTTTCCTCTACGTTCAGCCATTCCATCGTGGAGTATTCCTGGAAAATATATGCCAGGTCGTGTTTTTGAGGGTCGATCTCCTCGCCCTCGAACAGGATCTTCCCTTCGTCGGCTTTGTACAGCCTGGTCAGGCTGTTCAGGAAGGTCGTCTTGCCGCAGCCGGTGGGGCCGACGATGCAGAGGAATTCACCTTTTTTTACATCAAATGAGATATCATTTAAAACCAGAAGGTCTCCGAATTTTTTGGTCAGGTGGTCCACATTTAGTATGGCTTCCGACTGTATACTTTTCGGTTGTGTGATTCCCGTTTGTGCAATTGCTTGTGCTTGTCCCATATTTTCCTCCAGTGACGCATGAACTGCGTCTTTCATTCAGGTATGGATGGACATTTTGTCCAGCCTTTTCTCCAGTAGCGCTTTACTGCGCCGTTTCCTTTACAGGTCCATTTCATCCATTTCTGAAGTGATCAGCTCCCGCAGCTTAAGGAACTCGGGAGATACATAGCTTCTGGGCCTGGGCAGATCCACGATATATTCTTTTTTCACAGTGGCCGGGCAGTTCGTCAGCAGAATGATCCGGTCTGCCAGATAGATGGCTTCCTCTATGTTGTTGGTCACGAACACCACCGTCCGTTTTTCTGTGGAGCAGATGCGTTCGATCTCTTCCTCCATCAGATACCGGGTCTGGGCATCCAGATGCCCGAAGGGTTCATCCATCAGGATCACGGAAGGATCGTTGCAGTAGGCTCTGGCGATGCCGACACGCTGGCACATACCGCCGGAGAGCTTGACCGGGTAGCTTTTTTCAAAGCCTTTTAATCCCACCAGATCGATATAATACTGCGCCCGTTCCCGGCGTTTGGATTTCTTCACGCCGGCCATCTTCAGGCCGAATTCTACATTTCCCATAACGGTCAGCCAGGGGAACAGCGCCGTGGTCTGATAGACCATGCCCCGCTCCGGTCCCGGCGCGGTAACCTGTTTACCGTTTACGTTTACTTTTCCGTTTGTGGTCTGTTCCAGGCCCGCCATCAGGTTTAACAGGGTTGTTTTACCGCACTGTCCCGGGCCGAAGATGACGACAAATTCATTTTCTTTGATATTCAGATTGATATCTTTTACCACTTCGTGGGAGGTCTCAAACTCCCCAAATATTTTTCCGATGTGGTCACAGCGGACCACACAGTCATTTTCTAATTTCCTCGTATTTTCCATGAGCATAACCTCTTTTCCGCATATCTCATCAGCGTTGCCAGGATCAGGCCGATCAGGCCGATTGCCAGCATTCCCACCAGGATCTGGGTCGTATTGCCGGAGTTCATGCCTCCGGTGATCAGATAACCGACCCCTTCCTGTGCACAGACCATTTCCGCAGCCAGCACCGCCATCCAGCTGGTCGATAAGGATACCTGGAGGCCGGCGAAGATATAGGGCACGGAGGCCGGTAACACGATATGTACAAAGATCTGTCTGCGGTTCGCGCCCAGCATCTGTGCAGCGCCGATCAGCTGTTTGTCCACATCCCGGGCGCCTGCATAGGTATTTAATAATACATTGGCAAAGCCTCCCATGAATATTATGAAGTATTTCGTGGTCTCACCGATTCCAAACCAGAGGATCGCCATAGGGATCCAGGCTACACCAGGGATGGGACGGATCAGGTTGAAGATCGGTTTTACAATGGCGTCGATAACCGGGATACGTCCCATGGCGATTCCCAGGACCACGCCTACGACGGCGCCGGATACAAAACCTACGAATACCCGGTAAAGGCTGAATACCGCGTGCTGCACCAGTGTATACTGGCCGATGGGTACGGTTAAGGACTCCACAAATTTTTGAAATACAGGGATGGGCTTGGGGAACATTTTCCCTAAGGTGGTCCCGGATACAGCCAGCTGCCAGACCAGCAGAAGCAGACATACGGACAGCATGGCGAACAGAATCGTAGATACTTTATCTCTCACTTGTTGTTTACTCATGGCCGCCTCCCCTTTACATATCTGTTTTCCAGGAAGTCCAGGATCGTGGAGAGGATCAGTCCCACCACGCCGATCACCAGCATTCCCATGACGATGATATCCGCTCTTCCGATGGTACGGGCCACCTGGATCATATAGCCCAGCCCGTTGTTGGAGGCCAGCAGTTCCGCTGCCACCAGGGTCATCCAGGAGATTCCAAGGGCTGTCTTAAGTCCGGTGAAGATAACCGGAAGCGCCGTGGGAATCGCTACCATGAACAGCATTTGGGTCCTGGTGCCTCCAAAGGTCTGGCCGACCCACATGTGCACCGGATTCACCTGTTTGATTCCCGTGTAGGAGTTGATCACGCAGGGGATCAGGGCGCCTACAAAGATAACGGCGACTTTGGCCCAGAAGCCGATACCCAAGACCAAAATCATGATCGGAATCCAGCCGATGGGCGGGATCGGACGCAGCAAATCGAAGATCGGTTTCACCAGCTTGTCCACCGAGCTATACCAGGCCATGGCGATACCCAGAGGTATACCGACCACCGCCGCAGTCAAAAAGGAAGCCATGGACACCTTTAAGCTGGACAGAACGTGTACCGGCAGTGTGGAACCGTCGGGGCTCGAGGCCGTAAGCTTCGTGATAAAACAGTTCAGTACCTTGACCGGACTGGGAAGAACATAGGCTGGCAGCAGCTGCAGCACGTCCGTGATGATCTCCCAGAACGCCAGGAATACAAAAACAGAAGCAAGCGAGATTAATTTATACTTGGTTTTTGTTCTCATACCTTCACTCCTCAGCTAAACTTTGCGAAAAAAAATACCGGATGGGGACATGTCCAAATCGATTTGGGACATGTCCATTCCAGTCGGGGACATGTCCATTTCAGTTTGGGACATGTCCATTTCAGTCGGGACATGTCCCAAACCGGTTTGGACATGTCCCCCTTTTGACAGTTATTTCATGGATTCCAGGGCCGCTTTCATCAACTCGGGTTTTACGTTGTCAACCACCGTCTGTACCTGGGAGGAATCCAGCTTATCGATCATGACCATGAATTCCGCATAGTTTTTCTCGTAGACTCCCATCTCGATCTCTCTGGCTTTCTCGGAGGTGATCAGGGGCTTTAAGTCGCATTCTGCCTTGGCGCTTTCTTCGGTTACTTCGTTGGCATTGTCGGCATACCATTTCATTGTATATTCCACTTTTTTGTCGGGATCAGCTTCCAGTGCGTCATTCGCCATATAGACCAGTTTCAGGAAGGTCTGGATTTCCTCCTTTTTGCTCTCGTACGCGGACTTGGAAGCGACGATCTCTTCGTAGTTGGGGGTATCCAGATTAATCAGGTCCGCTGCTTTCACCCAGCCCTGTTCCGGAGCGTCGTAGCAATAGGGTGATACCAGCACGACCGCATCGGCCTGGCCCGCTAAGAATGCCTGATAGCCGGCTGCGTATTCCATGTTTACAAGCTCCACGTCTTCTTCCTGCACTCCTACGGCTTCCAGCCATTTTACCGCGCACAGCTGGGAGGTGGTTCCGGTGGCCATGATGATCTTGGCTCCCTTTACGGTCTCAGGGCTTCCCAGAACATCCGGGTATGTGGGGTTGTAACCTTTTACTTGGGCGATGGGGCTGTCCGGTCTGACATAGAGTTCATTTCCGCCGGTTCCGTCGATATGGCTGCCCACAACTTTCGCGTCATAGTTGGCTACACCGAATACGAACGCGCCGCCAGTCATGGATACATCCCACAGGTCTGCGGAAAGGGCTTCGTTCTGGGTAGCTCCGTTGGAGAACAGGATCGGCTCGATCTTGATTCCATTTTGTTCATCTAACTTCTGATCCAGGATGTAGGCCATCTGCATACCGTTATAGTAAGGCTGGACTGCTACCCGCAAAGGTTTCAGATCACCGGAAGCCTGATCCGCGGAAGCGTCCTCAGCGTCCTGGCTGCCGGATGCGTCTGCGGTCTCTTTGGCACCTTCCGATGCGGCGGCCGGTGTGGTCTGTCCGGAGTCTGATGATGGCTTCAGGCTGCATCCGGTAAATACGGCAGCTGACATCGCGACTGCCAGGGTTAGAGCTAATAATTTCCTCTTTCTCATGAAACTTTCCTCCTCGTACCTTGTAATTTAAATGTTTTCTTTTCCTGTACGTCTTCTGCGTACGTTGTAAATTCATTATAGCTTCTGCAGCCTCCTGTGTAATGAAACCTGGCTGACCACTTTTCTCCCGATTACCATTAATTCTGATTGGCATTTTCTAATATATTACTATTTGTACAAATTAATTAACACTATTCTGACATTTTTCTACAAATTTGACTCTCTTTTCCGTCAATGTTATAATTTTTAACAGTAATTTTCACAACTACTCAAACGCAGGCTTCTGACAGGTGATGTATGAAAATATTTAAAATATTAAAGAAAAATTTTCAGTTAAAGCAGGTTTTATTATTTAGTTTCTTGTTTTTAGTTTTTCTCTCTACCTTTTTAATGGTAGTTTTTTCCTATAGTATCTATTCCAAAAATATAACCAAACAGCTGGCCTCCTCCAGGGTGGATGTGCTGGAACAGATCTCGGAACGGACCAGCTCCATCCTTCAGACGGTGAATGTAGTCAGTAACTTCTATTATTATAATCTGCCATTTAACCGGTCTGATCTTGATTATACCCGAGAACTGTCCGCAGAGGAACAGCTCAATATTATCCATTCCATGGATACCCTGGACGGCATTCTGCAGAAGACCATCGACGCCACCAACATTGACTTTTATTATACAATAGCGCTGAATAACGGTTTCACCTATTCCACTGATGGATATCCGTCCGGGCGCACGATTGATATGTATCAGAAGAAACTGTGGTACGCGGATATTATCGCTGCCAAAGGGCAGCCGGTTCTGATCTCCACGCATCGGAATTTCTCAGAGAAGCCGCAGTATGTATTTTCCATGGCATATTCGATTCTGAATCAGGATACCGGCGAACAGCTGGGCATCTTCCTGTTAAATGTCAAAGAGTCAAATCTGTCGGCTACCTACGAGAGCCTGATCAATAACAACAATTCCATCTATATCATAGATCAGAAGGGAACCATCATCTCGCACAACAACAAGGACATGCTGTCCATCAATTTTTATAATATGGACCGCTTTGGTAAAATTTTCGGAGACACCAGCTTCCAGATCATAGATAAGAATAAGGAAAAGTTCCTGTTTTCAAAATGCGAGAACTCCACGCTTGGCTGGGTAATGATCGAGGAAATCCCGCTGGAAGTGGTCCTAAGACCGCTGGCATCCATTCAGTATATCGTAATTATCTTCGGGTTTGTGGTATTTATGGTAATTATTACGCTCTCTTACTATCTGTCCAGTAAAATCGTAAAACCGCTGTCCAACCTGTGCCAGCAGCTGGAAAAGGTGGGAAGCGATGAGGCGCCGGAGAATTTTAATGTCCGGGGCTGGGCTGAAATTAACACGATCTCTGATGAGTGTAATTATATGCTGGGCCGGATTAACATGCTGGTGGAGGACATCAAGCTGAAAGAGGAGTCCAAACGCCAGGTGGAATTGCAGGCCATGCTGGCCCAGATGAATCCGCATTTTATCTATAATACACTTTTTTCGGTCAAATGCATGGTGGATATGGGACAAAAGGACCGGGCGCTGGGCGTCATTGACGCATTTACGGTGATATTAAAAAATACCATGTCCTATACCAACAAATTTATGCTTTTGTCGGACGAGCTGAATTTTCTGGAAAATTATATCACGCTTCAGAAATACCGGTATGGGGATATATTTGATTTTATCACAGATGTGCCGGAACAATTCTGTTCCCTGCGGATCCTGCGGATGATGCTGCAGCCTCTGATCGAGAATTCCATCTTCCACGGCTTCTCTGATATCGGATACCGGGGACAGATTACACTCAGCATCTGCCCGCAGGGGGACGACCTTCAGATTACGCTTATCGATAACGGAATCGGAATGAATGCAGAGCAGTTAAACAGGCTGTGGGACGGGGATCTGGTACCCAGTAATCAGCATTCGAACCTGATCGGGATCCGAAATATATCAGACCGGCTGCTGCTTCACTTCGGTCCTTCTTACGGGATTACCATCGACAGCCAAGAGGGCTGCGGCACCCGGATAAGGATCCTGCATCCCAGGATTGAGAACGAAGCTACCTGACTCTTAATGCAACAGGGGGGAATTCCTATGTTAAAGGTTATGATTGTAGATGATGAACTGCCGATCCGGGAGTGGATCGAATATGTAATCCGGGAGACCGGACTTCCGGTGGAAATCGTCGGAATCGCGGCGAACGGCCGGGATGCCCTGGAATGTTTCCGGCAGCACGGACCGCAGCTGGTGTTCACGGATATCAAGATGCCCATGATGGACGGGATCGAACTACTGCGGCAGATCAAGCTAGTGGTGCCGCGAACAATGGTTGTCATGCTGACCAGCCACAATGATTTTGAATATGCCAGGGATTCTCTGAACTATAATGCGGACCAGTTTATCCTGAAGACGGAGATCACCAAAGAAAGCCTCCGGGAAATCATCTCCGGGTGTATGAAAAAAGCCGGCGAACAGCCAGTTGCGGTTCCCGTCCCCAAAGCGGCTTCCGGGGATTTTATCCGCTTCACCCCCGGTGAATTAAATCAATGGATCGCCCAGGAAGGTCTGGCGGTCCCTTCGGGCCCTTATTTTATCCTGACCTATGAGGCTGCCCCGGAGCTTGGTCCCCTGTCCGTGAAGCTGGGGGAACGGTGCTTTGAATCTTTCTCCCTGGTTATCCGGGAGCACGAATGGAAACAGGGCTACCATGCAGCTGTCTTCTATCTGCCCGCTTCCTCCAGCCGCCTGTATCTGTACGATGTGTTTGAAAAGGTCACCGGCCAGATGTCGAACCTGCTTCAGCGTCCCATTGGTACTTCTGGTCCGGTAACCGGAGACCTGGAATTCGCCGAGGAGTTGTCTGTCAGCCTGCTCCTGCACAATATGCGCTTCTATATGGAGGATGACACAAAAAAGAATCCACTTGTCCCAGATCCGCCTGTCCCTCCGGTTTATCAGGCCAATGCGAAAGCCTACCACATCTGGCAGGATACGCTGCAGAAAAGTTTCCAGGAGATTATCTATGAGATATCTTCCCAGCGCTTTCACGAAGCGCAGAGTAAGATCAAACTGCTCCTTTCCTACCTGGAAACCGAACATCCGCCGCAGATCTACCAGATCCGGAAAATATTTCGGGAAATCATTAATAATTATAAGCTGATCGCGCTGGGACAGGGCTTTGCCAATACGGAAAAGCTATGCCATGCCGCTATCTCCAAATTAAAAAACGCCGATAACTTCCGGGAATTTAAAGAACATATTTACTCGTTCCTGTCAGGCAGCACCATCAGTTTTCTGAATACGTATTCCGGATATTCTGACTATGTGAAAACCGCTATTATCCGGGTTCGGAAAGATTATGCGGTAATTGAGAAGATTTCTGATATCACAGACGTTTTGAACATTAACCAGGAATATTTTTGCCGATTGTTTAAAAATGAAGTGGGGATTTCTTTTAATAAATATCTGACTAACTACAGACTGAAAATCGCGGAGGAGCTTCTGAAGAATACCGACCGGAAGGTCTCGGATATCGCCCGTCAGGTCGGGTACCAGAATCTGAGCTATTTTTCCAAGATTTTTAAAGAGAAGTATGATACGAACCCATATAAATATCGGGCCTGGGATAAGGAATAAGGGACGCACCGGCCCAGTAAGGATAGTACTCTTTTTTACCACATTACATATTGTCTGGGTGTTTTCCCGTAAAACCGTTTAAACTCCCTGATAAAGTGGGAGGCATTGCAATACCCGAGAATATCAGCGGTTTCATTTACGGACAGGCGGTCATGAGTGAGGAGTGTCAGGGCTTCTCTCATTTTCTCACGCCGCACATACTCCTTAGGACTCATTCCCAGTTCCTGTTGGAAAAGGGCCGCGAGATATTTGGGGTTGCAGCCGGTAAACTTTGCCGCCCCTTCCACTGTACAGCTGCCATAGAGATTAGCATTGATATAGCGTATCGCTTTCGCCACCGGATAGGGATATTTTTGCTGCTGCGCTTCATCTACCAATTCCCGGAAGCGGCTCAGAATTTCTTTCAGAAGCACCTGCAATTCCGCTTCTGTCTTTTGCTTTTCTACCTCATTGATAAAAAAATCACTCATGGAAAAACTGATTTCAGAGTCAGCCCCATTTCGTATGGATGAACGGCTGATCACCGTAATCAGACAGATGAGTGTGTTTTTCACCGCCCGTATCCGGCCGGGGGCAAGAACATCCGCATAGGTGTCTATACGCAGGATGTCCTCGAGAGAACTGTCTCCACGTCCCTTCAGATAAAAATCCGACAACTCGCGTTCTATGGAAAAAGAATGGTGGCGGTAACCGCTGAGGATAGATTCCCGGATAAATTGATTCATTTCTTTTTTTTGCGACATAATTATATTACCTTTATACTATTTTAATGAGATTTATACAATAATAGTAACAAAACCGATGATAAAATTCAATTACAAAAGGTAATCATGTACACATTATCCAAATATGCCTGTCAGGCGGGAGAATATTTTTGAGGTAAAGGAGAGGAACGTATGGGTAAAAAACAATTTACGACATCGAAAGGTGAGAGGGGCAGTTATGGATTGTATGCCTTTGGCGCTATTTTGTCCTATTATGTGATTATGAGTTTTCTGCAATTATTTATGACGGATTTGGGGATTCCGGCGGCCATGGTTGGCCTGATCTTTGTGTTTGCAAAGGTCTGGGACGCCATTAACGATCCGGTTTTTGGTGTCATTGTGGACAAGGTCAATTTAAAAAAAGGAAGATACAGACCGTGGCTGCGTATCGCCGGTCTTACCATTCCCATAACAACGGTTTTGCTGTTTATCATACCATCAGGCGCATCCATTCAGGTAAAGATCATCTGGTCCGCGGCGGCTTATATTTTGTGGGACACGGCATATACCATGTATGATGTGCCGATGAATGCAATCGTTACTGCCATGACGGAAAATCAGGAAGAAAGGAATAAATTGTATTCCCTGAACTCATTTTGCGTATATTTGGGCGGGATTCTGGTGGCCATTTTGGTTCCGCTGCTCTATCCAGCTATAGGGTGGCCTTTGACCATTTTAATTTTGGGCGTACTTTGCCTGGTCACAATGATGCCATTGCCCGGCAAGGCAAAAGAAAGGTATGGCGGGAAAGCAGAAAAGGAAGTCTCCATTAAGGAAATTTTTATGAGTCTGGTTCATAATAAATATCTGTTGATTTTTACGCTGGCCTCCATTGTCAGCGCCCTGACGGATTTTGGCAATACCTTGCTGGCATATGTGGCGATTCACTGTCTGGGCAGCGAATCTTATATCACACTCCTTACCTTGTCCTCCGCACTTCCCATCCTGATGATAGCTCTGCTGATTCCTAAAATGATCAGCAAGATGGAGAAATTCAAGCTGAATATCACGGCCCGTATCATTGCTCTGGTGTTTACGACAGTAATGTATTTTGTGGGGTATGAAAATACAGTGTTCGTGATCATTCTTTATATGGGGAAAAGCCTTTTTTCTGGAATCAGTGCGGTTACGGCGATCATGTTCGTTGCCGATTGTGTAGAATATGGCCAGTTCCGCAACGGGGAGAGAAATCAAGGCATCGCTTTTGCAACGAAAGCGTTTACCAATAAAATCGTCGTGGCGCTGACGGGAGCCCTGGGTATGTTTGGTGTGGCGGCTGTCGGATTTGTGGCAGGAGAAGGCGTGGTCCAGGGTACCGGAACCATTAACGGCCTTTGGGCACTGTTTGGCCTTGCTCCATTGATCGGAGGGATTATTTCTATCTTTATCATGTTGTTTTGTTATAAGCTGAGAGACCCGGATGTGGCACTGATGATCCGCTGCAACAACGGTGAAATGTCCAAAGAGGAGGCAAAAGCTTCGTTCCGGCACAAATTTTAATAGGAGTGTATAGACATGATGACATTGTATTTAAACGGTAAATGGAAAATGCGTGCTGCAGGGTGCGAAAACATCTGGGATGCGGTTGTTCCGGGAACCGTGGCAGCCACACTGCTGGAGCATGGAGCGATGCCTGATCCTTTTTGGCGGGATAATGAGAAAAAGATACAGGAGATACTGGATCGGGATTACATTTTTGAAAGAAGTTTCACGGCAGAAGAAGATTTGTTAAAGCAGGAACAGATTGTACTTCATTGCAATGGTTTGGATACGTTGGCGGAAATTCGTCTGAATGGAGCAGTTGTTGGTAATGCCGATAATATGCATCGCACATGGCTCTTTGATGTGAAGCCGTTTTTGAGACAGGGAGAGAACGAGATCTCGATTTATTTTCGCGCGCCGGCACCTTATTTGAAAGAACATCCGTCCGGGATTGGGAAGCCCTATACAGCGCTTCGGAAGGCTGCATGTATGTTCGGCTGGGATTGGGGGCTGTCGCTGCCGGATTCGGGCATCTGGCGTGATATTATGATCGAAGGATATGAAAAAGGAACCATAGAGACCGTAATTATACATCAGGAACATATGAATGGAAAAGTTATTGTAAAAGCACAGCCCGTCTGCCGGGGAGCGCAGGACCTTCTTTTCCGGCTCACTCTGACCGAACCGGATGGTGCAAAGCTGGAAACCCGGGAATGCGCTGCCGGAGGCACGGTATACTTTGAAGTGGAACATCCCAGGCTCTGGTGGCCCTCAGGTCATGGCGGGCAGCCGCTGTACAGGCTGTGCACCGAACTAATGATGCAGGGCATGGTTTTAGATAGCAGGGAGCAGCGGATCGGACTGCGGACGATAGAGCTGAATCGTTCGGAAGATGGTGACGGCGCGAAATACTCCTTTGTAATCAATCATTTACCTGTGTTCTGCAGGGGTGAAAATATGATCATCGAGAACTCGGTCATACAAAGGACAGACGGCAGCCGCTATAAGAAGCTGATAGAGAACTGCCTGCGTTCCAATGTGAACAGCATCCGCGTGTGGGGAGGGGCTTATTACCCGCCGGAGGAATTTTATGATTTATGTGACGAAAATGGGATACTGATCTATCAGGATTTCATGTTCGCCTGTTCCTTTTATCAGATATCCCCTGAATATATGGAAAATGTGAAGCAAGAGCTGAAGGACAATCTGGCGCGGATAGCCCATCATGCCTGCATCGGGCTATACTGCGGAAATAATGAAATCGACTGTATCTACACAGTGACAGGCGCAACAGATCCCGAGACCACGGCGCTTCGCAAACTGTTCGGTTCCGGTAAGGACCCATTACCGGAAGCAGTCAGGAAGGCTCTTTGGGCCAATTATGAACCATTATTTTTAGAGATGATTCCAGAGCTGTGCAGTCGTTATGCACCGGATACGGACTATGTCCATTCCTCTCCGTCCGCCAAGGCACCGGGAGAAGTCACTGCCTTTTTCGACTATGCAAAGGATGGGGATCTGCATTATTATCTGCAATATAACGGAAATGCCCCCTATCAGAAAATACGGACCATGCGCAGTCGTTTTGTAACAGAAATGGGGTTCCAAAGCTATCCTTCCATGAAGACCATCGCTTCTTTCACAGAGCCACAGGACAGGCTGCCTTATACCCCGGTGATGTATGCCCATCAGAAATGCGCCGGCGGAAACGAAACAATCGAACTGTATATGGAGCGCGACTATTTGATTCCAAAGGACTTTGAAGATTATGTCTTTTTGTCACAGCTTCAGGCCGGAGAGATTATGCGGTATTCCGTGGAACATTTCAGGCGTGATAACGAATATTGCAGAGGGATCATGCTGTGGCAGCTCAATGACTGCTGGCCGGTCGTGAGCTGGTCGGGAATTGATTATTACGGCAGATGGAAGGCGCTTCAATATTTTATACGGCGGTTCTATGCGCCTGTGCTGGTAAGCGCCAGGGAAGAGGATACCAATGTCTCGCTGTGGGTTTCCAATGAAACTGCGATGGAATGTAACGGTCAACTCCGATGGAAATTATATGGAAAAGATGGAAAGATACTGGACCAGGGCGAGAAATCGGCCCATCTGTCAGCGGGTGAAAGTGCTTCGTTGGTATATCTTGACTATTCCAGGATGTTAAACAGGATAGAAAAAAAATCTGCTTATCTGTTTTTCGAGTGGAAACATAACGGAAATGTAGAAAGGGGCACGGTTTTGTTTGTACTTCCAAGGGAATTTTACTTCTCGGAGCCGGAGCTTTCCTGGGAGGTTAAAGAAACGGGGAGCAGTTATGTCATTGAAGTGACCGCCAAACATTTTGCAAAGGCGGTCGGATTTGATACGTCAGAAGGCGACTGTATTTTTTCCGATAATTATTTTGACTTGCCGGCGGGAGAAAGCCGAACTATAGAGGTGAAAAAAGTTGAATGCGAAGGCATTTCGGATTCGGAGGATCTGAGAAGGCAGCTTATGGTCCGCACGCTCAATGATGTTATGCTGAGGGCGGCTATGGCCGGAAAGTAAGATAGAATGGCGGACAAGCATTCGCTGCAAATCCGCCCGTAGAACGTGTATTAAGAGTAGTTGGCATACAGAGAGAAGGATTTATTTCCATGGTTGTTTGCGCAGCGGAAAAAATAGTAAATTACAGGCTGCCCTTATAGCTCCCCTCTTCTGTGAATCATTCATACTAGTAGTCTGTTCTTCAAGTCCTTGTGCATAGAGTACCTGATCTTCGCGTCAGGTGTGCGATTGCGAAGCGACGGCGTAGCGGGTCCTACGGCTAGCTTCGCAATCGTGCACCTGGCGTGAATAGCGGATGCTATATGCACAAGGACTTGAAGAACGGACTACTAGTCTCCCGGATACAGCTCAAGCCTTCGTAACTTTTACTCCTGTTTCAATTACCTGCCCGACTTTTACGCACATACTGTCAGAGGCTCATACCAAGCTCTCAATAACTACAGGCTCCGACAAAAGTCCGGCCGCTGCCAGGCGGTAGCTGTCCGTCCAGGCGTCCCCAGCCGTCCGCCAGGCGTCCGGGCCGCACCATTTATCCTCGCTGTCCGCCTGGTGTAAGGCGCCGAACGCATTCTGTCTGGAGATATACGCGGTTATCTCAAGCATATGTTCCCCGGCTGCCGGTCTGCCCAGTTCCGCCTCATAAGGCGGATAGGCCAGCGCTCCAAAATCCTGCCCATCCATTCGCACGTGCAGCACATTGGCCCGGTAATGCAGAATCCGCACCCGCAAGTCCCCGCCCCCGCTGCATAGTCTTATCCGGTAAGTGACCGCCCCTCCATAGAAAGCAAGTCCCTGTCTCGTAATATCGTCAAATCCTATCTGCTGCGGAAAAGCCGTGATCCGTTTCCTGCTTCCGCATACCTGTACACCGAAGTCACCCAAAAGGTAGCACCATTCCGTGTTGGTACGCTTGCCGAACGGGATCGTAAGCTCCAGTATATTAGCACCTTCCCTCAGCCTGGGAAGAGGAATCCTGCGTATGGCCCGATCCACATACCAGCCCGCGTCGCAGGCCCCCACTTCCTCCCCGTTCCAGACGATCTGCGCCTGTTCCGGATGCTCGATGGCCAGATAGGGACTCTCATATGCGATCTCGCTTTCCACCTGGAAGCGCAGATGGAGTTTATGGGATATCACCTCTTTTTCTATGGTCCATGGCTGCGCCAGCGCCGCCCCTCTCCTGGGCCAGCCTAATTTTTTTCTGCAAAGATTATCTGCCCGGAAAAGCTCGGTTTCCCCGCTAAAATCTTCCTCGTCCAAATGGAACCAGGCTTTATCAAGAACCAGCACATTTGGCTCCGACAAGGTAAAAGAGGTCAGGGCTTCTACCGGCAGCCGCCGCTCTTCTCTTCCGCTGCCGTCGTATTCATCCGCTTTCATCCCAACAGCCCGATTGCCATCTACAGGATTTTCTGCCGCACTATTGTCTGAGGACTCTACCGGAAGAAGCCTCAGCAGCAAGCTGTCGTAATCATAAAAATAATAGGTAATGACCGTGCAATTATTTACGTGGCGGAAGGCAATGGATTCTTCTTGTCCATTCTGGGTATTGAATAGAACCGGTGCATAGAGCCCTTTGATCCGCAGCCTGATTTCCCTCTTTCGGGGGATATCTTTGTTATAAGGCTCGGTTCCCCGGGCAATAAACAGCCATTTTTCCTGTCCGTCCATCCGAAGCTGATACAAAAGATTCGTAGTCCGGGTTCCGTCCGCTTCTCTTAACTCCACTTCCCGGAAGTCATCTAAGGCAGCCAGAAGGTCCTGCCGTTCGAACATAATCACCTGTCCCGCCTTATCAGCCTGATCATAGAGGGCTGCAGGCCGGTCTGAGACTACCGCGTCCATATAGCGGGGGCATTTTCCCATGAATATCAGACGGCCGCCCTGATCCCGGAATTTTTCCAATCTTTCCAATGTGCTCGCGCGCAGAGTCTCGCACTCGGGAACCACGACGGCATCGTAGCTCATTTCTCCTACCTGCAGCGGCGCTTTGCCCTCCGGACACTGGAACGGCAGCTGGGACTCGCAGATATAATCAAAATCAATTCCGCCGAACAGCAGCCATTCCGTCACATTTTCGAAGTTTTCATCCATCTGCTGCCGGATATCCGCCGTCTGATCGGAAGGCCCCCAGTGCAGCCAGTAGCTCTCAATCGGATGTATCACGCCGACCCGCACGACTGCTTTTCCCCTGGTCAACGCCGTGTTCACCCGCGCGAAATGATCTTCCACATATCCAAACTCCCGGTGCCAGGGAGACTGATATCCGAAGGTGGCCGGGAAATCCCTCTTGGCCTCGCCTTCCATAGAAACCCAGGAAAGATGCGGTACCCGCAGGGTAACCCCCAGGGCCGCCTGCCAATCTCCATGCAGCTTATAATCCCGGAAATCCGCAGTCCAGCCGGTCACCCCATATAACTCGCTCATAACGCCTTCCCGGCCGCACTGATGCGCCATGGACTGGGCCTGTTTCACGGTGGCATATTCCAGATCCCAACGAAGCATATCCACGCCCGGGATGTCGATGCCACGGTAGGAACGCATCGCTTCCCCAAGAGCCGCGCACTGGGATTCAAGAGTCGGTTCCTCCATCAGATGTCCCGTTAACAGCAGATGATTGCTGCGGCACCATTCCCCGTAAGTATCGGCAAAGGCCGAGGTAAAGCGCTCCGCCACATGATCGTGATAACGGTATCTGGTTACAGACACCCCCTGATCCGGCAGTTCCCAGATCAGTTCCGGCAGCTTTTCGATCAGGCTGCCGCCATAGGCTTCGCGATACGTATCTTCCAGATCGTCGGTCCAGGGCAGCGTCACATCCATTTTACTTCCGGCGAAGTTCAGCGTATGCTTTCTGGAGAATTGGGGTTCATCGGTAAAAACTGCGGGTACAGATTCCCCGAAGTCCTCCCCGATTCTGCTTTTATAGCGCTCATGGGTCACTTCCAGGAACCGCTCCACAGCCCGCTTGTCCAGGGTATTGCTGTAGGTCTGGTTGTTGTACCAGGGATTGGGCTGGGCGGTTTCCAGATAGGCATACCATATATCTCCCCTTTGTTGTTCGCCGTCCTGCAGCAGCCGGTATCCGGCCAGGCATCCCTGCCGGTCCAATTCAATCTCATATCGGGCCAGAAGGGTCCCCTTGCCATTTCTAAGGGGCTGCGACAGGAATCCGCCCGGTGTTTCCATACCTCCCAGCTCTTCATAGGACCAGGGCGTAAACAGCAGATATTTCTGCCGGTACTGCTCATCCTGCGTCACGATTCCTCCGGCCGCGCCGGAAGACCAGCGGTCCTCATCATAGAGCCAGGCCAGCATCCGCCTCTTTTTGGCTTCCTCCACACATTCCTGCACGATCTGCATATATTCCTCACTCAGATACGGGGTATCCATTCCGGTTCTCACGTGCATGAAAAAGCCGCCGAATTTCATCTCCTGGAGATCCCTTATCTGCCTGCGCAGTTCCTCGGTATCCAGTTTACAGTTCCAGGACCAGAAAGGAGCGGCCCGGTATTCGCTGGTGGGATTTTGGAACAGCTCCTGTGAAAATGGGGTGTTATAAGACTGCTTATACAACATATGTTTGTCTCCTTTAGGTGCAATTGGGGACATGTCCAAATTAATTTGGGACATGTCCAGACTGAAATGGACATGTCCCAAACTGATCTGGGACATGTCCAGATCGAAACGGACATGTCCCAAACCGAAATGGACATGTCCCAAATCGATCTTATGGTATAACTTTATAGATAACTGCCTGGGCGGCTTCCCGGTTGGCGGACAGGATATAATCCGCATCCGCGCCGTTATAGATCATGGCGTTGCTGGGGCCCGCGTTCTCATCCACCGTGTGAATCCGGAATTCCTGCGCATCCGCATCCCAGGAGATCAGGAAGAGCTGTTGCTTTCCCCTCCTGCAGCCGCCGATGAATACCGGCCGGCCATTCAGGCTGCCGCTTTTCACTACATGGTAGAATTCCGTGACTTCCGGGTGCTCGAACACCTGCCGGTAACTGCCGTTTTCCTCTTTGTAGATCCGATAATAGCAGCCGTGGAATTCCTCGATCACCGCCAGTTCTTCCACACCGTCCCCGTCAATGTCGATCAGGTCGATATCGCTGGCGGCACGGTCTAAGATCTTCTCAATGGTCCAGTCGGAAACGGCGCTCTTAGGGGGCGTCACGCGGAATACGCCTTCCCGTCCGGCGATGTATGCGGTATCCTTGCCGTCCGCTGTTTTTTTGCAAAAACCGTGGTTCTGGTGGATCTCCACCGGAAGGGGGGTGAGTGTAATCCCGTCGTTCAGATCTTCCGGCAGCTTGGCCACATAGAGATGGCCGGGCAGCGACCAGTCCTCCCGCGTGGCTTTGTGATCCGCCAGTGTCGCACAGATCAGATAGTTACCGTCCGCGCCGGTGAGCACATCAAACCGGTGAAGATAGGGAAGGGTAAATAATTCCTGTACCCGGTATCCGTCCGCTTCCTTCCGGCACCAGACCAGCTCTGCTTCCTCCCAGTCGTACAGGCGGTAGAACTTCTGTACCGCCAGGAAGCCTTTTTCTTCCCCTAACGGCACCATGCTCATGGTTCCGCCCGGTTCCTCCCACACGGTCTTCTTTTGTTCAAAAGTGCCGCAGTCGAAGGCCACACAGCCGCCGGCTTTGCCCTCAGTGGCAAAAAAGGCATAATCTATTTTATCCTCCGGCATTACGGTGACGCTGTAACACCGTTCCATATCTGTCAGGACTTTTTTCTGAAATTTCATCTTTACCTCCCTCTTCCGCCGGATTACAGAATCGACCGGAACGGCGTGTTGGGTTCTTCGATAAAGCAGTCGGAAAAACCTCTGTCATGATGATACTGGCGTTTTTCCTTGTCGGCGGGGTATACATATTTTCCCCCTACCTCCCAGATAAACGGATGGAACTGATAGTTCAGACGGTATTTTTTCATCTCGTAGAGCACTTCGATCTCCCGGGTGTCTGCCATGAAATTCGTCCATACGTCATAATGGATCGGAATCACCACCTGGCAGTTCAGGGCTTCGCCCATCCGCAGGATATCGCAGGAAGTCATCTTGTCCGCGATCCCCACAGGATTCTCACCGTAGGAGCCAAAAGCCACATCGATCTTGTGGTCCTTGCCGTGTTTTGCGAAATAGATGGAATAGTGGCTGTCGCCGCTGTGGTAAATGTTGCCGCCCGGGGTTTTGATCAGGTAATTCACCGCTTTTTCGTCCATGTCATCGGGGCAGGTATGCCGAATGTCCTCTTCCCCGTTGGTGGTAACCAGACAGGTTCTGTCAAAGGATTCCAGAGCCAAGATTTCAATATCTTTGATCTTAACGCTGTCTCCGGGTTTCACTTCGATGAAGCGGTCCTCCGGAACTCCCCAGGAACGCCACAGCTCGATGGATTTCTTCGGCCCGATGAAGGGGACTTTCTCCTCCACATTGCGCAGCACCGCAGCCGCGTAGTTGGGATCCATATGGTCCTGATGATAATGAGTCGCCAGCACCGCATCCACATGCTTTACCGCAAAGGGATCGATCACAAAGGGCGTGGCCCGCAGATTCGGCTGCAACAGCCTTCCGCCGCACATGTTTGCCATCTGGTGTCCCTTGGCCATATATTTATTCTGCTTGGACCTCTTGCCGTTGCCGCACCACAGGTCGATGCTGATGTTGCAGCCGCCCGGGGTTTTTACCCACAGTCCGGTGCAGCCAAGCCACCACATCGCCACGTTTCCGGGCTGAACTTCCTCTTCCTCAATTTCTTCATTTAACCAGGTTCCCCATTCCGGGCAGCTGCTCATAATCCAGCTTTCCCTGGTGATTTCGTCTATTTTTGCCATAGTCTGCCTCCTCATTTCTTTCATTCTTTATGCGCTCTTCCATTATGTAAATACAAATATTTCTATGTCCGATATGTCCGATTACACCGTCTTACATCACTTTGTGCCCTGCCGCTGTGCATACAGAGCTAATTTAGCAAAGAAATCCTCCAGTATGTAGCGGCTGTTCACGCGGTGGTATACTTTGATCTCACGGTTGTCCGGCTCCTCTGTGTAGGTCATATCAGGCCGGATACCAGGCGCTTTTCTCCATTCATATCCAAACAACTGGTCGGCCAGCAGCACCCCGATCCCCGGCGAGTCACCCAGGCACCAGAATTCTCCGGTCCGGTTGGTGGCCATGGAAGCGGGCGTATGACTGCACTGTTCCAGCTGTTCAAACAAATATCTGCCCAAGATCCCGCACCCTTTTACCTTGTACTGAAGCTCCGCCATAGAAACCAGTACTTCCGAATAGACATCCCTGGGGATCTGCCACAAAGGCAGGTCGGAATGCATGACGGTCTGCGCCGCCAGAATATCATTGCTCAGATTATATTCAAAACCACCGTAGGGATACGCCCCGCCGCCGATCCAGATACAGGTCAGCTTCTGGGCGATGGACGGTTCGCAGATCCAGGCCAGGGCCATATCGGTCAGCGGTCCCATACACACCACGTATAACGGCTCCTTTGTATCTTCCCGAAGCGCTTCCTCTATGATAAACCGCGCGCCGTCCGATGGGGGCTTCTGTCCCGGAACCGCTGCAACGCCGTCCGTGATCAGCTGTCCGTTCCGCTGTGTCAAAGGCTTACTTGCGCCCGGATGAGCCAGCCCCTCCGGTAATCCCATCAATTGTAAAATATGCTTTAATTCCGTATCACTATCCTGCATACTGTGGGGGCTTCGCACACTGCCAAAGTGAGCGGCCACGATCCCCCGGTTGTCAAATTTGGGGCTGAGCAGCGCATGTATGATCGCATAGGGATCATCGGCCTCATTTTTTACATCGGAATCGATAATCAGCCGGATTCTTTTCCCTTCCGGTATCTTATAGTCGTATTCATCGTAAATCATTGTCACGCCTTAACGGCTCCAGCCATTCCTTCCACGAACTGACGCTGGAACACAATGTAAATAATCAGGATTGGTATGATGGAAACCAGCACACCTGCGCTTAACAGACCGTAATCCGTACTGAATTCTCCCATAAAGCTCAAAAGCCCGTTGGGTACCGTCTTCATGGTATCCTTGGTAATCAGTACGCTCTGGAGTAAGAATTCGTTCCAGGTGTTCAGGAAATCCAGGATAAACATAGTCGCCACAGCTGGTTTTGCTACCGGCATGATTATGTTGGCGTAAAGCCTGTATTTTCCGCATCCGTCGATGGCCGCCGCCTCATCCAGTTCATTCGGTATGGATCGGAAAAATCCGCGGAAGACCAGTGTTCCCAATGGAATTCCAAAACCGATATAGGTAAAGATCAGGCACAGATATGTATTATTCAGATGCAGTCTGGAGTACATAATATTTAACGGAATCAGCGCCATCTGTACCGGCAGCATCATTCCGACCAGGATAAAGATAAACAGCGCGTTGCTGTGGGGAAGCTTCATTCTTGTCAATGCAAATGCGCACATCGAAGAGATCAGCACTCCCAGCGGAACCTTGATCAGACATACCATGATACCGTTTGCCATGAATCTGCCGAGATTTCCGTTTGTCCATGCTTTCGAGAAGTTACTCCACTGAATCGTATCCGGGATGGAAAACAGATTCAGGTTTGAAAAGAATTCACTGGTGCTTCTGATTGCAGACAGGAACAGCATGACCAGAGGAATGACCCAGATCAACGCTACCAGTGTCAGCACGATATAAAAGAGGATTTTCTTAATACTTTTTTTCTTCACTTTCCACCGCTCCCATCTAGTCTTCTTTTGTGGAGTATATTACATACGGAACAATGATCACCATCATGATCGCCATCATAACCGTAGCGACAGCGCTTCCTGCCCCCAGGCTGTTGTAAGAGAAGGTCTGGTTATACATGTACGTGGCCAGTGTCTGCGTGGCATTCGCCGGCCCGCTGTCCGTCATTACATAGACAATATCGTACACCTTCATGGATGCGATGATCTGTGTTGCCAGCACGATAACGAAGGTTTCTTTCAGCATCGGGACGATGACCCGGATGAACAGGTTGAACTTTCCGGCTCCGTCAATTCTGGCCGCTTCCAGGACATCCGACGACATAGTCTGCAGTCCTGCCAGGAAGTATAACATCGGCTGGCCAAGGCCCTGCCACAGCGCCGCGATGAACACACAGTACAGCGCGATCTTTGGATTGGACAGGTAGGCGCCCTTTAAGGAATCCAGTCCCAGCGCGTCCAGGAATGTATTGATCATACCGAAGTTGGGGTTATACATCCATTTCCAGATAATACCTACGATGATCCAGGACAGCATGTAAGGGAAATAGAAGATCGACCTGTAAACGATACGCCCTTTAAAACGATTATTCAGCACCAGTGCCAGGAGCAGCGCCAGTACCACTGTGATACAGACGGTCAGGACAATCCATATGATATTATTTTTCAGGGCAATCCGAAAGACCGCGTCGTTTGTAAATAAATTCACATAGTTTTTGATGCCTATGAATTTTTTCTCTGAAATTCCGTTCCAGTCAAAAAAGCTTAAGATCACGGAATAAAAGGTCGGAAAAACAATGATGATAAAATAGATGATCAAAGCCGGAGCCAAAAAAGATAGTGTTTTCAGCCGTTCCTTCGTCTTCAACTTGTGAACCTCCCATCTGTGTTAATACGCGGGCCTTTGCCCTTCAATAGGACTCCTATTGAAACAGCAAAGGCCCTGCATATATTCATCTGCCTATATTACTTATTTGCCGCTTTGTAAGAATCAATGGCAGCCTGAATCTGCGCACCTGCCTGAGAGGGTTCGATGCTTCCCAGCAATACCGCCTCTTCCGTAGCGAATACAACATCCATGATTTCGTTCGGAACGTTCTGGTCGGTGGTGGTATAGCTTCCGGCTTCGTCGATCATTTCCAGAAGGCCGTCTGCCAGTGCCATGGAATCGGAAAGTTTCGCGCCTGCTACAGCGGTGGGCTGCTCAATGGATGCATGGGCTGCCAGGCTTTCGTCACTGTAGTAGTAATCCCAGAACAGCATAGCTGCTTCAAACTGGTCATCGGTCAGGTTCTTGTTGAACTGTGTAGTTTTTACATAGGAAGAGATTCTTCCGGTTTTTCCATCCTGTCCGGTAGGCAGTGCAAAGAAGGAATACTGGGATGTGTCATATCCGTTCGCCACGACATCGGAGGCCATACCGGAATTATCCATTACCATTGCGCTGCTGCCGCTGAATACATACATCTTGGCGTTGTTGGCGTCTTCTGTTACATAACCGTCGATGAAGTAGCCTTTGTCGCCCCAGTCTTTTAATTTTGCAAATGCATTGGTCACTGCTTCTGATTTGGACCAGTCTGCTTCCAGTGCGTTTAATGCGTCATGTTCTTCCGGTCCTGCATAGTACTCAAGCAGGGCTTCCAGATATCTGAAAATGTGCCATCCGCCTGTTGAGAAGGATGCCTGGCCGTTTTCTTTCAGGGTTGCACATACCTGTTCCAGTTCTTCAAATGTGGTCGGAACTTTCAGGCCGTATTTATCAAAAATGTCTGTCCGGTACCACAATACCAGTCCGGTGTAAACCTGAGGGAAGGCAATGATCTTGCCGTCATCTGTTTTACAGAGATCCAGCGCGGATTTCACGTATTTGTTTTCCCAATCGTGTTCCGCTGCATATGCGGACAGATCGTAGCACAGGTCAGCCGACGCATAGTAATTCGCGTAGTTATATCCGCCCCAGTTATACCACATATCGGGCAGGGTTCCTGAAGAAGCCGCAACCTTGGTGTTTGTCTTGATATCGTCTGTAGAATAGAAGGTGGGCTCGATCTTGATGTTCGGATAGAGCTTCGCGAAATCAGCGATTACCTGCTCGTCCGCATCTTTATGCCAGGTAGGAGACCAGAAGGTCAGGGTTACATCTTTATCAAACTTTGCACCGTCCGCAGCATCAGCTGCATCCGCATCAGCCGGAGCCTGAGTCTGCTCCGCTGCAGGCTCTTTGGAAGCCTCAGGCTGAGCTTCTTCCTCTTTGGATCCGCAGCCAGCTAACATAGAAGCCATCATTGTCAAGACTAATGTACATGCTAGTAATCTTTTTTTCATTATTTTCCTCCGTTCTGTGCGTTTTTCAGCACATACAGGTATGGGTGAACGTCCTTTGTTCAACCGTTCCCTCCTGCGTTTTCGCATTTCATCAATTATTATTTCATTTTTTTGAAACAGCAGTCTTATCCGGCGCCTGACAAAGCTTTGCTGTCTCCCCACAGAATCATTTGGCGAAATTGCACATTTGCTCAATTCATTTGCCTTTTCTCCAAAGATATTGTAACATTTTCTCATTTACTTGGCAATACGCTTAAAAAATAAGCACATATGTTACTTTTTTATTGCAACATTTGTGCTTATTTCAATTATTTCAGCCTATTCATGACAGTTTCACCATTTTTTCCGCTGTCGAGCTGTCCGAAATCAGCACATCCACGAAGCCGCCCTTGATTGCTCCAAGCAGAGCTTCCGCTTTCACTTCACCAGTAGCCACCACTATGACTTCCTTTATCTTACGGATGTCCTCCAGCTCGATACCGACGCATCTGCGGTTCCAGGCATTGTCCAGAATCTTACCATCCTTATTGAAAAACCTGGCGCCCAGGCAGCCGATGGCCCCCTGATCCCGGATCTCGTCGAACATTTCTTTCGTCATATACCCCAGCCACGGGTTGGAGTCCGTTACCTTCTCAAGCGTACCGATACTGGTGAGAACGATATCCGCATGGGTAGCCAACGACAGGGTACTCGCCACATTCTTATCCTTCATGATCTGGTTTTTCACATAGATATCCGGCACAAACAGCGGGGAGTTCAGCCCGTAGACGATACCACCGTATTTGGATGCCAGCCGGTTGGCGATATTGTCGCTGTTGCTCATCAGATTCGTGGTAGCCGCCGATCCCATAATCTGTACGATATCGATGGGGATCTCCTCCACATCGGTGATCGCCTCCACTGTCCGGCGGATCGTCCCGCCCCAGGAGATTCCCACGATCATTTTCCGGTTGATCTTTTCTTTCAGCAGCGCCGCCGCCAGTTTTACCACGCCGTCCCTTACTTCCTCTTCCGTCTTCTGGCCGCTGTTGTAGAGCTGCACTTCCTTTAAATGAAACCGCTCCTTTAAGCGCTCCTCGAAGGAGTGATTCCTCTCCAGGATATGATTGATGCGGAATTCCACCACGCCCATCTCGTGCGCCTTTTTCAGAATCCGGGAAATCCTGGCCCTGGATAGATACAGCTGGTTCCCGATCTCCTCCTGTGTCATATCCTTCTCATAATACATCGAAGCCACTTCCGTCATAAGGCTTAACTGCACCATTTCCTTCTTGTTCATCTCATTCCCCTCCTTACCGCGTTTTCAGGATCTAAAACCGTCATGCATCCTCTAACGCCCGGTACAACCGCTTCCTCTTTTGTATCATCTCCCGGTAGATCTGTGTGTTCTCCCGTACCGGGCTATAGCTGTCTTTCCCTGCGGCCAGCAGCCTTTCCGCTTCCTTAGGCCCTTTCACAATCCCAAACGCCATGGCGGCGCTTAAGAACGCTCCCTTCGCCGTAGCCTCCGGGTCCTGCCCCAGCAGCAGCGTGCGGCCGCAGGCGTCCGCCTGTATCTGGTTGAACAGCTCGCTCTTCGTCAATCCTCCGGACAGGCAGACCTTCGATGCCGGCCCCGTATATTCCTCTATCACCGACAGGTTTTCCGCCGTCTCAAGAGCGATTCCCTCCAGCAGCGCCCGGGCAAAATCTCCTCTGGTATTCTGCAGGGTCACATTCAGGAAACTTCCGGTGGCGCGGCTGTTCCAGTCCGGTGAACCTCTTCCCTGAAAATAGGGGAGCACAATGATTCCTTTCGAGCCCACCGGAGACTGCCAGGCCTCCCGGTTCACCTTCTGTATTCCCTCTTCCTTCTCGTCGTAAAACTCCCGGAAGAACCATTCATATAAAATAGCCGACGACAGCATACTGGCTTCCACTATGTACTGCCCCTGAACCGCGGAGACATTGCACAGAAAACGCATATCCGGATCCAGCACCGGTTCCCCGGAGCAGGCGATCAGATAGGCCCCCGTTCCCGTAGTGGCCTGGACGCTGCCGCTCTCCATCACGCCGGCTCCCAGGGCCCCGCACTGCTGGTCACCGCCTGCCGTCACCACAGGCGTTCCCTCCGCCAATCCGCAGGCCGCGGCAAAAGCAGGTGTCAGACGGCCCAGAACCGAGCCCTGCGGGATCAGCGGACACAGCTTCTCCCGGTCAAGCCCAAACAGGCGAAGCATCTGATCATCCCATTCCAGATCCCGGATATTCATGAGCCCCGTACGGCTCCCATAAGTGTAATCACTGGCCCATACGCCGGTCATTTTATAGTGAAGGTAATCGGCCACCGTAGCGATCAGCGCGGCTTTCTTATAGATATCCGGCATCTGCCTTTTCATCCACGCGGCTTTCACTCCGGAAAATACGGGATACAGCCGGACGCCGGTGTGTTCATAGACCTGTCTTTCACAGTCTTTCAACTCTTCGCATACGCCGGCGGCCCGTTTGTCCTGCCACATGACGATCTCACTTAAAGGTTCCCCCTCCCGGTCCACCGCCAGCACGCAGGACCTCAGCGCCGTGGTCGTGATCCCGATCACAGGGATTCCCCTCTTTGCGGCGGCCTCCGCGCATGTCCTGACCACTTCGGTCAGATGGTCCCGGTAGACTTCCGCTTTTTGTTTCACACAACAATCCGATTCATAGATCGGAATACTTCCCACCGATGTTTTAAAAATCATATTCCCGTCAAGGTCATACAGGATGCCTCTCATATTGGAGGTTCCCACATCAACTGCCAATACTGCTTCCATCATCTTCTCCTCTTAATCGTGCAACTTTTCGGCTATATATGAGCAAATGTGCCTTTTTTGGTTTAGATATGGATTATTTATGCAATTATGTTATCATATAAAGCACAGATGTGCAAGTTGTTTCATTTGAAAATAAGGAGAAGGAGAAGAGTTGTGAAATCGTCGAAAATAATTCTGGATCGATCTTATGTAGTTGGCAAAATTGACAACCGGCTTTTCGGCTCATTTGTGGAGCATCTGGGGCGCTGCGTCTATGAAGGGCTGTATGAGCCATCGCACCCCCTGGCAGACGAACTGGGATTCCGAAAAGATGTGCTGGACATGGTCCGGGATCTGGGCATATCCCTGATCCGTTATCCCGGAGGCAATTTCGTATCAGGTTTTCACTGGGAAGACTCGGTAGGTCCTGTCTCGCAGCGTCCCCGCCGTCTGGATCTGGCCTGGAAGACGACAGAGAGCAATGAAGTGGGCCTCCATGAATTTGCCGCCTTTTGTAAAAAAGCCGGCGCGTCGCTTATGTATTCGGTTAATCTGGGCACCCGCGGAGCCGACGACGCCAGGAATGTGGTGGAGTACGCGAATCATGCCGGCGGAACTTACTGGTCCGACCTGCGTATCAAAAACGGCGCCGAGAAGCCCTTCGGCATCCCGTTGTGGTGTCTGGGCAATGAGATGGACGCCGCCTGGCAGACGGGTCAGAAGAGCGCTCAGGAATATGGCCGCCTGGCCAGAGAATCCGCCAAAGTCATGAAGCTGGTTGACCCCGGTATCGAGCTGGTCGTATGCGGTTCCACCGGTCCTGTGATCGAGACCTTCGGCGACTGGGAGCTGACCGTGCTGGACGAGTGCTACGACTATGTCGATTACGTGTCCCTGCACCGGTATTATGAAAACCCGGAACATGATACCGCCAGTTTTCTGGCCAACACGCTGGATATGGAGGACTTCATCCACACGGTGGCCTGCATCTGCGACACGGTGAAAGGGAAGAAACACAGGAAAAAGAAACTGAACCTCTCCTTCGATGAGTGGAACGTATGGTATCACACCAAAGGACAGGACGAAGAGCTGATCGCAGCGGACCGTTGGGGACAGGCGCTGCCTCTGTTACAGGATGTCTATAACTTTGAAGACGCCCTGGTCGTCGGGCTGATGCTGATCACCCTGTTAAAGCACGCGGACCGGATCAAAATCTCCTGCCTGGCACAGTTAGTCAACGTCATCGCCCCGATCATGACGGAAAAAGGCGGCGGCGCATGGGCCCAGACCATCTTCTATCCCTTCATGCATGTGGCAAAATACGCAAAGGATACGGATGTCCTGATGACTCTGATCGATACCCCTCTGTACGACTGTAAGAAATATACCTCGGTTCCGTATCTGGACGGGGTTGCCGTTATGGCCGTTGACGCGCAGACCGGAGTCTGCAGGGAGGTCACTTTGTTCTGTGTCAGCCGGGACCCTGATGAAGAACATACGGTAACGCTGGATCTGCGCTCCTTCGGTTCCCTGTCCATTAAGGAACATATCCTGCTGCATCATGATAATGTAAACGCCTGCAATACGCAGTCCGATCCGTTTCGTGTAGCACCCGCGCCCGGCCCGGGAGGAACTGTGGAAGACCAGACCGCGGTTATTCGCGTCCCCGCTTTGAGTTGGAATGTTTTCCGGTTTACCGCGTGCGAACAAGAATTCGAACAGAAACCAGATAGGTAAAGCCGGAACGCTCTGCCCGTAGCGGGCCCCGTACGCGGTATCTTCCTTACTGCCGCTGTGCGATCCACGCGAAGCCTGTTAAGCAACATGTACTATAGACCAACGTATTCGATTGAAAGGAGAATCACTCATGAAATTTAAACCAGAAATGGATTCCATCCGCACCCACACCGTACCCCAATGGTACGATGACTGCAAGCTGGGCATCTTCATCCACTGGGGCCTCTACTCCGTCCCCGCCTGGGCATATCCTTCCGGGAAACTCGGCACCATCCCCTTTGACGAGCGGTGGTTTGCCTATAACCCCTACGCAGAATGGTACTGCAACTCCGTGCGCGCCGGATTCGGCCCCACTTATGAGCATCATGTAAAAACCTACGGCGCAGATTTCGATTACGAATCCTTTACCGATCTGTGGAAAGCCGAGCGCTGGGATCCGGCCCAATGGGCGGAGCTGTTCAAGAAATCCGGAGCCCGCTATGTGATCCCCACCACGAAGCACCACGACGGCTTCTGCCTTTGGAACACCAAGTATACGGATTACAACTCTTATCAAAAGGGCCCCGGCCGCGATCTCATGAAAGAGCTGTGCGACGCGGTACGCTCCGAAGGTATGCGCTTCGGCGTCTACTACTCCGGCATGTTAAACTGGCACGTCACCCACAATGCCATGATGAGTGACTATGAAGTACATCATCCGAACAATATCACGAACGGATACGCCGACTTTGCCTATAACCAGATGATGGAGCTGGTGGACACCTTTGAGCCTTCCGTGCTGTGGAACGATCTGGACTGGCCGCTTAAGGGGCTTGATGATCTCCCCTATCTCTTCGCCCACTATTACAATACCGTTCCCGAAGGTGTGGTAAATGACCGCTGGCACGATGTCTGGTTTGATTACAAAACCAAAGAGTACCACCGGGGCGACAAGTTCCTGGAGCAGAAATGGGAATGCTGCCAGGGCATGGGCTTATCCTTCGGATACAACCAGGTCGAAACCGACGAACACTATGTAAGCCACAACGAACTGATCACCCTGCTGATCGACACCGTGGCCTACAACGGCAATCTCCTGATCAATGTAGGCCCGAAAGCGGACGGAACCATTCCCGAAGAACAGGAAAGCCGTCTTCTCTATCTCGGAAAATGGATGGAGGTCAACAGCCCCGCCATCTATTCCACGAAGCCCTTCAGCCGACAAAAAGAAGAGCTGGAAACCGGAGAAATTGTCTACTACACGCAGAATGACTCTTCCATCTTCCTGCTGGTCACGAATCCGAAAGCCGGAAACAGCACGCTGCGCATTCCGGAACCGGCATTTTCCTGCGATTACCGCAAAACACTGGGTAACTTTGGCGCAAATGTAGCCATCTCAGAAGGAAACCTGGTAATCGACCTGCTGGATATCCCCGCCGGCTCCGCCCCCGTTGTGCTGGAATTCACCAAATAGCCAGAGAGGGGACTGGCACATTCCGTCAGAAGAGTTGGCCGGTAAGATACTTATGGCGGAAGGGGCCTGTCCCCGGATGCCGGCTCTAAAGGAAAAACCTCTCCCCCGGACAGGCAGGTACGCTACCGCACTTGTCTGAACGGAAAGCGAAGCTTTTCCACTTATGCCGGCTTCCGGGGACAGGCCCCTTCCGCCATTTGTTACATACCGGCCAATTCTTCTGACGGAATGTGCCAGTCCCCTCTCAAAAAAGCGTGGATGATATCCATTATTTCTTTTTGGTAAAACACATCTTCCCCATGCCCGGCTCCTTCCAGTATATAAAAATCCGCTCTCTGTCCGGCTTCTTTTAGTCTTTCATACAGCTTTTCGCTCTGACTGACCGGCACGGTTCGATCCTGATTGCCATGAAGAATCAGAAACTCGGGAAGTTCTATTCCATCCCGGATATAGTTGATTGCGCTGGCTTTTTTCCCCCATGCGTCCGGGTCGTCCGCAAGAAAATCCTGAATCACTCTGTCATTTTCTATATTTTCCCCGATTGGATCATGAAGCAGATCGGCCAGCCCATAGAAATCCACCACCTTACTCACGGCCGATGGGTAATCCATATAGCCGCCCTGGTCAAATTCCTGCGTATCTTTGGTGACTCCCGCTAAAAGGGCCAGCGTCGCCCCGGCAGATTCTCCCATGATATATACCCGTTCTCCATCTATACAAAATTCCGGCGCGTGGGCTCTTAGAAAACGGATCGCAGACTTGATATCCATAAGCGCAGCAGGAAAAGGCGCCTCGTGGCTTGTCCTGTACTCTACGCTGGCTATCACATATCCCTCTTTGGCCAGCCCGGTAAGCTGTGGAATCCACACATTCCGGTCCATATTCCGAAATGCTCCGCCGCATATCCAGACGATCAGAGGCACCCGCGGATGGCCCTCTCTGTGTTTCGGCATCAGCAGGCTTAAATGCAGCGGCCGCTGGGTTTCTCCGTACCAGAACGGCACATGCGTATAGACCAAATCGTCCGCTAGCGTATATGTCTCCTGATCCATATGAATTTTGATTTTATTTATCAAGATAATCATCCTCTCCTATTAACCTGTCAATACAATACGTAAAAACCTGGCAGGCATTTCATCCCTTTCCGGTCATAGATTTGCTCTTCCATTCACTGACCGTACAGCCTGTATAATTTTTAAATACCTTACAGAAATATCCCGGATTGTGAAACCCCAGCTTTTCTGCCAGGACTTTTATGGAATAATTATATTTTACTACCAATTTCTTGGCCGCTTCCATGCGTATCCTGGTCAAATAAGTCGAATAGTTCTCATTGGTCTTTTCCTTAAATAGACGGCTCAGATAATAGATGCTGACATCACACACCTCAGCCACGTCCTCCAAAGACAAATCCTTCATATAGTTATCGTCCATATATTTCATAGCCCGGTCTATGATGTCATTGCCCTCCATTCCCCGGTCTTTGTGAAGCTCTTCCATGAGCCCTGTCATCACAGACGTACACCACTTCTTCAGCTCCAGCACATGACGGCATTCGATGCATTCCGTACACAGCTGGCTGATATTGTATTTGCTGTTAATTCCTTCCGGAAAATAATCGGCTAACTCCTGCAGGCTGTCCATCAGCATTTCGATGATCCGGTCATTCAGCAGGCTCCTCTCCACATCCTTATACCGTGAAAAGATCAAATCAATAGCTCTGCCCAGTTCTTCCCGTCCCCCGTTTTTTACCGCTTCCAGCAGCTGTTTCTTTTCCTTTTCCATCGTCTTGACCTGCAGGGCCGCATTTGGGTTTCCCGAAAATAGGTCTTTATAATGGCAGATGGGAAGCCTGGACTTCGCACTGTGCAGCGCGCTGATACTCTCTTTGTAAGAAACAGGCATCTGATCCGCTTTCTCATAAAAACAGCCGATCCCCGCCGACAGTGTCACATTTCCATTCCGTTCCGCCTTGTGCAGAATCACATTAATCCGGTCAATGATCCGGATCCGGTTCTGATATTCATTCTTAATATCGCGCATAGGAATAAAGCAGATTATCTCATTTCTGCGTATCCTAATTACAACCTTGTCCATGATATTTACCGTTTCTTCCCGCAGATCATGTAAAGCCTTGCGCAGTCCTGCCATCTGCAGCAGAGTCTCCTGCGGCTGACCCGCGTCCTGGGGAGCCGTCTGAACCGCGAAGGTAACAATACAGCCGCCTTCCTCCATAATTCCCAATGTCTGCAGATACATCAGAACCTTCTCACGATCGCCCACCCCCTCACATAGATAGGCCATGATCTCCTCCGATAACATAGGCCTGATTTTCTTAATAACATCTTTTAATTGCTGGCTGTTCATAGAATGGCTGCGCTCATTTTCCAGATCCCGGATACACTTTTCGATCAGAGTGATCATCTTTTCCCGTCTGGCCGGCTTCAGAACATAATCATAGGCATGGCAGCGGACAGCTACCTGGGCGTAATCAAACTGACTATAGGCTGTGTATAGAATAATCTTCGTGTTTCCCAGGTCGTCCAGGGCCAGTTGCAGCGCTTCGAGACCGCTTAGTCCGGGCATCTCGATATCCACGATCAGGATATCAAACGTCTGCTCTTTCAAAAGTTTTAACAGAGTAATCCCATTTTCCGCCTCGGCTGTGACTTTTAACTCCGGCACGCCGTCTTCCAGCATCATCTTCAGCGCTTTTCTTTCGATTTCCTCATCATCCGCGATCAGCATGCGGTACATCGCCATCCTCCCCCTCCCGTGATTTTAGGATCGGGAAACAGATCCCGATCCTGGTAAAACGTCCCTTTTTTGAATCCACCTGTATGATCACTTCATTGTTAAAAAACAGCCTCAACCTGCCAAACACATTGGACAGGCCGATAGAGCCGTCTTCCTCACCAGGTTCCAGACGGGCAGCCCTGTTTCGAATCTCCCGGAGCTTTTCAGGTTCCATGCCAAGGCCATTATCAAACACGCTGACCATAACCTTGTTTTCCCCTTCCAGGCCCACCCGGACCTGAACAATCCCATCTTTTGTGTACATTCCGACCCCGTGTATGATAGAATTTTCTATCAGCGGCTGTAACACCAGACATGGAATTCGCGCATCACGGATCCGTTCATCTGAGTCTACGGAAAATGATATTCTGTTTCCAAACCTGATCTTTTGTATCGCGATATAATCCCCTATATTTTCAATCTCCTTTTCCAGCGTCACGATTTTATCAAAATGATCCAGATTGTACCTCAAGTATTCTCCCAACGCCTCCATCATCTCCGAGGTCTGGCGGGCCTGCTCCATATAAGCCATCTTGGAAATCAGATTAATGGAATTAAACAGAAAATGGGGATTGATCCTGGCCTGAAGGCTCTTAAACTTCGCTTCTTTGACCCGCTTCTCATTTTCAATCACCCGTAGCTTTTCCGCCCGCAGCTTTTTCTCCAGTTCCGCATTCTCCACGGTTATATTATATTGATTACAGATCCTTTCCTGCATTTCGCTTAATGTGTTATTCAGATAATCGATTTCATTTTCCGGTTCTTTAAAAGTTATGGTAGCCTCAGGCTTCCCGTCCGTCAGGGAAAATCCCTTCATCTGTTCAGACAGGATATTGATGGGGCGGGTAATCATGCGGTCCAGTATCCAGAACAGGATCCAGGCAAACACCCCCACGCTGATCGTCGTAAACACGTTGATATAGATGATGTAACGCCTGTATTTTTCTAATTCCTCCATGCTGACCCTATGATTCTGCTGAATATCCCGGTAAACCACGTTCAGTTGTTCCCGGATAAATTCCCTGGTCTGCTCACTTTTTTTATAGATGCTGTTGATCTCATCATAACGATCGGTTTTTGCCGCTGTGATGGTATCGGAGGCGTATTGCAAATATGTGGAAATCATGTATTTTAAGTCAATGGTACTCCGGTTGTAGTTTTCCATATTCATCATGTCCGCCAGCTGCTCCGAAGCATACTGCATTTTTTCCTGTATGAACCCGTACTGTTCATAATCAAAATTTTTCTGCTGGGCCAGCTTGCCATTGACTAATTTGTAGATCAGGTTACCGCAATTGTCTGTTTCCAGGCTGATATCATTAAACAGATTGCTCAAGGTGATCAGCTTGTCCTTTTCACTGTCTATCTTCTGCCGGTAGCTATCCTGCACCAGCATAAGAAGCAGTATCCCGGTAAATACCGCAAGTACCAGAACGATAATCCGCTTTCGAATCGATATATAATACTGCCTCTTATGCCCCATTTGATATCCCATGCCTTTCTACCGGTTTTTCGGACTTTATTTTTATCTGTTATTGATTCCCAATGTTGGTCGCATACATCATAATCTTCTCCTGGGTACATTCCTCCCGGGCAAGTTCTCCGGCCAGTTTTCCCTCGGCCAATACCAGAACCCGGTCAGACATGGAGATCAGCTCCGGAAGTTCCGATGATATCATTATTATAGCGATTCCTTCTTTGGCCAGAGATACCATGATTTTATAAATCTCGGCTTTGGCCCCTACGTCGATTCCCCTGGTCGGCTCATCCAAAATCAGAATCTTTGGCTTGCGCATCAGCCATTTGCACAATACTACCTTCTGCTGATTTCCGCCGGACAATTGCTGCAACAGTACCTCTGTCCCCGGCGCTTTGATTCCCATCCGGGAAAATAATTCCTCCACTTTTGCCTTCTCTTTTTTTCCTTTCATAATACCATATCCGGACAGCTCTCTTAAAGATGCCAGCGCAATATTGTGGCGGATACTTAAGCCTCCTACGATCCCGTCGGTCTTTCTGTCCTCGGTCACCAGCGCGATCCCCGCACGGATCGCATCTGCCGGACTCTTAATCGTCACTTTCCTGCCATCCACAAATAACTCTCCGCTGTTTTTTCTGATTTTGCCGAAGACCGCGTCGACCAGCTCGCTGCGTCCTGCTCCCACCAGGCCTCCGATTCCCAGGATCTCTCCTTTTCGAAGGGAGAAGGAGACATCCTCCACGATATTTTTATTTGCTGCGTAAGGATGCGCCACTGTGACATTCTTTACTTCCATCACAACTTCTTTGATTGGCGCGGTTTCTTTGGGATAGTAGGACTCCATCTTTCGTCCCACCATCTCTGAGACAATCTTATCTTCCGAAGTCTCTTCCATCCTACTGGCGGAAATAGTCCGTCCGTCCCTCATAACCACAACTCTGTCGGCATTGGCAAATACCTCTCCCAGCTTATGTGTGATCAGGATACATGCGATCCCTTTCTTCTTTAACCGGTGCAGGATGGAAAACAACTTATCCGATTCCTGTATCGTAAGAGGAGAAGTGGGCTCATCCAGCACCAAGATTCTGGGATTTTTCGTCAACGCTCTGGCGATGGCCACCAGCTGCTGCTGGCTGGTACTTAAATTTCGCAGCAGTTCCTGAGGCCTGGCTCGTAAGCCAACCATCGCGATATACTCCTGTGCCTCCTGATTCATCCATTTCCAGTCGATTATCCCTTTTTTCTTCTTCCATCTTCCCATAAAAATATTTTCCGCCACTGTCTCGTCCAGATGCATACTGATCTCCTGATAAATCATGGCGATTCCGGCCCGTTCGGATTTCTCCGTATCTGTAAACCTGCATTCCTTCCCCTCGATCAGGATCTTCCCCTCGTAGGCGGACCGGGGATAAGATCCGCTCAATATTTTCATCAGAGTAGATTTTCCGGCCCCGTTCTCTCCGCACAGCGCCAGAATCTCCCCTGCATATGCCTCAAAGTTTACATCATCCAGAGCTAAAACTCCGGGAAACCGTTTGGTGATATGCTTCATCTGCATAATAATCTGTTTTTCCATTTTCCATCACCCCTTATCCGACGCTGCCTTGCTTCTCCTGTATGTATCGATCCCAACCGCTATAATAATAATGGCTCCCACCACCACCTTCTGCCAGTAGGCGTCCACTCGCAGCATGGTCATGGCTACTGTCAGCGTCTCCATAATGGCAACGCCGATCAGGGTCCCCACGATCGATCCGGAACCACCGTACATACTGGTTCCGCCGATAACCACCGCCGATACGATAGTCATCTCCCAGCCGGTCCCCGCGTTAGCCTGGGCTGAGGATAACCGGGACGCGGTAAGAATACCTGCGATACCCGCGCATACTGCCGAGATCACATAGGTGAGGGTTACAATCCTGCCGATGTGAATCCCGGATACACGGGCCGTCTCCATGTTTCCGCCAATGGCCATGGTACTTCTCCCATACACCGTATATTTCAACGCGAACGCGCCGACCGCCATAATGAGGAAGGCGATATACACCGAATATGGAACACCCAGGAAAGTTCCCTGGCCCAATTGTTTAAAGTTCTCCGGGAAACTGCCGAAGGGCACTCCCTTGGAGATAACATTGATTATCCCCCTGCCTATATACATAGATCCCAGTGTCACGATCAGAGCGGGAATTTTAAATTTTGTAATGATCACACTGTTAAAAAGCCCCACCAAGGCGGCGGCAAAAAGGCCTGCCAGGATCGCAAGCCACACCGGCGCCTGATATTTATCCAGAAACATACCGGTCACCAGACCTGCCAGCCCCATGATCGATCCCACGGACAAATCCAGCTGCCCGCTGATCAGCACAAACGTAACCCCGATGGAACCAATCAGGGTGATGGAAACGGACCGCAGCAGATTGATCACATTGTTAAAGCTGATAAACGCCGGGTTCGCAATGCTGGTAATCACGCAAATCAAAATCCAGGGAATTAATATCCCTACTTCCTTACTGGAAAATACTTTTTTTACCATACTGTTTTCTCTCATATACTTGTACGCTCCTTCTAAGCCACACCTGAATAGCAAAAACAGGGCGGGAAATTCAGGAACCCTGCGGCGCTCCCGTATTCCGCCACCCTGTCTCAGTTACAGACTATTTATAATTATCTACATTTTCCTTTGTAACGATGGTAACTCCGGTGTCTATGATCTGCTCTGCCGGTCCGTTTCCTTCAATGGTCTGTACCAGCAGTTCCACACCCAGATAACCCATTTCATACGGCTTCTGTACCGTAGTCGCGTCTACCACTCCATCCCGGATATATTGCAGCGTGTCTTCCATATCATCAAATCCGATGATGCAATAATCCTCAACTACGCCCATCTCTTCCGCCACTTTACCCGCAGCCTGCGCATCGGTGGAGCTTGTTCCGAACACAGCATTCATTTCCGGATAGGTCTGCATCATGGCCTGCGCTTTCTGGGTGCCCGTAAGCAGATCCGCATTGGAATCTTCCGTCACGATTACTTCCATATCCGGGAATTCCTTGATCGCTTCTTTGAACCCTTCCACACGGGCCACCATGTTCGCTGCATTAATTCCTCCCATCAGGATCCCGATCTTGGCTTTTCCGCCTGTCAACTCCGCCATCTTATTCCCCGCTTCCATTCCCGCGTCAAAATTCGATGTTCCTGCATAGTACTGCCGTTTGGAGTCCGGCGCGTCTGTATCGATACACACTACCGGGATACCGGCGTCCACCGCCCGGTCAATCGCCGGCTTAAATGCCTCCGGATCTAATGCCATCGTGATGATTCCGTCTACTTTGGCCGCTACAGCCGCATCAATCTGTTTGATCTGTTCATCTATATTGATTTCCGTCGGTCCCACAGTCTGAGTGTCCGTGCCATACTTCTCGTCCGCTGCCGCCATGCCTTCTTCCGCGATGGACCAGTACTCCAGGCCCACGATGGGATTCACCCAGGTAAACCGGTATCCTCTTTTTTCTCCGCCGTCTTCCTCGCCCGCCAGTTTCACTGACGTTTCACCGCCTTTGTCCGCCGCCTCATTATCCTTGCTCTGCTCTGTCTTTGCGCCTTCCCCGGCACCGCTGTCTGCCGCCGCCGGACTGCCGGAAGAACCGCATCCGCCAACAAGACCAATGATCATCGCAACCGCCACTAAGCTCCCGACTAATTTCTTCTTCATCATTCATCCTCCATAATAGCCTTTACGGCTGATTCTTTTAGTTGTGTTGTTTCCTCATAACTTTTCAATCCTTTTGCCGGCCGTTGTTTGAAATCTATGATGGTACCATCTTATCACGCCGCTTTCCTGCTGTGGATGGTAAGATTTTGTCATAAGGCGTAAATATTTGCGATCCGGTTACACTTTTTTGCTGAGAGGGGACTGGCACATTCCGTCAGAAGGGTTGGCCAGTAAGATACTTATGGCGGAAGGGGCCTGTCCCCTCTTTATGTACGCTA
>NZ_JAHQCX010000006.1:191263-250108 GCF_019042245.1 Diplocloster modestus
CCGCACTCGTCTTCCCGGAAGGCGAAGCTTTTCCACTTATGCCGGCTTCCGGGGACAGGCCCCTTCCGCCATTTGTTACACACCGGCCAACTCTTCTGACGGAATGTGCCAGTCCCCTCTTTATATACGCTACCGCACTCGTCTTCCCGGAAGGCGAAGCTTTTCCACTTATGCCGGCTTCCGGGGACAGGCCCCTTCCGCCATTTGTTGCATACTGGCCAATCCTTCTGACGGAATGTGCCAGTCCCCTCTCTACTGGGCAGATGCCAATTGTTCCAGGCGTTCGATCACGTAAGGGAAAAACGCTTGGTATGCCCCGCAAAAGCAATTCAGTCTCAGTTTCTCTTCCCCGTAATCCCGTTCTCTTCTGCATCCGCCTCTGCACAGGGGATACCATTTGCAGTCTTTACACGCCTCATCTGTCTCCAGTGACGGCTCCAGATATTCTCTGGCGGTATCGGAATCTCTCATATCCGCGAAACTGTCCGCGTTCACATTTCCGATCCGGTACCGGTCCACCACGTAAAAATCACAGGGATACACATCCCCGTTGGCTTCTACCACAGTCTGGACACTGCATCTGCCGCACATATTACAGCTCTCCGGCACAAATCCTTTCAGGATTCCGACCCAGTTCTCGAACTGGCGGATATACACATATTTGCCGTGGATCAAATCTTCATACCACAGATCAAACAGTTCCTTTAAGGCTTCCCCCAGCTGATCCGCCGAAAGCGAGTACCTCTCATTTCCCTTATCCTCTCCCAGTGGGTCCAGACAGGGAATATACTGTTGATACCAGATCTCTTTCTCGGTCAGGAACCGGTAGATCTCTCCGATTTTCGGCGCGTTGGAACCGTTTAACACCGTCAGCACATTAAACTCGATCCCGTACTTCTTAAGCTTACGTATGGTAGACCAGACCCGCTGGAACGTACTGGCGCCGCCCGGCCCATGGCGGTGCATGTCCTGACAGCTCTTCGGCCCGTCCAGGGATACGCCCACCAAAAACTTGTGTTTCTTCAAAAACGGAAACCATTCCTCCGCCAGGTCAAACCCATTGGTCTGAATCGCATAGCTGACCGGCAGCCCTTTCTTATTATATTGTTCCACCGCCGACACGAAGTGTTGAAAAAAGGGAAGGCCGGCCAGTGTCGGCTCCCCGCCCTGAAAGGCAAAGGTACATTGGCCCTCCGCCTCTTCCAGCGCCTTTTTCACCATATTTTCCGCCGTATCCGCTTCCATGTATCCATAAGAATATTGTTCCCGTTTCTTTGCCTCATCACAATAAAAGCAATAATCACAGTGCATATTGCAATTAGATGATGCCGGCTTTATCAATAGATATAAAGGGGGCATTGTCTCCTCTTCCTTTCTTCCTATCTTCCTCATTTACAGCCAATCTGTTGCCCAGGGCTTATCTCTATGTCTGTCGCAGCTTATTTCACATATTCCTTATTCTATATCCATCCGCCTGCGCCGCCTTCATTCATCGCTCTAAAACTCAAACACTTGTCCCTCCCGTGTAATCTCTACCACCCGGTCACGATAAGGCTTCGAGCAATCCAGGGAGAGCAGCTTGGGAATCACGGAGTAATCTCCCCAGAAATGCATGGGAATCGCCTTTCCGGCATCCGCCGTTCTCATAAACACATCGAATCCCCAGGAAAACCGGTCCTCCTGCCTTGGATCCAGCGGCAGGAATGCGGCATCAAAACGCCTGCCCTCCAGCTTTTTCATTTCCCGCTTGAAATTTTCCTCCATGCGGCGCTCATCGTCATCGTTCTCTCCTTCCCAGGACCACCAGTTCAGATCTCCGGCATGATAAATACATCTGTCTCCCATACCGACAAGGAAAGCCACGCCTTCATCCGTGGAGGCCAGCGTCTCCACCGTCACTCTCGTATCACCCGGGCCTTGCAGAACCTGTTCCGCATTTTTACCTATATATATTATATGTTCTCTGGCCGCTGCCGGTATGCCCCTGCGTTCCATGTATTTTTCGTTCATTCGGGTATCCGAGGACAATATATAGGTTACATCCGGATACTGATCCGACAGCGCGAAGATCTCCTGATTGAAATGATCGTGATGCTTGTGGCTGACAAATACATAAATCGGCTTCCTGCCGTCAAACTCCGGGATCGTCCCCTGATAATAGTCAAATATCAATACGGCCTCCTCCAGCTCCACAGAGAAACCGCTGTGACCGATGTAGGTTATCTTCATTGCGCTCATCCTCTCCTTTTCGCAGTCGTTTTCTACGCTTCATTGTATCATGAGCCGCATCATTTTTCCACATTCGTTAAGAACACCGGAATTGTTAATTATTTGACATCCTCCTCCAACCCAGATACAATCATAGTAGAAGAATATTCGTTCTCTAGAGAAGGAGGAATTCCCCCATGAAAACAGATGCTCTCGTACAGCGCCTGGTAGACAGCTACGGCAGCTGGGTCACCGACGACTCCGCGGTCCGCGCGGGCTGTGCCAGAATGACGCAGAATCTCTACCCTTACACCTCGATGTTTTCCCCGATCCGGATCAACCGCATGACCGTTAAGAACCGGCTGGTTATGGCTCCCATGGGAAATATCGATATGTGCGAGGAGACCGGCAGGCCCAACGACAAAATGCTCCAATACTTTTTCGCCCGGGCCAAAGGCGGAACCGGCCTGCTCACCACCGGCCTGGTTCCCATCAGTCACGGCATTGACCATTCCATCACCGAGCTTGGCAAACTGACCTATTTTCCCCGTATCGACCGGAGCCGCACCGTGTTCGCGGGCTGGCGGGATCTGGCGGAAGGCGTCCATGTCTACGGCGCCAAAATCTTCGTGCAGCTGACCGCCGGGCTGGGGCGGGTGGGAAATCCCCAGTGCCTGATCAATGAGTTAAAATTCCCGGTCAGCGCATCCTTCAATCCCAATTTTTACATGTCGCAAATTCCCTGCATGCGCCTGTCCGGACACAAAATCAAGAAAATTGTCAAGAACACAGGCCAGGCCGCCGCGGACGCCAAAGCCGCCGGACTGGACGGCGTCTATCTGCACGGACACGAAGGCTACCTCATGGAACAGCTTACCAATCCCGCGTTCAACCACCGGAAGCTGGGGCATTTCGCGGACTGGCAGGCGTTCGGTCTGGACTCCGTCAGGGAGATCCGCAAAAGGGTTGGCGACGACTATCCGATCATGTACCGGATCGATCTGTCCCTGGCCCTGAATGAAACCTACGGGGACACCATGGAGAGAAATCCGTTAAAGAAATTCAAAAACGGACGGACCGTGGAAATGACTCTGGATTACATGAAGCATCTGGTGGAAGCCGGCGTGGATATTTTTGATGTGGATCTGGGCTGTTATGACAACTGGTGGCTGCCCCATCCCCCCGCCGGAATGCCTGCGGGCTGTTTCCTTGATGTAGCCCGGACCGTCAAACAATATTTCTCAGAACATGACATTGTATCAAACGCGGGAGTTCCGGTTCCGGTAGTCGCCGTTGGCAAGCTTGGCTACCCGGATCTGGCGGAACAGGCGCTGCGGGATGAAAAATGCGATATGGTCATGCTGGGCCGCCCTCTTCTGGCCGACCCGGATTGGCCCCGCAAAGCTTATTCCGGCCATGTGGAAGAAATTACTCCCTGCATCGGCTGTCAGGAGGGCTGCATCAATGAATTCGTGGACGGCGGCCATCCCCAGTGCGCGGTCAATGCCCGGACTTCCTTCGAACATCTCCTGCCGGAGGTCCCTCCCGCGCCTGCAAAGCCGAAGAAGATCGCTGTCGTCGGCGGAGGGCCGGCCGGTATCCTCTTCGCGACCACTGCCGCCGGCCGTGGACACCAGGTGACCCTGTTCGAAAAAGAGGACCGGCTGGGCGGCAAACTGATCCCCGGATCTGTTCCAAAGATCAAATTCGACCTGGATAACTACCGCCTCTATCTGGAACGCCAGGCCATCAAGGCGGCATCCGAAGGCAACCTGACCCTGTGCCTGAATACCGAGGCCAGCCCCGAACAGCTGCGGCAGGAACAATATGACAGCATCATCTTTGCCACCGGCACCAAACCCTCCGCTCTGCCGGTTCCCGGCATCGACGCAGCGCCCACGGTGGAGGCCTCCGATCTTCTCTGCCATCCCGAGAAGCTTGGCAATGCCAGGAAAATCCTTGTGGTCGGCGGCGGTGTAGTGGGCTGCGAAACCGCATATTGGCTGAGTTATGAGCACAACTGCGAGGTTACCGTAGTCGAGATGACCAGCTACTTCATGGACGGCACCTGTACCGCCAACCGCGGTCATCTGATCCATTATATGAAGCAGGCGGGCGTCACCTTATTAAACTGCTGTAAGGTCGTATCTTTCCACGGTAACGAGGTGACGGTAGAGCAAAATATTTCCAAGGGGGTACCCGATCCCTACATAACCTGGCAGCCTATCCTGCCGAAAAACATAGAAAATCCCCTGGCGCCCAAGCTTGGCACCGAAACCACTTCGAAGGTTCTGAAGGCCGATCTGATCGTACTGGCTGCCGGCGGCCGCGAGGACGCTTCCCTGTTCCTGGAAGCTCAGAGAAACCATATTGCCCCGGAGCTCTACCAGATCGGGGACAGTTTTGCTCCCGGCAAGGTTCTGGAGGCTGTCAGAGCCGCCTATACCCTGGGCAGCAAAATTTAAAGGGGGCTTATTTATTCCACAGGCGCACTTTCCCGTGGAAATCAAGAAAGGAGAATGCTCATGGCATCCATGCAGTTAACGGCGGAAGAACAGGAAATGCTGGACGGCCGCCAGGGAGAAGCCATGGCCAAGGTGATGAAAACCCTGGTCATGTACGGCGAAACCTTCGGCGCATCCAAAATGGTTCCTGTCACAGGTAAATACGGCCATCTGGTCACCAGCTTCGGCCTGTCTGTTCTGGACCCGGTGTACGGCCTGATGGACGAACTAATCAAAGGCGGCGCACTGTCCAAGCAGCAATTCAGCATCGATCCCCGTCCGCTGGATAAAAATGTTCCGGCGAACCTGATACAAAAACTATTTTTTAAGATCATGTACTCCAAACAGGAGATGTACGAAGGGCAGCTGACACAGTTGGGCCTTCTGGACAATGATCCTTTCACCTGCGCCTGTTATTTTGACCAGGTGGGCAATACGCCCAAAGAAGGGGAGATCCTCTCCTGGGCGGAGAGCAGCGCCGTGGTCTACGCCAACAGCGTCCTGGGAGCCAGGTGCAACCGGAACTCCGGTATCATCGAGCTGTTCGGCAGTATCGCCGGACGGGTTCCGTATTTCGGCCTGCTGACCGACGAGGGCAGGCAGGCGGACTGGATCGTGGAGATCCGAACCTCTAAGAAACCGGAGGCCCAGGTCCTGGGCAGCGCCATCGGCATGAAAGTGATGGAGGATGTCCCTTACATCAAAGGATTGGACCATTGGCTTGGCGCCGAATTGAATCAGGATGCCAGAGATTATCTGAAGGATATGGGCGCCGCCACCGCTTCCAACGGAGCGGTCGGGCTGTATCACATCGAAAACCTGACCCCGGAGGCCGTCCGCTTAGGCGGCTCCCTGATCAAAGCCGATGCCAAAACGTATGTGATTGACGACGCGGAGTTGGAACGGGTGCAGCGGGAATATCCCTGTATCTGGAAAGATCCGTCCGCCGCTCCGAAGCTCTGTTTCATCGGATGTCCGCATTTATCCTACGAACAGCTGGTTCACTGGAGCAAGGCGCTGCCGGAATCCCTTCGGCAGGCAGGCCGCAGTAAGGTAGCGGTCCCGACCGTGATGACTACGTCCCCGGCTGTGCTTAAGAAGTTTACCGCCACGCCGGAAGCCGCCCGTTTGAGGGAGGCCGGCGTTGTCTTAAGCTATATTTGCCCATTGATGTACATGAACAATCCGATGTGTGGGAAAATGCCGGTTATTACCAGTTCCAATAAGCTTCGCACCTATACCAGCGCCCGGTATTTCCGGGATGAACAGATACTCTCTTACCTATCGAAAGGAGGCAGCTTATGAAAAAGACATTCAAAGGCCGTCCGGTAGTTCCGGGCCGGGTTACCGCTGAGGCTCTGGTCACCCACGCGGGATTTAACACACTGGCCAGTTTTCAGAAGAGCCTCATGTTCGGAGATAAGAACGCTACCTGTTCGGATCAGAATAATCCCGATCTGAACGGGAAACAGATGGCCGGCAAAGCTCTGTGCCTGCCTCAGACCATCGGTTCCACCACCGGCGGCATGGTTTTATATACGGCTGCCTCCATGCATCGGCAGCCTGCCTGCCTGCTTTTTTCCAAACCGATCGATTCTCTGGCCGCCGCCGGCGCTATCCTGGCGGATGTGTGGACGGACCAGTCCATGCCCACCGTGGATAACCTGGGGGAAGATTTTTTAGATTATGTTAACTCAGGGATGAAAATTACGGTGGAAGAAGACGGCACGGTTACTGTGGAATCGCAGGGTTGAAGAAAATAAATGAGAAGTCGGATGTCTCCGGGAGGTTTTATGACAGAATTAAAGAACGATAAAGAATCGCAGGAAAATTTCTACAGGGACCATGAGGTTTCCCATAACATAGACCGGAACACAAAAATCATGGTTACCGGAGCCGACGGATTCCTCGGCTCCCGCCTGGCAGATGATTTGCACAAACTCTGTACGGTATACCGGATCGGGCATTCCCGGCTGGATATTACGAACCGGCAGGAAGTCGCGGATGTTGTGAAGGAACTGCGGCCGGACTTTGTGCTTCACTGCGCTGCCCTGTCGGATGTAGGATTCTGTGAAGAACATCCGTCTCTTTGTGAACAGGTAAATGTTATGGGGCCGCTGTATCTGGCCGAGGCCTGTAAGGCAAACGCGGCCCGGTTGATTTTTATGAGTTCCGACCAGATTTACCATAACAGCGGCGAAATGGCCCCCAACCGGGAAGAAGATGCCGCGGCTCCCACCAATGTCTATGGAATCAGCAAGCTGCGGGCGGAGCAGGAGCTTTTCTCTCTGCTGCCGGACACAGTCTGTCTGCGTCTGACCTGGATGTATGATCTGCCGGCATTGGGGAAGCGGACGCATCAGAATCTGCTGCTTCAGCTTCTGAACGCCCTGATCCGGGGTGAGAAGCTTACGCTTCCTGTCTATGATTTCCGGGGAATCACCTGGGTCCATGAGGTGGTAACCGGGCTTAGGAAGGCTCTCTTTATACCGGGCGGCGTTTATAATTTTGGCAGCGCAAATGAATTCAGCACATTGGAAACCGTACAAAAATGGATGGATGTGCTCGGATGCGGGAATCGCAAGGATCTGCTGCTGCCGGACAGGACACGGTTCATGAATCGGCCCAGAAATCTTATGATCGACAACAGCAAAATTACTTCGTTTGGAATCCGGTTCTCTGATTCGGTCTGCGGCCTGAAACATTGTCTGGCGGACTATGGTATCACTGTTACCGATTCTTCAGGTATATAAATAAAGAGCCTATTCACCAGGAACACATGATGTGTTTCCGGTGAATAGGCTCGGTTTCTGAACCTGGCTTTTATACTGTCTCTGTGCCCTGCCTCAAGCAGCGGGTATACACAAACACGTGAAAGTCCCCTCAGCTGTATTTCTTTTTCCGAGTATAAACCAAAGTACCGGTCAGACCCGCGCCTGCCAGAATAAGCAGACCGATCCAAAGCTCCATATTGCCGTTATCACCCGTCTGCGGGCTGCCCGCCTTCAAATCCGGTCCGCCGCCCGTGGCCGGGATCGTCTCAGTCACTTTGTATCCGCAGACCGTACAGCTTTTTTCACGGCTGCCTGCCTCGTTAGCCCCGGCCGCCTTCGTCACCGTCCAATCGCCAAAGGTATGGGCGGCCATGTCGATCCTTTCCCCGCAAGTACATTCATGCCAATGATATACCGCATCCGACTTCCAACCGGTACTGCAGCTGTGCGTATGGTCCGGAGGGATGATGCTGTCTTTTTCAAATATTGCCTTCACGGTAACATTCCCGGCAGGCATGATGAACTTATTTCCTATGACGGCCGCACCTCCGGACACAACTTGCCATTCTTTGAATCGGAAACCTTCATTCGCTGCGGCAGTTAAAGTAATTTCCGTTCCTTCCGGGGCTTGGGAGTGCGAGGGGTAAGCCGTGCCATTGCCGTCGGTCAGTACCGTTACCTCATAAACGGTCTTCTCCCACTTTGCATAGAGAGTCAGATCCTGCGTAACCGGGGTTGCAAAATCATAGCGGCTGCCTGAAAAGTCCTTTGTCGCGTACCACCCGGTCAGAGTGTAACCGTCTCTTGACAATTCGGGCTGTTTTCCGCTTCCATTATGTTCCACCAGCGCAGTTGGCACCTCTATACCGCAATTACTTTCAAAAATAATTACATGGCCTAATTTATAATCGGACAATTCCAGCGTTTGAATCGCGTTTGTGTCCTGATCCGTAATAATATAGACTCCACCCACTTCCGATACCGTCATGTTGTCCGGCAGACCTTTCATATTTATAGCATCCGGTCCTAAATCCGACTTCAGAACCCGAACCACCGTATCCCCAAGGCTGTAAAGCCCCAGCCTGGAGTCTTTGATTCGAATACCGGCGGTCGCAGAAACAGAGGGCCCTTCTGTCGCCATCACCATCAGCTGCGCGTAGGATACGTTGAGCGACTGTGCCGCAATTCCAAACGGGGAGCTGATTGTCACGGCGCTGTCCGCGATTGTAAGCTCATTGCCGGCATCCACGGCAATTCCCTTTTGATTGTTTATGAAAAGCGAGCCGCCACCATAGATAAGCAGACCACCTTCAGAACGAAGGGCTTTTTTCTCATTGCCATTTACTATTATTGTATTATCAGTTCCGGATATAAGTTTTATTTTTGCTCCCTCAGGAAGATGTATCGCCGTTTCGCCTTCGTTCAGAGAAGAGAGATCCATCTTGAAACCGGACAGCGTAAGCGTTTTTGTTTCCTGATCCCATGCATATCCATCCCCGTCCGCAGGCGGTGTTTCTTGTGTGTAATCGAGGATAGCCTCGCATATCCGGTAAACCGTCCCAAGCTGGGACAGCCTGTTTTCAAGTTCCTCCTCCGCTCCCGATATAAATACTTTACTTCCCGGTTCGCTCTGAAGCTGGCCGGTAAGAGAAAATGCGCCCTCCGGTTCTTGTATAAAAACCCCGCCGTTTCGGAAACTGCCCGCACCTGTTAGGGTGCCTTTATTAGAAAGGCTGCCGCGGTTCGTCAGGGAAGCTCCCTGTTCTATGGTCCATACGCTGCTTTGACTTATTGCAGATGAGGTTCCTCCTGAAAGTTCCAGTGCGCAGCCATCCCCCAGTATGAGCTTTGAAATTACACCGGCCTCTGTAGTCCGGATACCGACATCGGAACCGTTCGTGAACGAAACGCTGCCATCGCTGCCAAAACAGCTGATCCCGCGTCCCTCACCTTCCACCGTTATCTGAGAGTTATCCAAAATGACGTGTTCCGCCTCCACAGCCTCACCATGCTCATGGGCATAGAATGCTCCCTGCGATATATCTATTAGTTTCAGATCATTTTCCGCGCTTAGACCGCATCCTTTTGTTTTCATGTCTAAAGGAGTGTTTTTTATCGTCATATCGACAGCGGAATAAATCCCGTTGTTTTCAGAGGTTACCGAAAGCTTAGCACAGTTTTCGATGAGAAGCTCGCCCCAGTCAGCATACATTCCGTTGTTGACAGCGGTGATGTCTATGGTACCGCCTAGAATCTGGATGACATCGCCGCATAAAATTCCATCCTCCCCTGCCGAAATCGTTACCGTAGGACTTCCTGATATCGTAACGGGAATATAAATGGAAGTCGACAGGCCATGTTTCTGTGCTGTAATATCAAGAACCGCGTTTTCCGATATAGAGAGCTCTTTATCATCAAAAACGTAAATACCGGAATCCCCCGCATGAATTTTTAACGTACTGTCGCCCTTTATCGTAACGCCGCCGAATATTCCATTTCGTGCGCTGGTAACATCAAGGGAACCTCCGCCTGTTATCGTCATATCACCGGAGCACGAAATACCATCTCCCCGAGTGTTAGTGATCGTGTTCTGGGTTCCGTCCGTTAAAACGATCGTCGCCTTGTCCGGAAGAGACAGCGATGTATTATCCGTGTGAAGATCCAATCCCGCTAGAGTAAGGGTACGGGAAACATGATCCCAAGTATATCCATCCCCCGCAGCAGAAGAATAAATATCCAACGATATAGAGCTGTCAAAAGCAGCTTCTTGTTGGCCACCTGCCATTAGGGATGAATTTTCCCCGTTTATTGACGCTGTCCGGCACTCCCCCTCATGGCTGTTCTCCAGCATGCATCCCTCCGTGATCACACACGGGTCTGTAGTCCTTTGTTCGCCCTCTGTTTCTTCCGCATATACCGTTCCCGGCAGCAGCGTCATGGACACGGCCGCTGTCAGCGCCAGGGCCAGCAGTCTTTTTTTCGTTTTTCCCATTCTCTTATCCTTTCAGATTTTTCATTCTTCCCTATTGGCGATCCTAAAAGGGTGTTCCCCGCCTCTTATTGAACAATGGACAGGTTACACCCTTCAAAATTACAACTTAAACTTCTATTGCAAATAGGATATAACACCTGATGGTCAATTACAGATGCAGACAGTCCTGCGCAAAGTCTGTATCCTGATACCACAACTGTCAGCTCTTTCCATCGTCCAATAATATTTGCCTATTTTATCAAACGACCGCCCTTTTTTCAAGATAACTTTACAAAAAATGGTAAATACGTTTTCTCCGTTTCCCTGACAGATCAGATCCACCCATGCAAGGCAGCAAATATTGTAACCATTAAAACTGCCGGGCGATCCTTTCAAAAGCCTCCTGTATCAGCGACCTGCGAGTTCCCAGGCAGACCCGCTCGTATCCTTCTGCGTACTCCGGATCAAAAACGCTGCCTGCCTCCAGGATTACGTTAGCCCGGTTATAGATGCGGTCCCTGATCTCTTCAGCCGGCAGCCCGTACCCGCGAAAATCCATCCAGAGGATATAGGTTCCTTCCGGACGCGCGCACTTAACTTTGGGCATCCTCTCCTTCAGGAAATCCAACACCCATTGGATATTCCCGTCGATGTAATCGTTCATCTGGCCCACCCAGTCATCGCATTCCTGGTACGCCGCGATCAAGGCAGCTATGGCAAAGGGCGTCGGCGCTCTGTACCCGGCGTGGGCGCGGAATGTCTCCCTAAGCTCCGGATCTTTTATAATAATATTTGAGCACTGCAGACCTGCCAGATTAAAGGTTTTATTAACCGCAGTACAGATTATCATGCGATCCGTATCCGCTACGGCAGCCATCGGATAGAACCTTACGTCCTTGCGGATGATATCTCCATGAATCTCATCCACCACCAAAAGGACGTCATTCTTCCTGCAGATACCGGCAATCTTTCGCAGCTCCTCCGGTGTCCAGACACGGCCAACCGGATTATGCGGACTGCAAAGAAACATCATTTTATTCTGCGGATCCCGCGCCTTTTGCTCCAGATCTTCATAGTTGATCGTATAATAGCCCTCATGTTCAAGCATCTGATTATTGATAAGCTTTCTATGTGTATTGTCAATCGTACCGGAAAAAGGGCCGTATACCGGGCGCTGAATTATAATTCCGTCTCCCTCCTGCGTGAAAGCTTCCACCGCGATCTGGAGTGCTTCCACGGTTCCATTGACATACAGGATCTCATCCTTTTCTATCTGCCAGCCATATCGGCGATGAAACCAGCTTATAACCGCCTCGTAATATTCCGGAACTACCGTACAGTCCGAATACCCGAATATCCGGTGATCCACCACCCGGCGAAGCGCTTCCAGAACCGGCTGCGGGCAGGCCAGATCCATATCCGCCGTAAACAGCGGAATCGTGTCATCGTCCACCCGGACCGCCAGTCCCTTACGGATCAGCTGCTCGCCGGAATCCCATTTTATACTGTAAGTTCCCCTTCTGTCTATCACTTCATCAAAATCATACTTCATCTCGCGTCACTCCTATTTAAGTAAAAGGGGACATGTCCATTTCGGTTTGGGACATGTCCAAACTGGAATGGACATGTCCCAGACCGAAATGGACATGTCCCCTTTTGTATTATCCTATCTTTTTTTCCACCGCATTTAAGATCCAGTTCACGACAACCGCCAGTCCGGCGGCCATGACGGCGCCCCAGACGATCTTCACCGTATTCAGAGTTCTCAGCCCGTCAAACAGGATGCTCCCGATTCCTCCCGCGTTGATCGTCGCGGCAATGGTCGCGGTTCCGATCGTAGACACCACCGCTAGGTGGATGCCCGCGAAGATGGCTTTTCGGGCCAGGGGCAGACGGACCTGCAGAAGAATCTGATTCCTGCTCATCCCCATGCCGGTAGCAGCTTCCACAACGGCCGGATCTACATGATACAGGCCGTCCAGAAAATTCCGCAGCAGCAGATACTGATTATATACCACCAGAACAATCACCGCTGTCGTTTTCCCAAGGCCGGTCAGCGGAATCATGATGGCGAACAGCGCCAGGCTCGGTATACAGTAGATCATCTCAAACAAATGAATGACAAAACCGGAAAGACGTTTGAACTGTAACAGCAGTACCGTCAGCACCGCCGCCACCAGTATGGAGATAACCAATGTCAGCAGCACGATCTCCAGATGCTGATACAGAGCCTTTTCCAGCTTTCCATGGTATTTTATCAGGTATTCTATCATGAGGTGGTTTCCTTCCATAACAGTTCCTGCTGCCTGACCGAGTCGATCAGGGATTCCACAAAGGCATTGGCAGGATTAGTAACGATATTCCTGGGATTATCAAACTGCTGGATTTTCCCGCCGTCCATAATCAATACCCGGCTGCCAAGCTTAAACGCTTCATTGATATCGTGAGTCACGAATAAAAAAGTCTTGCGGGACGCCTGATGGATCTTCAACAGCTCATCCTGAAGTTTTAACCTTGTGATGGCATCAATGGCGCCAAAAGGTTCATCCAGAAGCATCAGCTCCGGATCTGCGGCCAGCGCTCTGGCTAACCCCACTCTCTGCTGCTGGCCGCCGGACAGCTGGGACGGGTATCTCTTCCGGTACTCTTCCGGGTCAAGGCCCACCAGAATCAGCAATTCGTCGATTCTGCTGCGGATTTTATCCTTGTCCCATTTCAGAATTCTGGGAACCGTGGCTATGTTTTTTTCTATGGTCATGTGGGGAAATAAACCTACCTGCTGGATCACGTAGCCGATCTTCCGGCGGAATTCCACTGGATCGTTCCTGCTGATATCCTCACCGAAAAACCGGATCACCCCGCTGTCCGGTTCGTACAGCCGGTTGATCATCTTTAACAGGGTAGTCTTTCCGCAGCCGGATGACCCCAGGATCGTGATCAGCTCCCCGTGAGTTACCGAAAAACTGATGTGATCCACGGCGTATTCCGAAGTATTTTGAAACTTCTTGCTTACATCGTTAAATTCTATGGATATGCTCACACTGTGCCTCCATTTTACCGCGTCTGCATCGTTTGTAATTTATTTCAGGGAATCGTAATATTCCTTGGCCACTTCTTCATATTCCCGCTTATCAACATCCACCGCCGCATTCAGTTCCGTCACTGTCTCCGTATCCAGACCGGCGCTGATCTTGTTGAGGATATCCGCCACATCCGGATATTTATCCAGAAGATCCTGCCGTACCACCGGAGCTAGATTATAAGGCGGCCATACATGCTTGTCATCTTCCAGCAGTGTAAATTCCGGTTTTACCAGCGGTCCTTCTGTAGTGTAGGCCGGCGCCGCGTCTCCTTCGTTATTGGAAAGGACGGAGTATCTCAAACCGCCGTCATAGACGGTGGACGACTTCCAGTCAAAGGGGCCGTATACCTGTTCCAAAGCCATCAGCCCATCTTCCCGCTGGTCAAAATCCCCCTGGGACACAAAGCGGATCTCGGACGCGTGCTTTTGAAGATCGGACAGGGTGCTGATTCCCAGCTTCTCGGCCACATCCGTGCGGATCACGATGCCTTCCCCGTCGTTTGCCTGGGCATAATCAAGCCAAACCAAGTCATATTTCTTCTTATATTCTTCTTTTACGGTATCGTACACCTGCTGTGCATCCGTAATCATAGGCAGCTGTAAAATCGTCAGCAGCCCCGTCCCTGTATATTCCGGATACAGGTCGATTTCATTGTTGGTTATAGAAGTATGCACCACACTTCCGGCGATATCAAAGATGCGTTCCACCTCATATCCCGCGTCCTCAAGCGCCAGCGCATAAATCTCGCCCACGATCAGGTTTTCCGTAAAATCTTTGGTCCCAACCCGGATCGCCTCCGTCTTTTTCCCACCGCAGCCGGCTAACATCCCGGTAAGCAATACTCCTGCAATACAAAGCAAAACCATTTTCTTCATAAGTCTCTTCATTTTTTCCTCCTCTGGCGCATACACTACGCCCTTAATTCTGAAAAACCAGTTTCACGGAACCTATTTTCGCATACACGCGAAGGTATGGTGATTATCATTACTGAGAGGTTCCCAGATGTGTATATCTTAAGATTCTCCTGTCCAGCAGATTCAGGATACCGCTGACCAATATCGCCAGCACCGCCACCGATAGACCGCCGATCAGCAACAGGTCCGTCCGGTTCAATCCCAATCCGGTGAATATAATCGTACCCAGGCCTCCGCCTCCGATATAAGTGGCCAGGGTTGCGCTGGCGATCACTTCCACCGCCGCCGTCTTAAGGCCCGTAAATATAAAAGGCAGCGACAGCGGAATCCGCACCTTCCAGAAAAGCTGCCCGTCAGACATTCCCATCCCTCTGGCAGACTCCACGACCGAGTCCGGAACAGAGCGGTAGGCCAGAGCCGTATTGATCAGAATCGGCGGGATCGCCAGCAGGACAAGCGCCACTACCGCCGGTTTTACACCCGTTCCCATCACAGGGATCAGCAGTATTAATACCGCCAGGCTTGGCACAATCCGAAACGTATTGAACACGCTGGTCACCAGCTGATATGCCCTGTCATTTTTGGTGCTCAGAATACCAAATGGAACACCGATCAACAGCGCGCAGGCCACAGACAGTAAACTGACCCAAATATGCTGCCGCACTGCCAGAAGATAGCTATCCATATTATTCATAAAGTATTCCATTATCTTTTCCATCATAGGTATCTCACGGCCTTCCGGATTTCTGCACAATCCTTTCACGCAAATATTAAATTACGCACAATTTTACATAAAACCCCGTTTTCAGACAGTTTTTTACAAATCAGCTCTTGGAGTTATGATAAGTCAAAAACAACTTTTTGTAAAGTAGACACATTTGAGAAACCTACAGTTCCAAAAGATACTATCGTGATATAGCAAAGCTTTACGATTCCCGCATTTCTAACTCATAACTGGCCTGAGGATAGACAGATGACAACACTCTGCGTCCGTGTATAAATAATTCCAGTTCCACTTTACCGGAAAGATTTTCCCTGATTTTTCTCCCCATTCCCTTCGTGTCAGGTGCCATTAGCGTGCGTGTCCCCTGCCCGCTGTCGGATATCCTTCCACTGAACAGATATTTTCCCTGCGCGATAGCGAATCCTTTTTCATCGCGATAGAGGACCCTGGCCCCTTTGTACGATGCCAGCCTTATCTCCTTTTTCCCATTACTGATCAGTGCAAAGCAGCCCCGGAAGCTCATGCGCCCCACCGGAATATCGGCGATGGCAGCCGTAATACTTCTGTTTCTGCCGAAAATACCGTACGTCGGATGCTCGAATGTATGGATCCACATGTATTCCCGAGGAAACCGGCAGCCGCTGTCTCCCTCAATATAGCCGATCCCGTCTTTTACCGTCTGTTTCTTTCCATCCACTTTCAGAATCCCTTCTACCCGGTGGGCCATACTGACAATCTGATGACTGCATTCCATCTGTTTTGCCAGCAGGGTAAGAGGTCCCATGATCGGATAGGCCGGTTTTCTGAAATCATAAAACGTAAAATGGCCGCTTAATTTCAACTTATCACTGCGAATCCGGATTTTCATCCCGTCTTTCGTAAAAATATTTTCCCCGATGCGCATTCCGAAGCCGTTGGGCTGCATCCACACCTGATTCAGCGGATATCGTATAAAATAGGTCTTGTTATCATAAAACACCTGAATGAACGCTTTCCCCTGCCCCTTCGCCGTCATACAGATCCCCGGTATCAATGCCAGCTCTGTCTTACCGCTCTGAACTTTGATATACCATCCTTTAAAAAATTGCTTCCGTTTTTTTTCCATTTTCCCATGCTCCAGATTCTATTTTCTTGTTCATTTCTTGCTTGTATTTAACATTTGCAGAATGATTTCCTATATAAAAGTATGGTCAGCAATGGAGTTTTTTATGTTGAGATTGCTTTGCCGGGTTTTGTTAATTAATGGCTGCTTTCCATTCATTGTTAATTTCGGTTGTGTTGCCTTCAGGGTACGAATCATTTAAAATTGTTGTAAGATTATCAGAATTTGTGCGTCTTATCTGTAGGAGGTGGGAAAGTGACAGAATTTGAGGAAATATATCGGAATTATTTCAAAGATGTTTATCTGTATTTAAAAAGTCTTACGAATGATTCGCATATGGCAGAAGAAATTACGTCTGAGACATTTTTGAAAGCTTTGAAATCCATCGATACGTTCCGCGGTACCTGCGATGTGCGCGTCTGGCTGTGTCAGATCGCGAAAAACTGTTATTTTTCTTATCTGCGCAAGCGCAAAAGGATCGTAAGTCTGGATGAACTGCCTGAACAGGACCACAACCGCGGTCCGGAACAGTTCGTGTGTTCTGCGGAGTTAAGCCAGAAGCTTCATGAGATCCTCCATGAGTTAACCGAACCCTATAAGGAGGTTTTTACCCTAAGGGTATTCGGGGAGCTGAGCTTTCGCCAGATTGCCCATCTGTTCGGGAAGACAGAAAACTGGGCCTGCGTCACTTATCACCGTGCAAAAAATAAAATCCGTGAGAAAATGGAGGAAGATCTATGAAAATAACCTGCGCCATTATACAGGATTTGCTGCCCCTGTATGTTGAAAACGTAGCCAGCGAAGATACCTGTCTGTTTGTGGAAGATCATGTAAGCACCTGTAAGGATTGCAGGGAACAATTGCAGGAAATGAGGCTGCCAGCCAAACTGCCGGCTGACCAAGATATCTCGCCGTTTCTGAAACTAAAAACAACCCTCTGGAAAAAGAAAATGCAGACAATTTTTTTTACCTGCCTGGCTGCCCTGGCGCTGGCCGTGGCTGCGATCGCTTACCTCGTATCTCCCGTCTACCTGCCTTATGAGAAACAACCCGTTACTCTGTCGGAACGGGAAGATAATGCGTTGATAGCGGTATTCAATAAGGAAGCAACCGGGTATGGCGTCAGTTCTTCCCCGTCAGATGACGGTTCCGGTTATGTGTATCACATTGTGGCCTGGGATAGTATATGGAACAGCTCGTTTGTCCGGACCGCAGGCGGTAATACGGTGCTGAATCCAAACGGCGAGAAAATTTCCGCAGTTTATTATTACGAAACAAACGGAACCGGTGAGAAGCTGCTGTATGGGGATAAGCAGAATCCCAGTGGGATGCTCATCCGCCAGCCCAAGCTGTCTGTCTGCCTTTTAGCCTCCCTTACCGCATTATTCCTGGGCGGAGTGCTTTTTCTCATATTCCGGAAAAATACCGGAGTACGCAAGATCCTTTTTTACATGATACCGCTTCCGGTTTTCTATCTGCTGAGTCATTTTCTCATCCTGGGAACCACTGTCACTTCCTATTCCGCCATGCATGATCTGCTTGCGGTACTGCTGGTCACGATGCTGTTCTATGTTATATACGGTATTGCCAGATGCCTTTTCCATTATATTAGAAATAAATCAGCCGCCAGATAGCGAACTTCAAGTCGGCCAGGTTTACAGCACCGCCGGCTGAAAGCTTTGTGAACAGCAGAACGCGCTGCCGTATCACGCCCCCGCTTTAAGCAGAAGTGAGGACGATCCTGATAAATAGGCAAAGCCGCTGTCCCGTGATATCCCGGAAGCGGCTTTTTTATTTTATTTACTATTTCTATGTAAACTCAAATTGGCTGATCCAGCGTATAATAGGAAAACAATCCTTTTGCGATCAGCCGTCCCTCTTCGTCAGACACTTCAATATCATAGACGGATATCGTCTTGCCTGCCTTTGCCTCCCTTGCCACTACGATCAGTTTCCGGATGTTTCTGGCCGCCCGCAGAAAATGAATGTCCCCATTCACCGTCGTACAGTAATGTCCGCAAGTCATAGCCGCCGTAGCGCCGTTGGTGTCCGCGATAGCAAAAATGCAGCCGCCGTGGACCGTCCCCAGGGAATTCCTATGCTGATCTGTGATTTCCAGTTCCCCTCTGGCATATCCCTGCCTGATTTCCACTGTCCTAAACCCCATTTGAATGGCAAATTCGGTCGGGTCCTTTCTCAGCTCATACAATTTTTCAAATTCCATATCTCCTCTGCCTTTCTATTCCTCTGCTTTACTGTCTGTTTATTCACAAATTCACAGACTCCATTCTATCCCAAAATTCACGTAAGATCAAGTTCTCATGGAAGTGGACAGGGGTTTCACGGACGGAACTCAAGAGTTAGGATTCAGTTGGTTAGAATTCACAGGATAAAAGAATAAAGGGACGACAAAGGGGGACATGTCCAAATTGAAATGGACATGTCCCAAATTGCGTTCATTTATGTTAATATCTGTTGTTATTCTGCCGCGTCTGTAGAAGGCTGATCCTGGGCTCCATTGGTCTCTCCGGCTCCGCTTGTGCTAGAATCCGCCGGTTTGGATGTATCTGCAGGCTCTGTGCCATCTGTCGCTCCCCCATCAGCAGGATTCGGGGTTGCATCCGCATCCTGAGCGTCAGGTGCAGCGGTTCCCTCCGGAGCAGCAGTGCCTTCCGGGGTCGGAGTTACATTGGCATCATCTTTCTTAGCCGTATCTTCCGCATTTGCTTCGGTATTGTTCCCAGCAGGTGTCGCGTCTTTCTCGTCATCTTTGGTTCCGCATCCAGCCAACAGCCCGATTGATAATACCAGCATCATTGCAACTACTAAAATTCTAAAACCTTTAAATTTTTTCATAATACTCACTCCTGTCTTTAAATTCTGTCAAAAATCCAGTTCCATATTGTTTACAGTAGATGTTTACAGTAGTGCCCCTATCCTCCTTTCGATTTGATAGACCCTATCATACCGGAAGATTGTGTCCATTTTGTGCCCAAAATGTGATGATTTCCTTATGATTTTCTGATCATTTTATAAGAAATTTATTAACAATATCTTCCAAATGATGAGTTTCTCCGCTTTCCAAGCGGTTCCCAGGCCAGAATTTTTTCCTGTCCTATAATAACCATAAATCATATTTAACGAATTAAAAATTACATACCTGGAACAGCCGGATCTACATCAATGCCGGCCGCATCCGTCCAATGGATCCGAAAACAGACGAGCCGCTCGTCCCGGCAGACTGGAAAGATGGAGCAGTTCTCGAGCTAAAAATATCCGGTTTCAACCTATTCATCCTCCACAAAATCCTCCAGCTCCCGGAGTGTCTCTTTTAATTCCTCCCTGGCCTTCTCGATCTTCCCATTATCCCGCGTGTTGAGCACTTCCTCGAAGCGCCTGATCTCCAGCTCGATCACCTGGCGCACCTGGCCGATGCTCTCCTCGAAGAGCCGTTCACACTTTAAGAGCAGCAGTTTGTTTTCCTCCTGGTCCCTGGGATGGATCTTCAGGAAGGCCAGCTCCTTCATACGCTCTTCGATCTCTTCATCGGTCATCTGGTTATTTTCCCCTTTGATGATCTGCTTCTTCGTCTCCCCGGTGGATACAATGGTAACCTCCACCTCCAGGATCGAATTGATATCATAGGTATAAGTAACATCGATAGATTCTTCCCCTGCCTTATTCTTAGGTACCGTCAGTTCCAGTTCCCCCAGCAGCACATTGTTATCCGCGAACCGGCTCTCCCCCTGCAGCACCGGAATTAAAATCCGGGTCTGATCGTCGTAGATCGTATAGAAGCGCTCGGTCCGGCTGGCCGGGATTACCGTATTCCGCTCGATGATCGGGCAGAAATGCCCGCGCTCGTAGCGGTCGGTATAGCGCTGCTTTACCGATACCTCCGTTCCCAGGGTAAAAGAACATACATCCGTCAGGATCACTTCCCGGATCGCCTCATTGCGCTCCTTCATGGCTGCCTGGATCGCAGCGCCCAAAGCCACAGCCTCGTCCGGGTTAATTCCGGTATCCGGGAACTTCCGGAACAGACGGCCGATAAACTGCTGAACGATGGGCAGCTTGGTCGCTCCGCCCACCAGTACCACATCGTCGATCTGGGACAGCTTGATCCCCGCGTCCGACAGGCTTCGCTTTACTGGCTTACGGATCTTCTCGAAAAGAGGCTGACAGGCTTCGTCGTACTCCAAGATTCGGAATTCCTCCACCACTTCCTTGCCGTCCAGAACACAGCGCATCGCGGAAGTTCTGCTCTTGCAGAATCCGATCTTGCACTCCTCCGCCTGCTTATGCAGGTAAAGTCTGGTTTTCAGATCCAGCTGATCCTCGTTAAGCTTCCGGCGTTCCAGGAACATCTTCTCCAGCACGTCCGTAAAGTCCTCTCCGCCCAGGAAATTGTCCCCGGCCACGGCCCGCACCTCCAGGATATTTTCAAACAGCTCCAAGATCGACACATCAAAGGTGCCGCCTCCCAGATCGAATACCAGAAATTTATTGTTGCGCTTCTTCTCATACAGCCCATAAGCGATGGCCGCCGCCGTCGGTTCGCTGATGATGCGCTCCACCGTCAGTCCCGCCAGCTCTCCGGCCCTCTTCGTGGCCTTCCTTCTGGCGTCGTTAAAGTAAGCGGGGACGCTTATAACCGCTTCGGTAACCGGCTCACCCAGATAATGCTCCGCGTCTTCCTTCAGCGAGCGCAGTACAAAAGAAGACAAGTCCTCCGCTGAGAATTCTTTTCTGCCCAGCCGGAATTTCTTATTGCTGCCCATGCTGCGTTTGAACACACTGGCCGCCGTATCCGGATAGAGAGCCAGCCGCTCTTTCGCCGTCTCCCCCACGTAGATCGTGTTATTTTCATCCACACTGACTATGGATGGAGTCAGGTTACTTCCCAGACGGTTCGGGATAATCTTGGGTCCATCTTCGGTAAAATAGGCCGCCAGGCTGTTCGTCGTTCCCAGGTCAATTCCTATTATCATAAGTCGTTCATCTCTTTCTAAGGATTAAATTATTTTGTTAAACCGATCGCTGAATAATACGATCAATTATATTTCCAGGCACTGCTATAGCATACGCACTTAGCGGCCTTTACCACTTTTCACATTCGGCCATCCGAAACCGCAGTTCCATATCCCTGCAGTCGATACTGTACGCTTTCCGGTATAACTCAAGCGCTTTCTTTTTCTCTCCTGCTTCTTCCAGCAGCATACCCTGTGCCATATAATATTCCCAGCACTCCCGGCAGCTGCAGCTGCGGCACATGTCCCGGCAGCCGATCTGACCGAAAAGCTCCGCCGTTTTTTCCATATCCCCCAGATAATAATACATTCGGCCCAAAATGTAAAGACGAGCATTTTTCCTCTTCTTCGTCTCCAGATAATGTTCCATGGAGCCGTACTCCTGAATCGTGGCTTCTATCTCCATGTCAAAATACTTCTTCACGTTCTTGGCATCCTTCTTCTCCGAATACAGATGCATCAGCGCACGGCAGGAAATCGAATACTCGTTGCTGCCCACTTTCGCCTGAGACAGCGCGGTTGTGATGTATTTTTCCGCCTTTCTCAGATTCTTCTTATAATAATACAGATACTGCCCGATCATCCGGTTGGCTTTCGCGTAGGAATCATCCTCTTTCAGCGCTTTCTTGCAATACTGGATGGCAGTTTTATAATCCCCGGTGTACTCATACAGATAGGCCAGTTCACACAGATAGTAAGCCTTGTTACTGTTTTCCATCTCAAGAATTTCCTCTACCACCTGTATGGCCTCCCGGAAATGTCCCTGGGAAGAATACATGTCCGACAGGTTTTCCCGCAGTCCGGGCTTATTCGGAAACAATTTGATATTCTTCAGGTAGGCCTCTTTTGCCTCTTCATAGCGTCCCATCCTCTCATAACAGTCGGCCAGGTTCCCATAGAACACGGTAGATTCTCCCGGCGTCATACATTCCAGCGCTTTCAGGAACATCGGCAGGGCCTCCTCGTAGCGCCCGCAATATTTATAGACGCAGCCCAGATTGTTATAAGCATAGGAATCCTCCGGCTCCAGTTCGAATGCTTTCCGAAAATCAGCCTCCGCTTCATCCCAATAGCTGGCGCTCATATACAGAAGCCCCCGCTCCACATAGTAATAGGCTGTGGGTGTCAACTCCAGCTGACGGCTGGAATAGGGAAGCGCTTTCTCAAAATACTGCTGTTCCTCCGTGTCATCATACAGATCGGAATAGTAGTCCGCCAGGCGGCTGTTCGCCCTGCGGTGATCCGGATTTATCTCCAGCACCTTCTCAAAGCACTCCTTCGCCTTCTCGCTCTTACCCAGCTCCCGGTAACAGTTCCCCAGATCCTCGTAGATATTTTCGTTGTCCGCCACATGCCTCTGACACTGCTGATACAGCTTCAGCGCTTTCTCATACTCTCGGTCCCGATAGAGCACATCCGCCTTGAGCCACAGATTATCCACGGAGGGGTCTGTCTGTATCGCCTCCTCCACCTGGCTTAACGCGTCCTTATACTCACCCAGAGCCATAGAGCACAGGACGATTTCCCGGAGGATCTGGTTTAATTCCTCTTTCATCCCGCTCTCCGCCCGCAGTTTCGGGACCAGTTCCCGGTCAAAACTGCGCGCTTCCACATATTCCTCGTCCTCCGATGCCTTCATGCGCATCGTCTTTCCCCGGATCACGTCCAGCTTCAGACTGCTGGTCTCGTTTTCTTTGGCCTGATCCAGAATACTCTGCACATCGTCATACTGCCGGTAAATATAAAACACCTCTGCCGGAAGCTCGTAAGTCTTCGGTATATAGGGGAATATCTCTTTGATCTTATAGAAATCATCGATGACCTCCTGGGCGGAGCGCAGATGGAAATAGGCATCCTGCCTGGTCACCAGCGCCGGCAGGTAGCGGCTGTCATTTTCCAGGATCTGATCACAGATATCCACGCTCTCCCGGTAGCGTTCCATATGCAGCAAAATATCCGCTTTTTGCTGGAGCGCCCCGTTATCTTCTATGTAGGTCAGCGCCTGATCAATGGCCGTCAGCGCCTCGTCATAATATTTCGCATCGGAATCCCCCAGCTTCTGATCCGACGCGGCCAACAGGCTGTAAGCCTTCAGGAAGCGCCCTGGCAGCGCCTGTTCCTCTTCCTCATTCTTGGGCGTTTCCGACCGGATACTCTGGATCCACGCTTCAAAATGCCGTCTGGCCTCGTCATATTCCGCCAGGTTATAATAGAATCTTCCGCTCAGGCTGTGATATTCCGCCTCATTTTCCTCGTCCGGCTCCAATCCGGCCAGAAGTTCTACCCCCTCCTCATTTCTCTCATTCTGGAGCAGGCACCAGCCCAGCTTGAAGCGGATCGTAAAGTTATCCGGCTCGGCCCCGCATTCCTCAGAAAACTGGGGAATCAGATGTTCATTTACCTCTTTTAACCTGGCACGGACATCCTGATTATCGGAAATGTCGTTCATAATAGCGATAAAGCTTTCCTTCGCCTCCGCGTACTGCCCGGACTTCTTAAGATACTCCGCGCAGCGGAAACGTGCCGTATAGTGATCCTTTTCCGTCTCCAGCACTTTCTTATAACATTCATTGGCTTCCTCGAAACGCTCAAGATCCCAGTACGCCTGTCCGGTCACATAGGCGGTCCACCAGTCCTCCGGATATTTATCCTTCAGCGGCACCAGACGGTCCACTGCTTCCTGGGGCCGATCCTGTTTGATCTCCGCCTCGGCCCTGGAAACTTCCAGGTAGGGATGGTAAATACCCAGGCTTTCGGCCTGAGAAAATAGTTCATCCAGAGAACTGAACTTCCCCTCTTCCACATTCCTCCGGATTTCAAAAAACAGGCTCAGATAAGTGTCATATTCCGCATCATCCGGCCCCTCAAAGTATTCATAAGAGAACCATTCGTCCTGAGTACATTTATTTTCTACAAACTGGAGAAAATCCAGCGGAAAGGACTCTTTGAGCTCCTCCATATCCGCCAGCAGGGAGAACTGTTCATCCATCAGCATCCAGATCTGGGAAGGCAGCCTAAAGTGATCCATGCAATATTTCAGCAGTTCCGTTCTCACTTCGGGACCGGTTTCCAGATCCAGGCAGATGTCGTCCCGAAACAGTTCTTTCCATGACTCGGGGTCGATTCTTGTGGATAATGTGCCATAGACCGCCTTTACTTTGTCCAGCCAATCTCCCAGAGGGCCTTCCGGGCCTTTTTCCTGTTCCTTCGGCTCTTCTGCGGCCAGGCTGCATGCCTGCTCATAAGCTTCTCTTAAACGCTTGAATCCTTCCGGGTCATCCTCCGGATTTACATTTACCAGCTTCGACCGGTAGGCCTGTTTGATTTCTTCTTCGTTTTTCGTGGGCTCAATGCCCAAAACCAACCATACCTGTTTTTCATCCATTGTTTATCCCACCATTGCTTTCCTGATTTATGTAGTATTTTGCGATATATTTTCTATCATAACCTATATGGGCTGGTTGTGCAAATGGGGATTTTCTTTAGAACTTCCAACAGATTTTCTTTAGAACTTCCAATGGTCCAGATCTGTGCCTTCCTCTGTAAGGCACCTGCATAAGCACCTGCTGTTTACCGGTATAAGAAAAAACCACTACACATTTTATGGTGTGTCGGTGGCTTACTTCTCCTTTTTTCCGGAGGAACGCTGCTTTTTTGATTTAATGCGCAAAAATGGCCCGTAGACGCGGGAATCCTAAGTTATGGTGCGGATTGTCAGCTCGCAGTCACAGCAGGCCGCCATCAGTTCCTGATCGTGGGTTATGACAAGGATACACCTGCCATCCCGGGCCGCTTCCTTCAGCACCTGGGCGACAATGGACATATTCCCGCCGTCCAGGCCGCTGGTGGGCTCATCAAAAATCAGGACACTCCGGCCGGACAGGATCCCACAGGCGATGGAAAGACGTTGCTTCTGCCCACCGGAGAGGGTTGCAGGGTGGGCATCCTTATACTCATACAGGCCCAGCTGTTTCAGCACCGTCCGGGCCGCTTCCAGATGCCTTGGGGTGTGATCCGAGTGAAGCAGCAGCTCCTCTGTGACACTATTTGTAAAAAACTGCGTCCCTGTGTCATTGGCGCTGTACCAGATATGCCTGCGGCGGATACGGGGCGGCATTTTCACTCCCTCTATTTCTATTGTACCGCCGCTTTCCTTCCACAGGCCGGAAAGCACCAGCGCCAGCGTGGTTTTTCCCGCACCGTTATGCCCGGTTACAGCAGCTATCATCCCGGCCGTAAGCGAGAAGCTGATGTGGGAAAGAATCTGCGTTTTTTTCCGCCGGCAGCAAATACCTTGTGCGCACACAAAAGGTGCGCCAGTCTTTGCAGCCGTCGGCAGGGCCGGGGAGACAGATCTTGTCACCTGCCGTAAGCCATAGGCTGCCCTCTCTTCCGGGGTAAGCAGTTCCATTTCCGCTGCAGTTTTCTCCCATAGAATGCGCCCGCCGCAAACATAGACATAGCGGTCTGCAATGCCCAAGAGCCATGAGAGCCGATGCTCTGCCACGATAAGTGTGCTTCCCTGCGCCTTGAGTTTATGGAAAATCCTAGTCAGCTGCCCTGTCCCCTCACCGTCCAGATTAGCGGTGGGTTCATCACAGACATAGGCCGATGGGCGCTGGGCATAAACGGATGCAATGGCTGCCCGCTGCTTCTCCCCGCTGGAGAGTACATCCAAACTGCGTGCCCGCAGATGTTCGAGGTCAAACGCCGCAATAGCGCAATCGGTCCGTTCCCGTATTTTCTCTGCGCTCAAGCCGTAGTTCTCACTGGCGAACGCCACCTCTCCGGCCAGCTCTGAGGAAAAAAACTGGCTTTGGGGATCTTGAAACACACTGCCAATCTTCTGTCCGACCGCCCATCCCGGCATTTGGGAAACCGGCACGCTGTCCATGAGAATCTCCCCGGTCAGTGTACCAGTATAAAAAGAGGGCGCAAGGCCGTTGAGCAGTCTGGTAAGTGTCGTTTTTCCGCCGCCGGAGGGCCCGGTTAAGACAACACATTCTTTATCCTGTATGGTCAGGTTTATTCCGGAGATACCGGCTTCACAGTCTGAATAGGTAAAGGATACATCCCTGAGTTCAATCACAGCCGTATCCCTCCCATCAGAAGAACAGCTGTAGTTCCCGCTGTCCATACCGCCAGCCATATCCAATCCTGCCGGCACACAGGCTTCTCGTAATAGCTCCCCCGTATACCCGGCCGCTGCGCGCCTCTTGCGACCGCTGATACGGATAGCTGATCGGCAATCTGCAGACAGCGCAGCAGAAGGGGCACCACTACATATTCACAGGACGCTGCCGGGTGGCTAAGAATCTGCTTTGGTGCCGTCAGGCCCCGATTCTGCATAGAGCGTCCCACTCTCTTTAATTCCGCTTTCATAGTAGGGAAAAAGCGGAACATAACCAGCAGGCCCAAAATCACGGGAGTGGGTGTATGGATGCGGGACAAAAAGGCTGAAAATTCACCAGGCGGGGTCGTAATGAGATCCCACGCAACGAGGAACGCCGGCGACAGGCTCCAGAACATCAGCACATAAAACTCCGAGAAAACCAACATGTGCAGGCCATGAAAGCGGATCAAATATAGCAGCAGCGCCAGCAGCAAATAAAATATCCCGAAGGAGCGCAAAAGCCGCCAGTTTTTCTGAACGACAAGGTATACAAAGCCTATGCCCGTCAGAACGCAGGTCAGCATCATATTAATTGTCAGCGAAACGCCGATAATGACACAAATAAGTGCCCATAGCTTTACTCCGACAGCCAGGTTATTGCGCTGCATCAAAGGACACCCGCCTTTTTAAAATGCTTGCCGATCAGCCTGGAACCAATGAGGCTCCCCGCGAAGCCGCAGGCCGTGGTAAACAGGATGATAAATACAAGCCATCCGGCAGAAGTGTAGTATCTGACAAAAGAATCTATGTAGCCCTGCTCCATGCCGCTTGAGAGGGCGAAAGTTTCATAGGTGTCCCAAAAGAACCAGATTGGCAGCAGATTGACACCGTTATACAGGAGGCTGGCGGCTGTCCACGCAGCCGTAATCTTTTTGCAGGACTCCCAGCCGTTCTTCCAGAGGATGCCCTCGCAGATGATACCCGCCACCATGTAATAAGGCAGCAGATACCAGTTTCCCATGAGGAGGAATACAAGGCCAAGGATGGTCATATAGACCATCGAGACAAACCGCTTATGAACCCGGCTGACCATAAGAAAATAGACCGGCGCGCATAATAACATGGTAATGCCCACGGAAAGCACCATGCTGACAAAATCATTGGCCATACAGATCATATTCACGATGAGCTGAATCACGATCAGCAGGATGGTGAGCAGTACCGTGGTAATAACATCCCTGACTGCCCATTTATTTTTCTTTTCCATTTCGTATCCCTTCTTTCTTAGGATTGTAAAAGCTAATAATTTTTCATACTCCCTGCCGAGTTTGCTTTTCAGCAGCAGCTTTTTGGGGTCAGTGCGCATCCCATCACTCCTTCCTTTTCTATATTTCCTGTGAATATTTATAAGTTAGTTCATGCTAACTTATGTGAAAAATTTAAGGCTCATTTGAGCCTCAAAAGTCCTTCCCAGCCAGAGTTGAAAAAAGAAGCCAGTTCCCTGACATACTCTACGGCCTCCTCCCGGGACATATCATGCGCCACTGTTTCAAAAACTGCTGTAAAATAGGCACTTGTAATCATATGATGCAGCTTGCGGCCCACATGCCCTTCCAGCTTACCGTGTTTCTCAAGCTCTGCATGGTATCTTTCTGTCTGCGCAACATCCAGCTCCACCAGGTCATGGATATAGCCTGCATACCTCGTACCGTCGGCGCAGCACACCACCAGCTTAAAAGCATCAAAGTTATCATAGATATAATTGATAAAACATTCCAGATACTCTGTAGAAAGATTACGGCTCTGTGCGGCTTTGTCACCAGGTATCAGATCAAAGTGTGCATCTTGTGCAGCTTTGAATTGTTCCATCAGCCCATCCGCCGCTTCCGATACCAACGCCTCAAACAGCGAAACTTTATCCGGATAGTAACCGTAAAATGCTCCCTGGGTGAAGCCGGCCTCTTTGACAATCCCCCTCAGAGAGGCATCCTTAAACCCCTTTTTGAGAAATTCCTTTTTGCCGATCTCCAATATCTTTTTTTGGGTGTTTGTATATTCAGGCATTATTCCCACTCTTTTCCCTGCCGGATATATAGCAATCTGTATCAGTGATATATATCACTGATATATTACCCCATTTTCCCAGCCGTGTCAATAGGAAAACGAAAATATGAGGAAACGAAAATATAAAACGTATGCCCAAAGTCCTAAACGTGTCCTGTCTCTTCTCCGCATTTTGCGATTTCTCTATTTATACCTCCTGCTCACTCTTGCGCAGCACATTTCGATAGTAGCGGATTCTGCCGCCTTCCACATATAAAACACAGTCCGATGCTTCCGCAATCAATTCCATATCGTGCGTAATCAGCAGAATGCAGCGCTCTTCCTTCGCAAGCTGTTTCAGCAGCTTTACAGTCAGATGCATATGATACCCGTCCAGGCCGCTGGTCGGCTCGTCGAATACAAGGAGATTTCTTTCGCTCGCTGCCGCCAGGGCCAGCAGCAGCCGCTGCTTCTGCCCGCCGGAAAGCGATGCCGGATGCCGGGTGAGAAAAGCCTCCAATCCCATCTCCCGGATCTGGGTAAGCGCTGTTTCTTTCAATGTTTTTGTTTCTTTTCTGCCCAGGAAAAACTCGTCCAGCACAGTCGGCGCATACAGCTGGTAATCTGAATCCTGCTGTACAAAAAAAGATTTCTGCGTACGGCGTTTTTTCTTCAGGAGTTCGCCATCCATCTGAACGGTTCCCATCGCGCTGCATAACCCTGTGATAATTCTGCAAAGGGTGGATTTACCCGCTCCGTTGGGCCCGGCCATGGCGAGTATCTTTCCGTTTTGCGCAGAAAATGATATTTCCTCTAAGACTTGCTGACCGTCCAGCGTGCAAGAGACCGCAGACACCTGTAAACGATCACTTGATTTTTGTCCAAAAGCACCGCCTACACGAAAAGCTGGCGTGTCAAAGGGACGAAGCCCCATGCGGATAAGCTGTTCTTCCGGTAATTTAAGCGCCTCCTCATGTCCATAGACAGCAGAAACCGCTCCGTCCTCCATATAAATAAGACGGTCAAAGGAATCCCGCACATAATGAAAGCGGTGTTCGGAAAGAACGATCGTATGTCCTGCCATTTTCAACCGATACAGCAGAGAACCTAGCCGAACCATCGCTTCGCTGTCCAAATTAGCCGATGGTTCGTCCAAAGCAATGACCCCTGGCTCCATTGCGCAGACAGAGGCAATCGCAACAAGCTGTTTTTCGCCGCTTGATAACGGGAAGATCCTGCGGTCTAACAATCTCCTGATATTCATCTGCCGGCAAACCGCAGTCAATCGTTCCTGCATTACGGAGCGCTCCAGCGGAATATTTTCCATTCCCAGCACAACCTCATCTGTAGTGTTTGTGGCAAAAAACTGGCTGCGGGGGTCTTGGAAAACACTGCCTATTTTTGTACCCAACTGGTGGATAGGCATTTGCAGAGCATCCTGCCCGTCCAGAAGATAGCCTCCTTCTATCTTTCCCGGGTAGAATTGCGGGCAAAGACCATTTAGAACACGCGTCAATGTGGTCTTTCCGCAGCCGCTTCTGCCGGACAGGATCACCAGCTCACCCTTTTTGACATGCAGATCAATGTTTACGAGCTGTCCGCGGGCTTCGCCTGTGTTTTCATACGAAAAAGAGAGGTTTTTCAGTTCTATCATAGTATCTCCATCCTTTCCAGCAAAAAGACAACGGCAGAGACAAGTAAAGCAATCAAACAAAGCAGGGTATCCTTCCATGTGAATCTGACGGGTCGGAAGCTGGTCGTTTCTCCCGAAAAGCGCACACCGCGCACAGTCATAGACGCAGAAAGCTCCTCCGCAACCTTTGTGGTGCGCAAGATCAGCGGAATTAGGATGTACTCAACGGTCGAGGGAAGATGGGCAAGCGTGTGTAACACGCCTACCCCTATCCCCCGAAACCTCTGGGATGCGCGAATCGCACGATACTCGCCGCCGATCGTGGGGAAGAACCGCAGCAGAACAGCCACCCCGATACCAACCGCTTTTGGGAGCCGCATCGCCTGCAGAGATGCCAGCAAAGAACCTGTGGGTTCTTTTGCCAGGCAAATAGCAAACGATAAAGGAATCATTGCTTTACGCCCGAGAACTCCCATGTTGGAAAATGCAAGGCCCAGGAAATAAAGCCTGTCGCTTGGCAGAAGCCGTACCCCGAACCACAAAAATCCCGTAAAAACCAGGTAGGCAAGCAGGTATGTGATCACATACTGCCCTTTCCGGATTACAAGCTGCAAAAGCATACACCAAACGAACAGGCAGAAGCCTCCCTGATCGGAATGGATCCATATGATAGCAACCACACCAACCAGAAGATGAACCAGCCAGGTCCTCGGGTCGATTTTCGCTCCAGCCTGTTTTCTCTCCACGCTCACGCGACACCGGCGGGCTTAAAGTGCTTGCCCAACATTTTAACCCCAAGAAGATAACCGCCGACGCAGAGAACAGCCGTGACAACCAAAGAAATCAAGATATTCTGCGGAGCGCACCAGAATTGGGCCGTCTGATCGACAGCCGCTCTTGCCGCTGCCTCATCCATGCCTGCATCCATGTAGATCTGAACATAGCTCTGTCTGAACAGGAAAAGGTTAAAGGTGCTTCCCATTGCGTTCAGGCACCACATAAGGACATGGGGAACGGCCGGACGGATTTTGCTCTGATAGCCGCTTCCCAGCATAATAAGCTCGTTAATTACAGCAAGAATGTAAAAATACAAAGCGGCAGTTGCACTGCCCATAATCAGCATATAAGTGCCGTAGAGTGCAGCGATGATAAACTGTGTGCCGATCTTCGCGCACTTGCGGATTATCAGAACATAAATGATACCATTCACCAGGCCGATTAGCCCAGGTTCAAGGAAATATAAAAGCTGCATATTTGCTGCGAAGGGCAGCATAATCACATAGCCGATACCGATCATCAGGCAAGACAGTACAACAGTAAGGACAAACTCCTTGAGATTCAAAAACTTTGTTTTCATTTCTTTCCTCCTAAGATTGTTTAAACGTGTAGTTTCCCGCTTGACTTTGTAAATCCCATAGCCGGGAGTAGAGTCCATCCATCCCGACAAGCTGGCTGTGGGTTCCCTTTTGGGTGATTCTTCCATCCTCAAGGACAAGAATCTGTTCCGCGTTTCGCACGGTTTTCAGACGGTGCGCGATCATTACAACGGTACGCTCCTTTGCTATATCATCCAGGGCTTTTTGCACCATCGCCTCGTTATCCGCGTCAAGGGAGGCTGTAGGCTCATCCAAAAGTAAAATCGGCACATTTTTCAGAAATGCTCTTGCAAGCGAAATACGCTGCCGCTCACCGCCCGACAAGGTTGCACCTCCTTCACCCACCACAGTATCGTAGTCCTCCGGCAGAGCAGATATGAAGTCGTGGCATTGGGCTTTTTGACAAGCTTCCATCATTTGCTGTTCCGTGATACTCTCGTTTCCGAAACAGAGGTTTTCGCGGATTGTGCCGCGGAACAGATACGCATTTTGCATTACCATAGAAACTTGCGCCAGCAGGCTTTCGGGGGTAATGCTCCGGAGTTCTTTCCCCTCCATCCGTATATGGCCGTCCTGGTAGTCCCAAAAACGCGCCATCAGCCGCAGCAGTGTGGATTTTCCGCTCCCGGAGGGACCGACCAAAGCGGTTAACGCCCCCGCCGGAGTATGTAATGTCACGTCGTGTATGACATCTCTGCCGCCTGTATAATGGAAAGAAACCCCGTCAAACTTATATCTTTCACCATGGGAAATTTCTTCTGTTCCTGATGGGTCAGGCGTCGTCATCACTTTGTCCAGCCGTTCCCCAGAAAGAGCCATTCCCCGAAGCGCGGTTATGCTGCTCACCAGGGTTAGTGCAGGCTCTGTCATCTTCGTTGCAAGAACCAGGAATCCAGCAAAATCCAGCACAGTAAGGCTCCCGCCCATGAGCAGATACAAACCCGCTGCCGCCGTCACAGGAACAATAAACTTAATCAGTGAAGCACACAGTGTCGAAAGGCTTCCGGTAACCGCTTCATCCCGAAGCGATACCTCCCGCAAATCTGAAAAAGCCTTTTCCAACGCATCAAAGCCGCTGCCGGTATGATGGTACGCTTTCAAATCCTTCATGCCATGCAAATACTCGTTGAGTTGTGTTGCTGCTTTTGTTTTTGCTTCCATGACCTGACGGCTATGCTTTTCTTTGACCTTTGCGATCCGAAGCATGAGAACCGCACAGACAGGCAGCATGGTGAATATCGCAGCAGCCATCCGCCAGTCAAAGAAGGCCATGCAGAGAAAGGAAACCAGCAGCAGAAGTCCTACACCAATGGGATACGGCAGCCAGTAACACATGGTGTACTCTACATTTGCAAAATCGCTGGCAAAGGAGCTGATCAACTCACCGGATTCCCTGGAGGAAAAGAAGCCGAGCGGCTGACGGCGCAGTTTTTGAATATATGCGATGCGTTTATCCGCCGTGTCGTTATAAGCCCGTCCATAGGTGTTATAGTACGATACCAATTCCACAATGTATTGCAGAACAACATAACCAAGTCCGATGGCCGCTATTTTTATGAGCAGCGGAAGATCAAGCGTGAAGGGCGGTGAAAACGCCTGCCCCAGTATATAAACTGCCATATACGCAAGAATGGCCGGCAGAATACTGAAAGCCTGCGAGAAGAACAGCCAAAAGGTAGGCTGAATAATTTCCTTTGGGTGATGAAATGTGAATTGCCGGATCATCTTATACATACGAATGCCCTCCCTTCATCTGCCATCTTTCGGTTTCGTTCTGAATCGACCAAAGATGAGAATATAATCCTTTCTTTTGCAGCAGGGCTGCATGTGTGCCGCTTTCTTTTAGCTGCCCATTTTCCAGCACGAAAATGCAATCCGCTTCCTGTATGGAATATAGCCTGTGTGCGATCATCAGTACGGTTTTTCCATTCAAAAGTTCTGCCATTCCCTCGCGCAAAGCCAGCTCATTTTCCGCATCGGTAAACGCCATCGCTTCATCCAGCACAACGATAGGCGCATCCTTCAGAATCGCCCGTGCGATGGCAATACGCTGCGCTTCCCCGCCTGAGAGCTTATGTCCGCCGTCGCCCAGCTTCGTATCGTATCCGTCAGGGAACGACAAAATGAATTCATGGCATCGGGCGGCTTTTGCTGCTCGTTCCACTTCGGCACGGCTTACCTGGCGGTGCATAGCGATATTGTCAAAGGCACTTTCTGCAAATATGTACGTATCCTGGAACACAAACGCTACGGTATCCATCAGGGCTTCGGTGGAATAATCCCGAATGTCCTTACCGCCCACGGAAATTGCGCCGCTTTCCATATCCCAAAACCGGGCAAGAAGCTGTCCGGCCGTGGATTTACCGCCGCCCGAAGGACCTACCAGCGCAGCAAAGCTTCCTGCGGGAATATCCATCGTGACATGGTCAAGCGCCATCCTGCGCAGCGGATCAGCCGCATTCTGATAGGAGAAGCTGACATCCGAAAACATAATCCCAACGCTGCCCTCCGGTGCTTTACAGGTTCCCTCCGGCATTGGCTGCATATCCAATACCCCGTCAATCTGATCCATCCGGACGGACAAATTTCTGAGGTCAGCACCGAACTCCACCAATTCCATTAACGGGCTGATGCAGGCAGGACCCACAATCAGGAACATCAGCAGTTCCATCATAAGCCCATGATCGCCCGGCTTCAGATACAGCAGAATACAGCCTGTCACCAGAAGAAAAGCAAGGACGGAAATTGTAATTGTCTTGTATGCGCCAAAAATAGGAGTCACCCTTTTCAGGTACGTTTTCCAATGATCCCGATTTTTTTCTACCAGGCCTGTCAGGCGGCGCGCCGCTGCTTCCGGTCTGCCGAATATCTTTTCTTCCTCCATTCCGGCTGCATATTCGGAAAAAGCTGCGTCCAGCTCGGTCGAAGAACGGTTCAAGTCTGTCCAGATTTTTTGCCCCTGCTTACCTCCAAAAGCCGAGTACTGTATGAGGAACGCCAACAGTAACGCGGCAAAAATGGTGAGCGCAAGCGGAATATTCAGGGAAAACATCAAAACAGCCAAAGCCGCTAACAGCAAGCCAGCTCCAAAGATATTAGAAACATCATGTGCGATGATGTTTTCCATCTTCTCGATGTTCTCATTCATCATCTTTTGTACTGCTCCGGACTGTCCTCCTGTATAGAAGCCGAGATTCAATCTGCCCATGTGATTAAGGATGCGCATTCTTAAATCATAGAGCGCATGGAACGCGCAGGCATGGCACATAAAGCTGCCGGTCATAGACAGTACAATACCGGCAGCGATACTGCCGACGGTTATTCCTGCCCAGATCCATACATCACTTGATTGAACAGCGGTTCCTTCCAGAGAGGCGGTCAGAAAAATCCGAATAATACGATAGACGGTATAAAAAGGCACTCCCGACAGCAGAACGCTAAGAGCAGAACAGGACACGCCAAACACATATCGTCCGGGACTGCAATACGCAGTTCGGAACACCCGCAGAACTGCGTTTTTATTTGTATCTCTCATATATCTCCTTTCCTTTCCAACGCCGGGATTACCCAAAGCATCAGTACAATTATTTTTAGTTAGTTATAGCTAACCTATGTATATTATACTTGTCTGTTCCTGACTGTCAATGGCAGAAAAAGTGCCTGAAAAGCAAATTAAAATTATAGGGATATCGCAAAGTTCCTTTATTCCTGGCGTTTTTTGTAGTATACTTTTCATATCGAGTTGCTTTATGCTAACCATTTTTTGTGCCAAAACAGAAACCAAAATGTCACAACGGAAATAGAAGGAGCAGAGAAATGATTACGATTCACAGTATTGAAGAAATGTTGATGTTCTATACTTCCTTCGGCGGGATACGGAAGGAATCCGTCAACGGGTTTTCTTATATATTCCCCGAACGGCAATCCAGTGTACGTTTTTGGGGTGAGCTGCATGGCTTTTCGGCAGCCAATGCCGATTTTACCTATCCCCAGGACACCATTGTCCGTACACAATTCAGCCAGCGGTATATTGGCGTCGGTATTAGTGAACAGGGTACTGTCCAAACCTATACCCAGAAAAATCAAATACTGCACTTTCGAGAAGGAGTCAACTGCTTCGTCTTCGATTCTCCCGTCCCTTTTTTTATGAAAGTCCCCGGAGGGCAGTGTCTGCGTTTTCAAGGTTTGTATTTTCAAGAGGCATTTTTTACAGAGAACAACATTCCTCTCTACGACAGTTTTTGGCGGGACGCAAAGAATACAATCAACGGCGCTGATCTCCACGCGCCAGAGTTGGTATCCATCTACCGCCGTATCGAACAATGCCGATTGACTGGGTCTGCCTTCGATACATGGCTGAAGGGATTGGGATTTGAAGCGGCGGGATATCTGATCGGCCTTGTACAGCACCTGTCTTCCCTGCCCCCTGTCTATCTCGATGACAGTGAACTGCAGGCAGCAGAACGGGCTAAAAAGATTATCCGGGCAGACCTAAAAAACACATTGTCCATACCTGATATTTGCAAAAAAGTAGGAGTTAATAAGAATAAGCTGCAGATGGTCTTTCGCTTAACAGAGGGAAAAAGTGTAGCAGAATATATCCGGACGCTTCGTATGGAAAAGGCGCTTGATTTGTTAGAAGACAATACACTTTCTATAAATGCGGTGGCAGCGGCAGTAGGCTATCACGGGATCAGCAATTTCTACGCAGTATTTCAGCGCACTTTCGGGGATACTCCCGCAGCGATTCAAAAAATGATTGGAACTAAATAGTCTCTTATTATCCATCTTGACAGGAGTGTTCTCCTGGATTATACTGATAATCAAGTTACCGATAATTTAATTATCTATGAAGGGAGGAAAACTTTATGGCGGTTCCTGATCATTCCATTGATCCGCGTATTCTGGAATGTGCGAAGCAGGAATTTTTATCGCTCGGGTATGAAAAGGCTTCCCTGAAGCATATTTGCGAAGAAGCCGGCGTCACCACCGGTGCCCTTTACAAACGGTACAAGGGCAAGGACGACCTGTTTGCCGCGGTTGTTTCGGATACGATTACAGCCCTCGATACCGAGACAAAAAAACGCACGGACGTCGACGTACACGCCATGTCGGATCAGCAGCTGACCGGCGCGTGGGATATGAATGCTGGTATGCGGCAGTGGTTTCAGTTTCTCTATGGACTCAAAGAAGGATTCACACTGCTTGTCAAGTGCTCAGCGGGATCTTCCTATTCCAACTTCGAGCATGAGTTCGTGGAAAAAATGTGTGTCGGCACTTACTCCTATTACCGGGAGGCATACCGCCGCGGGCTGGCGAAGTATGACATCTCCCCCGAAGAGATGCACATCATCCTATCCGCATTCTGGCAGACTGTTTATGAACCGTTCATCCATGACTTTGACTGGACGAAGCTTAAGATCCACTGCGCCACGGTTAACCGGCTGTTTGATTGGTATGGAATGCTGGGTATACCGAATACAGATACGCTCCCCTGATGGGGAGCAAAATTTTTATTCGCAGGTTAGTACAAACTAACTCACTAAAGGAGGAATCAAATTGTTTGAAAAGGTTTTGAGCTATACCGGAAGTTACAAAAAATACACCTACGCAGCGGCAGCGCTGATGCTTCTGGGTGTGGCGGCCAGTGTGCTGCCGTTTCTGTTCATCTATCAGATCATCGAACCGCTGTTGGACGCCGGCCATCCGGCCCTGGCTGCGGGGGACCTCATCTGGAGAGTAGCTGCCATCGCTATGTGCGGTGTCCTGTATGCTGTGCTTTATGTGAAGGGGCTGGGTCTGTCCCACGAATCTGCCTACCACACCCTGAAAAACATCCGTGTCTCCCTGCAGGGCAAATTGGAGCCCCAGCCCCTGGGAACCATCCAGGGCCACGGTTCCGGGGCGCTGAAGCAAATGTTCATTGATGATATCGAGTCTGTGGAGCTGCTGCTGGCCCACGCCCTGCCAGAAGGCATCGCCAACCTGGCCGTACCCGTTTTTATTTACATCGCCATGTTCCTGGTGGACTGGAAGCTGGCGCTGCTTTCCCTATGCTCACTGCCCCTTGGTCTGCTGGCAACAGGCGCCATGTACATAGGCGGTATGAGTAAAATGGGACAGTATTTTGAGTCGGGTCAAAAGATGAACAATACCATCGTGGAGTATATCAACGGCATGGAGGTCGTCAAGGTGTTCAACCGGGACGGCGAGAGTTATAAGCGTTTTGAAACCGATGTGAAAAATTATCGGGATTTTACACTGGATTGGTACAAAGCCAGCTGGCCCTGGATGGCGCTGTACACCACAGTGCTCCCCTGCGCGGCTATGGCGGCCCTGCCCCTGGGCGCATTTTTCGTGATTCAGGGTTATTCCACACTGGCTGATCTGGTACTGATTCTGTGCATGGGCTTTGGGATCGGGGCACCTCTCATCAAGGCGGTGAGTTTTATGTCCACCATGCCGCAGCTCAACTATAAAATCAGTGCGCTGGAGGAGATGATGTCCGCTCCTCCCCTGCGGCAGTCTGCACGCTCCTTTGAGGGCAGAGACCATTCCATATCCTTTCAGAATGTACGTTTTACCTACAAAGCAAATTCCGGCGCAGCCGGAATACAAGACCCCCTGGAGGGCAAACAAGACGAGGTCCTTCACGGCGTGTCGCTGGAAATTCCCGAAGGCGGCCTGACCGCGCTGGTGGGGGAATCCGGCAGCGGCAAGTCCACCCTCGCAAAACTGCTGGTGCATTTTTACGATGTGGACAGCGGCAGCATCCGGCTCGGCGGTCAGGACCTTTGTGACATGAGCGTAGAGGCATTAAATAACGAGATCTCCTATGTGGCTCAGGAACAGTTCTTATTTAACATGAGCCTCCTGGAAAATATCCGGCTGGGCAGGCCGGACGCCAGCGATGAGGAAGTGATGGCCGCGGCTATAAAAGCCCAGTGTAGCGAATTCCTTGCCCGGCTGCCCTTGGGACTTTACTCCATGGCAGGTGACAGCGGTAAAATGCTCTCCGGCGGAGAACGCCAGCGGATATCCCTGGCCCGCGCGATTCTGAAAAACGCTCCCGTCGTGGTCTTAGACGAAGCGACCGCTTTCATGGACCCGGAAAACGAGGAGAAAATGAATCAGGCCATTGCAGAGGTTATCCGGGAAAAAACGGTCATCGTCATCGCACACCGGCTGCACTCCATCGTAAATGCGGATCAGATCTGCGTGCTGGCCGAAGGCAGGGTAGCCGCCTGCGGCACCCACAAGGAACTGCTGGCGCAATCCTCCGACTATCAGCGGCTGTGGGCCGCGGCCGAAGGCAGCGCCCAGTGGAAAGTCACGGCAGAAAAAGGAGGGAAAACGCTATGATTGCACTCATCCGAAGAATTTTAGGAACATCCGGAAAATATAAATCAAGAATCAAATGGGCCTTTGTATTCTCCTTCCTCAAGGGCATGATGATGAAGGCGCCCATTATGCTCTCTTTTCTTGCCATAACCAGATTTATGGCAGGCACGGCGGACGCGGCCTTCTGCGGCACACTTGCTGCCGGCATGGCTGTCAGCCTGCTCCTATGTGTGTTCTTTCAGCATCTTGCCGACCGTCTGCAGGCGGGCGCAGGTTTTGAACTGTTTGCCGATAAACGGATGGAATTGGGGACACATCTGCGGAAAATGCCCATGGGATACTTTACCGAGGGAAATATCGGCCGCATCAGCTCGGTGCTCTCCTCGGATATGGGCTTTATTGAGCAGAACTGCATGATGGTGCTGGCCGACTTAATGAGTTACATTTTCGCGGAGTTCATCATGGTGGCGTTTCTGTTCTATCTCAGCCCATGGATGGGGCTTGGGGCACTGGTCATCCTCGTTTTTTTTCTGCTGGTAGGCAAGGGAATGAAAAAGGAGGCCATGGAGGACTCCGTCAAACGGCAGGAGCAAAACGGGAACCTTACCGACGCGGTGCTGGACTATATCGAGGGCATGGGTATCACCAAAACCTACAATCTTCTGGGAAAGAGATCCAAAGAACTGACAGACAATTTTGACCGGATGTGCAGCGTCAGCATCGACTTCGAGGAGGCGGCAGCCCCCTGGCAGCGCAGGATGAATCTGGTCTACGGGCTGGGTACGGCGGCGGCGCTGGCTCTCTGCCTTGTACTGTATATGCAGGGGCTGCTTACGGCCTCCTATCTCATCGGCGTGATGCTGTTTCTGTTTGATTTATTCAACCCGATCCGCATGCTGTACAGCCAGTCCACCCGACTGACGGTAATGAGCGCTGCCCTTGACCGCGTGGAAAATCTATTCGGCGAGCAGGAGCTTTTGGATACCGGTACTGCCCGCATCCCGGCAGCCGCCGATGCGCCGGAAATTGAATTTAAGCATGTCAGTTTTGCTTACGGTGATAAAGAGGTACTTCATGACGTCAGCTTCTCCCTGCCGCGCAACCAGATGTTTGCGCTGGTAGGCCCCTCCGGCGGTGGCAAATCCACCATTGCCAATCTGCTGGCCCGATTCTGGGATGTGAATGACGGCCAGGTGCTGATCCGCGGCAGGGATGTGCGGGAAATCCCCCTGTCGGAGCTGATGAACCACATTTCCATGGTATTCCAGCGGGTTTATCTATTCCAGGATACCATCTACAACAATATTTCCATGGGCCGGCCGGATGCCACCCGTAAGGAGGTTATCGAAGCGGCGAAGAAAGCCCGCTGCTACGACTTTATCATGGCGCTGCCCAACGGCTTTGACACGATGGTGGGCGAGGGGGGCGAATCCCTCTCCGGCGGCGAAAAGCAGCGTATCTCCATCGCCCGCTGTATCTTAAAAGACGCGCCCATCGTCATTCTGGATGAAGCCACCGCCAGCGTAGATGCCGACAATGAAAGCTATATCCAGCAGGCCATCTCGGAGCTGTGCCGCGGTAAAACGCTTCTGGTCATCGCCCACAGGCTGGGCACGATCCAAAACGCTGATCAAATCCTTGTGGTATCCGGCGGTGGTATCGCCCAGTCGGGCAGCCATGACGAACTGATCGGCACGGACGGCATCTACCGCACCTTTGTCAACGTCCGGCAGAACAGCCTGGGCTGGAGCCGCCAGGTGTAGCAGGCGTTCGTGTTACCACTCGGCTACAGTTCCGTCCGCATTGCACCAGACCGGGGGGTTCCACAGCGCTTGGTTAATGCCGGAGATGGGGCTCATCCATCTGGGCGGTACCTACGGAATCAGAACACAGCCAATTGAAACACCGCCGCAGATATGGTAAAGTTATCTACGGAGGTGTTCCTATGATACGTATTGCAATTATTGGTACCAATAAAATAACACGGCGTTTTCTGGAGGCCGTGCAAAAAACAGAACTTCTTAAGTTAACCGGTGTGTATTCCCGCACCATAGAAAAGGCAGTCGAATTCGGAACAGAATTCGGAGCGGAGAAATTCTACGATCGGCTGGAACCTCTGGCTTCCGATCCCGATATCGACGCGGTCTACATCGCCAGTCCGAATTACTGCCACTGCGCCCAGGCGGTTATGCTTATGCAGGCTGGCAAGCATGTTCTGGTGGAAAAGCCGGCCGCATCCAACTTTGCCGAATTTACCCGGATGGCGCAGGCCGCGCGGCAGAATCATGTGATCCTGCTGGAAGCCATGCGCTGTGTGATAGACCCGGCTTTCGATCTGTTGGCCGCACATTTGGATGACATCGGGGAGGTCCGCCAGGTGATTCTGCAGTACTGCCAGTATTCCTCCCGTTATGACAACTATAAAAACGGCATCATTGAAAATGCGTTCCGGCCGGAGCTCTCCAATGGATCTCTGATGGATATCGGTGTGTACTGCACGCATCTGATGGCTAAGCTCTTCGGCATGCCGAAGAAAATACAGGCGGATGCCGTATTTCTGCCGAATCAGATCGACGGAGCCGGGACGATCCTGGCACATTATGATGATTTTCAGGTGCAGCTGGTCTATTCTAAAATATGCGACAGCTTCGTGCCCAGTCAGATCATGGGGGAAAAGGGCACGCTGACCTTCCGGGAGCTTCCCAACATCCACGATATCGACCTGATCTTAAGAAATGGGGAACAGAAACGCTTTCCGCTTCAGAAGGATTCCAACAATATGCTGTATGAGGCCATTCGCTTTGCGGAAATGATAAACGGGCAGGATTCGGCCGCCTGTGAGGAATGTCTCAGAGTTTCCGGTATGGAGATGCAGATTATGGACGAGGCCCGCAGACAGATCGGTTTGGTTTTTCCGGCGGATACCTTCCGCCATACCCAAAATACCTCAGCCCTTTAATTTCCTTGCGATCCCGAGCAATTCCTCCCGATTCACATAACTGGACAGGCAGCCCACCGACTGGACACAGGTCCCGCCGGTAATGTTCCCGAACAGGACACAGTCATCCAGCGGATAGTCCTCGTACAGTCCGAACAGAAATCCGCTTAAAAATGCATCGCCTGCCCCTGTAGCATCGACTGGAAGGACTCCGGGAAGCGGCGGTATGATCCTGGTTCCCGCCCTGTCCTTTATCATACAGCCGTCTGCATCCAGTTTGATGATTACCTGTTCAAAGAAACTGCTCAACACCTCCGCGGCATCCTTAAGATTCCCTGTCCCGGTGATCTTAAGAGCCTCCTTCCGATTCGGTGTATAGAAATCAGCCGTCTCCAGATAAGGGCGGTAATTCTCAACGGACAATTCTTCCGACCACCCCGTATCCAGGACTAGTACTGTTCCCTCACGCTTCAGCCTTTGATAAGCATGCAGAAAATCCTCCTGCATCTCCACCACCCTGGCTCCCTTAAGTTCCTGGTATATTTTTTCCTCTATCTGCGGTGTGACCGTTTTCTTATTCCGGAATGACAGAAAGCTTCTGTCAGTCTCCGTCACCATCGCGGCGGTTACCGTGACCGGCATCTGATCCCCGGTATACAGATTCTCATAATCTATAGGGAACCGGTCCAGCTCTTTTCTTACAAAATCAGAAAAGAAATCCCTGCCAAGAAAGGTCAGCAGCTTGACCGGAATGCCCAGTCTGGCCATATTGATCATTGTGGCCGGAACTCCTCCCCCGATCTGGGTGTCAAATTCCCTGGAATAAATTTCCTTCCCCTCTTCCGGCAGATGCTCCAGTCCGGTAAAAAGAAGGTCTACATTCAGATATCCCGCTCCCCCTGCAAATTTCATCATTTCCACCCCTCTGTATATTCATGGTTCGCTTCCAGATATTCCTTTACCAGGGTCCTGGCCAGGGAATAGGAATTTACCAGCGGATGTACACACAGGCAATCCACTGCCCGGTCGATACTCTTCTGTCTGATCGCCTCCGAGGCCAGGCGCTCATAACACTTCACCTGCCGGATTAGTTCCATCTGCATGAATCCTGGCTGTCTGACCGGATGCGGGATATATTCACCGTCCCGGATCGTACAGGTGACCTCTGCCACATCATTATCCTGAAGGCCGGGAATTGCCCCTTTGTTCGGCACACACAGAATCATCTGTGTCTCATGCCCTGTGATCTCCGATTCCATATAAGTCAGGGCCACTCCCGCGTATCCCCCATTGTCAGGAGCGTACAGATCGAAATGGAAGGGTTTGGTATTGCCCGCTATTCCGGTTTCGTTCGCCATGTAGGCCGTCTCTCTTTTTCCGTGCCATTTATCAAAAACGCGCAGGCAGGCATCAAAGTCCTGTTCGATATCCATACCGGACAGTTCCTCTGTCATCTGGCGGTTCACGTCCCGGATCACTTCCCCTCTGGTGATCCCTGCTTTCAGGATGTGTTCCACGGCCTCCTGCCGGTAATAATAGTAATACAGATATTCATTCAGAACACAGCCAAAATGCATCGCAAGCTCTTTGTCAAAAAAGCGCATCTGCGTCGAATGGTAGATATCATCCCTGGAGAGCAGATCGGGCATTACTTCCCGCCCCTGCACCTGAATATTTGGGAAAAAAGACAGGTGATTCAATCCGTAGCAGTCTCCGGTCACCTCTTCCGGCTTTACTCCGTACAGATCTGCCAGAGAACGCAGTAATTCACTGGGGGCGTCGCAGATACCAAATGTAAAATCATACCCCATATCCCGTAGTGTCTGTGACACCACTCCCGCCGGATTCGTAAAATTAAAGATTTTCACCCCGGGGGACGCGTATTCCCTGGCCAATTCACAGTATTTCTCCAGGGCCGGTATGGAGCGCATGGCAAAGGAGAATCCCGCCGCGCCTGTGGTTTCCTGCCCCAGTATGCCGTGGGCCAGCGCGATCCGTTCATCCCGGATGCGCATCTCATCTCCTCCCGCACGTATCGTGGTAATCAGATAATCCGCATCCCGGACCGCCTCCACCGGATCGGTTGTCAGTGTAAATTCCACTTCCGGATCCAGCCGTCTGGCTGCCTCCCGGGCCATTTTCCCATAAATATTTAACTTTTGTTCGTCGTTATCCATAAAAACGATCCGGCCAAATCCCAATCTGCCGGCACAGGACACCAGGCTCTTTGCCAAAAACATGGAGCGGACTCCTCCTCCGCCTACAACTGTAAGTTTTTTGTTCGCTTTTTCTCTCATTTCTGCCTCCATTGGCGCATAAACTGCGCCATAATTATTATAAAAGGTTCCTTGTTCCGTCCTTTCCCTGCCCCTTTTTTCTGGAAATGCAGGTTCCTCCTTCCAGAATGGAATAAGGAAGCACGATTTCCATATTCGGAAATCTTTCTTCCGGATTCTGGAAAGCATCCAGGATTTTCGTCACAAACTGTCCGATCGGCTGCCGGACTGTGGTCAATCTGGGGATCACACGCTGCGAGATACTGATTCCATCAAATCCTATAACCGAGATCTCCTCCGGTACCCGATCTGCATGATCCGCCAGGGCTGCGATGGCTCCCAGTGCCATCTCATCGCTGAACGCAAAGACTGCAGTAAAATCCATCCCTCTCTCAATCCTCATACTGGTCAGCCGATACCCATTCTCATAGGTCGGGCTGCCGTATTCCACCCAGGAGTCGTCAAATACCATCCCATATTCCTCCAGAGCCCTTCTGCAGCCCATCAGCCTCTGATAACCGGACCCGATGCTCTGGGAACGATGAGCAAGGAATAAAATCTGTTCATGCCCACGCTCCAGAAGATATCGGGTTACATCATACCCAGCAGACAGGTCATTGATCCGGATCATCTCGCATCGGCTGTCCGAGGTGGCTCCCCCCAGCATGACGCTTTTGATATTCTTGGCGCCGATATAATTTAAAACTGCCTGATCCACTTCCTCATCCAGATAGATGACGCCCGTTATCGACACTTCTTTGAAAAACAGCTTATAGCTCTCATCCCCCGGAAACGTTGGGATAATCATCACCCGGTACTGATACCTGGGAATCTGCTCAATCAACTCTTTTAATACTTCTGTGAAATAACCCTGCTGGAGATTCGGGAGCAGGACGGCGATTACCCCCTTGTCCTTCTGCCGTTTTCCGGAGCCTGGGGTATAGTCCAGCATTTTCATAGCCCCCTCGATTTTTTCTGCCTTCTCATCGCTGACGATACTGTTCCCTGAAATATATCGTGAAACAGTTGCCGGGGATACCCCTGCCTGTTTCGCAATCTCACGTATTGTTGCCGCCAATCTCACCACCACGTTTTCTGTCTGATTTTTAATTATATCTATGTAAAACAGTCAAATTTGTTATAATTTGGGCCATTTCTCTACTCCCTTATGATCTTTTTATTATCATAATATTTTAGGATTTCTTCGTCAATATTGTTTCATTTGTTTCATAATTGTTTCATACTTTTCATCAAATATAGTTTCCCTTCAAATCCCGTAATTTTACGGCTCCATTCAGACATCCTAAATAATCTAAAAATATATCCGCTATTTTCCAAGCCTGCTCCCATATTTTACTTCCCTCCTAATCAGACACAAAGAACCGATTCCCATAGCGGTCATCAGGCCGCCCACTACACATGCCCTAAAGGCCGATCCACTTCCGGGAAGCAGCAGATCCATCGCCGCCACCGGCATCGACAGTGCCAGATACCGAAAAGGTTTGATTCCAATATAGTGATAGAGCAGGGAAGGCAGCAGTACTCCGGCTCCCGCCATGTATGCCGGCTCCATCCGTTTCATCCGGGAGGATACCCATAATACCAGAAAACCACTGCAGACCAGCATGATCCACCGGTACCCATAGAGCAGGATCAGGAAAGTCCCGATACTGCATGGAACCGGAAACTCTGTCAGCATCTTTAGACTCTGCACCGGTGCACCCAGACTATCCACCCTGCAGGTACTCATCATTGTATATACCTCCCGGCCATAGATCAGCCCCCATACGGCTGTAGCCACCAGCAAGGCCGCCGTAATTTTTGTAAACATCCATTTTCCTCTGCCGTTCCATCCGGCGCGCGCCACCCGGTTCATCCCGGATCTGGCCTCATAAGCAAAACAACCGGCCAGCAGCAGGCCGACTGCCAGGAGTCCCACAAGGGCAGCCCGTTGTCTGAGATACCCCGCCTCTTCCCCGTAGATACTCTCATAGACCGATTCATCCAGCAGCCAGAGCGCTCTGCCTTTTTCTTCCGACAGAATCTGTAATTCATTCACACGGTTCTGTATGCTCTGCAGCGCCTGCCGCTTTATACCTGCCGCATCGTTTTCCCGGATACAGGCACTCAGCTGTGTATAATCTATCTTACCGCCATCATACTCCCGCTGCGCTTGTTCGAGGGCATCTTCCGCCGTGTCGATCTCCTTTTGGACGGCGGCTATCTGTTTTTGCGTCTCCCCGTTCAGTTCGCCCTCCCATTGCACCAGATATTCCCGGGCCAGCTGCATGGGCAGAGTAGCAGCCTGGACCGGAATGGTAAAAGTAAGACCTGAAACGGCATATACAAACACGGCCGCGATTACGATTCCCCGCTGGAGAAACAGAATCTTATAAAGTTCCATGCCAAACAGTCCCAGATGCCTCAACATCCGATCCTTTACCGAATTCCACAGCCAGGAGAGCCGTACCAGCCTGCTTTTTCCTCCGGCCGGCTTCTGGACACACGCGAGGACGGCGCACCATATCCCGCAGACCAGTCCCAAAGGCAGCAGCGCAGTCTGGGAAATACGCCGGATACCGACGGGATATCCGAAAAGATCCACGTTCAGATAGTTGGTGTATAGTTCCGACAGGTGAATATAGGAGAAAATATTAAAATATTTAAATATATTGAACAGACTCTGAACCGGCAGGAATCGATACAGCACATATTCGGCGCCAAGGAAAATCGTCAGGACTGCAATGGTAAGTTTTACGTCATGGACAGCGCTGAGCAGCAGCCACAAAAGCAAAGCCAGAATAAAGGCGCTCAGAACACGCATCATAAAAAACTGCACCAGGAATCCGCCCAGAGTACATGCCTGCGGCAGCTTCCCCAAAAGCTCCACCGACTGTGCCGCCCGGTCAAGTCCAATCTCTCCCCCATAGATGGCTATTCCCATATACAGATCAGAGCCGTACAACAGAACCGACGCACCGGCTGATACGCAAAACAATATGCCGGCTCTGGCAGCTGCCAGCCTGAACCGTCCTGACAAAGCAGCGTGTATGACGCACCACAGCCCCTTCTCCCTCTCCTCCAGGAAACTTAAGCAGACCAGAATCAGGGTAAGCAAAAGAAGATAGTCTGTCAAAGGAAAATCCAGAAGCGCATTCACCGCACCGTCCGCGCCCAGGCTCAGTTGAACTCCCGTAAGATCTTCAAAATCTGCAGCTGTCCGGATAATATTTCTCCCCGAAAACCCGTCTGTATCGCTAAAAACAGAAAATGCCAGCATTCTGTCCTTATTTTCCCTGATCCCATCCAGATAATCTTCATAACCGTTCAGATAGGACAGCTGGGACAGCAGTGCATCCACGGCTACCGTCAGCGATTTTATATCCTCCCTCGTCCATGTACGCTGTTCCAATTTTTTGATATAGGGAGCGTACTTTAATCTGTATTCCTCATATTGATCCGCGTAGTAATACTGATCCTTATTCTGGACAATAATGTACAGTTCTGTCAGAAGCCCTAAATCTTCTGCCATCTGTTCCAGCTCCGCCTGGGCCGTCCAGGTATCCGTATCCCGGTATTTTTGCAGCAGATTCCGGTAGATCCGAAGGCACCTGGCCGCGTCCGCGTCCATGGTCCGGTCAATGATCTCTGCGTTTATGCCAAAAGACAGATCCGCGGAATTGGAGAAATTGGCACTCAGGTTCATTCCGTAGTTCCCATCCTTTTGCGCCTGCCAGAAGAAGAACAGATTCAAAAGCAGTAGCATGCCGAATCCCAGCCAGAGGCGGCGGTTTGTAAAAACGCGCAAGTACTCTCTCATCCCCCCACCTACTCTCCCAGAAAATACAGGTACACATCTTCCAGGCTCAGATGATCCGTGGTGTAACAGCCTTCCCCGGGCAGCTTGTCGCCCACCAGCCGGACCCAGGTTTTTCCGTCTCTTTGGAATACATTTCCCACCCTGTATTTCTTCTGCATCCCGGAAAGCGCTTCCGTCTCACAGGGCATTTCCCTTACCTTATCCGCCACCCGTTCCATCAGATCCGCGGAAGTACCGGTCCCGATCAGCTTCCCCTTTTTCATCATAATAATCCGGTCCGAGATGGATTCAATATCGCTTACGATATGAGTAGCCAGAAGAATAATCCGGTCCCGGGAGAGGGACGAGATAAAATTCCGGATACGGATGCGTTCCTTGGGATCCAGTCCAGCTGTCGGCTCATCCAGGATCAAAATCTTCGGATTCCCCAGCATTGCCTGCGCTAACAGTACACGCTGTCTCATACCGCCGGAATATCCGCTCAGCTTTTTATGGCGTTCTCCGGCCAGACCGGTGACCTGAAGCAGCTGATCGATCTCGGCCGCCGCCTGCTTTCGATTCAACCCTTTTAACCGCGCCATATAAAATAGAAATGTATCCGCCGTCATCTGCTCGTAAAATCCCTGCTGCTGCGGCATATATCCCAATATTTTCCGGTAGTCCCGCCCAAGTTTCAAAATATCTATCCCATCCAGCAGGATCTCACCGCCGTCACGTTTCAGATTGTCCGTCAGCAGGTTCATCATGGTGCTTTTGCCGGCGCCGTTGGAGCCGAGAATTCCGTAGACCCCGGGGCCAAAGGTGACCGTAAGCCCGTTCAGCGCCCACTGATTCCCATATCGTTTCTTCAGATTCCTGATTTCCAGCTGCATTTTTCCTCCCTGCACGCATTCTCCCGCACATATAGTTATGGGGAGCGTTTCCATTCCGTTCCTATCCCCTTAAAAAGACAGCGGCTTGAATTCTCCTGTTCCGGACAGGATCTCCGACTTCGGAAGATAATAATACGTATACCCCATTCCGAAACCATCCTGCGTCATACTCATTAAATTTTCCACACACAGGAAAACCATGTCCGCGTCACTTCCTATGATATGGCCGACCCCGCTTCCCTCTTCCTGCCCTTTCCCAAGGCTTGCATACTGCCTGTAACCATATTCACCCAGATACTCTCCCTTCAGCGTATAGACATAGATCGTATCCGTCTCCCTGTTGTTGATATAAGCCAATTCTCCGTCAAATTCCGCTGTACCGGTATGTTTGGGATCATCGACTGCGGCAATCTGCTGAGTCTCTTTGGTGGAAATATGGTATTGGTACAAGCCGTTTCCGGATAGAAAATAGTACAAAATCCCCTGGTCTATATACCAGCCGTTGACCGAGATATCACTGGTGTCCCATTTTCCTGTCTCCGCCGATTCGGGTACCGTAAAGACCTGGGTTAACGCTTCGGTCCCGGGATCGTATTCGTAAAGCACTTCCCGGAATTGCTCTGATTTGGGATTGCCGAAGCAATAAAATTTATCCTGATCCGCCCACAAATACCACAGTTCCAGCGAGTCGGCCACAGCCTCATAGTCAAGCTCCAGCTCATTCGTTTTGACCACTTTGGCATCCTCCAGGTTTCCGCCAATCGGCACGCAAAGTATGTTTTCCAGATCGGACAGGAACAGAACCTGTCCTTTATGGATAATAAATTGTGTGGGATTGGAATAGAATCCTTCATTTTCAGCCCGCAGGGTCAGAACTTTTGTTTTCTGGGTACCATCGGCGTTCATCGCATAGAGGTTCCACATTCCTTCATCCACCCCCGGGATCCCCTGCTCCTGCCCGGCGGCATAATACAGCTTTCCGTCATAGTAGGTGATATGGCTTATACTCCCCAGATAAGCGTTACAGTTCTGATCCTGGTGCAGACATTCCGGTTTCCCGCACAGTATCGTGGATTGCATCGTTTCTTTATCCACAAAATACAAGTAACTGTTCCCCATAAAATAATATCCCTTCTCGGAAGCACATCCACGGTTAAACGTATCATCCTGGGACATATGGAAGGGCTTCTGAAATTCCTCATAGGATACTTCTGTCTCCGGTTTTGCCGAGCTGGTGGTCGGCGTATCGGATGTAATAATTTCTTCCTGGCTGCTGTTCTCTGATTTGGCCGCCTGATCCTTCCCGCAGCCGGCTGCGGCCAGGATCAGGCAGAGCGCTATGGCTGCCGCCCTTGCTTTTTTACACATCTGTGCTTACCTCCTTTTATGAAATTTATTATAAATTTCTCTTCATGTTATCAGAGGTTTGCATCATTTTCCCATCACGGATCAATCTGACAAGGATTTTTGAACTATTTAAACATAAGAACGGCGGTCAGTCCGAAAGCTCCGGCAGATCGATCACATCGTGACCGAGATAAAAGCCGTATTCTGTCTCTGCCGCATAATACAGAACAGCAGACCCGCCCTGTCTAAATCGATACTGATAGTATTCCTTCATAGTATCCCTGGCCGCCAGTACATCTGTAAATATAGTCATCAGAGCACTAATCCTTGCGTTCTCCCCAACATCCACTCCCAGATAATCGGCAAAGGCCAGTACTTTTTCATCCGTGAGCGTTTCCTTTTCCCCATTAAAATCTGCCGTATAAAGATAGAGAATCCTGCCTGTCTCATCGTCGATCCCGCACTTGAGATAAGCGGTATCCGAGGAAAGGACAACGGTCCACAGGATCATCGCCCGGCTGTCATCATAGGAATTCATCACCAGAGTAGCGCTGCCTGTCCGCTGCTCCCACTGTGTTCCGGCAGGATCCAATGTCAGCACACCTCTGCGGAAAAGCTCTTTTAGTTCAGCAGTACACTGTATGATAATGCTGTCTCCGGAATATTGGTTTCCAGTGGATACGTCTGCGATTTTTTCACTGGAGAGCAGTTTTAATTTGTCCAGTATTGTCAGAACCGGCACTTCTTCCTCTGTGTCATCAATGGGATTTTCCTGAAGATGGGGTTTACCCAGAATCTGATTGTCTTTGTACAGCTGGAGCCGGTAAGGAGCAAAGATACTAAGGGTGATCAGGCCAAGTGTAATCACGGTAACTGCCGTATTTTTCCATCTACTCTTCATCCGTCACACCTCCAATGCTTACAGTCACATCCGTCCCCCGCCCGGCTTCACTGCAAAAGGACATCGTTCCCCGATGGGCTTCCACGATAAGGCTGCAGATCGCAAGGCCCAGGCCGGCCCCTCCGCTGGCCCTGTCCCTGGCTTTGTCCACCCGGTAAAATGCCTCTGTGATCCTGCTTAGTTCCTCCGGCCGAATCCCTTTTCCGCTATCCGATACGGTAATCCGATACTGGCCATGGTCAGAATGTCCCACCAGCCGTACCACCCTGTCTTCAACGCCTGCCTGACCACACTCCGGCATTGTCTTTCCATATTCGCCCCCTGCGCATCCATTATCCGGCACTGCCATACCTGTCTCTCCTACTGCATACCCGTCATCTGAAAGAACTGTCCCGGATTCTCCGAACGCCTGCCGGGCATTCTCCAAAAGATTCAATAGTAAGGTACGGAACAGTACCACATCGATACGAATGGGGGCGTCCTCGATCTCAGTCAGCAGACGGATGATCTGCCGGTCAAAAGACGGCCGTATAAACGAGGATACCTCCTCCAAAAACGCTTTCGCGCTGACACGCTCTACGGCCAGCTCTCTATTTTTCAAAACCATCAGATCCAGCAGTTTAAAGGAAAGCGTTTCCAGCCGCCTGCTCTCCCGGAATATCGTATCCGCAGCCCGGAGCCTTATTTCCTGCGGTAATTCCCTGGACCGCAGCATATCCGCGTACCCCATGATGGAAGTAAGAGGCGTCTTCACCTCATGGGCAAAGCTTCCTGAGAATTCCTCCTGCCGGCGCAGCGCCTGTTTGAGCTGTTCCATCTTATGTTCCAATGCTTCTGCCATCCGGTTAAAATCCTCCGCCAGCATGCCCACTTCATCCTGTCCCTTTCCACGCGCCCTGACTCCATAATCACCCTCCGCCATCTTCCTGGCAGCCCGGGACAAGCTCCGGATTGGTTTCGTCAGCCACTTCGAGAGCAAAAGCACCAGTACTCCCGTAATACAGGTCATCCCCAGTGTCAGCCGTATGAACAGCCCATACTGCGCGTCTCTCGTCTCAAAGACTTCTGTGATATCCCGCACTGTCTCCAGCCCATAGATCTCGCTTCCCAACTTCCAGTGGCTAAGGTAATGAATCCGGTATGCGCCGTCCTCACTGAGAATTACATATCCGGACTGCTGGCCGGATACATTCAAAAATACAGAATCGTAAGCGGTAAACGCCGGAGTCTGAAACACGGTCCTGTCCTCTCCATCAGTCACCAGTACGGGAAGCTGTTCCCGGTTTTTGTCCAGGACAGAAGACAGCACACGTTCTACCACCGCATGGATATCACGATAATCCTCCCTCGGCAGAAGCCGGGAAGCTGTCTGCAGCGCACCGTTCAGCATAACATTTTGACTTTCCGCGAACTGGATCTCCCTGTCCAGGAACTGCTGCAGCCAGGACGACATCAGGATCATGCCGCCGATGGAAAATGTGCAGCAGACGATCAATATAGTTGTCAAGAATATTTTCCATGAGAACTTCATCCCAGGCCTCCGATCTTCTTATATGTCCAGCCGGTATCCCACCTTATAGACAGCGACGATTCTCTCTTCCCAACCAATCTTCTTTCTGAGTCTTTGCACATGCAGATCCACTGTGCGGCTGTCCCCCAGATAACTTCCGCCCCATACCCGTTCATAGATGGTCTCCCGGTACAGAGCCGTTCCCGGATTCTGAAGGAACAGCAGCAGGATACTATACTCCTTCATGGTCAGATCGATACCGCTGCCCGACTTTTTAACCGTATGCGCCAACATATCCAGTTCGATATCAAACAGCCTGTAAATCTGACCGATTTTCCGGTACCTGCGCAGCACCGTCTCCACCCGGGCCAGCAGCTCGACGATCTCAAACGGCTTCGTCAGATAGTCCTGCGCGCCCAGCTTAAGCCCCGCCACCCTATCCTTCACATCCGATTTTGCCGTGAGAAAGATCACCGGAACATCCAGAAACCGGATATAATTCATCAGTTCAAATCCATCTATTTTCGGCAGCATAATATCCAGTAAAATCAGGTCATAAGCAGAATGATCAATCTTACGGATCGCTTCCTCCCCATCCAATGCGTAATCGCTATCATATCCAGACATTTCCAGATTCAGTCTAATCAAATCAACAATCGCTCTCTCATCTTCCACAACCAAAATATGAATCATATCCATCCCCGCTCCCTTATCACTTTCTAAGTCTTTATCTCTTGCTAATCCTTTCTCTTGTAAAGATTCTAATTCTCTTTCTAATATTCTGTCTTTTATGTCGATTATATATCATAGTTGCATCATTTTTGCATCTGTACATTCATGGAACATTCTCAGATCTTCGTAAATCCCCCCGCTCCATCTGCAGAATCCCTCAAAATCTGTAAATAGATGTAAAACCAGAAGATTTCCCCCTTCCCGAACCCAGGATTTATAGTATAATGGAATGAGTAAAGAAGTTAATTAGTCATAAGAATAGTAGGTGATCCACTTGAAATTTGATATGCACTGCCATGTAAAAGAGGGATCCATCGATGCCAAAGTATCACTGGAAGAATATATTGACCGTTTAATGGACAAGGGATTCCAGGGGATGCTGGTGACGGATCACGATACCTATGACGGGTACCGGAAATGGAAGTATGAGTTGAAAAATGATGACCGCTATAAAAATTTTGTGGTTATTAAAGGGATCGAGTATGATACCCGGGACGCCGGGCACATGCTCATCATTATGCCGGATCATCTAAAACTGAGGGTACTGGAAGTACGGGGACTGCCCATTCAGACACTGATCGATGTCATTCACAAAAGCGGCGGTATTATTGGTCCCGCCCATCCCTGCGGGGAACGCTTTTTGAGTATGATGAGTACCGGACGCTTTCGGAAAAATGATCATCTGGTGGAAAAGTTTGATTTTATCGAAACTTTTAATTCCTGTGAAAGCGATGAGTCCAACCGCCGGGCCAGATCACTGGCCGAGAAGTATCATAAGCCTCAGTTCGGAGGCAGCGACGCACATAAGCTGGACTGTGCGGGCCTGGCTTATACCAGGATCGATGCCGATATCCGTTCTGCCAATGACCTGATCCACGCTGTACAGGAACATAAGGTAGTCTCCTGCGGCGGCACATATTACAAATTTACCACGAAACAAAAACTGGGAAAACTGAATAACATCCCGGTTGCCGCCTTTTATTTCTATAATAAGAGCGCCAGTCTGATTAAAACAAACAAAAGGAACAAGAAGCTGATCGAGCATCTGCTTCTGCGATGAGAAAGGAATGGTAAAACTATGGATAAAAGAGATAAACGCTACAACGCTTATCTTCGGATACTGGAAAAAGAGCTGATACCGGCAATGGGATGTACAGAGCCCATTGCCATCGCATACTGCGCGGCTGTTGCCCGCGACACCCTGGGCAGCTGGCCCGACCGGGTAGAGATCTATGTCAGCGGGAATATTATTAAAAATGTAAAGAGCGTTATCGTCCCGAATACGGGGAATAAGAAGGGGCTGGAAGCTGCCGCCGCAGCTGGTATCGTAGCCGGCGACGCCTCCCGGAAACTGGAAGTGATCGCACAGGTCAGCGCGGATCAGATCGAACAGATGACCCGGTTTTTGGCCGACATTCCCATACAGGTTATGTATGCAGACACCGAATGCCCGCTGGACATCGAAGTAATCCTGTATCAGGGGCAGGACTCTGCCCGGGTACATATCATGCAGGAGCACACTAACATAGTGCTGATTGAAAAGAACGGGGAGGTCCTCGTAAAATCAGAACCTCAGGACAAGCCCGGGACAGAAGGAGCCATGGAAACCGCCGGCCAGGATGACTACGCGCTGCTTTGCATGGAAGGCATCTATGACTTTGCGCAGACCGTTTCTATCGCCGATGTGCAGCAGCTTCTCGACCAGCAGATTGCATACAATTCTGCTATTTCCCGGGAAGGGCTGTCACAGGACTATGGCGCGAATATCGGCAGTGTACTTCTAAAGGCCTATGGCAATGACATCCGGACGCGGGCCAAGGCAGCCGCGGCAGCCGGTTCCGACGCCAGGATGGACGGCTGTGAGCTTCCGGTGGTGATTAATTCCGGCAGCGGCAATCAGGGCATGACCGTTTCTCTTCCCGTCATTGAGTACGCAAAAGAAACAGGCGCCGGCCAGGAATCCCTGTACCGCGCCCTTGTTCTCTCGAATCTGGCTGCCATACACCAGAAATTTTATATCGGCCGCCTTTCCGCCTACTGCGGAGCTGTCAGCGCCGGAGCCGCGGCAGGAGCCGGTATTACCTATCTCCTGGGCGGCGACTACTCCCACATCTGCCATACCATCGTCAATGCCCTGGCCATCACTTCCGGTATCGTATGCGATGGGGCCAAGCCATCCTGTGCAGCCAAAATCGCAGCCTCCGTGGATGCCGGAATCCTGGGATACGAAATGTACTTAAACGGCCAGCAATTCTACGGCGGGGACGGAGTTCTGGCCAAAGGCATCGAAAACACGCTCCACAATATCGGGCGGCTCGGCAAAGACGGTATGAAAGACACTGACAAAGAGATCATCCGCATTATGTCCGACTGTTGATATACAACCGCAGGTCCGACGGTGAAATGCCGTCGGACTGCTATAAGCCGCTCTGCGGATCTATCCGGTCCGCCACCTTGAATCCATTTCTTCCGTTTTTCTTCGCCTCATACAATTCCTTATCCGTAATCTGATACAAATCTTCGTATTGATCCCCGTCACAGGACATTGCCGCCCCCACACTGATCGTAATCTTGATCGCGTTTTCCACCAGAAGCTCCCGGGCTTTCGAACAGATTTCACTGCATTTATCCTGCAGCCCTTTGATATCTTTCACTTTCTTCATATAGACCACGAATTCATCCCCGCCCGGCCGGCCTACGATATCATCCGCCCGAAAACTGGAACGCAGCAGCTGCGCGACACAGCGCAGTACCTCATCGCCGCTCATATGGCCGTAACTGTCATTCACTGTTTTAAAATGATCCACATCGATGATCAGCAATGCACCATGATCCCCATTCCGATTATGAATGTCTTCTATGATCAGATTCCGGATCGTTTCGGCATTATAGAGATGTGTCAGGCTGTCCATCTGGGCTTTTGTAAGAAGTTCATCTCTCTCCTGCATCTCCTCATCAATCAAATTGATCTTACCCAGAACATAAATCAGGGCATCGCCATCATAAACTTTTTCGATTGCAAATCTAAGCCAATGCCGAAGGCCGTCATTACACGCTAAATTTGCCTCCACGATTCCATCGTTATGCATAATAAGATCCACGAACACTTGTTTCTGTTCTCTAATCTCATCTGTATCCGATTCTTTTTTCAAATTGAAATCGAGCATTTCCGGCTCTGTATTTTTTCCAGGCCGCGGCCGCGATACCAGAAGCTTTCCCGTCTGGTGGTTATATTCAAAAATATAATCGTTTACCAGTGCATAGAGCCTGAAGTGCTTCTTAAGCTCCAGTGCCGTCTTTTTACTCATGCGGGCACGCTGCCTCAGGAAATAGGACAGCACTGCGATCACAGTCAAAAACCCCGCCACAAGGATGATGATGGCTTCCACCGGATTCATCCGGATCATATCACCAATCGTGTAGGTTTGCTTGTTCATACTGTTTTGATTTATGATCCCCTGCATATCCACATCGGGAATCGTCGCGATCACTTTGTTCAGAATCGATAACAGCTCCATTGATCCTGGTTTTACCACTCCGAAGCAGATCTTCCTGGCCTCATAAGTCTGGGGGACCATTTTCAGATCATGGAATTCCGGCTTATTGATAAAGAACTGCGCGGTATAGGCATCTACATAAGTATAGTCCGCCTCCCCTTTTTCCACAGCCCGTATACATTCACTGATGGTATCATACCGGCATATATTTCCCAGATACTCTCCCTTATAACTGCCTGCATTAGTCAGCGCCAGATTTTTTCCCTGTATCGACGCTTCCGTGGAATCCTCCTTCATCAGGATCAGGTATTGTGCTGAGACATACGGCCGGGACATGGAAAGCCGCCTTTCCCTGGCCAGGTCATAATTATAAGGCATACCTCCCACCATCTTAATCTCATCCTGGTTCATTTGCTGATAAATCAAATCCGGCGTATCCACGCTGACCAGCTCAAACTGAAGTCCTGTAGTCTTACTTACATAATCCAGTAAATCCACCGAGATCCCGGAAAGCTTACCCTCTTCCTCATTCCAATACTGATAAGGCGGTTGTTCTTTCAGAACGGCCACTTTCATAATACCGGCTTCTTTTATATATTCCCGCTCCGCTTTCGTCAGATATAGTTTATTGTCTGTCGACATAAAATATTTTTCATACAGTGAGGTTGTAAAATAAGGATTTGACTGTTCGATACTTACGATAGCCTTATTCAAATCTTCCAGCAGTCCCGTATTCTTATCCTTTGTGGTAACGAAAAAAAATGGCTTGGATGCAAACCGGGCGATCGTTCGCACCCCTTCCACATTATTTATACTATTATTCAGCATCATATCGGCGCGTCCCGACAGCAGCGCTTCCTTTTGTTCCTCTACAGAAGTACAGTTGACATACTCCGGCGTGAGCAGATTCATTGCACAGTATTCTTCCAGTTCTTTCACGCTTCTGCTGCTCTGGCTGAGAACTGCGATTCGAAAATTCTGCTGCACCTGCGAATTGATCGTGAAATCCGGAATATTTTCATAGAGCACCTGAAGCACTGTATCCACAGTACCATAATCGTGGCTCGCATAGTCGAACTGTTCTCTGAGCGCAGGATCATAGAGCATCCCGCCCATCAGATCCACTTCCCCATCCTGGATCATCTGCATAAGCGTTATGAGACTCTCATTCTCATCGCCCGGCACCTGCACGAATTCATAATCCCATCCTGTATACTGAGCGATCTCTTCCAGATACTCGTACGTATAACCGCTGTAGTTTCCATATTCATCCAGGTCGGTAAGGCCCTTCTGAATCGGGAATGCCACCCGGACCGTTTTTTCTTTTTCAGGAGCGGCGTCAGCGCTTACCGGCCACAGGATTAAGCCGATTAAGGCCGTCAATATAAAGCACAGACCTCTTAGCATCTTTTTCATTTATCTCTACCTATCTATCAGGAGTACATTATTAAGTCGCTATACGAATCATTATACAAGTATTTACTGAGGGTAGCAAGGAGATTTCGATGAGCAGTACTTTCCTGCCGGTCAATCAAAAAAAAGCTCCTGAAAATTCAGAAGCTTTACAGAGGCGACAACCAGATTTGAACTGGTGATCAGGGTGTTGCAGACCCATGCCTTACCACTTGGCTATGTCGCCACAGCTATTTGATTATAGCAAAACATTTTATTTCCGTCAAGACCAAAAAATAAGTTTTTTCAAAAAGAAGAATTTCACACTGGAGATGCACGCCGCGCAGAGTGGCTTCGCCAGTAGTTCTGACAATATGGGAGTTTTTTACTGGTAAGCGTTCAACAAAACAGGGAAAAACCCTGGGGAGCGGGATGTGTATTCCTGCTTTGGAGCACAGGACAGGCACCCGCCCCGCGTCCCAAAATAGGAGTACGCATCCCCCCAGTGTTATTCCCGACCCTTTTTTTTTATAGCTATGAGCACTTAGCGGCCGTTTTTTGGCCGCTTACGTGCGATGCATGAAAAATAGTCAGCGAGGCTTTTTCGAGCGCTACTATTTTTTATAGCTATGAGCACTTAGTGCCCGTTTTATGGGCACTTACGTGTGATGCATGAAAAATAGTCAGCGAGGCTTTTTCGAGCGCTACTATTTTTTATAGCTATGAGCACTTAGTGCCCGTTTT
>NZ_JAHQCX010000006.1:250208-268691 GCF_019042245.1 Diplocloster modestus
ATGGGCACTTACGTGTGATGCATGAAAAATAGTCAGCGAGGCTTTTTCGAGCGCTACTATTTTTTATAAACTCCCTCACAGATCCAGTTTCAGATTCTTAAACAGGGATCCGAGACTCGTGGAAAGCCCTTCACTCTGGGGAAGATCGTAGGACTCCTCCACTACTTCCTGAGCTGCCGCGTCATGCAGAGCTTTCATGCTGAGGCTTAATTTTCCTTCTTTTACAGCGATCACTTTTACTTTTACTTTATCTCCGACTTTGAGAACCGCGTCCGGAGATTTAATTCTCTTCTCACTGATCTGGGATACATGTACCAGACCGGACAGACCGCTGCCCAGATTGATAAATGCTCCATAAGGCTGAATACTTTCTACGGTACCTTCCGTAACCAGACCAACCTGTACATTGGAAATTCTGGCCTTGCGTTCCTCGGCAGCCTGTTCTCTTAAGATTTCACGGGCAGACAGGATTAAACGCTTGTCCTCTTCCACCACGTCAAGGACTTTGACCTGGATTTCCTTATTCAGGAATTCATTCAGATCCTCCACATAGTTCAAAGAGAGCTTGGAAGCCGGAATAAATCCGCGGATACCTTCCACATAGGCAACAACGCCGCTCTTCACCACGCCTTTGACCGTAACAGTGAGAACCGTGTCCTCTTCCTTCAGTTGTCTTAGCTTGTCCCAGGCCAGCTCGTCGTCTGCTTCGATCTTAGACATCAGAATGTGTCCCTGTCCGTCATCCTTCTTGACTACGGTCGCGCTGATCTCATCTCCTACCGCTACATGTTCCTTCAGACTGTAACCGGGTTCCCGGCTGAACTTGTCCAGCGGGATGATACCTTCCGTGTAATATTTCAGATCCACGGTAACATCTTCATCACCTACGGCGATCACGACACCTGTCATGATCTCCCCCTCCACAATCTCTTTAAAGGAAGCTTCCAGTTCCGTGGCATAATCCTCCATGGAAGCTCCTTCCTCCGTTACCGGAGTTACATCGGCCTTCTGTTCTTCTGACATATCTGACACTTCCTTTCCATAGCTTTACTGTCACGCACCATTATATCATAACAATTCTCATTTGACACGTTTCTTACACGAAAAAGGCATAATTTATTCGTAAAAAAATAACAGATTTGCAAAGAAGCATAGCATTTTTGTAACATTTACCCTGTATAATAATAAAAAGTAAAAAAAGTACGACGATAACGGAAAAGGATGTGATTGTATGAGTAAGAAAATGCGTGCTGTGGTTTGTGTTTTTCTCTTTATGTTTTTCATCGGAATCAGCGATATCACACTCATGCGTGTATCTGCAGAGCCGAATACGGAGGCAGAGGCATCCATTCCCCATACCAGTATAGATACAGGGACAAAAGATCGGGATATCGCAGTGGAAATCCTATGCGACCACCTGTCAGAGGATATCGCGGATCTCACCACCCAGATGAGGGAATGCAATGTGAGTGATCTGGTAGAAACAGACGATTATGTATATGCATTTTTTGATAAAGATTTCTCCACTACTCCGGTCTACGACGTATATGCAGTTATCCGGATGGCGAACGGAACCTATACATTCGTAACCCTGAACACTCCCGGGAAGCTCACGGCCGGGCAGGTCGATCAGCAGCTGCAGCAGATAGCAGGAAACGCCGACACTTCCGCCTCTTAATAATATAGTCCTCACCAAATCAAAGAGTGCTGTGCGGATGAATTCATCTTTCATCCCACAGCACTCTTTGCGCGAAGCCTGCGCGGTCTCATTTATTTCTTTTTTAGCTATGAGTTCTTGGCGGCTGTTTTTAGCCGCTATTTTTCTTTCAATTTCTTATTTATCTTCATGGCTTCGTTCCGGTAATACAGATAAAAGCAAAACCAGATCACTCCTGTAACAGCCAGAATACCGGCGATCATACCTATCACCGTTCCCGCTCCATACTGCAGAGGAATCCAACCCCTCCAAAAAGCAGCGATAAAATAGATCGTCAGTCCGACACCCAGGTGGATCAATACCTGAATCCCCCTGGCCATCTCTTCCTTATCATAGACCACACTGGGAAGTGTAAATCCCAGTCCGATTATAATACCTGCAGCAATATTGGCATAATAATCGCTGACATTCGAGATGAGAAATTCCGGACCCATAGCCGCGACACCAAACATACCAATAAACACATTCATGGTACATCCCCATGCGATACCCATAAGAAATAGTTTAATAATTTTTTTCATATGCATCCTCCTTACAAACCCAGATATTTTTTGAACTCAGGCAGGTATTTTCTCGAGATATAATCCTTACAGCCATTCTTCAGATGAAGGACCATCATTCCGTTAAATGAAGGCTCGACGCTGTCCAGTTCCCTTAGATTGACAACCGTGGACTTGGAGATCTGCATAAATCCTTTTCCCAGTAATTCTTTTAATTCATATAACCGTTTTTTCGAACAGTACCTATTTCTGCCACTGTAGACGACTGTCTCCGATGCCTCAACCCTCACCATGCAGACCTCCTCAGGACTCAGCACGATAATCCGTTCCCGGTCATTGGCAGTGATCACTGTTTCCCGTGTTTCCAGCGAAGCGGCCGCCTGTCGAATCTCCTCCGTTACATTTCCGGTAAAAATAACTGCGTATGGTTCTTTTACATCCCCGGACACTTTGATTTCCACCCGCAAGATCACCAACTCCTTTCTCCACCCTTTTGTTGTCATGTTTATTATAATGGATAACATATGAAGTTGTCATTTGATCCGCTGTAAGTGGCCGATATCCGAAGGTAAGATGCATACCTTATGGCGTTTCAGCCATGAATCAGCCCGAACACCAGGCAGGCTGCTCCCAGCACCAGAATCATCACAAATCTTTTCATAGATACGGTATAAAGGCGCTGGGGATGATCCTTTCTATACTTCACAGGCAGTTTGGTTCCGATCTGCGCATGAGCTGGTACCTGAATCCGATTCTCAGACAAATACTCCCTGCCTTGTACCTCATACCGGAAGATCGCCCATTTGGCATCCTTCGGATTCTTTCCATTCCCCGCAGTATACACTTCCATCACCGTCCCCGCCGCATCCCCAGTCTTTCCCCTATTTTTCCACAGGTTCCATCCATCCTTACAGGCCAGCAGCAAAAAAGCCACCCCCGCAACACACAGAAACATTCCTTCCACGCTCATCCGATATCCTCCTCTGTTTGAACCATTCTTTGTTCTGGTTATACACTTTTATCATCATATCGTCAAGCGTATCAACGTCTATTATCCACCCGTTATACATGTTTCTCCAAATATTTCATATAATAACCGAAACCCTATAGAAACCGAAACCTTATAGAAACTTTATTAAAAGGAACAGGAGAACATCACTATGAAGATTTTATTTTATGATACCAAAAGCTATGACCGTGAATCCTTTGAAAAACTACTCCCACAATATCCGCAATTGGAGCTGGAATTTATGGAAACCGAATTGTCTCCCCGGACCGCCCGGCTGGCACAGGATTATGATGCCATCTGCGCATTCGTAAACTCCGATGTGGAAACCCGGACCATAGAGGCATTACACCGCAGCAATGTCCGCCTGATCCTGATGCGCTGTGCCGGTTTTAACAATGTGGATGTGGATACAGCCGGACGGCTCGGCATCACGATCATGAGGGTCCCCGGCTACTCCCCGGAGGCGGTGGCCGAGCACGCCATGGCTCTGGCTTTGACCGTGAACCGTCACATGCACAAAGCTTATGTGAAGGTGCGGGAGAATGATTTCAGCCTCAACAGTCTGATGGGATTTAACTTTTATCAAAAGACAGCCGGGATCATCGGCACCGGCAAGATCGGAGCCGCCATGGCACGGATTTGCCGGGGCTTCGGCATGCGCATCCTGGCCTACGACGTATACCGCAATCCGTCCCTCGATTTTGTAGAATATGTGGATCTGGATGCCCTTCTGAAAGCCAGTGACCTGGTATCTTTACATTGTCCGCTTACTGACGCTACTTACCATCTGATCAACCGGAATACGATTCAGGAAATGAAGGAGGGCGTCATACTGGTCAACACTTCCAGGGGCGGCCTGGTTAAGACCGAAGACCTGATCGAGGGTATCCGCGCCCGCAAATTCTTTGGGGTTGGCCTGGATGTATACGAAGAAGAAAACCGCAACGTATTCGAAGACCGCTCCGACGATATCATGGAACATTCCACCACCGCCCGCCTTCTGTCCTTTCCCAATGTGATGATTACCTCACATCAGGGCTTTTTCACTGACGAGGCACTGGACGCCATCAGTTCTGTTACGCTGCAGAACGCTATGGACTTCCTGAACGGCGTGGAAAACGGGAATGTCGTGTGAGCGGATAACCGTTCGCATACATTGGAAATCTGTGTTTTTTACAAGTTTTCATTCGTTTCCTATCAATGTAAACTCACTCTTTTCCCAAAGGATTTATTCCGATTCACGCTCAACTATTATAAAAATGGACTCACCAACGCAGGGAAGAGAGGAACGCGGCGGGGCCTTGGAACCGGGCGGCTCATCTTGTGGGGGCAAATCACTTGAGACCGGACCTTAGAACGGCTTACGTAGAAGGCAGGAGAACCTCGCAGGGCCCAGAACACTGTCCGAGCCGTCCTTTGGCGAGTTTGTTCCGGGTCCTGCCAATGAGAGGTTCTCCTGTCTTCGGAGTTAGCCGTTCTTAGGTCCGGTCGAAGTGATTTGCCCCCACAAGATGAGCCGCCCGGTTCCAAGGCCCCGCCGCGTTCCTCTCTTCCCGGACCTTAGTAAAATTAACTTATTTGGTTTTCGGACAGTCTCCCCGATAGCCGTATCTTTCAGTTGACAGGAAAGGCAGAAGATTCCATAATGTTATACAAAGATCAAAAATCGATATTCAGGGGGTTACATATGTTTGAAAATGTAAGGCAGGCACAGGATTACTGTAAAAATCAGGGAATACGGATGATCGATTTTAAAATGGTGGACATCAACGGACGCTGGAGACATCTGACGATTCCCGCAGAGCGGCTGGATGAGGGTACCATGCGCTATGGGATCGGCTTTGACGGTTCAAATTACGGATACGCACCGGTGGAAAAAAGCGACATGGTATTTCTGCCTGATCTGACCACCGCACATCCGGACCCGTTCACGGAGGTCCCCACGCTTTCCATGTCCGGGAATGTACGTGTTTTAAAGGACACAGGCAATGAACCCTTTGACCAGTATCCCAGAAATGTGGCGCTGAAGGCGGAGGAATTCATGCGCCGAAGCGGTATCGCGGACCAGATGATTATCGGGCCGGAGTTTGAATTTCATCTGCTTGACAGGGTCAGCTATGATTGCCGGCCAAATAAGGTATCCTACGAACTGGATACCTTGCAGGCGGAATGGAATTCCGGGCTGCCCGGTGCGAATTCGGGATATCATGTGCCCCGTGAAGGCGGGTATCACATCTGCGCCCCTCTGGACAGTTCCTATGATTTCCGCAGCAAGGTCTGCCTGATGCTGGCCGACTGGGGGATCGATGTCAAATATCACCATCACGAGGTGGGCGGCCCCGGCCAGGTGGAGATCGAGGTGGAGCTGGGAAGTATGACGGATATGGCCGACCGGACCATGATCCTCAAATATGTGGTCAGAAATGCCGCGGTGGCGGCAGGCAAGACCGTCACCTTTATGCCGAAACCGATTTACCAGGAGGCCGGCAACGGTATGCATGTTCATATGCTGCTCAGAAAGGACGGACATCCGTTGTTTTATGATGAGACCGGTTATTCCGGACTGAGCAAAGAAGCGCATTGGTTCATGGGAGGGCTGCTGATGCACGCCCGTTCCCTGTGTGCGCTCACGAATCCCTCCACGAATTCCTTCAAGCGTCTGGTGCCCGGGTATGAGGCTCCGGTCACCATCGGCTATGCCACCTCTAACCGGAGTGCCGTGATCCGTATCCCAGCCTATGCCAAGGCGCCGGACTCCAAACGATTTGAGCTGCGCAACCCGGATGCCACCTGTAATCCCTATTATGCCTACGCCGCGATCCTCATGGCCGGTCTGGACGGAATTCTTCGGCAGACGGATCCTCATGCGCATGGCTGGGGTCCTTTTGACTGTAACCTGTATCAGCTTTCAGAAAAGGAGAAGGCAGGACTTGAGGCGCTTCCCGGGTCGCTGTCCGAGGCGCTGGATACACTGGAAGAGGATCACGAATATCTCACCCGGGAGGGAGTATTTCCAGAACCTCTTTTACATGCCTGGATAAAAAACAAGCGGGGGGAGGCACAGCTGGTGGAGCAGATACCGCATCCTGCGGAGATTGGGCTGTACTACGATCTGTAGGCGTTTGGGGACATGTCCATTCCGGTTTGGGACAGGTACAAATCAGTTCGGGACAGGTACATTTCGTCAGATGGTTTTCTACGAAAACCGTCTGATCGAAATGTACCTGTCCCGAACTGATTTGTACCTGTCCCAAACCGGAATGGACATGTCCCCAAACTACCGGCGGGCAGTCAAATACAGCAGGAGGCTGCTGCCCAGGGAGCCGAACATGCACTGTTTCAGGCTGCCGAGCAGGTAAGCTTCCTGATACCAGCCCTGGTAATTCAGGAGCTTCTGACGATCCACGGACAGCTCGTGGAACTTCACGATCCAGAATTCAAAGTCCGATACCCCGGCCGGAACATAGTCCGCGGGGAACCGCACAAAAATCCAGAACCACAACGCCAGCAGGCATCCTATACTGAGAATCCCCGCCAGCTGGCACAGGAAACTGACCGTCTGATTCCGGGGAAGTATCCGGACCTGGTAATGTCTGAATCTCTTCCATCCCCGGCGTATGACCAGCGCTGCGAGTACCAGCACGGGCAGTCCCAGGAAAATCCCGGCGATGCCCGCATAGAGACCGCCTTCCAGCAAGCTGTCATAATTCGTCAGACCCTGCCTGGTCAAAAAATCTCTGACCGCAGATGTGGAATACTCCTTCCCCTGATATCGGAACTCCAGGTTGCAAAGCAGATCCGTTTTCTTCGCCCGGTTCAGCAGGATCTGCCCGCTGCCTGCTATGATTCCGCGAACCACATACTCTTTCCCGTCAACGCGTAGTGTGCAGCCAGTGGTATCCGTACTCCGGAACAATTTTTCCGACAGAGCGCTGCTGATGACGCACCCCTCTTCATCCAGGCTGTTCACATAGCTTCCGGCCAGAAGTTCTCCCGGAAGTACATCTCTCATATTTCCCCAGACACCGATCCGGTCCGTCTGGGTCTCTATATTCAACGCCGGATTCTCGGCATTCTGCTCTTCCTGCCGGTACCAGCCGGTGATATCGGGCAGTTCTTTTCCTTCCTGCCCTGCGCCCTGCTGCCCCGGCAGGGATGCTTTCTCTTCTTTCTCCTGCCGCTGCTGTTCGCAGAGTTCATCCAACTGCTCACCGGTCATTCCACGGTCTTTGTAATGTACGGTTGCCGCCGGTCCGAATGCAAGGACTCTGGTTCCGAAGGTCACGCACACGGCACCCAGGATAAGGATTCCGGCCAGCATACCATATTGTAATATTTTCATTAAGATCCCACCCGTACTCTGTCCCCTTCACTGACATTTTTGCTGCTTCCGGTTATGATACGGTCATCAGCTGTCAGAGCATCTTCAATGGCTGCATATTGACTGTTGCTCTTTAATACAACGATGGGGACACGCACGGCCACGTCAGACTCTCCCAGGATGGTGGATTTCTTTTCCAGGATCAGGCAATACTTCCCACTCTGATCCTCATGCAATGCCTCGATGGGGATCAGACAACGGTATTCCGTATCTGACATTTTTTCCATGGAATAAGTCCCCTTACCCGAGATCCGGTATTCACCCTCCGGCAGTTCAGCGATAAACGTAGTCCTACCGTCATCTGCCTGGGCAGTATCCCCGGATGCATTTATCTCTGAGGCCCCCACAGGCTGGATCGTCTGAATCTGTGCCTTTACAGGCCCCTTCTGCTGCGGCAGCGTCACGTCGATGGAATCCCCTTCCTGCACCAGCTCCAGCGCACTCTCGTAGAGAGTGCCTACGAACTGATAAGTTCCGGTTCCGATCTCCACGATCTCGGTTCCTGTGGTGCTCGTGCCGGGTACCACACCCATCTTGGTGATCACGCCGTCCACCTCCGCCTGTACTTCCCCGCCATCCGCGATCAGCTCGTCGATCTTGGCCAGCTCCTGTTCCTTCTGCTGGATCTCCAGTTTTCTTATCCTCTGCCCCAGTTCCGCTGCTTTCCTGATATTTTCCTCGTTCTTTTTAGAATACTCGTCATTCTTTTTGGCCTGTTCCCGGGCGTTTTCCGCTTGATCCAGAGCGTCCTTAAAGCTGTTCCGCTGGTCGGCGACCGCCTCCACTGCCTGGCGCTGCTGCTCCTCGTAGCTTTTAAAGTCCGCATCCGCCTGGGCCACCGCCGCCTCATAGTCTTTTTGGGCCTGTTCCTTTTCCTCCGGAAGCGCCTGATCCAGCGCCGCTTTGGCGTTCTCCTTGATCTGGTCACACTCGGCTTTTTTCGCATTCATGTTTGCCTCATAGACATTCTTGGCATCGTCCACATCATTTAATGACTGGTCGTAATGCTTCTGTGCCTGTTCCAGATTCGACAATGCCTGCTCCTCCTCCGATACCTTGTCGAGCGGCTGATTGGAATACTCCTGCTGCTCATAGGCCAGCTGCAGCTTTTCCAGTTCTATTTTCTTCTCTTCCTTCTGCTCCTCCAGATCCTTCGTGTTCAGAAAAATAATTCCCTGGCCGGCCGTTACTTTCGTGCCGGTCGGCAGAACTTTGTTGACCCGGTATCCCAGGGGAACTTCGGTGTATACCGCCTCGGCCGGACGCACCGTTCCCTCCCCGTTCAGCTTATAGACCAGATTCCCGTCCTTTTTCTTCCCGATGTCCACTTTCGGAAGCATAACCGCATCGAACGCGCGGGAGAGAATCGTCAGAATCAGCATCAGCACAAAGAAACCGATCAGCAGTTTCATTAATTTTTGTTTTTTCTCCGCCTTTGTAAGCTTCTTCTCATTATCCATCTTTTCCTCCAAGTGTGCGTTGCTTTTAGCACATATAGGTATGGGTGAACATTTTGTTCAACCGTTCCTCCAAGTGTGCGTTGTTTTTAGCACGCGCTTTTTCCTCCAACGCATCTTTCATCGGTTATTCTTTCAGCCCTGACGCCTCGATACCCTGTTCCAGATAGCTCTGCCCCCACAGGAACAGCATCAGCGCCGGAGCCATCATGACGATAGATGCGGAAAACGCCACGCTCAACTGTTCTGTAGTAATATTCGGCAGGTACAGGGACATAGGCCAGAGTGTTTTTGTTTTCAAAAAGGCCAGAGGCTGTTCCATGGCGTTCCAATATTCCAGAAAACCCAGGATCATGGCCGAGAGTATCCCGGGCAGCCCTAACGGAAGCCCGATCTTAAGGAAAATAGCAATCTCCCCGGCCCCGTCTATCTTTGCCGCCTCGATAAAGGACCGTGGGATGCTTCGGAAAAACTTTGTCATGATAAATACGGGAAAGGTGGAAAATATCCCCGGCATGATGATGGCCCAGTGAGTGTCCATCATGGAAAGCTTATCTAACACCAGATAGCTGGACACCATGGTCACCTGAAACGGCATAATCATCAGGATCATATAGAGGGTAAACAGCGATTTTCTCCCCGGGAATTCGAACCTGCCAAAGGCCCAGGCGGCCGGAATGGAGACCAGGCATTCCCCGGCCAGGATCCCGAACACCTGCTTGCAGGAGTTCCAGAACATCACATAGAAGCCCGGCGAGTCGAACAGAAGTTCCAGATAGGCTTTCAGTGTGGGAAATTGGGGGATCGGAGAAAACTCTACGGATACTCCGATACCGACCAGAACCGCCCCATAGTGTTTAAGGATCTCCGGCGTCCCCATAAAGGAACTGCCCGCCATGATAATCAATGGAAGAAAGACCACGGAGGATAATGTAAGAAGAAATAGAAAAGTAAGTTTTTTTCTCATGCCCTGCTCCTTTACACTTTGCTCCTCTTTATACCTCTGTTTTTTTCTCATTTCGGAACTGTACCACCAGCAGAAACCCGGTGATCACCAGAGCGGTCAGTACAGCGGCCGCGCTCATTTTCTGGATATCCAGGGATACGAACCAGTTATTGAACAGATGCTGCAGCATATAGATGCTGCTGTCCGGGTAATCACCGGCGATCAGATATGCCTCCCGGAATACTTTGAAAGAATTCACAAAAGACAGCACACTGATCAGGAATACCGTCGGCCGCAGTTCCGGCAGTGTGATGTAGCGAAAACACTGAAAACGTCCGGCCCCGTCCACCCGGGCAGCCTCATAGAGCGCCGGTGAGATCCCGTTTAAACCGGCCAGCCACAGGATAATATCATAGCCGATATTCTTCCACAGATAGCTGAAGACCAGCACATAGAAGGCCGTAGGGCCATTCATCCAGTCCACGGGGGCCATATGGAATACCGCCGTGATCTGGTTTAAATACCCTTTCTCGTCAAAGACCAGCTGCCAGAGCAGCACGATGGATGCCACCGGGATCGCCATGGGCGTCAGGAATATGGTCTTAAACCAATCCCCCGATCCAAACAGCCCCTGGATCAAAAGCGCCGTCAAAAAGGACAAAAGCAGAAGCAGCGGGATACAGGTGAGCAGGAACCGGCCGGTATTGGCGGCGGCCTGATGAAACGCCTCGTTCGTAAGGACAGTCTGATAATTCTTAAGTCCTACAAATTTTCCGCCCATCGCTTCATAAAAGGATCTGCGGATTACATCCAGAAACGGGATCAGTACAAAGGCGGCTACCCCCAGTAAACTGGGGGCCAGGAACAGATACGCCTTTGCCGCCGTTTGTTTATTCCGCCCGATAAGTGTTTGCTTTCGTGCAGATGGCATCGGCTGCTTTCTCCGCCGTGACACTGCCGGCAAAAAATGCTTTGGCTTCATCCAGTATCATCTCCTTGAAAACCCGGTCTATATTCAGTGGTACCCGAAGCTCCCGGGCCATGTCGATAAACTGGGTGATCTCTTCCTTGGTCGGCGAATCCGCGCTCAGCATTATCTCTTCTCCGTTGACATTCATGCTCAAACCGGTGGTGTAATCCAGTACTTTTCCGCACCAGTTGTCCAGGGACTTCGCATTGACCGGGAACCCGTTGCCCAGATCCGTATTCTGTTCCTCCTCAGAAAGCAGGAATTTAACAAAATCCTTTGCCATTTCGCTCTGCCCGGACGCGCTGTTCACTCCTATCATTCCGCTGGGGATGAAAAGCCCGTTTACCGTAGAAATCGTTTTGCCATAATCGGATACCATGGAGGTGGGGTAAAACAGGCCATCGATTCCCTTTATATCCTCCGCAGCAACCATATGATCCCGTATGGGATAATTACCCATATAGAAACTCCGCTTCGCCCAATAGGGGGCCGCTGACACTAACCATTCCTTCAGTTCTTCTTCCGTTACCGGAAAGATTGGCTCCGTTTCCACTGTGGCTTCCAGCGAATTGCCGGCGATCTGCACCGTATTCAGGAATTTCGCCACGGATTCCTTATTCAGTTTCGATCCGTCGCCCACGATCTCCTCATAATTGATGCTGAGAAGCAGTTTTGCCAGTTCATCGTAGGTAAATGTCTTACCCGCCGCCAGCATAAACGGGGTATCCGGATTCTCCTGCACGTATTGCTGCAGGGTATCCAGCCCGGACATGGCTTTTATGACGTCGTCGTCGCCGTAGAGGATAGGAACACTGAACCTGGCGGGTACGCCATACATCTTACCATCCTGGTCTGCGTAACAGTTCATAATGTTTTCCAGAAGTTCCCCGGAGTCCATCATCGGTTTCAGAATATCGGAGAGATCCGTAAGAACCCCTTTTTCAATATAAGAATCTACCGGCAGGCCGTCCAGGACCAGCAGATCCGCGCCTTTCCCGCTCAACAGCTCGGTGTTCAGCGCCCTGATATAATCAGCAGTAGTCGAAGCCCCTTCCTCGGCCTCCGCCGTCGTATAGACGATCTGGACATCCGGGTTGGCGATCTGGTATTTTCCGATCGCTCTGGCGATCACATCACTCGTCTCCAGTCCAAATATCGTCAGCTTCACACTCGGTATGGTAGCCACATCCGCATCGTACACATAATGAGCCACCTGCATATCATGATCATCACTATAGAGGACATAATAGTCCTCATTATCCCCAACCAGAATACTAACGATCCTAATTCCGGGGATACCTGCGGAACACAGGCTTCCGTCAATCACTGTCTCCTGTATCGTACCGCCGGCCTGCATATGTCTCAGTCCCACAGAATCCAGATACAGATACGCATCCATACCTGAAAACCGCATAACGCCTTCCACATAATCTTTTTCCTCCAGCAGGATACTGTCCACCTGCTTTCCGGTGTCCGCATCATATACCACGAAACCGTTGGAGTCCTCATTCGGGGCAAGAATCCTGTTGCCCTCCACGTCCAGCAGGTCATTGACATCATCCACTCCGCTATTTCCCAGCTGGAAGCTCCGGATCTCGCTGCCGTCGGCACCGTTATAGAGCACCAGCTCATTCGACATATAGGCGATCAGCACATTCCCCGTTTCCATGATCTTCCAGCCGCAGGATATCCGATCCTTGCCGCCTGATGCCAGGTCCGGGATGTTGACCGCCTCCGCGGTCACCCCATCCATGGTCTTGACGATATGGTGCGTATAGTCATCATCATAATAGACGGCAAATAAGGATCCGTCATCTCCTTTTTCTATTCTTCTTATACTTCCTTTCGCCTTTCCAACCGAATCCGTAAGCCAGGAAGCATCCTCCTGGACCCAGGTTCCGTCCTCCTGAAGGATATTGCCTGTATAGGTTCCGGAATCATCGTGTGTATACAGGATTTTACGTCCCTGCTCGTCTTTCAGCAGAGAGATCCCCGTGACTTCATCATTCAACTCAATCATCTTTTCGGGAAGTACAATGGTCTGTTCGACGTATCTTCCCATCGGTGTATTTTCACTCTGACCGCTTTGATCCTGTGTTGGATTGTCTCCGGCCGTCACGCCGCTTTTGCCCTCCTCTGTTTTTTTCCCGCATCCGGCGGTCATTCCCGCTATCAGTGCAATCACCATTATGATTGAAAACCATTTTTTCTTCATAGGTTATTTCCTCCTTTTTTACTATCTTACAGAGGAATTCTCTAAAAATCTTTTAAGATCCATGAACATACATTTTATTCTGCCAAGACCAGACCGCTCTCAATCTTGTATCGGCAGATTCAGCACGAAAGTACAGCCGCCCCCTTCCGTATCCCGTATGGTCAGCCCCCCTTTGTGCAGAATCGCCAGCTCCCTGGCAATACTAAGCCCCAGTCCAAAATGCTGCTTGTCTTTCCGTGATTTGTCCGAACGGAAAAAACGGTCAAACACCTGCTCCTTCTGGTCGTCCGGGATGCCCGGACCGTGGTCAATAACCTGGATCAGAAGCTGGTTTCGTGAAGCAAAAGCTTTTAACAGCAGTGGCATCTGGTTCCCGCAGTAGGCAAGCGCATTATCGATAAGGATACCGAGAAGCTGGGACAAGCGTTCCTGATCCCCCTGAATCATGGGAAGGGTATCTTCCGACAGATCCAGCCGGAATGGAACCTTCCTCTCCCGGCAGACCGGTTCATAGGCTTCGAACAGGTCCAGCAAAAAAGTATTCGGGTCCAATGTGGAAAACTGTACCGGCCAGTTCCCGCTGTCCGCAGAGGCCAGAGTCAGCATATCACTGATCAGCCGGGCCATCCTTTTGCACTCTGCGCAGATGTTGGCGGTAAACAGGGCCATCCGGGCGGGATCCGCCCCGATCGCCTGGGCCGAGGTCTGGATCACCATCAGGGGCGAACGTAGTTCGTGGGAAGCCGCGGCGATAAATTCCTGCTGCCTGCGCTTACTCTGCTTAATAGGGCGAAGGGACCGCCTGACAAAGATGCGGGCCACCAGGAACAGCGCAGCGATTCCCAGGATATCCATGCCCGCAAAGAACAGGCGCTGCCTGTTCAATGTTTGCAGCGAAGGGCTGATATAATATAGAAGCAAGACACTTTTATACCCTTTTGGGGAAGGATAGGACATGGCAATACACTGATAACGGTCTTTGTGGTTCCCGGTGATCTCGAAAACCGGACTGATCGAATAGGTCGTAACCGGCCTGGTAGATATATCCGTTCCCAGCTCCCGTGCTTTCGATGCGGCTTTTTCCAGCAGGTAGTCCCGGCCGCTGCGCGGTTCCCACGCCCCCTTGAACAGAAGCGCGACCCCATTTTCCTCAATGTGGATCAGCAGGTCATTCTCCGTCTCCGTAGCAGCCAGCCAGGTAATATTAAAAGAGTTATCCGTCTGCAGCTTCGTGGTAACATTCATAACCTGTGTCTGAAAGTCCTCATCGATGCGATGGATCAGGGAAAGCTGGCTGTTGATGGAAATAGAAATAACCACCAGCGTAAGAATTACACCGGTGGTAAGCGTATACAAAAATGTCAGACGAAATTGAAGTTTTTTAAACATTGTTCATCCCCGCTATTCATTTTTCTCCAGCCGGTAACCGGCACCGTGGAGCGTCCGGATACAGGCCATACTTCCAAGCGTCCTCAATCGTTTCCGCAGAAAATGAATATAATTGTCCAGGTTGCCGTCCTCCACCTCCGCATCCGGGCCCCAGACATGGGAAAAGATAGCCTCCCGGGTCAGCGTGGTTTCCGGATTCTGTAAAAAGTATTCCAACAGCAGGGCTTCCCTTTTCGACAGCTGATTCCTGGTGTCCTGGCAGAGCAGTTCCCGGTCATTGATAAATAGAGTAAGGTCTGCGAAAGACAGGGTACTGACATCCTCCACCCGCGCCGGGCGTCTGGTAAGCGCCCGGATCCGGGCGCTCAGCTCCTGAACGTCATATGGCTTTACAATATAATCATCCGCCCCGCCGTCCAGTCCATCAATCCGGTCACCGATCTGGCTCATAGCGGTAGCCATAATCACAGGAGTATGTATATTGTTCTGCCGTATTTCCTTTATTATCGTAAGTCCATCCATGCCTGGGAGCAGACGGTCCAGCACAATGGCATCATAGTTCGTATGTATCACATAAAACAGGGCATCTTCCCCATTTGTACAGATATCGGTGGTATACCCCTCTTTATTCAACTGGACTTCGACCGCCTGGCAGATTTCCAGGTCGTCTTCAATCAATAAAATCCTCAAATATCTCCCTCCAATCGTTTATTCCACAATAAGTTCCCGTCTGCCGATCGGATTGCAGACGGACCACTTTAAATCCAGTATACAGGAAAATTCTCTAAAAATCTTTAAAAAATTATGAGTTTTCGCCGGCAATATCTGGGAGGAGCTATGTTCTGGGGTTACTGCTGATGCTGGGGGATATGGGGCCGGACAGGGGACCCACACCCCTGATCCCTCATCCCCCGCACTAATATGCGCGTAAGATACCCCCCCCCAAAAAACGGTGGCTGACAGTGTTGCTTTTCCTATAATAATATACGCAGGAGATAACCGAACTCCGGCTATTCCGGGGGACGGCATCTGGACAGCCCGTCTACCTACTCCCTGAATCATACGGTCATCACCGATCCCCTTCGGACTTCCTATGAGTTGTGCCTGACCCGGGCTTTTCTGCAAAAAAAGAAACCCATACTGGCCATATGCCGTGGGTTTCAGTTACTGAATTGTATATTAGGCGGTACTCTCTATCAGGACCTTGTGGAACAGCTGGGATATGTCCACAATAATCCCGAGATCCGCCATGGGGTTATCGCTCTGAAAGGCTCTGTCCTCTATCGTTATTTTGGCTGTGACTTTAAAACAAATTCCACCCATCATCAGGCCGTCCGCAGGCTGGGAAACGGCCTTTATGGGACTGCCTATTCTGTGGAAGGGATTATAGAAGCCTATGAACATGAGGAGCTGCCCATTCTGGGAACCCAATTTCATCCGGAATGCCTGACAAACCTGCTGTGGGACGGGCGCACTCCTGATTTTGCCCCATACTTTAGGTACTTTACCGCATTATGTCGTCCTTCATCTGATCCAGAATGCTCCGGTAAAGGCAAAGGTTACTCCTCAATATAATCCTGGGGTCCAAGTAAATAATATCCGTATCAAATCTACGTCCCTCCACCATATACTCATAAAGGTACTGAAAAGCCATCCGCCCCTGCCGGAACGGGTTCTGGAATATGGTGGCATCGATGACCCCCTCTTCCATCAGAAGCGCTATCTCAGGAAATATATCCGAGATCTTATACAGTTTTTGAACAAACACATCCATATTCTCATCGTTCTCTTTAAACACTTCACATTTCACATTATATTCCGCCAGCTCTTACGCCGCTTTATATACGCCTTTTTCCACTTCCGCCAGATACCCGTGGATCGTGTCAGGGAGCAGAACAGCAATTCTTCTGGGATTCCTTTTCAGCGAGGAAGCGCTTTTGCTTGGTCGGTATCCCATCTCCCGCGCGGTCTCCTGGACCAATCGCTTCGTCTTAATACTAATACTTCCCTTATCGTTCATCGCCCGATTTACCGTAGCGGTAGATATCCCCAGCCGTTCCGCCACATCGTAGATCGTAACCTTCTTTTGCATCTAAATCTCTCCATACGATTATCCTTTTAAGCTTTTAAGCACATTATACCTTTCAGTATTTAGGTAAGCAACCTTAAATAGGGATTTTCTTGTTTTCGTGGCCCTTGAGACTTTCCTATTGAATGAAAAAGATTTCGCTTGCGAAACTCTCCGCCTGCGGCGGGCCGCGTAAGCGGCATCTTCCTTTCCGCCGCAGTGCGATCCCGCGGAGCGTTTTTTATTTCATAGGAGCACTTTCCTATGAAATAAAAAAATATCTCGAACCATATCATTATGGTTCGAGATGTCTTCATCCTTGTAAATGACTCCAAGGGGATTTGAACCCCTGTTACCGCCGTGAAAGGGCGGTGTCTTAACCGCTTGACCATGGAGCCTTGTCCGGTTGATACTGACTCAAAGCGTCAACCGGAATTTATTTTATCATATTATGAGCCTCATTGCAAGTATTAAAATAAGAAATTTCCCAGAAATTTGTCTGATTTTTTCAGCCTGTTACTTTTTATCCAGATGCGGTAAAATGAGACTAAATCCTCCAGTCAGGATAAGGTGCCCAGCAGACAAAATAAAACACAAAAAATCGGGAATTGTCCCTTCGAAACCCGTAAGATATAACTACAGTCAGGAGGTGTTACTCATGAATTGGACAGAAAGCATCCGTGAAGCGATCCATTATATCGAGGCTAATATCACCGAAAAGATCACCATCGGGGATATCGCAAAACAGGCAATGCTATCACCCTTTTATTTTCAAAAAGGATTTGCCATGCTGTGCGGTTTTACGATCGGGGAATATATTAAGAAACGCAGGCTCACCCTGGCCGGCAGCGAGCTTGTATCGTCGGACACTAAAATTATTGATCTTGCGCTAAAATACGGCTACGATTCCCCCGATAGCTTTACCAAAGCATTTACCCGCTTTCACGGTTCTACACCTGCTTCTGTGCGAAAAGACGGAGCTATGGTCAAATCGTTCGCTCCGCTAAAAATCAAACTTATATTCGAAGGAGGTTATACGATGGATTACAAAATTGTAAAAAAAGAGGCGTTTACGGTAATCGGCGTGACAAAGGTATTTAACTATGAGGAGGCATCCGCTGCGGTTCCTCAATTCTGGTCGGAATATTATGAATCTGGGAAGAGTGATACAGTGCGCAGTGTATACGGGATCTCTATTGATGAAAATATGGATGGCAACGAATTTGAATATCTGATCGCAGATAACTACAATCCGATCACGGAAATTACCGGCGATTTTACCACCAGGGTTATCCCCGGACACACCTGGGCTGTTTTTGCTTGTGTAGGAACGGGTCCCCAGTCCCTGCCGGGGGTACACGAAAGGATCTTCTCAGAATGGCTTCCCAACTGCAAGGACTATGAGATCGCAGCAGGCTACAATATTGAAATGTACAGTGATCCCGCAGAATATCCGCAAGGCATACAGGACGATAACTACTACAGCGAGATCTGGATACCTGTCCGGCATAAATAAAGCTCGCAAGGGCCTTACACCATTTTGCAGTACCAATTAAATCTGTTGTAAGGCCCATATCTCATCTGCCCGCCGCCTGGACAAAAGTTCCGTATCCCGAGATTTAATCCGTTTACATCCGCTATGTGTTCCATTAACACAAAAAAGTGACTATCTCTAGTCACTTGCAATCATATGCCTTCAAAACTACACACTGTAAAAATCATTACCATCCATTCGGCTCTCTTACAAGCCTCTTATCTCAAACCACCAGACCATTCTGGTCAAGCCCTCGACCTATTAGTAGCAGTCAGCTCCGTACATTGCTGCACTTCC
>NZ_JAHQCX010000007.1:0-125131 GCF_019042245.1 Diplocloster modestus
AAAGTCTATAATTTACTGCAACTTTTAACCGCTGGTGGAATTTAGTCTTGCACTGGAATTTACTTTTTCAAGTCAGCTCTGCCTGCTACCCCTGCTTTTATATATTCCGATCCGTTTAACCGGAATCAAAACTCGATATAGGGTACACTGGAATGAAAACGGACGTCCGGCTTCCCGCCGGTCGTCCGTTATGTTAAATATTCATCTAAAAAAATGTATACTTTACAGCATCCCTTAATACATGCCCTTACGGGCGGGGTCGCAGCTTTCGCTGCTCTAAAAGGTATAAAATTCATGTCCACCGTAAGCCTGCAGCCATTGCAGATTATTGTCAAACCAGCTCATATTGGTGGGATCCGCAAAGGATCTCGCTGAAAAAAACAATGCGCCCTGCGAATAATCCTCTCCCTCCAAAGCTCTGTTCACAGCCTCAATCGTACTTTCTGTGACCGTCACTTTGGCAAGCCTTCCATCAATCGTGGGTGAGAATTGAGCCGTTCTTCCATTCTTCTGGAACACGACTTCGGTTACCGTATCCGGGAACCTGGGATGATTCACCCGGTTGATAATGACATCTGCCACCAGGATCTTTCCTTTGATATCTGAACCTGTTGCTTCCGCCTCTACGATTTTAAGTAAGTTCTCGTAATCGTCGCCGTTAAGTGGGATGACCTTCCGGCTCTTAGCTGCCTCCTCGGCAGTCTGCGTAACTACGTCTGCTGCTGATCTGGGTACTACCTGTGCGGTCTGTGAAGCCGCCGTATTACTCCCTGATTCCTCATCTTGTGGTGTCTCTATTAAAACCTGCGCTTTTGCTTCCGTAACACTTTCTTCTTCCAGCCCTTCCTCCAAAGAGGTATCCGCCTCGGCAATTCCTGTCGTAATAGCTTTGTTTTTACCGGCTGCGGCAAAGCTGCCAGAGTGGAATGCGACCATAGCCAAAATGATGGTACCTGCGGTAATTATAGCGCAGGTACGGTAGCATTTCTTGGGTATTCCCTTTAAGAATCCCCAGACTCTGTGAAGAAACGAGTGTAAAGTCCGCATTTTTACGCCCCCTTCTATTCAATTTCTCATTCTGAAGCTTTCCTCCTTATCTCCCTCAAAAACCAGATTTGCGTCACGACATGTTTTGAATTATAAAAAATACACGTTTTAATGTCAATAATAATTTCCAAAATTTGGTAATTACGTCCAGAAAGTAATTTTGGTCTATTTATTTCATGTAATTCCTTATAAATAATTACATTAATTTTTTTAAATTTTTATAAAACATAACTGTAATATTCCCAGCACATTATTAAGATCCTGTAAACTATTTTTCACACATTTTTAATATTTTATTCAATTTTTCAAAAAAAGCTACTGGGAATTATAGAAAAACTGTTTTATTTGCTTTCATTCGCATGCCTGTATTCCAGATAATCCAAAAAGCGGCTGACCGCTTGCGGCACAGATTTCTTATCTCTCATGGCAAGTCCGACCTTACGATAGGCCGGTATTTCCAATTCTTTAGCAATAATATGGTAAGGATTCCTGTGTAATATTAATTCCGGCAAAATACTGATCCCGAGACCGGATTCCACCATAGACATAATGGCATAGTCATCCCATGTGGTAAAATATACATTGGGTTTGATGCCGCACTGTTCAAAAATTTCAGATATTTCGGCCTTTCCGCCTTTTTCCAAAAGCAGAAAGGGGTACTCACACAGCGACTGGACAGGAAAATGTTCCGCTTCCGCCAGCGGGTGGTCCTGGGGTAATATAACCAGTAACCGATCCTGTTCCAAAAAGATCGTATCCAGATCCAATTGCGTGGGAAGCCGCAAAAAACCGCAATCCACACGCCCTTGTATAATCCAGTTTTCAATTTCCGAATAATCCCCCAGCAGGAGCTCGTAGTCAATATTGGGATAACATTTTTGAAACTCCCCTATTATATTAGGAAGCCAGTGGGTGGCCACACTGGAAAATGTTCCGATTCTTATGATTCCGGATTGGAGTCCATGCAGCTCGTCAATCTGTGTCCGCAGCCTGTAATATTCATTGCAGATGCTTTGCGCGTATGGAAGGAGTGTAAGACCGCCGGAGGTAAGATGAACCCCGGATCGTCCCCGTTCCAGCAATAAAATGTTCCATTCCCTCTCCAGATCATTTACCATACGGCTTATGCCGGATTGTGAATAATTCAGCACTTCGGCCGCTTTTGTAAAACTCCCGTACTCATATGTTTTCACAAAGGCCAAGTATTTCTGTATATTCATATCCATAATTTTTGTTTTCTCCCCTATCCATCTGCTTTTCTCATGATAATTATGCCAAACATGCGTTTTTGTAATTATAGAGAATATGTTACACTACTAGCAGGTGATTTTCAATACAAAGAAAATTTTACCAAAGAGAGGAAGCGCAAGAAGGCATGTACGATGAACCGGTATGGATTTTAGAAAGAATGGGGATGGAATAAGATGGGATTATATAAAAACAGGATTGTAGTCAAAGTAGGGACATCGACGTTAACAAATGAAATGGGGAAAAGTGATTTTCGTTCCTTTGACCGGCTGGCCTGTGTGTTATCAGATATCCAAAATCTAGGCTATGAGGTGATTCTCGTTTCCTCAGGGGCCATCGCCGTGGGTACCAGTAAATTACAAATGAAAAAAAGGCCTGACAGTATGCGTTTAAAGCAGGCTGCTGCCGCCGTAGGCCAGTGCAGCATATGTTTTCTGTATGACAAATTTTTCAACGATTATGACAAAACCATCGCGCAGATATTGTTGAACGCCGAGGATATGGAACATGAGGAAAAGAAAGAAAATCTGATCAATACGTTTAATGCACTGCTGGAAATGGATATCATTCCCATCGTAAATGAAAATGATTCTGTCAGTTACACGGAGATCGAATCAAAGGACCGGCTGTTCGGCGATAACGATATGCTCTCCGCTGTGGTGGCCGTGCTGTGTAAAGCGCATAAACTGATCATTTTATCCGACATAGACGGCTTCTACGACAGTGACCCCCGGCTTCATCCGAACGCCCGATTGATCGAAAAAATAGAACAGATCGATGAGAGCGTCCAATCACTGGCCGGAGGTGCCGGGTCCAGGCGCGGAACAGGCGGTATGAAAACAAAACTGCAGGCGGCCAAACTTGCCACATCACAGGGAATTGATACCATCATAACAAATGGGAAAAATCCGGCTGCCTTGTATGATATTGTAAAAGGTGAAAAGGCAGGCACGCTTTTCACCGGAAAACGGTAAATTATATCTGTTTACTCCTACGGTATATGTATTTCTTCCTATTTATAAGGAAACCGTAATCGACAAAATCCCTCTTTCCGGCAAATGGCCGGAAAAAGGGATTCTATCATTATAACACCTTTGCTATTTAAAGCTCGTCCACCAGATAACCGGCGATATTATTCGCATGGTCTGAGATCCGTTCCAGATTGCTGATAATATCCAGGAATACCACTCCTGATTTTGCCTGACATTCTCCGGTTGAGAGACGCTCGATGTGCTTGCTGCGCAGCTCCTCTTCCAGATCATCGACATCTTCTTCATATTGAACGACTTTACGGACATATTCCATGCTCTCTTCGCTCCGCGCCTTAAGCGCGCTGGCCAAACTGTCCAGCACGATTTTCATCAGGTCCTTCATCTCTGTCTGCGCGGTATCTGAGAACAGGATATCATTATCCTTCTTAAAACCAGCCAACTCGGCAATATTTTCCGCGTGGTCACCCACCCGTTCCATATCGCTGATCGTATAAAACAAATCATTGACCACCTGATGCTGGTCCTCAGTCAAAGACAGATTGCTGATTTTCACCAGATATTCCGTAATGATTTTTTCCATATTATTGATGGATGCCTCTGTCTTAAACACCTGCTGCGCCTTCTCCGTATCGTTATTCAAAGCGGAGTCAAAGGCCAGGTTTACATTTTCATAAACCACATCACCCATGTGGATGACCTCAGCCAGCACATTTTCAACCGCAAAAGACGGTGTTTCGAAAATACGGGGATCCAGATGACGGAGCACGGCCTCGTCTTCCCCCTCTGTTACCGCAAGGGCGTCTGTCTTTTCCTTGATGATTAAACCTGAAAGCTTGACCAGATAATTCGCAAACGGGAACAGCAGTACCGTGTTCGTCACATTGAATACAGTATGGAATATCGATATCTGCACACTGTTAATCGTTCCCGCTGCAAAGCTCGGCCTCAGGGAAAACAGTGTGAACATAATAATGCCGAACAGCACGGCTCCGATCACATTAAACAGCAGATGGATAACGGCCGCCCGCTTAGCTGTCTTATTCGCACCGGCACTGGAGAGCAGTGCCGTAACGCAGGTACCGATGTTCTGTCCCAGCGTAATGTAAACCGCAGAATTCCAGGTAACCACACCGTTCAGCGCCAATGTCTGAAGAATACCGACCGATGCGGAAGAACTCTGAATAATCGCGGTTACCAGCGCGCCGGCCAAAATACCAAATACCGGATTGCTGCCCAATGTCTTGAATATCGTGGCGAAAATCGGCGCATCCTTGTACGGCGTGATCGCGCCCGACATAAAACTCAGGCCAATAAATAAAACTCCAAAACCGACAGCGATCTCTCCGATCTCCCTTTTTTTCTCCCCTTTTGTGAATATCATCATAAAAGCCCCGATACCGATGATCAACGGAGCTATGAATTCAGGCTTAAAGAATGCTCCCCACTCACTCATGGATACGATCCAGGCCGTAACCGTGGTACCGATATTCGCGCCCATGATAACGCCGACTGCCTGCGTCAGATTCAAAATACTGGCGTTTACAAAACCAACCACCATAACCGTCGTGGCGGAACTGCTCTGGATGATGGCCGTTACCAAAGCACCCACTATTACAGCCAAAATACGGTTGTTAGTCAGGAAACCCATCAACTGTTTCATTTTGTTACCGGCAGACTTCTGGAGACCGTCGGCCATAACATTCATACCATACAGGAACATACCTAAACCGCCGACAAACCGAAACAGCATCTCTATGTCTTCAAACGACATATTCCCTGATCCCTCCTATTTTTATAATATGCACATACATTTTAATTTTACTAAAGATGAATGTTATACGCAAGGCTAACTTTTTAAAATTACAAATTTTTGTCAAAGGATGAAAAAAATACTAGTGTAATGACGAAATTTCTCCATATACTATTCTCGTAACAAACAACACAAAAAACAGATCACCAACAAAACTAAATTGAAGATCTGTAATTCAAGGAGGAATTTATTATGTCAAATCGTTCTTCTAATCATGCAGTAGTACCGGAAGCTAAAGGAGCTTTAGACAGATTCAAATACGAAGTAGCCAGCGAACTTGGTGTTCCTTTGACTGATGGTTATAATGGTAACCTGACTTCCAAACAGAACGGTAGTGTCGGCGGTTATATGGTAAAGAAAATGATCGAGGCACAGGAAAGACAGATGGCAGGGAAATAAATCGTCGCCTGAAGTCAATCTCTGAAATGAAAATCTGACTTAGAGGGTTTGCTGTATGCGTTACGCTGCGGTAGGCCCTCTATTATCATTTTTGGATAAGTTTATTTACGAAAGGCGTGGAGGGGACTTCTTGGGTCTTTACATGGATATCTTCCCGGTGCCCCGATTTATGTATTGAGTCAGGCGTCTCTGAAGTGGAGCGTGTTCCGGAGCGGACAGGGATTCATCTTCTTCGATCAGCGCGGCAACGGCTTCGTTGGCTTGCTGGAGCACATTCACGTCGGTGAAGACGTCTCCGATGCGGAATTCCAGGAGGCCGCTTTGGCGGATGCCGAAGAGGTCGCCGGGGCCTCTTAGTTTCAGGTCTTCGCTGGCGATATGGAAGCCGTCGTTGGACTGATTTAGTATGTTTAAGCGTTTCATCGTCTGGGGCTGGTCGTTACCGCTGACGAAGATACAGTAGGACTGATGGGCGCCCCTGCCTACTCTGCCCCGGAGCTGATGCAGCTGGGCCAGGCCGAAGCGCTCGGCGTTTTCTACCATCATGACTGTGGCGTTTGGAACGTTAACCCCTACTTCTACTACGGTAGTGGAGACCAGGACCTGGATCTCACCGGTTGCAAAGCGCTCCATGATGCTGTTTTTCTCGGCAGCCTTCATTTTTCCGTGGAGATATTCAATCGCGATGTCCGGGAGGAAATCACGGAGACGGCGGGTGTAATCGATGACATTTTCCGCTTCGATGGATTCGCTCTCTTCCACCATGGGACAGATAATGTAAGCCTGCCTGCCTGCCCTGATTTCCCGGGATATGAAATCATAGGCTTTGGGACGGTAGCCGGTACCCACGACACAGTTCTTGATGGGGCGTCGGGCAGCCGGAAGCTCATTGATCACGGAGATGTCCAGATCTCCGTAAATGATGAGAGCCAGGGTCCGGGGAATCGGGGTAGCGCTCATGACCAGGACATGAGGCTCTCTTCCCTTGTTTGAGAGAGTCTCTCTTTGCCGGACACCAAAACGGTGCTGTTCATCTGTGACTACCAGGGCCAGATCCCGGTAATTAACTTTTTCCTGTATGAGAGCGTGGGTTCCGATGATGATGTCTGCTTCTCCGCTTTCGATCTGGCTGTAGACTTCCCTCTTTTCTTTTGCCGTCATGGAACCGGTCAGGAGAACCGGACGGTAGGACAGCTGGTTGTCTGCGAAAAGACTGTTAATAGATTCATAGTGCTGGCGGGCCAAAACCTCCGTGGGTACCATCAGCGCTCCCTGATAACCGTTACCAGCCGCCAGCATCAGAGCCAGGACAGCGATGATGGTTTTACCGGAGCCTACATCTCCCTGAATCAGGCGGCCCATTACTTTATGGCCTGTCATGTCGCTCTCTATCTCCTGCCAGACTTTTTTCTGTGCTCCGGTAAGGGCGTATGGCAGGCCGGTAATGAGCTGTTCGGTCTGGGATATTCGTTTTATATCAAAAGCGTTGACGGATTCAACCGCCTCCTCCCTCATCCTGCGAAGGGCTAATATAAATAGAAAGAATTCTTCAAACACCAGCCGGTGTCTGGCCTGAACCAGAGTTTCCTGATCGGTTGGAAAATGGATGTTCTGAATGGAATAATTATATTCTGCCAGATTAAATTCCCTTCGGATAGTTGCCGGCAGGAATTCGGCGTAGACGATCCCTGACTTAAGCGCCTGATTTACCGCGCGCACGATGGCCGAATTGCTAAGGCCTGCTGTCAGGGCATACTGGGGCCGCATCGTACCTGCGATCTCCATATAGGCGGCTACGGTGAACAGCTCCGGCTGATCCATGGTCAGATGGCCCTCTTTGCTGACGACACGGCCCCGCAGGATGTATCTGGAACCCTGCAGAAGCTGTCTGCTTAAAAAAGGCATATTGAACCAGGTTACCTGCAAGACGCCGCTGGGGTCAGTGACCCGCACGGTTAATATCTGAAGATTTTTGACTTTTTTCTGCTGTACTCTGCCGTTTATGGCTACGGATACTGCCTGTACCTTTTCAGGGACCAGCGAAGCGACCGGAACAGGCTCCTCATAGATATCATAGGCTCTCGGGTAGTATTCCAGCAGATCTCCCACGGATAGTACGTCTATTTTCCTGAATAACTGGGCAGTTTTGGGCCCAACGCCTTTTAATTCCTCTACACTGCTTTCTCTTTCCATTTAAATTCTCCAGGTGGATGCTTTTTGTTATGATTTTCACATGTTTTTTTTATGTTTTACTTATAATTTTGTTATGCTTCTTATATATAAATATATATAAAACAGGGGCGAACAGATGCTTTTTCTCTCATCTTTTACGCCCCTGTACATTTATTATTATATATCCATACACAACCTGACATATTTTAATATCTGATCTATTAAATGCCACAGCTGCCATCTGCTGCTTCATCCGGCTGCCCGGATCGTTATGACAGCCTCTCCAGCAGATTATTCTACGGATATTACATAGTAATAGATCGGCTGGCCGCCGGAATGCACTTCGATATCGTAATCCGGATACGCATCTTCCAGCTGGGCCGCCAGAGCCTCTGCTGTCTCCTCACTGATGTCCTCGCCATAGTATACGCTGATCAGTTCTGTATCTTCATCGGTCAGTTTTGAGATCATATCAATGGTAACATCCTGAATATCTTTCCCTACAGACAGGATCTCGTGATCTCCGATTCCCATAATGTCGCCTTCACTTATCTCTTTTTCATCGATATGGGTGTCACGGACCGCATAGGTTACCTGACCAGTTTTTACTTTTTTGATCTCTTCCAGCATCTGGGCTTCATTGTCCGCAGGGGATTTCTCCGGTACCATGTTGATGACCGCGGTGATTCCCTGGGGAATAGTCTTGGTCGGAACGACAATGATATCTTTGTCCTTGCATAGGGCCTTGGCCTGATTGGCTGCCAGAATGATGTTTTTATTGTTCGGAAGAATGAAGATATGTTCTGCGTTTACCTTATCGATAGCCTGCAGCATATCCTCGGTGCTGGGATTCATCGTCTGACCGCCTTCGATCAGATAGTCCACACCCAGTTCCCTGAATATCTCTCCGATGCCGTCTCCAATCGAAACAGATATAAATCCGATCTCTTTCTTCGGCATCTCCTTCTCTTGTTCTTCTTTTTGCCGGGCCGCCACTTTTTCCGCATCTTTGATGAGTTTTTCCTGGTGCTCTTCCCGCATATTGTCTATCTTCATACTCGTGAGAGAACCGTACGTCAACGCCTTCTGGATCGCCAGACCCGGATCATTGGTATGTACGTGAACCTTCACGATACCATCATCCGACACGGCGACTATGGAATCCCCGATCGATTCCAGATAGGATTTGAATTCCCTCTCCGTCTCATGATCATAATGTTTTTCCAACATGATGATAAATTCAGTACAGTAACCGAATTTGATATCCGCTTCCGCCTGGGATGTAATCTTAGTCAAACCTTTGGATCCGGCTGCGGCATCTATGGTGTAATCGATCTCCTTGCCCAGGAAGCCGTCAAATGCACCTTTTAACACCTCGACCAGTCCCTGGCCGCCGGAATCCACCACACCGGCCTCTTTCAGGACAGGCAGCATATCCGGTGTCCTGGATAACACATAATCAGCGTGTTTGATAATTTCTTCAAAAAAGACACTCAGATCGTCCGTGGTACCAACCAATTCGGTCGCTTTATCCGCGGCGCCCTTGGCTACCGTAAGGATCGTTCCCTCCTTGGGCTTCATAACCGCCTTATATGCCGTTTCTACGGCTTTTTGCATGGCATTGGCCAGAATCATCATATCCAGCGTTTCGTAGTCTCGGATCCCCTTAGTAAATCCTCTGAACAGCTGGGACAGGATAACCCCGGAATTCCCCCGGGCTCCGCGCAGGGATCCGGAAGAGATCGCCTTCGCCACGGCACTCATGTTACAGGTATCCAGATTCGAGACCTCTCGCGCGGCCGACATGATCGTCAGCGTCATATTCGTACCTGTGTCACCGTCCGGTACCGGAAAGACATTCAATTCATTAATCCATTCTTTTTTCGCTTCCAGATTCTTTGCGCCGGCCAGAAACATCCGGGCCAGTATCTTCGCATCTATCGTATTTGTAACCACAACAAGTTCCTCCTTAAATTAATCTATCACTCGTACGCCTTCTACGAAGATATTGATTTTTTCGATTTCCAGGCCGGTGAATTCTTCTACTTTGTATTTCACCGTGCTGATCAGATTATCCGCCACCGCGGAAATACTGACCCCGTAAGAGACAATGACATGGAAGTCCAGGGTGATTTTATTATCGTTCATTACTACATTTATGCCATGGGTCAGACTCTCTCTTTTCAACAGACGAACCAGGCCATCTTTCATATTCACAGCGGCCATACCGACAATGCCGAAGCATTCTATGGCATTGGCACCCGCATATTTGGCAATGACATCCGTATCAATAATTACTTCGCCCAATTGCGTATTCATATATCCTTTCATAGTAGTACCTCCACACTTATTTTCTGGCAGCCAGACACACTTCTCTAGCTTATCGTTCATATTATACCCTGTTTCTATGAAAAAAGAAATCCCAATCTACTTATTTTTCATACTTTTTTTATTTTTCGCTTGCCAAACACGACTCTATCTGTTAAACTTATTAATGTTGCAAGTCGAAGTTTGACTTATTTTTCGGTGTTAGGAGGTGCAATTATGGCAAAATGCGATATCTGTGAAAAAGGCGCTCACTTCGGGCACAATGTGAGTCATTCCAATAGAAAAACGAACAAAATGTGGAAATCCAACGTGAAACGCGTGAAAGTAAACGTAAACGGAGCAGCAAGAAAAATGTATGTGTGTACTTCTTGCCTGAAATCCGGACGAGTAGAAAGAGCTTAAGATTGTAATGAAGGGCCGCTTGATGAGCGGTCTTTTTTTTGCTTTACTATTATTTAAGCTGCTCAGCTGCAGAAGAGGTTATAGCCCAGGATCAGAAACAGGGCTACCAGGAGAAGCCCTAACAGTCTGCTGGCTAACAGGAGCATGACAAGCATGCCGATTCCCATCCAAAATAATATGAAACCGATCATTCTTCTCATATCCCACCAACTTCTCTCCTGCATTTGCTTTATTATATGCAGAAGCCACTCATTTCACCACTCACTCTCCGGATAAACATGAGAAAACACCGCTGCTTCAGGGAAATTTTCCTCTTGGAAAGGGATATCATCGACGGCGGTGTTTTTTCATTTATTATATTTTTATGTGTAAAGATATTTTTTTGCTTAATCCATCTCTGTGTAAGCGGAGATGTCTTCGTCGTCTAAGGAATCCGAGCCGGACTCGTCAGAGGAATCCTTGCCGGAGGTAAATTTGTTGACAAAATCGGGTACCATATCCAGGATCTTGGTCAGGCTGTCCTGGTTTTTTACGTTTACTAACTTTGTGGTTCCGTTGGAAATGACGAGAACCGCACTGGGTGCAATCTTACCACCCATTCCGCCTCCGCCGTTGTTCTTTTTGTCCTCCGCGAATGCTCCGGCCGCTACACCGAAGGTCACGTCTACCAGGGGGAGTATGATGGTGTCGCCTACGTGGATCGCGTCACCTACCACCGTTTTTGTTGTGATAAAATTGTCCATTCCTTTAAAAAGTGACTCCATTGTGCTGTTGAAACTATTGTCTGCCATTTTTTTATACCTCCTTTGATCTGAATCGAGTAATGGTCATACGGATATTTTTATCCCGGTAAAGCCTGAATACAGACAGCAGCAGGACAATCATCCGCACTCTGCCTTTCAGATAAAGCTCTCCTTCCAGAACCGCCTGCTCAAAGTCCGGAAGTATCTTTATATTATCCCGGTACAGGCTGTAAAAAATACTGATTGCACCTAACGCAATACCGGTGTTCGCCGGATCCCCCAGGCCAAAATGTAGATAGCCTTTCATTTTCTGCGGCCGGATGTGCTTTAGGATTTTCCACAGTTCTCCTTTTCCGGCGGTTAATGCTGCTTTTGTCTCTTCCTCTTTTAATACTTTTCTGTAGTAACCGATATTCTCTTTTACGTTCCTAATTTTACCACAGATTTCCAGGATTGTATATTTGATCTTTCGGAACAGGGCCTTTAGGTTTGGAACGATATTCTTTATTGTCTGGATCAGACGTTTGAACCAATTCCTTTTCTTTTTTCTGGTCCGCTTTGGATTCCCGGAAGGCTCCTGTATCTGCCCGGTATTGTCTCCCTCTGATTCTCCCAGTTTCTCTGATTCTTTTTCGATTCTATGCGGCACATGTTCATCTCCAGGCGCTCCGGAATCAAACGGCAGTCCTGGAACATCTGAACGCTTCGCCTGGGTATCCTGAATATCCGGTAACGCGGTGCCGGTTTCTTGCCTTTTGTCCTTCTGCTTCCTGGCCTTTTTCTTTCTGGTCTTTTTCTTTCTTGGCGGCTTGTCCTCTTTTGCTTCCAGACGAATCGGAATGCCAAAGATCCGGACCTTAATGGCCGCTTCACCGTCCTCATAGAGAATCTTACCGCTGACCACATGCAGGAACCAGTGGATATGGCCCATTGCCGTTATTTCCCCATTTTTTTCCACCCTGCCGCGGTACCGCACGGGGACCAGCAGAACCGAAAGCGCAAGCAGCAGGAGAAGTCCAACAATGCAAGCCAGCAGAATACCTATAATTTTAAGTATTACCAAAATAATATGTAGCATAACCTCACACCTGCCACTTTGTCATCTCTTTATTTTTTGTCTCCGTTGTATATAATCCCGGACTTTAAAGTCCCCTGTTTCCTGGTATACCTGGAGCAATATGCGGGCGGCGGTCTCCACCGCCTCCTCATATCCCCTGGCTATCCCTACGATAAAGGGCCTCTGCTTTCGGAAAGCCGGCTGCAGCATCAGGGAACTGTGAAAAATATCCAGCAAATCCACCCCATTGGAAGCCAGCGTGATCAGATAGATATCCGTCATTCCAGCACCGTGTTTAATTTTCCAGATGATTCTGTTTTTCTTTTTTTCCGCCAGTTCTCCTACGTAGAGATCTCTGTACCAAATCATACATTATCCTTTCCGTATCTGTTGCTGCTATTTTAAACGCTTTTCCAAAGCATCTACCACTTCTTTTAGCACCTTTACCCTGGCATAGTATTTGTCATTGCCTTCCACGATAATCCAGGGCGCGTAGGTTGTGGATGTCCGGATCAGCATCTCGTCCACCGCTTTTTCATAGAGATCCCATTTTTCCCGGTTTCTCCAGTCCTCTTCCGTGATCTTCCACTGCTTGGCAGGATTCCCCTGCCGTTCCTTGAACCTGCGTTCCTGCTCATCCTTATCAATATGCATCCAGAATTTCAGTACAATGGCTCCGGCGTTATACAGGTTCTCTTCGAACTGATTGATTTCTTTGTATGCTCTCTGCCATTCTTCCGTCGTACAGAAGCCTTCAATTCTCTCAACCATCACCCGGCCGTACCAGGTTCTGTCATAGATGGCGATATGTCCGGCCTTGGGCACGGACTGCCAGAACCTCCACAGATAATGATGGGCGTTTTCGATATCATTGGGCGCTGCTGTCGGATTCACCATATAACCGCGGGGATCCATATGACTGGTCAGGCGTTTGATCGCCCCGCCTTTTCCACCGGCATCCCAGCCTTCAAATGCCAGCACGACCGGAATTCTTTTTTTATAAAGAGCGCTGTGTAACAGACCGATCTTTTTCTGCAGCGCATCCAGTTTTTCCTTGTACTCCTCTTTACTATAAGAAAGGGAAAGATCCACCTGGCTTAACATGGAGGATTTCAGGATCGCCGCCGGTTTTCCATTGACCGACGCAGTTTCTGTCAGTCCGGCATCCTTGTCCGGCATCTGATCCGCCCTTTTTTTATTCTCCAGCGCTTCTTTTAGACATTCTACCACAACAGTTATAATTTTAACAGTGGCAAATTCCCGGTCCATAGCTTCGATGATATTCCACGGCGCATAGTCGGTATCTGTTTTCTGCAGCATTTCTTCATTCATCTGCAGATATTTTTTATAATGTTTGTTTCTCTTTAAATCCCCCTTGGACACTCTCCAGGCAGTCTCCTTGGAATCCAGCAGCCGTTCAAACCGTTTCTTTTGCTCTTTTTGCGTAATATACAGGAAGAATTTCAGGATCGCGGTACCGCCTTCGCTTAACATCTCCTCAAAATTATTAATTTCCTGGTAGGCCTTCTCCAGTTCCTCTTCGGGAGTAATACCATCAAACCGGTCAATCAGAACCTTCCGGTACCAGCTTCTGTCAAAAATGGCAATTCTGCCTTTCTCGGGAGTCTTTGTCCAGAATCGCCACAGAAACGGCCTTAGTTTTTCTTCCTCCGATTCCCCATTTATCGCATACACATGGAATCCCCTGGGATCCAGGCTCTGTATCAGCTGATTGATCAACGTCCCCTTGCCGGCCGCGCCCAGCCCCTCAAACACAATCATAACCGGGATTTTTTCATTTTTACACTCCCGCTGAAGTTCGGAGAGTTCCGCGGTTAACCCCTCCATCGCTTCCTTATACTCTTTTTTTCCCATCTTTTTCGTCAAATCAATCTTCTCCAACATAGGCCCTTCTCCTTTTCTCATCTATGATTATGACCACTATATCTATTATTTTACCAAAATAAACCAAATAATCATAGAACTTCATAAATAATTAATGGTTTTAAGGGTGAATTCCTGCTGGTTTGGGTATCAGAGTTTCTAAGTGCCGGTTTGGAAAGGCCCTCTAACCAGCCAAGCCGGGAGCAGCCGGATTCTGTGTAAGTGCATATCGCCATGCGTTTACACAGAATCCGGCTGCTCCCGGCTTGGCTGGCTGGATAACCGTTCCAAACCAGAGAAGACGTTCTGGGCCAGGTTCTCCCCATGATCAGGGTCACCTTGCCCCACAACCCTATCTATTACATAATCTCAATCAACTCTCTGCGGCAGTCCGAAAAAGATTCAGCTCCGTCCCGGGTTACCAGGAAGCCGTCCTCAAAACGGACTCCCATTTTGTTCTCATCGTCGCCTAAATAGACGCAGGTACAAAAGGTCATACCTTCCTCCAGCAGAAAATCGGAGTTGGACTCGATCCAGGGATATTCCCCTTCCATTAATCCGGTTCCATGACAGGGACCGTACAGAATATGCTGCTCCTGGCCCAACTCTTTGATGGCCTCGTAATGGGCGTCGTTCACCGCTTTCGCATTGATTCCCGCGCGGACTGTGGAAAGAATCGCCTTTTGACCGGCCAGACTGGCTTCTATCAGCTGTTTTTGGGCTTCGGTGGCTTTTCCCATAACTACAGCTCTGCCTATCGTCGACGCGTACCCCTGATAGCGGGCTCCGATCTGGATGTGGACCAGATCACCGGGCTTAATGATTCTGCCCCGGCAGCGGCCGATCGCCAGATTTGAGCCTTCACCGGCCAGAACCCAGCAGGGATAGGCTTCTCCTTCCGCGCCTTCTTCGAACATGACGCTTACCGCGATTCCGCGCACCTGCTCCTCCGTCATTCCAACGCGGATGCTGTCCAGTACCTTTATCATGGCACACTGCGTAATCCGGTAGGCCTCTTTCATACAGGCTATCTCTGCCGGAGATTTGACCGCGCGCAGCTTGGATACCAGAAGGTCTGCCTTGACCAGTTCGGGATTTTCCATCTGTTGTAAAGCTTCATAAAGCGCCAGATATACTACATGGGAGATCAGGCAGCCGCCTACGATACCGATCCGTTTCGGGTTTTTCCCATCCATGGCTTCCTTCATTACCTCTGTCATCGTACACAAGACAGCTCCCGGGTATTCCGGTTCCGACGATTCCCGAAAAGCCAGCACTTTTCTGATCTTTGCGATATGTGAAACCGATCCTGCGAAGGTCTCACTCTCCGGGCCGATAATCAGAATCGCTTCCCCCTCTGCCGGAATCAATACACCTGCAACTTCAAAGCTGGGCCAATAATTGCTATAATACCGGATATACTGAGGCTCCGCTTCGTTTCCATAAGCGAATATCAGATCCAGTCCTTCCTCCGCCATGGCTAATTGTGTCTTCTTAATGCGTTCTTCAAATTCCTGATGATCAATTGTGGGTTTCATTTTTTCCTCCATTACGCGTATGTTTACTTCCATCTTAAGCGGCCTCCATATGATATGGGATGTTACGCACACTCTTATTTCACATCCGGTTATCCGCATACGCTTCCCTTGAAAAAGAGAATCCAGTTAATAGTAAAAAATTATGTACTCGAGTATATATCCATCATAATATACTCGAGTACATTTTTCAATACATATTCTCAAAAAATTCTAAAATTTATACTGATTATCCTCATTAGAATCTATTTTAGAATCTCTCTTTCAGATATTTACACGATCTTAGCCTCTAAAACCTTATTTCCAACTGTTTTACCCTGAATACGGTTCAGAAGCATCCGAAACGAAAGTTCCGCCATATCCGGAGGTGGTATCACATTGATAATCTTCTCCCCCATAAACGAAGAACCATTGAACGAATAGAATCCACCATAGCCAATATTTCGGAAATCATCCCCCATCGCCTTCATAACACCGAATAGAATTTCATTTGTAGTGGAGACAATGGAATCAAACCGGATCCTTCCGTCCCTGCGAATTCTGCTGATCCATTCATAAGCGTCCATTTCATTATACCAGTCATAAAACACATTATCCTGGATAAAAACCAGTCCATGATCCTTAAGAGCCCTCTGAAATCCTTCCAATCGGCACTGAACCGTATAATCCTGCTCCGATGTCCCCACGAACAGAGGTGAAACAAAGCCTTTCTCCAGGATTCGGCCCGTCAGATCATAAGAAACCTTCATGTCATCCACAGTCACTGTGGGAAACTGGGCATTTTTAACGATCCGGTCAAAGGCCACCACCTTGTAGGCATTTTCATCGATAACCGAATCCGTATAGGACACGCAGGCAATGATCACTCCGTCCACGCGACGGCTTTTCAGCATTTCCAGTATCCTGCGTTCCTTATCTACCCGCTCCTCCGTCACGCAGACGATCAGACCATAATTACTTTCAAAAGCCAGCCGTTCAATTTTCCTAATTATCTCAATATAAAAAGTACTGGAAATGTCAGGGATAACCAGCGCAATCATATGGGCAGTTCCTGTTTTCAGTGACTGTGCCAGATTATTCACCACATATCCCATTTCCTCCGCCTTATTCCGAACCAGTTCGATCGTTTCCTTCCGATAGCTGTACTGGTCCAGTTTATTATTCAGAATATTAGATACCGTACACCTGGACAGGTTCAGTTCCCTGGCAATGTCCTTCATCGATACCATAAGCACCCTCCCTGATAAAGACCTTATCTTACGAATTTATCATCAATCTTCTGCTTTCCATATTAACATAAATTCAAACGGAGTGCATAGTTCTTTTGAGTTTAATCAGCCGGAACCTTTTCCGCTGTTTGTGGGAATAGGCCCGAAAAGCGGTTGTAAAGCAGGCGGAAGAACCGAAAAGGGCCCGGAACACTGTCCAGACCCGCTTTTCGGCTTTGCATTCTCAGCCGGGATATCCCAAAGTAGCCATGTAAGCCATATTATCCTGATTAATATCAAGACGGCCGTACTGCACAACCACATCCACATCACTTCTGATATTCAGCGAATACTGCCTGCCGATTCCCAGTTCCAGTTCCCCGAACACCGTCTGATCATTCGTGCGGAATGCTTTCACCCGTCTGCCCGGCACCACAAAAGGAATCCCCAGCACCGGATCCCGGTCGGAAAAATATACATCGATCTCCACATGCGCTTCCTCATCATTGCAATTCAAAACCATAATACATTCGTGTCCCTCATAATCATCCGCTCCGCCTTTTTCAACGGGAGGTCTGTATCCATCTACAATAAACCATGATTTATTACCGTTCATATTCATTTCCTCTCTTACGGTATATTTATTTTGTTTATACTTAATCGCTTACAAAACGAAGCTCAGACTTTCTTATAACTTCCACCGCGCCATGCGTCGATCAGCACAGCCGCCAGCAGAATCGTCCCTTTAATAATCTGCTGCCAGAAGCTGGAAATACTCAGCATGGTCAGTCCATTGGAGATTGTTGTGAGCAGCAGCACCCCGACCAGGGTACCCCAGACATTACCTTTACCACCATTGATAGAAGTCCCGCCAAGTACACAGGCAGAAATTATGGTCATCTCATAGGTATCACCCGCGGTGGGAAGTCCGGCGCCGGACTGGGCCGCCATCAGGATTCCAGACAGGCCGGCGAATACCCCGTTCAGGACATAGACGCTTAAGATGGTCCGGTCTGTATTGATTCCGGCCAGGTAACCGGCTCTCTGGTTAGATCCTGTCGCGTACAATTTTCTTCCGTAAGCTGTATATTTCGACAGATAAAACATGCCCAGGTAAACGATAGCCATGATGATCAGGATAAATGGGACCGGCCCCACATAGCCTCTGCCCAGCCAGTTGAATTTGGCATTGCTGACCACGATGGATATTCCGTTGTTGGTCAGATACGCGATACCGCGGATAATGGACATGGTCGCCATGGTCGCGATCATCGGCACGATTTTTCCTTTGGATACCAGCAGGCCGTTGATCGTGCCTACCGCCGCTCCTGCCAGCAGTGCGATCAATACCGCAACCACGATCGGGACACCCGCTTTTAATAACAGAGCGCTGATCATTCCCGTCAGTCCCATAACCGCGCCGACTGAAATATCAATACAACCGCAAATCAAAACCAGCGTGGTGGCAGCTGCGGTAATTCCCATGATTGCTGAGTAAATACCTATATTAATAAAGTTTTTTCCCGAGAAAAAATTGGGTGACAGAATGGAAAAGATAATACACAGTCCGATATATGCGATACAGATCGTGATTTCGCTTCCCCCGCCTTTTTTGATTCGTTCTCTGATCGTTAAGCTCTTCTCCATCTTAGATTCCTCCCACTGCCAGTTTCATCAGATTTTCCTGCGTTGCTTCTTCTCTGGGTACTTCTCCCGTCACTTTTCCCTCACTCATGACCAGGATCCTGTCCGCCATGGACAGAGTCTCCTGCAGTTCGGAGGAAATCATGATTATCCCGATTCCCTGCCGGCACAGATCTTCCATGAGGCTGTAGATCTCCGCCTTCGCTCCCACATCGATACCACGGGTCGGATCGTTGAGGATCAGGATATCCGGAGCGGTCTGGAGCCATCGGGCGATCACTACCTTCTGTTGGTTCCCGCCGCTTAAATTATCCACCCGCGTTTCCGGGGAAGGAGTCCGGATTCCCAGTTTTTCTACCCAGGTATCCGCCATATTTTTTTCCGCTTTTTGGTCTACTTTAAAATGTTTTTGCAGGCTGTTTATCACCGCTATGCTGATGTTAAACCGCACGGAGTCGGACAGCATAAGCCCTTCCACCTTCCGTTCATTAGGGACATAGGCAATCTTATTATGAATAGCGTCTTTGGGTGACCGGTTTTTAATAGAATTTCCCAGGATTTCAATGGAACCATTTCTTAAGTAAAGGTCCCCGAACAGTCCTCTCACGACACTGGTCCTTCCTGCTCCCATCAATCCGAATAAACCCAGGATTTCTCCACGGTGCAGGTTGAAACTGACATCTTTTGCTTTTCCACAAGTCAGGTGATCCACTTTCAGAATGCATTCCCCAGGACTTTGCTTCACATGCGGATACATGCTGTCAAGGGTACGCCCCACCATTTCCCTTACGATAGTCTCTTCATCGGTCTTAGCGGTCACAAAATCAGACACGCTCTTTCCGTCCCTCATCACCTGAATCCGGTCCGACAGGGCGAAGATTTCATCCATCCGGTGGGAAATATAGATGATACTGATCCCCTTTTTCGCCAGGTTCTGTACGATCTTTAGCAGCTGTTCTGTCTCTACCCGGTTTAAGGCGGACGTCGGTTCATCCATAACCAGAACCTTCATGTTCCGGCTCATCGCTTTTGCGATCTCCACCAGCTGCTGCTGCGCTGCGGTCAGCGTGCTGATTTTGGCTGTCACATCGATCTCATCGGTAATCTGGCGGATGACTTCATCTGCTTTTTTGTATGCTTCTTTCCAGTCGATCGGACTGTACTTTCCCTTTTTCTTCGGCATGGCATTTACCAGGATATTTTCCGCCACTGATAAAGTCCCGTAATTGTCCAGTTCCTGGTAGATGATACTGATCCCCATATCAATGGCTTCATTTGGGGTATATCCTTCGATCACTTTTCCGTCGTACTCGATTACACCTTCATCCTTGGTATACGCACCCGACAGAATTTTCAGCAGGGTGGATTTACCTGCGCCGTTCTCCCCGACCAGGGCCAGCACTTCCCCTCTTTTCAGGGAAATCGTAACCTGGTCCAGGGCCAGCACACCGGGAAAGCGTTTCGTGATGCCCTGCATTTTCAGGATGGTTTCACTCATGTTTTATGCTTCCCCCTTTTATCTGTCCAGCCATCTGGCCGGATTATGAATTAACATCTGGTCAATCTGCGCTCTTGTCACTCCTACCTCATCCAGCATGGGAATGATGTGCTGCAGGATATGGTCATAGCCCCAGCCGCCGTATCTGTGAAGAAGGGATTTCAGACACAGATCCGTGGACAAGAGCATCTGTTTTTCATAGCCCCGGTCCATGATCTTTTTCACCAGAAGCGCACGCTCCCAGTCATTGACGAAGCGGCCTGACCCGGGTTTTACATCCCACCGGTCCGTGAACATTTCTTTTCCCCAGTTGTCGAACTCAATATAAACTCCCATATCCAATAATTGGAATATGTAATCTTCCCGGTTCTCCACATCACTGTGGCAGATAACGATGTTCTCCGGATCGATCCCATGCTCCTTCACGATATCCATGGCCGCAATTCCCTGGGTCGACCAGGGATTAATGTGGATCATCAGAGGAGCACCTGTTCTCACCTGGGCGCGGCACGCCCCGATCAGGGATTTCTCCTCAAAAGGAAACAGTATATGACTAACCCCGATCTCTCCGATAAAACCGGCCCGTATTCCGCTGTGGCCGATCTCCACTTCAATCTCCCGTACAATCTGTTCTTCGATCTGCTCAATACTCATGGCAAGTGTCTCTTCCTGCTGCGCACCTTCCACATAAAAACCGGCTCCTGCTATCACATTCAGACCGGTTTTTGCGGCTGCCCTGGCCAGAAGCTGCGGATCACGGCCCAATCCCACCGTACTGGCATCCACAATGGTCTGCCCTCCGGCACTTTTAAACGCCAGGATCTCTTCCAGCTGGGTTTCCTCATCCATCATACGGACATTGTCCAGCACGGCGAAGGGATTTCTCTTCAAAACCCCGAGGGATTCCATCGTCACCGGCTTATAAGCCAGGTTTTTCATTCCGATCTCTTCGGGCGGTACAAAAAACACACTCATGTCTATATAGATATGTTCATGGGGCGCGCAGATCCCCAGCTCGCCTGCCTCTTTTTTTCCTAAAACGGTCATTACTGCCATGTTCTTTCCCCCGTTCTTTTATGAATCAGAGCGGGCACCCGATGCAGCCATCTTTTCTGCGACCGGGTGCCCGGCTGTCTACGATGTCATTACTGTTTTTTAGCTATGAGCGCTTAGCGGCTGCTTTTTGGCAGCTGTCACTGAGCCCATTCTGCCTGGGGATACCATTCCTCGATATTGTTCATGTCAATGTAGAGATGATCCATCAGCAGGCTTTCCGGTGCGGGTGTTTTTCCCTGAACCAGTTCGATACAGCCCGGTACGATATATTCGCCGTATCTCTCAAGGAAGTAGGAAACTCCGCCTCTCCAGCAGTTGGGTTTTCCGGCGTTTTCCTGGGCATAGATATTTTCACGGGTGGAAACCGACACACCATGGTTTACGATAAATACATCATCTTCCCTGCCCGCTGCCTGCACGGCGGCAAACGCTCCCTGTGCACCAATATCATTGATGGAGCCGATTACGATATGGGTCTTGTCCGGATTTGCCGTCAGGAAATCCGCGCACAGCTGCTGTGCCAGGATCGCGTCGTCTTTCATGGATACGGTTGTAGTCATAGCTTTGAGATCATCTACCGAATAATCGGTCTTGTTAGCGATACCATCCAGGATGCTGTCCATTCTGGTCTGAACCACTTCACCAGCCTCAGGAGTGTGCTCAAATAATACAGCATCTACTTTACCCTCCCAGTTCTTGTTGACCAGATCACCCAGTGCTTCTCCACACAACTGACCAGCCATTACGTTGTTCGCTCCCATATAAGGGGCGTCGCCTACCGGAATATCAACTGCCATGACCGGAATCCCCGCGTTCTGGCATTTTTCATAAATGGTATCATTCACGGCTGCATCAAGATTAAACTCTACAAGTACATCGATTCCCTGAAGAATCAGGTTATCCACATTCTCAACTGCTTTCGCGCCGTCTCCCGCGTTATCCACGCGGATCACTTTGATCGTGATTCCAAGTTCTTCCCCTTTTTCCTTGGCAACCTTCTCGATATTATCCCCTACCGGAATCAAATGTTCCTGTGATTCATCCAGTCCGGCATAACCGATGGTAAAATCTTTTAACTCACCGGATGCAGCGCCGGAATCGGTAGCGGCAGGCGCTTCCGCCGGTTTCTGCGTCTCCTGAGCGGACGCATCCGGTGTGGCCGTATCCCCGCCGGACGGTTCTGCTGCCTTCTCCTGGCATCCTGCACACATAGTCAACACCAACATGATCGACAATAAAACACTCACTACTTTTTTCATACCTATTTCCTCCTTTAAAATTAGATGTACGTGTTGCCATTTCCAATTGCCAATACTTGTATCTGGTGATGCCGGACCCTCTTACCTCCTTTCCCGAGAATCCCCCTCTGATAATTATATATCTTTATGTACTCGAGTATATATTACATTATAATATACTCGAGTACATTTTTCAATAGAATCCCTCTTTTTCTGCAAATAAATTTTATTTTTATGTCGTTTCTCCGATCCAAAAACTTGGAGGCAAAACTACTTTCGCATTTTTTTGTTTTTTTTCAATCGCGTCGATCAGAATTGCCGCGGACATTTTCCCCATCAGATATCTGGGCTGGGCCACCGTTGTGAGATACGGATGTACCATTCTGCACAAATCCAGACCGTCATGTCCCACTACCGCCATATCGTCCGGTATACGCATTCCCCTCTCCTGCAGCTCATTGATGATGGAAAGCGCCATAATATCATTTTCGCAGTAAAGGGCGGTTGGCGGTTCAGGGGCCGACAGGATCTTATCCATAGTCTTTTTCGCAAACCAGGGAACCAGGTTCGACAGTCCGTTTCCCTGGTATTGATACCGTTCAGACAGACCTGCCTCCTTCATTGCTTCCCGAAATCCCTGCGTGCGCTGCTTCCATATATTATATTGGAAGGTGTCCTCGTAGGCGATCTTCTCCGTTTTCGGATATCTCAGGGTTCCGTGCATACAGCCGATGCGGGTATGCCCCTTCTTTATCAGGTGCTCTGCCGCCAGACGCGCGCCCTGCACATTGTCCGTATTGACGCAGTTCACCTCCGGCAGTTCCACCTCATTATCCAGCAGAACGCAGTGTACTCCTGACGCCTCCAGTTCCTGCACCTGCTTTTTCGTAATATTCAGATGATGCAGCACCACACCGTCAATGCACCGCTCCTGCAGCATATTGATATAATCGGATACCCGGCTGGCAGAATGAGCGTCGCACATCAGCGTCGTATATCCATTTTCAAATGCCACCGCTTCAAATCCCTTATTGACCAGATTATGGAATGGGTCCGAGATATTGACCATCACATAAGCGATCGTGCGGCTTTTTCTGGTCACCAGGCTTTTGGCGATCATATTGGGTTTAAACTTCAGCTCGTCGATTGCCATATTTATGCGCAGCCTGGTCTCTTCCTTCACATACCCGCTGTTATTGATCACTCGTGATACGGTCATACGGGATACTTTCGCCTTCTTAGCGACATCATCAATGGTTGCCATATGGGAATTACACCTCTTATCAGATATCTGTTATTTTCCGCTGTTTTTCAGCCACTCTTCGTAATACACACGCATGGATGGGAACAGGGATTCCGCACCGTCTCCGGTAATGACAAAGCCCTCCTCGATCCGGTTCGAACCTCCGGGAAGGCCAAAGAGACTGATGTCCGTGTTCACCGTCATTCCCTCCCTGAAAACATCCTCTGTTTTTTCATCCGGATAGGGACTTTCCGCTTCCGCGCACCCGATGCCATGCAGCGGAGGATACACATCATATTCGGACAATCCGGCGTCCCGGAAATAATTCCGCACCGCGCAGACAAAATCTTTCATCGGCACCCCGGCTTTCAGATAAGGCAGTCCGGCCGCGGCCGCATGAATCAGGACATCCAGCACATATCTGGTCTCTTCGCTATAGTTTCCAACCGCGAAAGGCAGTTCACAGGTAGCCACATAGCCCTCATACTGAACGGCCATTGCGCACATCAGCATATCTCCGTCCTCGATCACCTTATTCTCCGCCCGTCCCACGATTCTGGCGGACCGTTCACCGGAACCGAACACGGTAAAGATAATCGCTTCCGCCCCTTCTTTTCTGGCTGTCCCTTCCGCGATACCGGCCGCATACCGTTCTGTCTTGCCGACCAGATCAGCATCCATCATTGCCCGGAAACCTGCTTCCGCGATTCTGGCAGCCTCCCGCAGGCAGGCGATCTCATTCTCTGATTTCGTCTTCCTCAGATCAAACAGAATCTCATTGCTGTCCACAACCTGGCAGCCAAATGCCTCTCTGATATTATGTAAAAGTGCTTCCGACATCGCGTCCATACCCGCGATTCCAAGTCTCGAAAGACCGGTTCTGCTTCTGAGCTCCGCGGCCAGGCTCTTAAAGCTCGTAAACTTCGCCAGTGGATATTCAATCTCATCCGGCACCGTGACACACAGAAAATCCGGTACCAGCCTCACATCCGGCCATACGCTCATCTCCCTGGCCACCTGCTCCCCTTCCGGAGCGCACAGGACAATCGGTTCTCCTTCTATAGTAATCAGGAGCGCACCCCGTTCAAAGATCGGCCAGTAATTAGAAACATAGCGAAGATTTTCTTTTCGATATTCATCTCCATATACTAATATAACATCCAGCTTCTCTTTTGTCATATACTCTTTTATCTGGTCAATACGTTGCTGAAACTCCTCTTTCGGTATACAAATTTTCTGCATTTTCGCTCTCCTTTTCAGTCTGTTCTTCTAGCACCCACACCCAAATCCTCTATTCGAAAACGCCCTCTCCTCCCTTCCTCAATTCCTATTCAAAAACAGGATGTTTTTACTATGTTACCGCTAACACATTTTCTCAAAAAACACTCCCCAAGGAGTCCTCTGTATACATTATTTAAGCCACATGTTACCGCTAACATATTATAAAACAATAATATCCTATTTAAAAAATGATGTCAAGTCTAACTTACTATCATTTTGCCTATCATTTTATTAATATGAATTCTAAAACCTCATGGACTTATATCCCCGCGTTCCTTAGTTATATCAAAGAAATCCGGCCAGGGAGCTTCCGCTCCCGGCCGGATGAATAAACAACGCACTAGAAATACTTTCTGCTGCCCCAGAGGTTGCTTTTCTTCAAATCCAGATATTCATTATACGCCTTTTCCAGAATTTGCTTCTCATTTGTGAACTTCAGCAGATGATAGGCCTCGTGGAATTTATAATAGCCCGAATCTACGAAGTATTCCTCCCGCTGCGGCTTGCTGTAATAGCTGTCCGCCATCATCAGATACCAGTGAACATCTTTTTCCACCGTATCCTCCGGAACGCTAAAGGAATATTGACTTTTACCTATATACTTGATGATCTGCGCATTGACCCCTGTTTCTTCAAGCACTTCCCTTGCGGCTGTATCCTTGAATTCTTCACCCTGTTCAACCGTTCCTTTTGGTAAAACCCAGCCTTCGTATTTATTCTTATAATTCTTATATAAGACTAAAATCTTTCCCCGAAATATAACCACACCGCCGCAGCTTGTTGCTTCAATCATTGCAATTCCTCCTGCCCGTAAGGTGTGTCAAACTGACTGTTTTTTAGTATACCTCTTTTACGGTTTATTTGCAACCCATTGTTGTAAATTGGAGGATGAGGCGCTAGACGTCAGGCACCAGGCGCCAGACTGTCCTCATATGGGTATATCAGACTCGGCAGGAATTTATTTATGCCTGCGTTACAAGGCCCCTCCCTCAAAAAAAACTAATCCCTAAACTTGATCTGCTTGGACACAGCCAGAGCCAGTCCCATCTCAGCCATAAGGAACAAGATCGAAGTCCCCCCATAGCTGATAAACGGCAGGGAAATCCCTGTAGTGGGAATCAGGTTGATCACGACCGCGATATTTAACACCACCTGGATCGCGATATGGGAAAATATGCCGGTCACCAGAAGAGAACCGTACAGATCCGGCGCGTTTCTGGCTATGAAGAGCAGGCGGTACAGGAGCAGAATAAATAACAGGGTTACAAGCGCCGCTCCAAAAATCCCCAGTTCCTCACAGATAATAGAAAAAATCATATCGTTCTGAACTTCCGGTATGTAAAATTTCTGGGCGGAATTACCCAGGCCTTTTCCGAAAAAACCCCCGTTCCCGATGGCGTACAGTCCCTGCATCGTCTGATATGCCCAGTCATTGGCATGGGTTTCCGGATCCAGCCAGGCCAGGATACGTTTGATACGAAACGGTGTGGAATCATCCATATAGGCGGAAAAATCAATGTGCTGCTTCAGATAGTTGATTCCGAATACAATGCCGCCAAACCCCAGTATTCCAAGACCCACGAAAGGAATCGTCCTGGGGTGGACGATGAATAACAGGATTGCCGTGATTCCTATGACAATGATCGCGGAGCTTAAATTATCTGTCAAAACATAGAGCATTAAAGCTGCCAGTACGCCTACCCCCATGATCAGAATGGAACCCTTGATTTTCTTGACTCCGTTTCCGATCTTCACAATCAGGTAGGGAATAAAAAGGATAATAGCGATCTTCACAACCTCCGCCGGCTGTAAACGAAGATTCCCGCGGCCAATCCAGCGGGTCGCTCCCTTTGCCTCGATCCCTAACGGTGTCAGGACCAGAAGTACCATAATCAATGAGACGATATATCCAAAAAAAGCGAATTTGATCCAAATATGATAGTCGATGTTGGCAATGATCAACATGACAACAAGGCTTGCGAGGCTGATCAGACCCTGCTTGCGAAACCAATACATTCCATCCCCATACTGAAGCTGCGCCGCATAGGAACTGGCGGAATACAGCATAATCAGACCAAAGCACACAAGGAATATGACCACCGCGAGCAGATTATAATCGAAATACCTTTCCCGGTTATTCTTAAAACCATATTTTCTAGCCATTCAAATTCTCCATTTCGTTATCCTTGGTACAAGCTCTAATAAATTATTATTATAGACTAACGAAGAGCAATTTTCAACAGCTCGACAAAAGTATCTGTATTTTCCTGGGCCAGTACTTCCCGGACCAGAGTCGTCCGGTCTGTGATGATATTATCCACCCCTATACTATTCATACGCATCATATTTCCCTCGGCGTTTACGGTCCAGGCATGCACCTGTTTTCCGGCCTCATGAGCGCTTCTCACCATGGATTCCGTCACATAAATATACTTCACGCTGAGCAGATCCGCGTATTCCAGCCTGGATACATCCCCATAGGCCACGGACATGATATAGCCTGTGGTTATTCCCGGATTCAGCTCCTTTACCTGTCTCAGGAAATGATAATCCATGGAGGTGACGATACACTGATCTTCCATATGATATTCCCCGATTAACCCGATTACCTTGGGTACGATATCCTCGTTATGGCCATTGGATTTGATCTCAATATTCAGGTTCAGCTTTCCCTTGCAGTAATCCAGCACTTCCCTCAGCGTGGGGATCGGCTCACCTGAGAATTCTTTTCGAAACCAGCCGCCGGCGTCCAGATTCCGGATCTCATCATAGTTCACTTCCCAGATCTTTTTATTTAACCCGGCCGTTCGCTTCAGGCTGCTGTCATGCAGAAGGATCAGCTGCCCGTCTTTCGTCTCCTGGATATCGATCTCCGCATAATCCGCCAGTTCTTCCACCGCGTTCATAAGGGCGGACATCGTATTTTCAGGAGCCGTCCTGGCCCCTCCCCGGTGTGCGGTCACCTGGGTGGATACGAAGATATCATCGGCCAGCACCACCCGCTGGCTGATCAGATACCATCCGTAGACCAACTCCAGAGCTGCGACGCACATACCAATCAACATGGCCACTCTCTTTCGGCCAAATTTCCGGAACAGCCTGCTCTTCCCATAGTCCGGCAATCGATCCGGCAGACTGCCGCGCTCCCGCGTGGTCTCCCGGTACATCGTGTAGATCAATACCAGATTACACACGGTGCCCACCACACCTGCCACATATCCCATACCAACCTGGATCCAATCCTCGATCTTCAACAGGACACCCAGTGCTATAGCTGCATCCTTAGTGAAATGCACAAAAACAGCCGCCAGAAAAGTAAACAGAAAATAGAACGCAGATAGGACCACAATCAAAGCAATATTCCAGACCAGCAAACTGCCCAAAAACCTTCCGTAATGCCGTCCCGTAATGCTCCGGCTTTCCCGGAACCCGTCCTTCACCCGTCCCCGTTTCATGACAGCCGCCGGCACCGCCAGAAAAAGCTTCGTACACAGCAGCAATAAGGCCACAAACAAGATGATCCAAACGGCAGGATATTTAAATTCACTGATCAGTATCTGAATAGCATAATTCAATATCTTTATATTGAAAAACTGTCTTACCAGATAATGCATAGTCAGAAACGGCATAAGCGTCAGAATACCCGGCAGCCACATCAGGGGATTCCTCCCGATAAAGATCTCCATCTGACGGCTTCCAATCAAAATAATATCCGTAACCGTGGCCTTGACCTTTCTCTCCGAATAATGGAAACAGCCCAGCAATACCGACACCTCAAACAGAAGCAGAAATAACATCACAATCACATAGACGCTGAACAGCAGAATAGTGAGCGGATTCTTAATAAAGTCCAGAAAATTCTCCGCTGTCAGATAACTATACCCTTGTCTTTCCAGCGAAAGCAAAATCCCCTGTCGCAGCAGATAGAGCAGAGTTGCCGAAATAGCTATATGCAGACCCACTTCAAACAACAGCAGGCTTTTCATATTAAAATTCAGAATCTCTCTTGCTTTTTTAAAACAGGTCCGCATGGCAGTAACCTCTTATTTCGCATATTATGATATAGGATTCCCGGAGAACCGGGATGTATTAGTGTTTTTTTATGAAAGGCCGGGGCGGCCTGGTGCAAGGATATGCAAACAGAGGAGAGGAAAGCGGCAGGCCCCTGCCGTTTTCCTCTCCTCCCGGCCCCACTATAATATCACTTTTATGTTCCTAACACTTCAACTCTGAGCTATGCCTCGGCATTTTTTTTGCCTACCTTTATATATAGCACAATCATTACGGCGAACAGGGCAGCCATTGCGCTGAGCAACCCGATCCATCCGTTCTGGGTAAAGCCGGCAAACAGGAAGCCTAACAGACAGCAGGCAGCAACTGTAAGCGCGTACGGAATCTGCGTGGATACGTGGTCGATATGTTTACACTGGGCACCCGCAGATGCCAGGATCGTCGTATCGGAGATCGGGGAGATATGGTCGCCGCATACTGCACCGGAAAGTACCGCCGCTACACTGACTACCAGCATGGAACTCTCACTTCCGAAGATCGCCACTGCGATAGGGATCAGGATACCAAAGGTTCCCCATGAGGTTCCGGTTGCGAAGGCAAGTCCCAGTGCAATCAGGAAGAACGCTGCCGGAAGAATCATTCCGATCATTGCGCTGCCGCCTACTACACTGCTGACATAGCCGCCGATGTTCAGATAGTCCTCACTGCATATCCCGGATAAGGACCATGCCAGACACAGGATCATAACCGCCGGTGTCATGGCCTTGAAGCCCTGTACAAAACTGTCGCAGAACTCCCGGAAGTTGATGATTTTCCGGGGCAGATATAAGAGAAAGGTAAAGATCAGTGCGAAGAAAGAACCGATAACAAGGCTCTGCGCGGAAGAACAGTTCGCAAACGCATCGATGAGCCCGGCGCCTTCAAAGAAACCGCCTGTATAGATCATCGCTGTGATGCAGGCCACGATCAGGACCGCGATCGGCAGGATCAGGTCCAGAACCTTTCCTTTGCCGACGATCTCCAGATCTTCCTGTGCTCCTTCTTCGGCATCCAGCTTACCATCTAACGCTTTTTCATAGGAAGCCATTTTACCGAAATCCATCTTTGTAAAGATAATGAAAAGCATGAACGCGATCGTTAAAAGCGCATACAGGTTATACGGAATCGTTTTGATAAACAAAGAAAAACCGTCGATGTTACTGCCCTCGGGGAGGGATGATCCCACTGCCGCCGCCCAACTGGAAATGGGTGCGATGATACAGATCGGCGCCGCCGTCGCATCGATGATATAGGCAAGCTTGGCCCGGGTGATTTTGTATTTGTCGGTCACCGGACGCATAACCGTTCCTACGGTCAGGCAGTTAAAATAATCGTCTACAAAGATCAGCGCTCCAAGAACTGTGGTGGCCAGCAGCGCGCCCTTCTTGGTTTTGATTGATTTGATCGCCCAGTTCCCGTAGGATCTGGACGCCCCTGATTTGGTAATCAGCGCTACCAGGATTCCCAGCAGAACCAGGAAGATTAGAATGTAGGCGTTTCCACCGATCTTATCGGACATGACCACAAATGTGGTCTCCACCGCTTTCACCGGATTTCCTCCTGCGAAGAGCAGGGCGCCGGATAAAATACCCAGCATTAAAGACATGTAAACCTCTTTTGTGATCAAAGCCAGAACGATGGCAATAATTGGCGGGAGCAAAGCCCAGAATGTAGCTGACATAACACTATCCCCTATCTCATGTATTTTTTTCTCCTTGATTGCGGATAAACCCGAAGGCATAGCCGCCTGCGGGTTTATCAACAATATTCGAGTTTGTTACTTTATCAGTTTACATTGAAATAGCAGTTTACGCAACTGTATTGTCGTCTTTACTCGAAAATTGTACATTTTGCACAAAATATTTTTTTAAATCGTTGGGGCCGTCCAGAACTTCCCGCCCTACATAGAGGGATCGGTCCTGCCTTGTTTTTACGGACCATTTCACCAGCGAGATTTTTCCTCCTGTCAGCTCCAGCGCCGTGATGCATCTGGGGTGTACACAGCTTCCGTCGTTAAAATACAGGGGTTCCCCGAATTTTGGCAGCACCGGACGGTGGGTATGGCCGGCCACCAGCATATTCCCGCTTTTCTGCGTCCAGTGTACGAGTCTGCGCTCGGTCTTATTCTTTTTCCTGTAGTTTTTGGCAGCGCTGGTAGGATCGTTGACTCCAGCTGTTTCCACCGGTTTCCAGACATAGCGTACCAAGAATCTGGCCGCCTTCCACAGGACATCATTCAGCCAGTCTCCCTGATGACCGTGAGCAAGCAGAATTTTATCCTTTGTGGGCTCATATTGGAGTACCAGCCCCTCCATTACCTGAATGTCCGGGAATAGCGGCGCCAGGCACTGCTGGTCAGTACACCGGTACTGGGAGCAGGTCCGGCCCACATACCGGGGAGACTGTTTGACCCGGTCGTGGTTCCCGTACAGCATAAAAAAACGGTGTTCATAGTAAAATTTTGACATCAGCCAGAATACATTGCTGTGAATATCGATGATCTGTGTCAAATCACGGCATTCCCACAGTTCATCCCCGTCTCCCAGTTCAATATAAATATATCCCTGCTCATAATAGTAGCGCAGGGCTGCGAAATACAAATTTTGGTTTTTCAGGAAATTATCCCCCCAATTGCCTATCCCCCTGTGACAATCACTCATCAGCACTATTCTTGAATGGTCATCAAAAGGAAGGACCGGAGATTTTTCCCAAAGTCTTGACAATTTTGTTGCTGTGGACATTTTTGTTCACTCCTGTCCGTTCCGTTATGGTCCTCCGTCTGTCATGGTGCTCTTTGTTCTATCTATTCACCGTTCTGATAAAACCGGATGTTAGCGAACTCCCGGTAGCGCTCTCTGCTCTGTCCCAGCCGGATCACCGTGCGGAATACATTCGGCAGGAATTCTCTTAGATAGCACAATTTATCTGGCGTCCAGCCAAAGTTTCTGGTGAGATACCGGTATATCCGGACATACAGACGGTTATGCCGCTGTGTGATATGGGCTCCCTCCACCGTCCTGGTCACAGGCTGGCGTGTATGGGGCTGACGGAATTTGACAAACATGGTCCGGTATCCGGCCACGATCTCCGATTGCGTATAACCGGCCTCAAAAAGCGCTTCCTGGAACGCTTCGCACATTCCGGCATCCGGAAATGTGATCTTGATATCCATAGTCAATTCCGAGGGTTCCGAGAACATCCCCAGTTTAAACGCGGACAGCCACCAGTGCAGCCCTTTCCGATAGCAGAGTACCTCCCCCCTACGTTTCAGGTAATAGGCGATATACAGCCGGTCTTCATCGGATACGCTTTTGTAAAAGGTCCCCTGGAATTCTCCCGGTACAAAGACATCATCCTCCTGTGTACAGAAAATTCCCACTTCCGCTCCGGTGCACATGCCGTACTGGCCCTTCCAGAATTCGATCAGCCACCGTTTATCCCCATATGTAAACGTGATAGGCTCGCAGTCATATTCCATTCCTGCCATGTAAGCAGCTTCGTCGTAGATCTTACAGTACCCCGCTTCCCGCTGCCACGCATCCATCCTCCCGTAGAAGATATCCTGGTTATAGTCGTAGGCAAAACCCGCTCCCAGAAGCTCCCTGTCTAATTCTCTTAGTTTCTCATCTGATCCCCGCTCTCTGATCTTCCTGAGAAGCTTTCGCCTGCGGACCACACAGAGCATCCACAGAGCCGCAAGAACCACCAGTCCCCCAAACACGTACCAAAATTCTCTCGGCATATTTTCACCCTTTTCATACACTCACTTCTTATTATCATATGATAAAAACCGTATTTTGCTACCCGCTCCTGCCATCTCCTCTAAAAAATAACAAAGATGTCCCAAAAACACAGTCTGTTCTTACGGCCCGATCCGGTTTCACAGCAGGGACGGAAGCTGCTAAGCCGGAATTCATAAGAGCAGTCTGTGCTTTTGGGACACCTTTCCCATCACCACAAACCTAATTCATTTCTATTCTGTTATTTTATGTCCACAATCACTTTTTTCCTATACTCCTTCGGACTCATGCCGGTGGAAGCTTTGAATACCCTGCTGAAATAATGCTGATCCGTATATCCGACCATATTACAGACATGGTTGACACTGAGATTCGGTTTTTCCTTCATGATCTTCTGCGCGGCGCCAATCCGCTTCTCCGTCAGATATTTTATCATGGAGACTCCTTTCATTTCCCGGAACAGCCTGGAGACATAGGTATAGTTATAATTAAATTTCTCCGCCACTTCCTCCACACTGTTAATGACCATGAAATTCTTATCCACATATTCCATGACCTCCTCCCTGGCTTTCTGGGACGTACTCCTATCCAGTCTGTCCTGAAGATAAAACGTGACGCTCTCTGAAAATGCGTTCTGTATCTCCCGTGACTCGCCTGCGATGCTTAATGTGGTATAAAATTTTTCCTTCACTTTTGCGGCGGCAGCCTGGTCCTCCACATGCAGACTGCTCTCCAGCATTTTATAAATATCATGAACGATCTTTACCAGCTGCTTTTGTGTACAGCCGCATTCCAATACATAGGACATAATATTCATCAGTTCTTCCAGAAGGATGTTATAATTGTCCATCTTAAACAGAACTTTTATATTATTCTGGAGGCGGAGGCTGGCAGCGTCATATAATTCCATCTCTGCTGGCACGGATTCCATATTTTCCAGAACAAAGACCTGTTCCTCGGCAGGCACTACCCAGGTTTCCAGAAGATTTCTGATCCGGTGGGTATAATTCCAGATATCCTCCCGCTTTACTTGTTTTTCGCGATAACACAGATTAAACTTCATTCCGGGATGCCGGGTATGGATTCTCGCGCTCAGAACGGAAACGATTTCCTCCATATCCAATTGCTGCCCAATGGGAGTGGTCAGGACTATATTTTTAAAATTGCAGGGATTCCCGTCTGCGATCATCCACTCCGGCGACTCTGACGGAAGGTCTTCCAGAATCTCTTCCCACTTCACTCCGCCCCCGCCGTCCAGGGATGCCGTATAAAACTCGCCCAGCGATTCGCTGGCTCCGGAACAACACAGATTGTAAAAGCAGATTCCCAGAACATAATACCCATTTTTGCCGGCTGTCGGTTCCTGTGCTGCTGTCTGCATGGAGTTACGCCCTGACATCCGCACCTGGGGAAAGGATCTCCTTCTGGATTCCTCTAATTTTGCCCGGATCTCCTCTATTACTTCCAAAAGGTCCTCCTCAACCAGCGGCTTGACAAGATAATAGGAAACGCCATAGCGCATGGCCTGCCTTGCAAAAGAAAAATCGCTGTACCCGCTCAGCAGCACGACATGGATGTCAGGAGCTTTTTTCCGCAGTTCCCGCGCCAATTCGATCCCGTCCATTTTTGGCATCTTGATATCACTGAATATCACATGGGGATGGTACTTTTCTACCAGCTCCAGTGCTTTTTCTCCATCATTGGCTGTCGCTATGACCTCACAGTCCTCTACCGTTCTCTCAATCTTCGAAACGATACTGGATAGAATCCTCTGCTCGTCCTCCGCAACGACAATTCTAAGTCTTGCCATGTCAGCTTCATCCCCCTGCCTTTTTCTGGCTGCATTCCTTTATAGACTTTCACTATTACATACCGTCCAGGCCGCTTAATCTGCCCCCGCACTCGATCCGGCCCCCGATTACAATCCGGCTGCCTTCCTCCCCATCAGACCGGTTCCCGATCCAAAACAGCATGTCATCACCGTAGAACATATAAAGTCTGGCATATATATTCGCAAGACCCATGCCGTCAATCTGCATCGTGGAGAATTCATGATGCTCCACCAGTTCCCGGCAGTGATCCATGATTTCCCGGATCCTGTCCTCCGAAAAGCCTACCCCGTTGTCCTCAATGCTAATCCGGAACCGGTTATCTTCGATCTCACCCGAGATCTGGATCGCGCAGTCCAGCCGGTCGCTGTATTTCAAACTGTTTTCCACCAGGGGCTGAACCACCAGCTTCGGGACGATAATCTGCATCATAGGCAATGGAATATCATAATGCACCACGGTCTCCGGAAACCGCTCTTTCATAATGTCCACGTAATCCCGGACGTGTCTGAATTCCTTTGAGAGCTTCACCCCATGCGCATCCTCACTGGAAATATAACGCAGCATATGCATCAAATGGCCGCATACCGTCGCCACTTCATAGTCCTGCTTTTCCTCAGCCATGGCCGATATGGTCATCAGGGTATTATATAGAAAATGGGGCTGCATCTGCGCCTGCAGCGCCAGCATGGTTGACTGTAATTCATAGGCCCGCAGGCTGATGGCCTCATCCATAGAGGTCCGTAATTTCTTCTGCATCAGGACGATCGTATCGGATAATATATTCAGCTCTTTTATATCGGTTTTCACCGGCTCATAGGTAATCCAGTGATCCCCGTCAAAATCCACTTTTTCAATTTTACCGCTCATAATCTTCACCGGATCGGTAATACGAACAGATATCCGGTATGTAATCATCAGGGAGCCAAACAGCAGCAGCAGAAAACCGATAAATACGATGATCAGATAGCTGATGACAGGCCGGTAAACTTTTGCTGTGCTGATACTTCCCACAATATATACACTGGAATTCATCACTGGCTGAATCTGTACCTCTATTCCGTTTTTCTTATATTTTTCTTTTACGACCAGCCCATTTTCCCTCCGGACTTTAATATCGGTCTGGTCCTCCCCGTATAAAACACTGCCGTCTGCTGTGTAAACCGTGATATTCATATCCTCGCTGCGAACGATATTATCCATCATATCCTTAAAACGGGTATACGGCACTTCGATATCCAGGATGGCGCTGGGAGCATAACTGGGCATGTTTTTGTTCATATCCCTCTGCAGGGATATCACGGGGACCAGGTCATTTTTATAATAGGGATTCTGCGTATTGATCTCTTTTAATATATCACTTTCATTCATTTTACAGATTTTAAGGTTTCCCAGCCCGATCGGCGTGAACTCGTGCATGTCCCGATTCTCCCGCTCACTGATAAAATAATTGCTGCCCATCCAGATATATTTATTATCTTTCATCTGAACCGCGACCCGGTAATCTTTCACGATCATTTTATAGCCAAGGAGATAGAGCTTGGTAAAGTAATCATTCACCGGTTCTCCCGCATTATAAGCATTGGGCAGATCTTCGGTTACTATCTTTTTAAATTCCTCCGAATTGCACAAATTGTTGGAAAAGGTGCGCATCTGCTCAAAAAAACTGTCGACTTCCTTAACAACCGTGTCATAAGCTGTCCTTTGTGCCAATTCTACTTTATCATTTACGTCTTTACCTATGTATATCATCAGGCTGATTATAACCAGCGAGAAAAAAAGGCTGATCATAACTGCAAAGGAACGAAATAATCTTGAAGAAATGGAAGAACCGTTCATAACTTTATCTCCTGGTTAAATGTATCCGTTTCCTATATGATACATTAATCTATACGCATTTACCAGTCACTTAAAATAGCAGTACTTTATTATCCTCTAATCAGCCCTTCACAGCTCCTGCGACCATTCCGGATATAATATATTTCTGGCCGCATATATAAACTGCCAGTACCGGCACGATCGCATACAGGATTGTCACACTGACCAGATTCCAGCTGGCCGTGAAAGTCCCGTAGAAATTATAGACCTGCTGCACCACAACTGCCTTGTCCGGATCCGGCAGCATATACAGCGGGATCGTGAATTCATTCCAGCAGTTCAGAAAGTTAATCATAATTACCGTGACCGTAACCGGTTTCAGCATCGGGAAGATCACCTGGAAAAAGATCCGAAGCGCGCCGGCGCCGTCCACGATGGCAGCCTCATCCAGCTCTTTCGGGATAGAATTTAAAAATCCATAAAACAGGAACACACTTAACGGCAAAATCAAGGCAGTGTATACAAGAACCACACCCAGCTGCGTGTTATATATGCCTAAAATCCGGGTTACCTTTACCACGGTTACCATGCTGATCGGAAACATCAGGCCCAGGGCAAAATAGGTATAGATCGCCAGATTCCCTTTTGTTTTCCTGCGGGCCAGTACATAGGCGCACATGGATGCGCACAGAACGCTGATCAGCACAGGGAATACACTTACAATCAGGCTGTTGACGTAAGAGCGCAGGATATTCCCCACCCTCCACACCTCACCGAAATTCTCCCAGTGAAATTCCGACGGCGGCGCAATACTCATATTGATCGCCTCGCTGCTTGTTTTCAGGGCGTTAAACAGGATTACAACAATCGGTATCAGGATCAGGAGAGACAAAACCCAAGCGAATATTTCCTTGCCGATATTCCAGATCGTGCGTTTATTTGTCACCATAAGTCTTCCCTCCTCTAAGAATCAAAATCTTTGTTGGTCAGCTTCAGCGCGATCAGGCCGAATGCCGCCGTAATGATAAACATCACCACACCGTAGGCAGATGACATGCCGTACATCCTCTTGCCGAACTCCTTGAATACCATCGTGTTGATCAATTCCGTGGAGCCGTTGGGGCCGCCGCCGGTCAGCACATAGACGATGTCGAAGGCTTTCAGTCCCTGGGAAAGATTCAGCAGCAGGTTAATGGAAATCGAGGGGAGCATCCGCGGCAGGGTAATAAAGCGAAGTTTCTGGTAAGCGGTGGCGCCGTCTATGGAAGCCGCCTCGTAGAAGGACTGGTCGATCAGCTGCAGCCCCGCCAGATAGATCACCATGTTAAAACCGGTCTGCCGCCATACTTCCACGAACATGACGGAGCCGAATGCAGACCCGGCGGTTGTAAGCCACGGCTTAACCAGGTTCTCAAGCCCGACGGCACCCAGAAGCTGGTTGAAAAATCCGCTGGTCATTAACAGGGAGCCGAAGATCAGTCCGATGATCAGCGGGGAGAGCATACTGGGCATAAAGTATACCGCCCTCAGCGCATGGCGGCTCTTCAATCCTTCATTAAACAACAGGGCCAGCGTAAAACCGATCACATTTTTAAGTACCGTTGTGACCAGCCCGAATTCTATGGTCCGCGTGATCACAGAGGTCAGCTCGGGATTGGAAAATATTTTTTTAAAATTATCGAGCCCGATAAAATGTGCCACTTCCCCGGTGATCTTAATCGCATTCCAGTCCGTCAGGGAATAATAAAAGTTCAGCGCCACCGGAAAGATAAACAACAGGGAATATAGGACAATGGCCGGAATACTGAATCCCCAGTGATATATTTTTTTATTTATCAAGGTAATCACTCCATAATCAGGAGAGGCGGCAGGTTCTTACACTTGCCGCCCCAACACTGCTATTTTTAGTTTGTTGCGGCCGCGTCAAACATGGTAGCGCGGTATGTATCCATATTTTCCAGGAACTGATCCGGGGTCGTTGTTCCGGCTGCAAAGCCCTGGAAATATTTGTAAAGATCGGGATCCCAGTACAGCATGTCGTTCATAATTCTTACCGCAGGTTCTTCCTTGCTTCTCTCCAGCGCTTCGTTAGTCGCATTGGTGGGTTTTACTGTGGTTACGCCCTTGAACGCGGCGGTTACGAGATCGGTACGGGCCGCATAGTAGGTATCCAGGTTTTCAGGCTTTGCCAGGAATTCCAGATAAGCCTTGCACGCGTCTACGTTCTGGCTGTATTTGTTGACGTATTTGGAGATACCGCCGCCGTTTGCGTTTATCGAATCCGTTCCGGCTACCGGCAGAGGGAACATGCCCCAATCGTCTTTACAGCCATTGGCAGCCAGTTCCGCGGGATATGCAGTATAAGTTACCATCATAACCGTGTCACGGTTCTGCAGTGAAGTATAGCTGCCGAACCAGTCTTCCGACTGACCGTCGTTGGTATAATATTTCGGTTTTCCGTCCGTGCCCTTTGCGCTCAGGAAGTCCGCGATCTGGGTTAAGCCTTCTTTCGCTGATTTCAGGGAAGCGATCTTATTGTCCTTGGACTCGTTCAGCCATTCCGACGCACTCGGAGATACTTCGCGGTTAAACACATTTGTCATGGAATAGAACCAAGACTGGGTATGCCATACACCGTTGATGGGTTCGTATAGCGGGGTCTTTCCCAAATCCTTGATCGAATCACACAGCGCTACGAATTCATCCCAGGTCTCTGCAGGTTTCAGATTGTTTTCATCAAAAAACGTCTTATTGTAGAGAACGCCTTCATAGTCTACTCCCCAGGTGCTGAACCCGTACAGCTTGTCTTCATAGGTATTCGCTGTCACGGCCCAGTCCTCCATGTTGGCCGCCCAGGGCTCATTGGATAGATCCAGTGCCATATCGGGAACTCCTAAAGATACCATGGGCTTCCCAGCATCATACATAAAGATATCCACCACATCGCTGCCATCCGCCAGGGAGGTTCCCAGCAGAGTGCTATATCCGTTATCAGGGGTCACCAGAAGTTTTACTTCGATACCGGTTTCCTCCTTGAACTTTTCGATCAGTTCACGGTCAATATCCTTGATCCAGTTTTGAGAAGCCATCATTGTGATGGTGCTGCCTGCAGCGGCTCCTTTTGAATCCTCCTGCCTGTCGGCAGGTTTTGCTGTGGCTTCGGGTGCGGATGACTCTGCCGGTGCGGCTGCCGGAGCCTCTGCCTCTTTGCTTCCATTGCCGCAGCCGGCGGTTCCCATAATCATCGCCGCGGAGAGCGCAACAGATACCATTTTTACAAACCTTTTTTTCATTGAATTACCTCCTGTTATTTTAGATATTTCTTATAGAAAACTAGCTTTCTTTATCTATAATTATACTCAAATAGCACAAAAACTCCATGGATAGATTCTACGCAGTTTGTGTACTTTTTTTACATTCCATAATCATTATCATTATCTTAATCATGTGAGGATTAAGAGGACGGCCGTGAAAACGGCGTGGCCAAAGCCACGCCGTTCACTCATACAACCTATACAGTATTTAGGAGCCGCCGTCTGATGAATAATTTCATGATCCGACAACGATAGAGCATTTTTAATGTACCACTCGGTCAGCTGTTTCAAGCATACGCTTTCAGCATTTTCTTCTCCTCCGGTACAGAATCTGGGCCGAAACTGCCCCGATCGCCAGCAGTACCAGCAGTATCCACACAAAGGTGTTCGCGCTGTCTCCCGTGGATGCACCTTTTGCGGTACTCGCAGAATCATCGGAACTCTGTCCGCCGCCGCCCGAACCGTTGGAATCATCGGACGGGTTGGACGTCTTGTCCTTGAGCCCCCGGATGGCTGTTTCAAGTGTAGCTTTCGCAGCATCCACCTCCTGCCGTGTGGCCTCTGTCTTATTAAGGACAGCCAGCGCAGCGTCACGGGCGGTTACAAACTGGTTCCAGCTCTCCTCCGTATAGTTCCCCTGCTTTTTATCTTTATGCTGGTCATAGAGAGCTTTTAATAGTGTTTTGTCCACAGCGGTCTGTGCGATCTGGAGCTTGTCGATGGCTTCTGAGAGTGCTTTGTGCGCATCGTCCACGCTCTTCTGGGTCGCCTTCTTATCGTTCAGTACCAAGAGTGCTTTTTCAAGCTTATCCCGGAACAGATTCCAGCTCTCTCCGGTATAGGAACCCTGCTTTTTGTCCTTATTATCATCATAAAGCTTCTGAAGTTTCGATTTATCTACGACAGCGGGTTCTTCCTTTTCTGTCAGTGCGTCGATCGCGGCCTGCAGCCTGCCCACTTCCACATTGAGCTCATCAGCCGTGGTAATCCGGTCTACTGCCTCTTCCGCCTGCCTGATGGCTGCCTGCAGCGCGTTGTAGGTGTCATCCGTATGATTGCCTTTTTGGATGGCTTTCGCCTGGGCGATCAAGTCGGTCAGTGCGGATTTATCAAATTCAGCCGGTTTGTTTTTCTCATAGAGTTCTTTCACTTTTTGGTCAGATATGGAGGTACTGTAGAACAGGATCTCATCCATCATGCCCTTGAAGCTGTTCATGGCCTCACCGCCTGCATTATTCCGGCATCCGCCGATCCACATCATATAAGGGCTCTGACTCTGGTCCACACCCGCTTTGGTATCAAACGCAACTGGTTCGCCGTTTAAGTACAGGACGAATTTATCTCCATCTCTGACGACAGCAAAGTGGTTCCACTGATTCGCAGTGACTTTCTTATCACCACTCGCTAATTCCACGACGATCTCCGTCTCAGAGTCATGGCCGGGATAGGACCCATCCCCATTGTTCGCGGCGAATTTAAGCTCTCCTTTTTCCACCGTGAGATTATAGCGCCAGCCGTCATAGGTATCCCGCATCTGAGAGACCAGGGACTGAATCCGGTTCGTATCTTCCGGCTTAAACCAGCCGCTGATGGAATATTTGTTCAGATCTTTGACAATCTCACCCACATCCACATAGTTGTTCCTACCGTCGAAGCACAGACCATTTCCGGATACGCCGGGCTTGCGTTCCACGGTGTCACCGGCGATAGCTCCGTTTACTCCATAGATGGAATCCACAGCGGTCTTTCCGCTCTCTTCTTCAAACTTAAATTCTCTTAAAGGTCCATAAGTTACTTTCGTCTGTGCAGGGGTAATGACATTGCCTGACAGATCTTTTACATTTTTAATAGTAATCACGGTTTCCACAAACGGTTCCAGTGGATTCGCAAGGGTCAGCATGACGGTCCGGTTGTCATTGAGCAGTTCAGCTTTGGCCACGGTATTCGCGGATGCGTTTGTCCTGCCGGCAGCACTGGTGATGGTATAGTTATTGCCATCATTTGCCGTTTCCCTGGTCACGGATTCGTTAAATTCCACCTGCACCTGGGTGCTGGAAACAGGTATGGAATTCTGGATGACCGGGCCTGCCGTATCCGGTACCGTGCTCACCTTCACAGCCGATTTCTCCCCGTTCACGGTGTTATGCACGGCGGCGACCTCAAAGTCATAATCTTTTTCGGATTCCAGCGTTTTGTCTGTATACTGATTCGTAAAGGTCTTACCGATGTATTCCCCGTTCCGGTAAATATGATATTCTTTTACATTCATTCCGTCCATCTGTACCGCGTCCCAGGTCAGCGTAACCTCACTGGAAGAGATGGCACTGATCGCCAGATTCTTTGGTGCCGGGATCGATACATCAGCCACATCAGACGGCACCTGTTCCGGATCATAGATCGTAAGCCAGGTGTAAGTACTGGGTTCCATGGTCAATTCAATCTCGATATCGCCGTTGGAGTCAATGGTGTATTCTTTCCCGTTCATATCACCGATGCACACAAAGGCTTTTTTATCCGTTGGAACCGCATTTACCTCGGGAATCTCAGGTACCGAAGGTGTCTTGTCCTGATAATTGGCCCCCATATGTCCGATGGGGCCGGAGGTGCGTGTCGGAGGTGTCAGCCGGTAATGGGAGCCTTCCATGGGCGCAGGCGCGGATGTGCGGTCGGTAAGTCCCGTAAAGTACAGCGGAATCTTGACCTTCTGCGTCACGGTCCCGCCGGTCTGGTTAAAGAAAGCTGCCAGTCCCTTCTGCTCATACTCCGGGGACGCATGGACAAAGCCGTCGATCGCCGTGGTGTTCATACTCTCGATGTCGACCGGTACAGGCGGCGCGATATGTATGATATCAGCCCCTAGGATATCGCGGTACTTGTTGTAGAATCTCCCCCAGGTTTCGATCACATTTTCCGACGGACTGAACTTACCGTCATCTTCCTGATACAGCCCGTTTCCTCCGCGGTAGGAACCTATGACACCGCTCATCATGTTCATGCCCACCATAAAGTCGTAGGATTCTATTCGTTCGTTATAAGGCCAGAAGGAGGAATCACCGCCGCCCCCATAAGGTGAGAGAGGTACCAGAGTCCAGCCCATGGCCGGTGTCTTTTCAAAGGTCCCGTAATAGGACATCTGTCTGCCATAGATCAGCTGCGCCGCATGCGGAACGTTAAAGCCCGGCTCAGCATATCCCATAACCGCCATATTGGCACCCGCCAGGAAATTCCAGTCGGGGGAATTGATGTATACGTTGCGCGCCCGAAGCTCCCGGTAGAAGTCACGGATCGCGTATTCCCACTGTTTGACTACGGAGTCCTCCGCGCCCTCATGGCCGGAATGATCCGAATGGGTACAGATCGCGCCGGGGAACGGCCCATCCACTTCCAGACAGTCAAAATCAGTAGCGTCAATAAATTTCAGTGTGTTTTCCAGTGTATTGTGAGCTTCCGGCCCGTTCATACACCGCATGGTACCCCAGGTGCCGTCCTCATTGGATTCGCTTTGATCCCCTCTGGCCGCCTGCATGACATAGGCCCCCAGAAGAATATTCTTTGAGTGGGCATATTCTGTCAGCGCTTTGAATTTATCGATATTTCCCTGGGAGATATCTTCCACGTTGGCTCCGGATCCAAAGGACATCAGAACCATGTTGAAGCCCGCATTGGCCGCCTGGTCAATGCCCCATCTCACCGTATCCGGGTTGGAGCTGATCAGATGATAGATGAGCGGTGCGTCCAGCGTCTGCGGGAACAGGACGCGGTACATTTTTTTGACCTCCAGAGTCTGCCACTCGAAATAACTGCTGCTGTGGAACAGTTCATACAGCTGATGGGATTCGAAGGTCTCCCCGTTTTTCAAGCGGTAATTCGGCCCGAAGTTTTCAAAGTCGTATTTTCCCATCTTGGCACTGTTGTTCTCAGCATCCACCGCATAGCTGCTGATAATCAGACCATTGGCATCATCCACATCTTCCCACTGTTTGAAGATATACTGTCCGTTGTTTCTGTCATGGTTGTCATTGCCCATGTTCATGTTGGAGTCCATATAGAGGGCATCCTGCAGGCTTCTGGGCGCAGGCAGCACCTCTGTGGACATGCGGTGAACCACCACATCATTTTCTCCGGTGTTGGTCACATTGACAACCTTGCTCATGGCCGGAAGTCCGTCATAGATCTCATAGCGGACCTGCACCTTCACACCCGCAAACTTCGCATCTGCAGTGTCGGGCGCCGTGAAATTGACGACGAGAGCCTTGCCCTTGGCCGGCCACGGCGTGTTTTTCATGGACGGAGGCGAGATTCTTTCGTCGAATTCCCAATGGAATGGTTCTTTCGTACTGTCTTCGATCTGATAATTCTCGTATTGGAACGTGGGGATGGTTTCATCTGTACCGCCCACATCGAACAGGGTATCGGACGCCGTATCCTTATCCACATACTGATCATTCAGCGCCATCCGGATGTCTGCCTGGAGATTTCCTTTGTCCAGCATGCTGATACCGGTATAAAGGTTCTGATAGTCAACAGTCAGAAAGTTTTGGTTTATGTCAAACACTCGTTTTACAAGTCCGTTGGATATCGTAACCTTTCCATCCTGCTCCTGAATGTCGGACGGGGTGCTGACTTTACCCGCCGCCCAGTATTCCATGCCGCTCTCCGAAGCTCCGCCTTCCAGGTCCTGGGCCACCGAATAGGTGTATTCCGCTGCCAGGTTTGCAATTCCTTTTTCATTGACAACAGCACCGGCCAGAATTTTATAGGTGTAGGAACCGCCCGGAACCAGTTTTTCCGTGGATTTTACCACCAGCGTTTCCATCCCGTCGACCGTGTCATCCTGTTCCTCCAAAGCCGACTCTGCAGCCACAGGGTTTCCTTCCCCATCATAGATCTGAACCGGCTCCGTTCCCGTGGACAGTCCCATATTATAAGAGATCTGTATCCTTCCTTCCGGGCTGATCAAAGAGCCTTCCTTCGGGTTGACTGCACTCACTTCCGGCGGAAGCTTATCCTTAATGCCCACGGTGGCCTCTTCCACCTGCTCCTGCGTCAGGGCTTTATCGTAGATCCTGACGTCATCCAATCTTCCCTTAAATGCGTGTCCGTTGAATATCCCGGTGCCATCCGCATTATAACCGCATCCAATCAGCATATTTACCGGATTCGTACTCAGGTCTGTGGTGGCGCCTCCTCCTGTGCTGATCAGCTGGCCGTTAATGTAAAGGCAGGTCTTCTGTTTGTTGCCGGTAACCGTAATATTTGTCCAGTCACCAAAAGTAAATGTGCCTGCTGGAGCCCCTACACCGGCGCCGTCCAGTGAGCAGTCTATGGTTCCCTCCCTGCCGCTGTCTCCTCTTATCGCAATGTAGAAGGAATGCTCTCCAACCGTTGTCCGGTCCCGTCCAAATATCTTATTCAGATTATTCGCCGCGCCTTTTTCCAGGAAAGCCCAAGCAGAAAAGGTGTACTCTGTAGTGACCGCCGGATTGCCCACGTCTGCATAAGCGGTCTGGCCGTCAAACCGGATGGATTTGTCAAAGATACCGAAATCATCTACCTCGCAGGTACCATAGATCGGATATTCCGCGTTATCCATGTCATTGATAATGACTTTTTTTCCGCTGTTTTCACCGCTGCCGTCAATTATTTCATCCATGGCGAACTTGTACAGGGGATCCGGCAATGTGACATCGCCTCCGCCTCCCTCTCCTGTGCCGGATACATCAGCCAAATCTTTGATTTCATCCGCGGAAAGGGATCGGTTATAGAGTTTCAGGTCATCCATCAGCCCCTTGAACATATGCGGCTGGAACGGTCCGTCTCCCTGCTCATTCCAGCAGGTGCCGACCAGAAGCCCCAGATCCCATTCATCCACAGGACCGGGTGTCTGTGTGACTGCCGCGGCTTCCCCGTTGATATACAGCGTCTGTGCCGTTCCATCATTGGTCACAGCCACGTGCTGCCAGGAACCAAGTGCGACAGTCCCGGCACCGGTCTCGGTGTAACCGGGGCATTCGGCTTCCAGCTTTCCATTGTTCCGGATGCGCAGGCCCAGCTCTTTCTCATCCGGTACTGCGGTGCGTGCCCTTCCGGTGATCCGGCTGAGTCCATTGGGACTGGAATCAATATTTACCCATGCGGCGACCGTGAGCTGTCCGGTGGTAAACTGGTAATCCTGCCCCAGATTGATGTAATTTGTACTTCCGTCAAGCCTTAAGGCCTGTCCGTGTCCCTCTTTGCCTTCCTCCAGCACGGCAGGGTTCCCCTCCACCTGATATGCCTGATTATCCGCTTTGTTGATAATGGCTCCATCATTCATGGAATCCATATCCAGATCAACTAATGGGCCGTCATTCAGACTGGCTGGGGCGATTCCTCCCGGATCAGCCGGTGATTCTTCTGCTGCCGCCGACATGGACATACCGCTGCATGATATACAGACAGCCAGCAGAACTGCTAACAACTTTCTACACTTCTTCAACACAAATGCCCTCCTCTTTTTATTTTCTCCATTATAGCAAGTACATCCTCTAAAATATTTAGACTAATTTTTCACATTTTGTGGATAATTTTTACAGGGCAGAGGGGGAAGCTTGAGAATATTAGAAATTTTGTACAGCAACAGCTCAAAAATGGTTATTGAAGCAATAAAAGCACCAAAAAAGCAGCAACGCCGAATATTCTTCAGCGCCGCTGCTTTTCATCTCTTATTATTTGCAGCAATTCATATTGTCAAATGCTGGGTTAACCGCATAGAAATTCTTGGAGTCCAGATGCTCCTGCACGATTCTCAGGGATTCACCGAATCTCTGGAAATGTACAATTTCCCGCTCTCTCAGGAAGCGGATGGGTTCCACAATTTCCGGATCTTTGATCAGGCGAAGAATGTTATCATAGGTGGTTCGGGCTTTCTGCTCTGGCACGACCTTGTAAGTACAACATATACAAAAATATAGAGGGTAAAGCAGATATTCCGCCTTTCCAGTGTATCAATTCAGACGTTCAGAAATGAGCGTCTATTTTTTTACCCTAAAACCAGAAAGGACGTGATACCACGAAGAAATCACCACCGCCGGAGCGTTCCCCTCCGCTTCCAGACCAGAACCCAAAAACAACTATCAAACACAACATTCAGAAAGGACAGGTACATCTATATGGAATTAAAATTCGTTATCCCCAACATGGAAAAAACATTCGGCAACTTGGAGTTTGCCGGAGAAGACAAAACAGAACAGAGAAGAATCAACGGACGCATGGCGGTACTCTCTCGCAGCTTCAACCTTTATTCAGACGTACAGAGGGCGGATGATATTGTGGTTATCCTCCCTGCCGAAGCCGGAGAGAAACATTTTGACTTTGAAGAACGTGTAAAGCTCGTCAATCCCCGTATCACCGCAGAGGGCTATAAAATCGGCACAAGGGGCTTTACCAACTACATTTTGCACGCTGACGATATGGTAAAAGCATAAGGAAAAGGAGGACATCAGACTATGAGATTAGCAAACGGAATCGTGATTGACAAGGAAGCAACATTCGGGGCATTGAAATATTCTGCCCTCCGCCGTGAGGTTCACCTCCAGAATGAAGACGGCTCGGTATCAGAAGAAATCAAGGAGCGTACCTATGACTTAAAATCCAGAGGACAGGGGCGTATGATTCAGGTTTCTATCCCTGCCAGCGTGCCATTAAAGGAGTTCGATTACAACGCAGAGGTGGAACTTATCAATCCAGTGGCAGATACCGTGGCAACGGCTACCTTTCAGGGAGCAGAGGTGGACTGGTACATCAAGGCTGATGATATTGTTCTGAAAAAAGGTGCTGCCATGAATCCGCAATCACCAAAGAAAGAACCGCCAACAGAAAAATAAGTATGGACGCAATTACTGGATATGAAGAATACGAACAGGACTTCCGGCTGGTTTCTCTGCCGGAATACTGCTGGATGGCAGGTCAGCTTCTTATCGAAGCCCTAGAAGATTATCAGCCGCCGGAAAATCTGGCAGTTTATATGCCGGAATGTCTGTGCAGGGAGTTGTCCGGCTATACTTTTTTATTTCAAGCCCATATGGAAGACAACAAGAAAGGATATTCGCTGCTTTATATGGGCTATTTTTAATCACGGAAAGGAGGATTGTTCCCATGAAACAGCTTTTCCCCCGTGGAAAACGTATCCGCCCCACGGATAAAGACCTTGTGTTCCATACTGCCCTTGCCGCCCTGTTCCCTGTCTTCCTGCTGGTTGTCCTGCTGTTTCATATCCGGCAGATTGCCGGAACCAACTGGCAGGAAGTGTCCCTTTCCCAGATAGCACAGGACATAAATATCCCTTACCTGTTATTCAGCATGGGCGTGGCAGGGCTGGTGTGTCTTACAGCAGTTCTTCTGTTCTGGCGATACCGCAGGGACGAAGTAAAGCAGCTCATCCACCGCCAAAAGCTGGCAAGGATGGTGTTGGAAAACAAGTGGTATGAATCGGAGCAGAGAAAGGAAGACGCTTTTTTCAAGGACTTGTCTTCCAGCCGTTCCAAAGAAACCATCACTTATTTTCCCAAAATCTACTACCGGATGAAACAGGGCTTGCTCCATATCCGTGTGGAAATCACCTTGGGGAAATATCAGGAGCAGCTCTTACACTTGGAGAAAAAGCTGGAAAGCGGCTTGTACTGTGAGCTGACGGATAAGGAATTAAAGGATTCCTATGTGGAGTACACCCTGCTTTATGATACCATTGCCAACCGTATTTCCATTGAGGATGTACAGGCAAAGGACGGCAGGCTCCGGCTTATGGAAAATGTCTGGTGGGAGTATGACAAGCTCCCCCATATGCTCATTGCCGGAGGAACCGGCGGCGGAAAGACCTACTTTATCCTGACCCTCATTGAAGCCCTGCTCCGCACCAACGCCGTCCTGTTCGTATTAGACCCGAAGAACGCCGACCTTGCAGATTTACAGGCGGTTATGCCGGATGTGTACTACAAAAAGGAAGATATGCTCGCCTGCATTGACCGTTTCTATGAAGAAATGATGAAACGCAGCGAAGACATGAAGCTCATGGAGAATTACCGGACAGGGGAAAACTACGCTTACTTGGGGCTTCCGGCAAATTTCCTTATCTTTGATGAATATGTGGCATTTATGGAAATGCTCGGCACAAAAGAAAATGCCGCTGTCCTCAACAAATTAAAACAAATCGTTATGCTTGGGCGGCAGGCTGGCTTCTTCCTGATTCTCGCCTGCCAGCGTCCGGACGCAAAGTATCTGGGGGACGGAATCCGTGACCAGTTCAATTTCCGTGTGGCTCTGGGGCGGATGTCGGAAATGGGCTATGGAATGATGTTCGGGGAAACCACAAAGGATTTCTTCCTAAAGCAGATAAAAGGGCGTGGCTATGTGGATGTGGGAACCAGTGTTATCTCAGAGTTTTACACGCCCCTTGTGCCAAAAGGACACGATTTCCTCAAAGAAATAAAAAAGCTCATAGACAGCAGGCAGGGAGTGCAGGCGGCGTGCGAAGCGAAAGCCGCAGAAACGGACTGACCTGCTGTGGCTGGTGTGCCGCAAGGCACGCCAGCATGAACCCCTCGTATCTAACAGAGGGGTACAAATCGACAGGCAATAACCAAACAACAGGGCAGAATCCCACGGTACACAAGGGATTTTCCCATATCCGGCGTATGTCAACAAGGCTCTGAAAGTTGACATACGCTTTTTTAGACAGGAGGGATTTTCACTGAATGAAGAAACATGGGTACGGAACATCAAAGAGAAACGGGAAAGTTACGGTATCTCACAACAGAAACTTGCCCTAGCTGCCGGAATCACCCGTCCGTACCTGAGCGATATTGAAACGGGCAAGGCTCACCCATCCGAAGCATTACAGGAAGCCATCACGGAAGCTCTGGAACGCTTTAACCCAGACGCTCCCCTTGAAATGCTCTTTGACTATGTGCGGATTCGCTTTCCCACTACAGATGTGAAGCATATCGTGGAAGACGTGCTGCGGCTAAAGCTGCCTTACTTTATCCATGAAGACTACGGCTTCTACTCTTACACGGAGCATTACTATCTTGGGGATATTTTCGTTTTGGTATCGCCGGAACTGGAAAAAGGGGTGCTGCTGGAACTGAAAGGGCGTGGCTGCCGCCAGTTTGAAAGCTATCTGCTGGCACAGGAACGGAGCTGGTATGAATTTTTCATGGACGTTCTCATGGAGGACGGCGTGATGAAGCGGCTTGACCTCGCTATCAATGACAAAACGGGAATCCTGAACATTCCCCATCTGACAGAGAAGTGCCGGAATGAGGAATGTATCTCGGTCTTCCGCAGCTTCAAAAGCTACCGCAGCGGCGAACTGGTACGGCGTGAGGAAAAAGAATGTATGGGGAACACCCTGTATATCGGTTCCCTCCAAAGTGAGGTGTACTTCTGCATTTACGAAAAGGACTATGAGCAGTACAAAAAGCATGATATTCCCATTGCGGACGCAGAGGTAAAGAACCGCTTTGAAATCCGGCTGAAAAATGAGCGTGCCTTTTACGCCATCCGTGACCTGTTAGAACATGACAATCCAGAACGGACAGCTTTTCAAATCATCAACCGCTATATCCGGTTCGTGGACAGGGACGATACGAAGCCCCGTTCTGACTGGCGTATCAATGAGGAATGGGCGTGGTTTATGGGGGAACACAGGGGAAGTCTGAAACTGACAACGAAACCGGAACCCTATTCCTTTGAACGCACCCTGCACTGGCTCTCCCATCAGGTAGCCCCCACGTTAAAGCTGGCTCTCCGTCTGGATAAGATGAACCACACCCAGATTGTCCATGACATCATCACCCATGCAAAGCTGACGGAGAAGCACGAAAAAATCCTGAAGCAGCAAGCCGCCGCTGCAAAGGAGGTGGTGCTTTAACGGTGGCAATTTTGGAACCTAAGAACTCTTACAGGAAAGAAAGGAGCTTTTATGAATTTCGGACAGAATCTTTACAACTGGTTTTTATCCAACGCCCAGTCCCTTGTGCTGCTGGCAATCGTGGTGATTGGACTGTACCTCGGATTTAAGAGGGAATTTTCCAAACTTATCGGCTTTTTAGTAGTGTCCCTTGTAGCGGTTGGTCTGGTCTTCAATGCGGACGGTGTAAAGGACATCTTACTGGAACTGTTTAATAAGATTATCGGTGCATAGGAAAAAACATATTACACTTCCGTTATGGAGCAAGCTCTGATTGCTTCATGGCGGAAGTCCACTAGGGGCTTGGGGAGCGTAACTCCCCAAACAACCTGACAGAGAAAGGACGTGATACTGATTGAGGAAATGAAAATCTACATCCTGAACACCACAAGGTTTTACCATGAGGATTTTGAGGAATATCCGGGGGCATGGTTTTCCTGCCCCGTGGATTTTGAAGAAATCAGGGAACGTCTTGGGGTTCAGAGTGAGGAAGAAATCGAAATTGAAGACTATGAGCTGCCGTTTCCATTGGAGGGCAACACAAGGCTCTGGGAAATCAACGCCCTTTGCCGGATGGTACAGGAAATGCAGGGAACGCCTCTCTATTATGAAATGGATGTGGTACAAAAGCGGTGGTTTTCCAGCTTTACGGAATTTATCGACCACAAAGACCAGATACGCTGCTATCCGGTGCAGGACGGAGAATCCCTCGCCCATTATCTGGTGCAGGAGATTCAGGTATTCGGAGAAATACACCCAGACTTAATGAACCATATCGACTACGCTGCCATTGGTCGGGAGCTGGAAACCAGCGAAAACTACCTGTTTACGGACAATGGTATCTTTTATTACCGCTAAAAGGAGGTGAAGGAACTTGGAAGAAATGCGGATTTACATTGCCAACTTAGGAAAATACAATGAGGGCGAACTGGTAGGGGCATGGTTCACGCCGCCTGTGGATTTTGAGGAAGTCACGGAACGTATCGGCTTGAATGATGAATATGAGGAATATGCCATCCATGATTATGAGCTGCCCTTTGCGATTGACGAATATACCCCCATTGAGGAAGTCAACCGCCTGTGTGAAATGGTGGAGGACTTACCGGAATATATTCAGGAGGAACTATCAGAGCTGCAATCCTACTTTGGCAGTATCGAAGAACTCTGTGAGCATGAAGACGATATTATCTGCCATTCCGGCTGTGACGATATGGCGGATGTGGCTCGCTACTATCTGGAAGAAACCGGACAGCTTGGGGAACTTCCGGCACACTTACAAAACTATATCGACTATGCCGCCTATGGGCGTGACATGGAATTGGAGGGAACCTTTGTTGTCACGAACCACGGCGTATATGAAATCTTACGGTAGACCCGTCTGTATCTCCTTTGGGAAATGCAGGCGGATTTTTTATTCAGGGGCGGCTTTGGCTGCCCCCATCTTTTAGAAAGGACGGACAACATGAAAAAAATACGAAGCTATACCAGTATCTGGTCGGTGGAAAAGGTACTCTATTCCATCAATGATTTTAAGCTGCCATTCCCCATCACGTTCACACAGATGGCGTGGTTCGTGGTATCGGTGTTTGCAGTTATGCTCTTGGGGAACCTCCCTCCCCTTTCGTTCATTGACGGGGCATTTTTAAAATACTTCGGCGTACCCTTTGCCCTCACTTGGTTCATGTGCCAGAAGACCTTTGACGGGAAGAAGCCTTACGGCTTCCTGAAATCCGTACTGGCATATCTGGTACGCCCGAAACTGACCTATGCAGGAAAGCCCGTGAAGCTGGAAAAGGAATATCCGGCACAGCCCATCACGGCAGTAAGGAGTGATATTTATGGCATATCCGATTAAATATATCGAAAATAACCTTGTGTTCAACCATGACGGGGAGTGCTTCGCTTACTATGAGCTGCTTCCCTACAACTATTCCTTTTTAAGCCCTGAACAGAAATATCAGGTACACGATTCGTTCCGGCAGCTTATCGCCCAGAACAGGGACGGAAAGATTCATGCCCTGCAAATCAGCACCGAATCCAGCATACGGGCGGCACAGGAACGCTCCAAACAGGAAGTGACGGGCAAGTTAAAGGATGTTGCCTGTGCAAAGATTGACGCACAGACCGAAGCCCTGATTTCCATGATAGGGGAAAATCAGGTAGACTATCGCTTTTTTATCGGCTTCAAGCTGCTTGTCAATGAGCAGGAAGTCACCATGAAACAGTTCCGCAGGGAAGCAAAGACCGCCGTTTCCAATTTCCTCCATGAAGTCAACCACAAACTCATGGGGGATTTTGTTTCCATGAGCAATGAAGAAATCTGGCGGTTTCAGAAGATGGAAAAGCTGCTGGAAAGTAAAATCTCACGCCGCTTCAAAGTCCGGCGGCTTAACAAGGACGATTTTGGCTATCTGATTGAGCATTTATACGGGCAGACCGGAACCGCCTACGAAGATTATGAGTATTATCTTCCGAAGAAACGGTTTCAGGAGGAAACGCTGGTGAAATACTATGACCTCATCAAACCCACCCGTTGTCTGATAGAGGAAAACCAGCGGTATCTGAAAATCGAACAGGAAGACGGGACAGTTTATGCCGCCTACTTTACCATCAACAGCATTGTAGGGGAACTGGACTTCCCATCCTCGGAAATCTTTTACTATCAGCAGCAGCAATTCACTTTTCCCATTGATACCTCTATGAATGTGGAGATTGTGACAAACCGGAAAGCCCTCTCCACGGTGCGGAACAAGAAAAAAGAGCTGAAAGATTTGGACAACCACGCATGGCAGAATGACAGTGAAACCAGTACAAACGTGGTGGACGCTTTAGACAGCGTAAATGAGCTGGAATCCACCTTAGACCAGAGCAAGGAATCCATGTATAAGCTGTCCTATGTGGTGCGTGTGACAGCTCCCGACTTGGAAGAACTGAAACGCCGCTGCAATGAGGTGAAAGATTTTTATGACGATTTGAACGTGAAGCTGGTTCGCCCCTTTGGGGATATGCTGGGGCTGCATGGGGAATTTCTCCCTGCCAGCAAACGGTATCTGAACGATTACATCCAGTATGTCACCAGTGACTTCCTCGCTGGTCTTGGTTTCGGAGCAACCCAGATGTTGGGGGAACCAGAGGGTATTTATATCGGGTACAGCCTTGATACAGGAAGAAATGTGTACTTAAAACCTGCCCTTGCCAGTCAAGGGGTAAAAGGCTCTGTTACCAACGCCCTTGCTGCCGCTTTTGTCGGCTCCCTCGGCGGTGGAAAATCATTCAGCAACAACATGATTGTCTATTATTCCGTACTATTTGGGGCACAGGCTCTCATTGTTGACCCGAAAGCGGAACGGGGACGCTGGAAAGAAACCCTGCCGGAAATCGCCCATGAAATCAATATCGTAAACCTGACCTCAGAGGAACAGAACAGGGGCTTACTTGACCCCTATGTGATTATGGAGAACCCAAAGGATTCCGAATCACTGGCAATCGACATCCTGACCTTTTTAACCGGCATTTCCAGCCGTGACGGGGAAAAGTTCCCTGTTCTTCGGAAAGCCATCCGTGCAGTGACAAACAGTGAGGAACGGGGACTTTTCAAAGTGATTGAGGAACTTCGGGCGGAGGGAACCACCATCAGCACCAGCATAGCCGACCATATCGAATCCTTTACGGACTATGACTTTGCACACCTGCTCTTTTCGGATGGGGATGTCACACAGTCCATCAGCCTTGAAAAGCAGCTCAATATCATTCAGGTGGCGGATTTGGTGCTGCCGGATAAAGAAACCTCGTTTGAAGAATACACCACAATGGAGCTGCTTTCCGTGGCAATGCTCATTGTAATCAGCACCTTTGCCCTCGACTTTATCCACACCGACCGCAGCGTGTTTAAGATTGTGGATTTGGATGAAGCATGGAGCTTCTTACAGGTGGCACAGGGCAAGACCCTCTCTATGAAGCTGGTTCGTGCCGGACGTGCCATGAACGCAGGCGTTTACTTTGTCACCCAGAACACGGACGATTTGCTGGATGAAAAGCTGAAAAACAATCTGGGCTTGAAGTTTGCGTTCCGTTCCACAGACATCAACGAAATCAAGAAGACCCTCGCCTTTTTTGGGGTGGATTCCGAAGATGAAAACAACCAGAAGCGGCTCCGTGACTTGGAAAACGGGCAGTGCCTTATCAGTGATTTGTACGGGCGTGTGGGAGTGATACAGTTCCATCCTATCTTTGAAGACCTGTTCCATGCCTTTGATACCAGACCGCCCATGAGAAAAGAGGTGGATTGATGGTGATACATAGAACTTCCAACGGGCAGCAACTCCCTGTTCCCTATTCAGCAAAAAAGGGCTTGTCTTGGAAAATAGCAGGAAAATTGATTGGCAGGGTGCTTCTGGCACTCCTGCTCATCCTCCTGTTGCTTGCAGTCTTCGGCACAGCCGCCCACGCTGCCGGACTGGTGGATGATACGGTGGACGCTGCCAACGAATACAGCAAATACCCTCTGGACAACTACCAGCTTGATTTTTATGTGGACAGCGGATGGGACTGGCTCCCGTGGAACTGGCTGGACGGTATCGGAAAACAGGTGATGTACGGGCTGTATGCCATCACAAATTTTATCTGGACAATCAGCCTGTACCTTTCCAACGCCACAGGGTATCTGATTCAGGAAGCCTACTCGTTGGACTTCATTTCCTCTACGGCGGATTCCATTGGGAAAAATATGCAGACCTTGGCAGGCGTTACCACAGGCGGCTTGTCCTCGGAGGGATTTTATATCGGGTTCCTGCTGATTCTCATTCTGGTGGTGGGGATTTACGTTGCCTACACAGGGCTTATCAAACGGGAAACCACAAAAGCCATCCATGCCGTTGTGAATTTCGTGGTGGTGTTCGTGCTGTCCGCTGCCTTTATCGCCTATGCTCCTGATTATATCGGGAAAATCAATGAATTTTCCGCAGACATCAGCAATGCCAGCCTGACCCTTGGCACAAAGATTGTGCTGCCAAACTCGGAAAGCCAGGGAAAAGACAGTGTGGATTTGATACGGGACAGCCTGTTTTCCATTCAGGTCAAACAGCCGTGGCTCCTGCTGCAATACGGCAACTCGGATGTGGAAAGTATTGGGGCTGACCGTGTGGAACACCTGCTCTCAACCAGTCCAGACGAAAACAACGGGCAGGACAGGGAAGAAATCGTGGTGGAGGAAATCGAAGACAGGGAAAATACCAACCTTACCATCACAAAGACCATCAACCGCTTGGGAACCGTCTTCTTCCTGTTCATGTTCAATATCGGTATCTCCGTTTTTGTATTCCTGCTCACGGGGATAATGATTTTTTCACAGGTGCTTTTTATCATCTACGCCATGTTCCTGCCTGTGAGCTTCCTCCTTAGCATGGTTCCCTCTTTTGAGGGGATGTCCAAACGTGCCATTACAAAACTGTTCAATACCATCCTTACCAGAGCCGGAATCACCCTGATTATCACGGTAGCGTTCAGCATTTCCACCATGCTCTACAACCTGTCTGGGGAATATCCGTTCTTCCTGACGGCGTTCTTGCAGATAGTGACCTTTGCCGGAATTTATTTTAAGCTGGGGGATTTGATGGGGATGTTCTCCTTACAGAGCGGCGATTCCCAAAGTATGGGGAGCCGTATCATGCGAAGACCCCGTATGCTCATGCACGCCCATATGCACCGTTTACAGCATAAGTTAGGGCGTTCTGTGGCAGCTCTTGGGGCTGGAACGGCTGCATACCACGCAGGGAAACAAGCTAGCCCAGACCAGAGAAATGCTTCCAACTTCGGTACTTCCAAAAATACACAGGCAGACCACACCCGACCAAACGGACGGGCAGCACCAGAAAAGGAATCTGCATGGAAACGGGCTGGCTCTGCTGTGGGTGCGGTGGCAGATACCAAAGATAAGATAGCCGATACTGCCGGACAGCTTCGGGAGCAGGCAAAGGATTTGCCTGTCAATGCAAAGTACGCCCTTTACCACGGGAAAACACAGGTATCAGAGGGAGTACGGGATTTTACTTCCAGCGTGACCCAGACCCGAACTGCCAGAGCCGAACAGCGGAACGCACAGGCAGAAAGCCGCAGACAGACCATTGCAGAACGCAGGGCGGAACTGGAACAGGCAAAACAGCCGCAACAGACAGCTTCCGAATCCCCCAAAGGGGCGGCTCCCGTCCATGAACGCCCTGTTACTGCAAAGCAGCCGGAAGATTTCCGACATCATGCAGATACCACTCATACAGGAAAACCAGCCATGCAGCCGGTTTCCCCATCCATCAGGGAACGGGGACAGGTTCCTTATGGGGGAACTGTGGCAGAACGGGCTTCGGTTCCGGTAGTAAAGGCAGCTTCCATCCACCATGAACAGATACCGTCTGCAAGGACAGAACGCCAGATACTCCCTCCGGCTTCCCCAGACAAACCAGAGGAAAGACAAAAGGCAAATACGGCTCCTGTGATACCGGAAAGAAAACGGGCTGCCCCTGCGGTAAAAGAATCGAACTTTACCATCCGGCGTACCACCGCCAGAAAGGAGTGGACAAAAACGGTAACAGCGGCTGCCAAACAAAAGAAAGGGGAGAAACCATGAAGTTAAGACACCTTTTCTTTGCCTGTTCCGGCGTGTTCGTGATGATGTTCTCCCTGCTCCTTTTGGTGGTGATTGTCTTCTCGGATGAGGAAGACGGCGGAAGCGGCGGAAACCTTATCTATGGGGGCGTGAGCGTATCACAGGAAGTCCTCGCCCATAAGCCTATGCTGGAAAAGTATGCAAGGGAATATGGCATAGAGGAATACTTAAATGTGCTGCTCGCCATCATTCAGGTGGAATCCGGCGGCACGCTGGAAGACGTTATGCAGTCCTCGGAATCTCTGGGGCTTCCCCCGAACTCCCTTAGTACAGAGGAATCCATCAAACAGGGCTGCAAGTATTTCTCGGAACTGCTCGCAGCGGCAGAAACAAAGGGCTGTGACTTAAACAGCGTGATTCAATCCTATAATTACGGCGGCGGTTTCCTAGACTATGTGGCAGGACACGGAAAAAAATACACCTTTGAACTGGCAGAAAGCTTCGCAAGGGACAAATCCGGCGGAAAGAAAGTCACCTACACCAACCCTGTTGCGGTAGAGAAAAACGGGGGCTGGCGGTATTCCTATGGAAATATGTTCTATGTCCTCTTGGTATCGCAATACCTGACCGTGGCACAGTTTGATGATGAAACGGTACAGGCTATCATGGAGGAAGCCTTAAAGTATGAGGGATGGACATATGTGTATGGGGGCGATTCCCCCTCCACTTCCTTTGACTGTTCGGGACTGGTGCAGTGGTGCTATGGCAAGGCAGGAATCGCCCTGCCACGGACAGCACAGGAACAGTACAATGTGACGCAGCACATCCCCCTGTCCGAAGCAAAAGCAGGGGATTTGGTCTTTTTCCACTCCACCTACAACGCCGGAACCTACATCACCCATGTGGGGCTGTATGTGGGAAATAACCGGATGTACCATGCCGGAAATCCCATTGGTTACGCAGACCTGACAGGCTCCTACTGGCAACAGCACCTTGCCGGAGCCGGACGAATCAAACAATAAGAAAGGATGAACCGATATGATTCAGATTAGAAAAGAGGATAACCAGAAAAAGCAGAAAGAAAAGAAACTGAAAGTTTACAAAGTCAATACCCACAAAAAAACCGTGATTGCCCTGTGGGTGCTGCTGGCAATGAGCTTCCTGTTTGCCGTCTATAAGAATTTCACGGCGATAGACATTCATACTGTCCATGAAACCAAAGTGATTGAGGAAACCATCCTCGACACTCACAAGATAGAAAACTTTGTGGAGAATTTCGCAGAAGTCTACTATTCATGGGAACAGTCTGCCGCTTCCATTGATAACCGGACAAACGCTTTAAAAGGGTATCTCACCGGAGAACTGCAAGCCGTGAATGTAGATACTGTCCGAAAGGACATCCCCGTATCGTCTGCCCTCACCGACTTCCAGATATGGGAAATCACAGAAGAAAAGGAGCAGCATTATCAAGTAACCTATACGGTGGAACAGCGTATCACAGAGGGAGAATCCAGTAAAACCGTCCGTTCCGCCTATCAGGTGACCGTCTATGTGGACAGTTCTGGGAACCTGACGATTATCCAGAACCCAACCATTACCAGCGTTCCCGTAAAATCCGGCTACACTCCAAAAGCGGTACAAAGTGACGGTACGGTGGATTCCATCACCACGGAGGAAATCAACGAATTTCTCACTACCTTTTTCAAGCTGTACCCTACGGCAACCGCAAAGGAGCTGACCTATTATGTGAATGAGGGCGTGCTGAACCCTGTGGGGAAAGAATATATCTTCTCGGAACTGGTAAATCCTGTCTACAACCGAAACGGAAATCAGGTGACAGCTTCCCTTGCAGTAAAATATCTGGATAACCAGACCATGACAACACAGGTATCGCAGTTTTACCTTGTGCTGGAAAAGAACGGGGAAAACTGGAAAATTGTGAAATAGTTATAGAGAAACGTGCATTTCTCATTTGGAGATTTGCACGTTTCTCTTACAAAGTATTTAAAAGAAATTTTCGTTTAATCTTTATATTTTTGATTAGCTCCCAGCAGTAGTGTATCAATTGCTTCGGATAATTCTTTTCTTACTTTATCAGGATTTGAAAAGGCATATCTTAATTGTAATGTTGTATAACCATGAAGCATACCTGTTACCATGCTCAAAATTTCAGTGGTCTTATCTGGATTAAAGCCACATGAGCAAATAAGTGTTTTAAGTAAAGATAGATAATCATTAAAAATGATTGCTGTTTCCTCTGTTCCATTCCAACTAGCCCATTGAATTATTTCATACACACCGGGATGTTCAATCATATAATTAAGATATTCAACTGCCACTAATTTTAACGCTGAATCCCCTGTCTTACCGATTGCTGCACGAATCATTTTTTCATTCATAGTACGCATACCACTATGTGCTATCTCCCTAAGAAGTTCATCCAAACTTCCTATATGATTATATAAGGAGGGGGTACGAATCCCTAAATTTTCAGCAATAGCTTTCAAAGAAACATTATGAAGTCCATTTCTATCAGCCATATCAGACGCTGTTTTTATAACTTCGGCTCTTGTAACTCGCATATTCATTTTCCTCTTTCTTCACATCATTTACCTCATTTTAAGTAATTAAATTAGCGAAGTCAATAATTAGGTTAGAAAAAAAGAACTTTTATATTGACAAATTGTCTTATAATATTTAATATTACTAATATAATTAGTTTTAATACTACTATAATTAGTTTATGAAAGGAACTACAAATATGTGTACAAGATTTGTGTATAATGGGAAAGAAACCATTGTTGGGTTCAATTTTGATATTGACCTTTCTGAATGGGAACATACCGTAATTGCTGAAAAAGACCGTTTTTTTTTAGGGATAAAAATGTCCGATAATAAGTATCACTCTTTTCACGGAATCAATAGAAATGGGAATGTTGGCACATTGTTGTATGTACATGGAAATGACAATGCACAATTTTGCGGTAATGAATCATGCTATACAATAGCTGATTTGACAGAAAATTTTATAAAAGGCAACCTCTCTTTTGATGATTCATTGGAAATAGTGAAAAAAAAGAAAATTACTTATGCTCCTGACACTACTATGCAGGCTATGTTTTCAGATAGAACTGGGCGTGTTCTCATTATTGAACCGGGGATTGGGTATCGTTTGGAAAAAGAAAAATATTCCTTAATAACAAATTACTCCATTTTAAAACCAGAATTGACTAATCCATATGTTTTATCTGGGGATAACAGATATGAAAAGGCAAAGGATTTACTGCAAGGATATGGAGAAAACTTCTCTATTTCCAACGCCTTTGATGTACTTAGGTCAGTACGTCAGGAAGGACTTTGGGCAACCAGAGTTTCTTTTGTATATTCCGTTACTAAAAATAAGGTATATTATGTGTTGAACAATGATTTCAAAAATATTGCAGAGTATCAATTCTAATATCACTGCAATTATAAGCAAAAGTGGAGGATTTACATTTCCCACACTTCCTTAGATTTGACAATACCATCTGCCTATTGCAATTTTTATTTACTTTTCCATCAATATTTCAAACAACAATTTCTACTTCGACAATCAAGTTAATTTATGTTGTTTAACCTCTATTTCCTTTGTCTACTAAGACATTTAATTATTTACCATACATCTGTGATAATTTTTAATTTGCCTATTGACTTTAACGTTACGTCATAGTATATGATAAAACCAAAAGGAGGAACTAGAATTATGAAAATATCCGCTATCCGTTCTGACAAAGTTTATTCAAAAATTATGAATGCACCGTTAGACAAAAAAAATGACATTTATAGATATGAACTTATGAAGCCTTTTGAAAAAAAGTGGGCTTGTTATAGTGTTCCTATGAAAGCTCTAACGCCTAATGGATATGATGTAATTATGGCAAGCGAAATGCTTGGACATATCGCCCCAACCGCTGTTGACCAAAAGCAACAAAATAATATTAAGCTAATTTCTGATAATACACTCTGGGAAAAATGTGAGTTATCCATTCAGCAGTCGTTGAATTGCTTTGTTGAACACGGTGTTAATCTACCCATTAAAGAATATGCGTTTACAATTTTACTTGCAAATGCTAAAAATCCTTACATTATTTTAAATGATGGTTACTGTGGTGATGGTGGTATTCCAGGATATATTTTTTCTTGGTTACTACCTAATGAATACACTTTATCACATCTTCATGTAGCATTAGCACATGAAACTAATCACAACGTACGATTTCAATTTATTAAATGGAAGAATGACATCACTCTTGGTGAAATGATAGTCAATGAGGGATTGGCAGAAAACTTTGCAACATTTCTGTATGGTGAAGATAAAGCAGGTCCTTGGGTAACAAAAACTGATATAGAAACCTTAAATGAATATATTAAGCCTATTATTCGGGACGGTTTAAATGTTCAAGGATTAGAAAATCTGAATGCATACCTTTATGGTGATGAAATGGCAGCATTACAAAACTATCCTCAGGTCGGATTACCCTATTGTTCCGGATATGCGTGTGGCTATCACTTGATTAAACACTACTTGCAAAAGACTGGAAAAAACATTGTCGAAGCAACTCTATTACCTGCAAAAGAAATTTTAAATGCTACGGAGGATTTTTGGAATGAATGAAAAAGCTAAAACAGTCCATGAAGTTGCTAAATTAACAGGTATTACTGCTCGAACACTACATTATTATGATGAAATTGGTTTATTAAAACCATCTATTATAACCGAAGCAAAATACCGTCAGTATACAGACGACGATTTAACTAGGCTTCAGGAAATTTTGTTTTTTAGAGAAGTTGGATTCGCCCTAAAAGAAATTAAGGAACTGCTGGATTCACCTCATTATGTTCGTTCAGAAGCATTAGAGCGTCATGTACTGATTTTGGAAGCTCAGAAAGAACGAATAGAAGCTTTGATTTCACTTGTAAAAGACACAATCAACGGAAATAAAGAAATTAAATTTTCTGCATTTTCAAATGCAAAAATACTTGAGTTACAATCGCAATTTCAAGAAGAAGTATTAGAACAATGGGGAAATACTGAAAGTTTCAGAGAATACAAGACTATGTTTTCTTCCCATTCAAAGCAAATACAAGAGAAAGAAATAGAATCTTTTTATTCAATGGCTCGCAATATTTTTGAAAAACTAGCTATGTATGAAAATAGTCCTGCGGAAAGTTCAGAAGTACAAGCAATAGTACATGAATGGCAACAATATATTTCTGAACACTTTTATGAATGTAATAAACAAATTTTATCTAATTTGGGAGTTCTCTATATTACAGATGAAAGATTTACCACTTTTATAAATAGATTTAGTAGTGGAAATCTTGCAGCTTTTTTTAATGAAGCAATACAAATTTTTTGCAGAGGTTCAGAATGAATATGATGGAGTGGGTTATTTGTCCTATATGCAACAATAAAACAAGGATTAAAATACGAAAAGATACACAGCTAAAAAACTTTCCGTTGTATTGTCCAAAATGTAAAAAAGAAAGTTTGATATGCGTAAATAACTTCAAAATAGAAATTATCAAAGAGCCAGACGCCTAGACGCAGAGCCGATAATTTATAAGCTATATAGCTTATAGACTATCGGCTCATTTTAATTTCAATCTTATTCTTGCAGGCAATAGAAGTTATTTATCTTCCATTTCCTTGTATTTGACAATACCATCTGCAACGCTTTCCATGATAACAAGGTCTGCGTCTGTAAAATTGTCAATTTTGCTTTCAAGCTGTCTTCGTCTGCTGCTTTTTGCCAGACTATCAGAGGATAAAAAGAACTCATCCACTGATACATTCAGCAGAGATACAAGGTCGTACAGCACCTGTAAACTTGGGTGCTGCCCTTTATTCTCAATATTGGTTAAATAGCGTGGGTCAATTTCAATCATTGCTCCCACCTGTTCACGGGTCAAACCCTGTTTTTTGCGGGCTTCTTTTATGGCAAGCCCAAACGCCCTGAAATCATATTTATCTTCTTTTTTACGCATAATACACCACCTCTGTACATTTTACTGTTCCTGTTGTAATAGCGACAGGTATAGAAAAACGTATTACATAGTTGTACAGTTCCTATTATGCGTATCAAAGATAAAACTATGCTGCCGAAACGGAAATAAAAAAAACCGTTATTTGGCAGCATACTTTCCCTGCGTCAAAATCACATCATCTTTTCCAGACGACGGTTTAACAAAAGCCGCCGTCTTTTTTTGCATGAAATATAGATGATTTTTAAAGTCTACTACTTTATACAGACAGCGGCTTACAGGAGGAAGCCGCTATGCAAAATATTTTCTTAAATATATCTACATTCGGTAAACCGTTAAAAAAAGCCATCCACCTACGCTAGAAAAGTCTGACCTGCAATATGGTTTTTTACAATACATAGTAAGAACTATCGAAGCACACAAGCAGAAATATCGTCTGTTTGCGTGCTTTTTTAGTTGGAAGAAAAAGTTTTTAAATTTTTCTTCTCAAAACGCAACTGCACCCCCTGTCCTGTCGGGACTAAGAGCGAAAAGGGGGAAAGAAGCAGAAATTCCTATCAACTCGCTCCCTTTCAAGGCTGGAAAGGGGGTGAGCAATGATGAAGCCATCTGAATTTCAGACAACCATAGAGAACCAGTTTGATTATATCTGTAAAGTCGCTATGGAGGATGAACGCAAAGACTATCTCAAAGCGTTGTCCAGACAGTGTAAACGGGAAACCCTGTTCTGTGATATGGACGATTACACCGTCAATCTGTTTTCTTCCGAAGACACCTATCCCTCCCATTTCCATACTTTTGAAATGGATGGATTTACTGTCCGCATTGAAAACAGCCTATTAGCAGAAGCATTAGAAAATCTGGATGGAAAGAAACGTGACGTTATCCTGAGATATTATTTCCTCGGATTTGACGATACGGAAATTTCAAAAATTCTGGAAGTCAACCGTTCTACCATCCAGAGAAGAAGACACGCCGGACTGGAATTTATCAAAAAATTTATGGAGGAAGAAGCATGACAGCAAAGCACCCTATGATTCCGTTTCCTGTGATTGTCAGGGCTGCGGACGGCGATATTGAAGCAGTCAACCAGATTGTACGCCATTACAGCGGTTTTATTGCCAGCCGTTCCATGCGTCCCATGAAAGACGAATATGGCAATACCCACATGGTTGTAGATGAAACCCTACGCCGCCGGATGGAAACACGTCTGATTGCAAAGATTTTATCTTTTGAAATCAGGGAACCAAAGTAAAAATAACGCTCTCCTGTGGAAGCATGGACAAGCCCATGCTTCCCAGACAGAGCTTGCCAGTCTATTAAAGTGCATTATCACCAGTGCATTTTAACAGGCTGACAAAGCCAGATTGTTCCTTGAAAAAGAAAGCGTCTAATCAACGCAGCATAAAGCAGCCGAATACGTTTCGATAGAAAGAGAGCCGTTGGGCTGGCACGCCGTAACCCACCAAAGGAGGGATGAAACCGGATAGCGATTCCTGCCAGCGTTCCATAAGCAGCTTACCGCAATAGCTGCCGCCATGACCTTTCTATCGTGATAATGATACTTCCGTACAGCCTTAGTCCGTGTGATGATGTAGCACCGCTGGCAAAGGGTACGGCTGGATGAGAACCATGCAGGGGTGAGATTCCCATGAGCTTTAGCGGAAGCTGTTCGGTTTGCTAAGGATGATTCTTTCATAATGAACAAGCATTTTTGCATAGTCTGTAAACATAGTAAAGACTGTGAGGTGGAATTATGCCAAAAGAAGCAGAAATTTCCTGCAAAAATGTATTTAAGTGTGAAGATAAGTCGGCATTAAAAAAAGAGTTCAATCAGAAATGGATAGAACTCATCAATCAATTAGAAAAATCCAAAGGACAGGTATTACCTGTAAAATGATAGACAAACATTTCTCAACACGGTATAATAAGTGTAGGTGGAATGTTTGTTTTATCTTCTCTTTAAGGGAGATAAAATATGATGAACACAAAGTCAAAAGTTGCTATTTATTGCCGCTTATCAGAAGAAGATAGAAACAAACAACATGAAACTGATGATAGTAACAGTATTCAAAATCAAAAATCCATGCTGATTCAATATGTATTGGAACAAGGTTGGGAAGTCTACAATATATACAGTGATGACGATTATACTGGTTCAGATAGACGAAGACCAGAATTTAACAAACTGTTAAATGACGCTGAACACCGAAAATTTGATATTATCCTCTGTAAAACACAATCCAGATTTACCAGAGAGTTAGAGTTGGTGGAAAAATACATACATGGATTGTTTCCTATTTGGGGGATTCGTTTTATCAGTATTGTAGATAATGCAGATACCGCTAATAAAGGAAACAAAAAATCAAGACAAATCAATGGTCTGGTTAATGAGTGGTATTTAGAGGATATGTCAGAAAACATCCGCAGCGTATTGACTGACCGCCGGAAGAATGGATTTCATATTGGTGCATTTGCTCTTTATGGTTATAAAAAAGACCCCGAACAAAAGGGACACCTGATTATTGACGAAGAAGCTGCTGCTGTTGTCAGAGAAGTTTTTACTTTATTTTCACAGGGATATGGCAAAACAGCGATTGCCCGTATGCTGAATGACCGTGGGATTCCAAACCCTACGGAATATAAACGGCTTCATGGTTTACGCTATAAGCAGCCTACCAGAAAAAATAGTACCTTATGGAAATATTTTGCTATTTCCGATATGCTGACAAATGAAATTTATATCGGAAATATGGTTCAAGGAAAATACGGCAGTGTTTCGTATAAGACAAAACAAAATAAGCCCAGACCTAAAGAGGAATGGTACAGAGTAGAGGGAACACACGAACCGATTATTGACCGTGAACTTTGGGATAGAGTACAATCTATGGTAGCTGAAAAAGCAAAACCATTTACAGTAGGAACCATAGGGCTGTTTGCCAGAAAAGCTCGCTGCATGAACTGTGGCTATACCATGCGTTCTAATAAGCAGACAGATGGAAGACATTATTTACAATGTTCAAATCGCCATGTTGCAAAGGACGCTTGCATAGGCTCATTTATTTCTGTGAAGAAGTTGGAGCAGGCAGTTATTTCTGAACTGAACAAGTTATCACAAGAATATCTTGATAAAGATGAATTGGAACAGAACGTGGAATTTCACTCCAACGTAAAGGAGAAAAAAACTGCTTTAGAAACACAACTTGCTACTTATCAAAAAAAGATTGAAGAAGACGCAAAGGTAATCAGAGAACTTTATCTTGATAAAGTAAAAGGGATTCTTTCCGAAAATGATTTCCTGAATTTGTCAAAAGACTTCACAAATGACAGAGAACGGCTTGAAAAGCTGGTGATTGAAACGCAAAAACAGCTTGATGTAATTGAGAGAAAAATCCAGACAGGCGATAATCGCCGCCAGCTTATTGAGCAATACACAAATCTTGAACATTTAGACAGAGAAACCGTTGAAACTCTAATTGATTATATATTAGTAGGAAAACGGATTCCAGGGACAAGAAATGTCCCGATTGAAATACATTGGAATTTCTAAGTTCTGTAAAATCTGGTGTCTGGCACACCAGATTATATAGAACTTCTACTTAACACTTCTATGTTGCACTTATGCAGTTGCACCATCTGCCGCCATGTCTTCGAACAGATCGGTGATCGGATCCCCTTTGGATTGGAACACTTCGGCGGTAAAGGGTACGCCGCCTGCCGACTGAGGCCACAGGCCTAATGTGTGGTCCACATAATATTTATCAAAACCGGAAGCTTTGATTTCTTCTATAGATAGATTTCTGGTCAGCTGGTAGACGATCGCACTGATCATCTCCATATGGGCCAGCTCTTCCGTCCCGATATCCGTCAGCACGCCGGTCACTTCTTTATAAGGCATCGTGTACCGTTGGGACAGATAGCGCATGGATGCGGCCAGCTCTCCATCCGGGCCGCCGAACTGGCTGATAATCACCTGAGCCATCTGAGGATTCGTCTGGGTGATTTTTACAGGGTGCTGCAATCTCTTCTCATATCTCCACATTTAGTAGCATCCTCCTTCCTGCCAGGGCCACGGCTGATTGATCCATTCCCAGGACCTGCTGCATCCGGTCGCGGTATCTACTGTCAACGGTCCGTATAACCGGGCATATTCTTCCAGCGCGTCATTTCTCATCCTGCTGTAATCGTTAAAATATGCCAGCGCATCCTGATCACAGGGATGGGTGTCCAGATAAAGCAGGACATCGTCCACGGCAAAGCTTACCATATCTATATAATGTAAGAGTTTCTCACGGCTTTGTACGTTCGTATTCATCCTCTGCCACCTCTCATTCCACACCAGGGTTTGTCTAGCGACGGGAATATGGTCCCGGTCATCAATGCTTTGTGTACGTCATAGGTCTCTTCCCATCTGGTCCAGGGCACGTAGGCCATCCCGACAGGATATTTGTCATTTTTGTCCATGCCGCAGTCAGGGCGGTGCACCGGCTGCATGGGCATCTGATATCTCGAACGTTCCCGATTATTTGAAACAGGAACGGCAGCTCTAGCGGTAACGCAATCCGGCTGTCTGCAATCTGCCATTTTATAGCTCCTCTCTAAATATTATTTCCATTATTATGGTATGAAAATATTTAGGAATTGCCACTTATAATTCATTTCTTATTTTCAATCACCAGGACTTCGGATGAGTCCGCCACGATGATCCGGGAACAGACAGCCGGAAAATATCCCGTCTCCACCACGCCCGGATAACTGTGCAGCAGATCGGACAGCTTCCGGTAACCGGCCGGGGACGGACTGTGGATATCCAGAATATAATTCCCGTTGTCCGTACGGAATGTCTGCCCGTTTTCAACGCGAAGAATCGGTGCGTAACCAAGCCCATGGATTTTCTCAGACAACAGGTGCCACCCAAATGGCAGGACTTCCACCGGCAGCGGAAACGCTCCAAGTCGTGAGACCTGCTTTCTGTGATCCATGATCCAGATCACCTGCTCCGAATAGTATGCCGTGATCTTTTCACGGGTTAATGCCCCGCCGCCTCCTTTTACCGCTTCAAAATTTGGATCGATCTCATCCACTCCGTCAATGGTCAGATCTACACGGGAAACCTCATTGATATCTGCCAGAGGAATTCCGAATTCTTCCGCCAGCTTCTCCGAAGACCGGGAGGTGGCTACCGCCTGTAACCGCATACCCGCCTTGACCAGTTCCCCTGCCCGTCTGATCAGGTAATATGCGGTGGACCCGGTTCCCAGGCCCAGGACCATATTGTCCCGGATGTACTCTGCCGCTTTCAGGGCGGCAGCCTGCTTTTGTTCCTGTTGAATGCGCATTATAGTTCCTCCACGATCCATTGATGTCCTTCCGCTTCCAGAAGCCCATCCGAGGCTTCCGGGCCATTGGTGCCGGACGGATAGGTATAGATTGGCTGTCCCGTCTGCCGGTACGCACTGCGCAGCTGATCGATATAATTCCAGCTGGTCTCGATCTGGTCCCACTGGGAAAACCAGGAGCGCTCGCCTCTTAAGCAGGCACCCAGCAGCCGTTCGTAGGCCTCCGGAGTATTGATCCTGTTTTCCAGCGAACAGCTTTGGCAGAAATCCATTTTGGCCTGGGAGATCTCATCGGTGTCTCCGGGTTTTTTGATATTGAACTGAAGATGTACCCCTTCCTCCGGCTGGATTTTCACTGCCAGAATATCCGGTTCAATGCCGGGCTCCGGCCGTTTAAATACGACCGTCACTTCCATCTCTCTACGCCCCAGTTTCTTACCTGTCCGGATGTAAAACGGTGTCCCTTTCCAACGGTCATTGTCGATGAACACTTTCAGGGCCGCATAAGTCTCCGTAATCGATTCTGGCGACACACCGGGTTCCTGCAGGTACCCCTCATATTGGGCCAGCACCAGCTGCCGGCCGATCTGATCCGCGCTGACCGGACGCAGAGCTTTTAGCACCCGGATCTGCTCTTCATGCATCCCCTCGGGGGACAGATCCTTGGGCCGCTCCATGGCGACAATAGAAAGGATCTGGAAGAGATGGTTCTGCATCATATCCTTCATAGCTCCGCTGGTATCATAGTAGCCGGCTCTGGTCTCCACTCCTACGTTTTCCATAGCTGAGATCTGAATATTATCAATATATTCTGCATTCCATATATTCTTGAAGATCGGATTCGTGAACCGGATCGTCTGGATATTCCGAATCATTTCCTTGCCCAGATAATGGTCGATCCGATAGATATGATCCGGTTCGAAGAATGCTTCCAGCTTATCATTTAACTCTTCCGCCGCTTTCAGGCTCTCCCCGAACGGTTTTTCCAGAATCACCTTCCCTTTTTCCGCCCCCGTCACACGTCCCAGGCCTTGGGCGATCACCGGAAAAAACCTGGGCGCCACGGCAAAATAGAATATATGCGAATCGATCCGGATTTCCCGATAAAAAGCATCCAACGCATCATAGGCAGCCTCCTGCGTGAAATCCATCTGATAATAGCGGATTCCCAGGATAAACTGCCGGAACGCCTCCTCCCGGAATACAATTCTGGAAAAACGGCGAACCCACTCTCTGGCTGCTTCACAGTATGTCTGGGTGGTATAATCCCTGCGGCCGATAATAATAATCCGCTCTGCCGGCAGTCTGCCGGAGGCGCTCATGTTATACAGGGCAGGCAGCAGCTTCCGAAACGTCAGATCACCGGTGCCTCCAAAGATAGTCAGCGCTTGTTTCATAATTTCCTCCAATCGTGCATGTTTTCAGCACATATAGGTATGGGTGAACATTCTTTTCGTTCAACCGTTCCTCCAATCGTGCATGTTTTCAGCACATATAGGTATGGGTGAACGTTCTTTTCGTTCAACCGTTCCGCAATCCTCTTCCTATTTTCCCCAGTCATGGTGGAAACTGCCCTCCTGATCGGTACGCAGATAGGTGTGCGCGCCGAAGCAGTCTCTCTGGGCCTGAATCAGGTTCGCCCCCACGTGTGCCCCCCGGAACGCGTCCAGATACGCCAGCGCATTGGTCATAGCCGGCAGCGGCAGACCGGCTTTGATTCCCTGCGTTACGATTTCGCGCAGGCTGTTTTGATTTTTCTCAATTCCCTTCCGGAAAAACTCATTGAACAAAAGGTTCTCAAGGTTCGGATTCTCCTGAAACGCAGCTGTTATATCATTCAGAAACACTGCCTGGATGATACAGCCGGCACGGAAGATAGACGCGATCCTGCCAAGTTCCAGGTTCCACTCATACTGGTTCGAAGCATCTTTCAGAAGTGAAAAGCCCTGGGCATAGGCAATGATTTTAGCGGCATAGAGTCCCTCCCGCACCATCCGGATAAATTCCAGAGGATCGCCCGCGGCTTTGATATCCGGCCCCTTCAGCAGCCGAAGCGCTTTTTCCCGTTCCTGAAGCCGATTGGACATCACTCTGGCGTTACAGGCAGCTGTGATCATCGATACGTCGATCCCCTGCTTCAGGGATTCGATACTGGTCCACCGGCCGGTGCCTTTCTGCGCTGCGCTGTCCAGAATATAATCCACCAGTTCACCGGTGGTACAGTCGTCGGGCTCCTTTAAGATATCAGCCGTAATACCGATTAGATAGCTCTTCAGCTCGCCCGACTGCCACTCCCCGAAAATCTCGGACAGCCGCAGATTGTCAAATCCCCCGATATATTTTAACAGCAGATAGGCTTCGGCGATTAACTGCATATCGGCATATTCAATTCCATTGTGGACCATTTTCACATAATGACCGGCACCATCCGGTCCGATATAGGTACAGCAGGGTTCTCCTTCCGCCTTTGCCGAGATGTCGCTTAAAACCGGCCCAATCTCGCTGTACACGTTTGCATCACCTCCAGGCATAATGGACGGTCCAAATCTGGCCCCTTCCTCTCCGCCTGAGATGCCAACCCCAAAATAACAGATTCCCTGTTTCTTAAGCAGTTCAAAGCGTCTTCTGGTATCCTCGAAAAAAGAATTCCCGCCGTCCATCAGGATATCCCCCTCCTGAAGCAGAGGCGCCAGATTCCCAATCACTGCGTCCACAGGAGCTCCCGCTTTGATCATCATGATGATTTTCCGGGGTCTGCTAAGTGCACCTGCCAGTTCTTCCAGGCTGTAAAATGCCCGGATCCCCTCATGGGGATATTCCTTAATCATCGCGTCGGTTAACTCTTTTGACCGGTTATACACGGCTACCCGGTATCCATGATCCGCCATGTTCAGCGCCAGGCTCCTTCCCATCACAGAAAGTCCGATTACCGCAATATCATATTTATCCATCTATCTTCCTCCATGTTATCCGTCTATTTTCCTTCATATGATTCCTCTGCTTTCCTGCTTTCAGGATCAAATACAATGCTGACAGCCTCATCAAGCGTCACTGCATCACAGATTTCCTTAATCCTTCCAGTCCGGCCACCCAGCCTGAAACAGATCAGGTTGTTAGAGAACCGATTTGCCACCAGAAGGAACTTTCCTCCCGGTACAATCGCAAAATCTCTGGGATGCCTGCCGCCGCAGGACACAAACTGAACCGCTTCCGGGAGTTCATCTTCCAGCGAGAACACGCTTAATAGATCCGAACCGCGGGTAGAAACATACAGGAAACGCTCATCCGGTGATATCCGAAGCGCTGCCGTATCATCTTCCCTGGTCCCCTTTTCCGGCAGAACCGAACGGGAATCCAGCTGATAAAATCCTGCGTTTTCATCCACACGGAACGTATACAATTCGTTGCTTCGTTCTGTCACCAGATAAAACCTGGTGTGGTCCCGGTTAAAGATCCCGTGTCTTGGTCCGCTTCCGGCTGGAAAACTTATTTCTCCCGCCGGCTCATAATTCCGGGAGCCATCAAAGATCCGTATCTTATCAAGCTCCAGACAGGGCACCAGCAAATACTGGCCGTGCAGGATAACCTGGTGGCAGCCGGCAGCCGGCGCGATCCGGATTCTTTTGAGCAGACGAAGGCCTTTACCGGACTTATCCTGCTCTTTACCGGGCTTATCCTGCGCTTCATAAACCATAACCGTACCCTCATGGTAATTAGCCGTATAAATCCGTGGTCCGTCCTGTATCACATAACATGCCGTCTGCTCTTCACAAAATACCTCCGCTGCCGGATCCTTTGCTGACAGATCTACCAGGCAGATCCCTGCCCGCTTATGGCGTTCCACCGGTGCGGCGATTTTCCCCTTCTGCAAAGATACATATTTGGCATTCGGAGCAGGATAATACAGTTTTGGTTCTGTCAATGCTCCCGTCTCCCCATCAATAGTAAATCGGTAGATACCGAAACTCTGTGCAGATTCATAAGTTCCAGCGTATCCCGTTAAAATACCCATATTACTCTTTCCTCCATTGTGCGTTTTCCGCACCTATCGCTATGGTGAACCTCAGACTGTTTCACCGTCCTCTTTCGTAACAAAACCACATTGCAATTCTTGTTCATTACCTGGCTTAAATGTAATTATATCAATTACAGTTTGTATTTGCAATAAGTATTTCTAATATTTTATTGCATTCCGTTTAAAATATTCACAGATCTGGTTCCCGCAGCAAAAAGACAGGACCGTCAGAGGATAATCGCCGTACTTTCACCGGTATACTACCGGTGAAGGTGCTTATCCTCTGACAATCCTGTCCGTCTGGCTGAAAACGCCCGCTATTTATTCACATTTAAATTTGTAAACCGTAGTGGTGTGGTAGCATTCCCCAGCCTTCACCACCGGCGAAGGAAACTCCGGCTTATTCACGGCATCCGGGTAATATTGGGTTTCAAAGCAGACACCGGCACGTCTTGCATAAGAGCAGCCGCCTTTCCCAATCTCTCCCTTCAGGAAATTCCCGCTGTAAAACTGGACACCAGGCAGATCGGTATACATTTCCATCACGATCCCGCTCTTCTCGGATTTTAATACTGCGAACGGCCGTCCGCTGCCAGGATGGGCCAGCACCCAGTTGTGATCATAACCGCCGGCCATCGTCAGCTGTTCAAAGTCGCTGTCGATCTCGTCCCGAATCCGCTTAGCCACACGGAAATCCATGGGAGTAAGGTCCACCGGCGCGATCTCCCCGGTAGGTATCAGCTCTGCGTCCGCTGGTGTATATGCATCCGCATCCATCCAGAGAATCTGATCCACAGCGTCTCCTGAATCATGGCCGTTCAGATTAAAATAGCTGTGATTCGTCATATTGAAAATGGTATCTTTATCCGAAACCGCATGATAAGATATTTTCACCTCATTGTCAGCGGTCAGCGTATAGGTCACCGTAACATCCGCTGTTCCGGGAAATCCCTGATCCCCATCCGGGCTGTGCAGGCTAAAGATAACAGCTGGTTCTGCATCGGTACCGCTCATCTTCGCATCCCACATCCGCTCATAGTAGCGGTTGAATCCGCTGTGTAAATTATTTCCATTATCATTTTGCTCTAATTTCCAGACAATCCCGTTCAGTTCAAAAGCCGCTTTCCCGATCCGGTTGGCATTTCTTCCAACGACAGCTCCCAGTCCCGGATCGTTGTGCCGATATCCTTCCGGCCCCTCATACCCCAGCACCACATCCAACATCTTTCCATCCCGATCCGGCATCAAAAGTGAATACAAAACCGCACCATAATCACATACGGTCAATTTACATCCGTTACTGTTCTCCATCGTATAAAGTGTCGCTTCCGAATCCTGAAATTTACTAGTCGTTATCCCCATAACTGCATGCTCTCCTTTTGTAAAATTATTTCGTCTTTCATCGTACTATGAAACTCTCCAAAAATCAATGGGCACATAAAAAGCACATAGGAAGAGTTCTGGCTGAGGGGATACTTAGATTAGGGTCGGGAGGAGAGGGGGGCGGCCAAACCTGGGGGCACGGGCAGCAAATCTCGCGGGGCCATATCGCTTCGACCGGATCTAAGAACGGGTAACTCCGATGAAGGGAGAACCTCTTATTGGCAGGGCCCGGAACAAACTCGCCAAAAGACGGCTCGGACAGTGTTCCAGGCCCTGCGAAGTTCTCCCATCATCTGCGTAACCCGTTCTAAGATCCGGTCTCAAGCGATATGGCCCCGCGAGATTTGCTGCCCGTGCCCCCAGGTTTGGCCGCCCCCCTCTCCTCCCTGCACTATATATGCCTTTTCCCATGGTCAGATAGGCCGGGGTACCTGTAATTTTTTCTTTCATTTACTAAAGCGGAATTCGGACAGGATTTGAACGGGTGCATACAGCGTAAGATCGCCCCAGAGGTGCCTCTGGTCTTTCCAGGCGGAATTAGAGCAGGCGCGGACTGGTGCGAGGACAGACACTGGGGGAGGGGCCAAACCAGGATGCACCCCACCAGGTGTCCGCTCGGTACGAACTTGCCCTATGGGGCCCGGCAGGGGAGCGGTGTCTGTGATCTCCTATCTCACATAAGGCGCCCATGTGAAATCTTAATGAAATCGGATCGGCAGATTTGTGGCGAAAGACTGCGTTCCGTGCAGACTTTCGGTGGCTGCTGAACCGCGAATGCATCAAGCATTCACGGTGAATCGGCCACGTACCGCAAACTTGCTGATCCGATTTCATTTAGATTTCACCGGGTAACAGCCTTAAGTGAGATAGGAGATCACAGACACCGCTCTCCTGCCGGGCCCCATAGGGCAAGTTCGTACCGAGCGGTCACCTGGAGGGGTGCATCCTGGTTTGGCCCCTCCCCCAGTGTCTGTCCTCGCACCAGTCCGCGCCGTCCCTCAGTAAACCTATTTTCCCTGAATATACCCCTGAGCCTTCAGCAGCTCCGCGCAAAGTACCGCACCGCCTGCTGCACCGCGGACCGTGTTATGGGAAAGGCCCACGAACTTGTAATCATAGACGGTGTCTTCGCGCAGGCGCCCTACGGAGATACCCATGCCGTTCTCGAAGTTGACATCCATCTTAACCTGAGGGCGGTTATCTTCTTCAAGGTACTGTATGAACTGCTTCGGCGCACTGGGCAGGTTCAGTTCCTGAGGAAGACCCTTGAAGTTTACTAAACGGTCGATCAGTTCTTCTTTTGCCGGTTTCTTGTCAAAGGATACGAATACAGCAGCGGTGTGTCCGTCCAGTACAGGCACACGGATACACTGGCAGGTGATGACGGGACTCTGTGCTTTGACGATCTCTCCATCCTCGATGCTGCCCCACAGACGTAAGGGTTCCTGCTCGCTCTTTTCTTCTTCCCCTCCAATATAGGGGATAATATTTTCAATCATTTCCGGCCAGTCTTTGAAGGTCTTGCCGGCGCCGGAGATTGCCTGATAGGTGGTGGCTACCACGATGGTGGGAACGAATTCTCTCCATGCTGTCAATACGGGAGCATAGCTCTGGATGGAGCAGTTTGGTTTTACCGCCACAAATCCTCTCTTGGTGCCCAGACGCTGTCTCTGGAACTTGATTACCTCAAAGTGTTCCGGATTGATTTCCGGTATTACCATAGGTACGTCCGGAGTCCACCGGTGCGCGCTGTTATTGGACACCACCGGAGTCTCTGTTTTCGCATACGCTTCCTCGATGGCTTTTATTTCCTCTTTCGTCATATCGACAGCGCTGAATACAAAGTCAACGCCGGCTGCCACTTTTTCAACCTCATTGACATTCATAACCACCAGATTCTTAACCGCTTCCGGCATCGGTGTCTGCATCTTCCAACGGTCACCTACCGCATCCTCATATGTCTTTCCTGCGGACCGGGGGCTTGCGGCGATCGTAACCACTTCAAACCACGGATGATTTTCCAATAATGATATAAATCGCTGTCCTACCATACCGGTACCGCCCAGGATACCTACTCTTAATTTCTGACTCATCTTCTCATTCTCCTCATTATATCTTTTTATATGTAAGAGTTCCGCTGTGGGAACTCTTCATCTGCGGCTCTTTGTTTTTGTACCGCGTACATTTGTCTTTATTGGAAATATACTACTCCAATTCCGTAAAAAAAGCAACTGAATTCCCTAATTTCAGCATTTTTCCGGGAAAGGATTCCATTCCTTGCTGAGGTATTGTTTATTTTGTTCAATCACCTGCTCCATTACGCTTTTTCCCGGCGCTCCCAGCGTGGTCCGCTTATTCACACAGGTTTCCAGGCTGATGGCGTCATAAATATCTTCTTCAAACACCGGACTGATCGTCTTGAATTCCTCCAGTGTCATGTCATCCAGGGCTTTGTTCTGTTCGATACAATACAGCACCAGGCGTCCCACGATCCCGTGGGCGTCACGGAACGGCACGCCGTGATTTACCAGATAATCCGCGGCGTCTGTGGCGTTAGTGAAACCATTTTTTGCGCTGTTTTCCATCACGTCTTTCCGGAACTTCATGGTAGACAGCATACCGGTAAACAGCCGGATACATTTTTTAACCGTGTCCAGGGCATCAAAGGTCCATTCCTTGTCCTCCTGCATGTCCTTGTTGTAAGCTAACGGCAGGCCTTTCATGGTCGTAAGTAACGCCATCAGCGCGCCATAGACCCTGCCTGTCTTACCGCGGACCAGTTCCGCGATATCCGGGTTCTTCTTCTGGGGCATGATACTGCTACCCGTGCTGAACGCGTCATCGATCTCCACGAACTGATACTCATTGGAATTCCAGATAATAATTTCTTCGGAGAAGCGGCTCAGATGCATCATAATAATCGAGCAGGCGGACAATAGTTCCAGTACATAATCCCGATCCGAGACAGAATCCATGCTGTTTTGCGTCGGTCCATAAAATCCCATCAGCTCCGCCGTCCTGTTCCGGTCCAGCGGATAGGTAGTCCCTGCCAGTGCGCCGGCGCCCAGCGGGCAGTAATTCATGCGCTTGAACACATCCTGCAGACGCTCCCGGTCTCTCTTAAACATCTCGAGATATGCTCCCAGGTGATGCGAAAGCGTTACCGGTTGTGCCTTTTGCAGATGCGTGAATCCCGGCATATAGGTCTCGGTATTTTCTTCCATAATATGGAGCAGAACCTCTAATAACTCCTTGACCAGGGATTCTATTTCCAGCACACCCACACGGACATACAGTTTCATGTCCAATGCGACCTGATCGTTACGGCTGCGGCCTGTATGAAGTTTCTTTCCCACCTGGCCGATCCGGTCGATCAGATTCGCCTCCACAAAACTATGGATATCCTCGTATTCTTCGGTTATCAGAAGTTTTCCGGATTCCACGTCTTCCCGGATTCCTTTCAGCCCCTCCACGATCTGCTTCATTTCTTCTTCCGTCAGCATTCCCTGCTGCGCCATCATGATCACATGGGCGACGCTGCCCTCTATATCCTGCTTATAAAAGCGCTGGTCAAAGGTAATGGATGCATTGAAATCATAAACCAACTGGTCCGTCTGCTTCGTGAAACGGCCTCCCCATAACTGTGCCATAATATTCTCTTTCCTTTCGTATCTTTGCTAATTTTATTTATCATTTATTTAAATATAACTTATCCTTTTGGCCGTCCATAATTGTTTCACGCCAATATTCACGGGCGTCATCCGATTATCTCGTTCAGGAACGAAGAACCGTCTATTTTCTGTGGTACTCCGAAATAGTCCACTACCGTAGCTCCGATGTCCGCGAAAGTGGCCCTCGTTCCCAGATCCGCTCCTTTTCTGATCCGTGTTCCAGCAATTACAAGCGGCGTATACTCTCTGGAGTGATCGGTAGATGGCGTGGAGGGGTCACAGCCATGGTCAGCCGTGATCATTAAGATGTCTTCCTCTCTTAACCTCTCCAGCAGTTCGGGCAGCCTCTTATCGAAATAGGTAAGGGCTTTCGCGTAGCCATCCACGTCATTTCTATGGCCGTAGAGCATATCGTAATCCACCAGATTCGTGAAGCACAATCCCTCAAAATCCCGATCCATATAATCCAATGTCTTATCGATTCCATCCTCATTGCTGACCGTCCTCACAAAATCCGTCACCCCATCCGATGCGAAAATATCCACGATCTTGCCCACGCTTAACACATCAAAGCCAGCTTCAGACAGTTGAGTAAGCATCGTAGCCTTGGGAGGGAGCAGTGAGAAGTCATGGCGGTTGCTGGTACGCTTAAAATCCGGGAATGCCCCAACGAAAGGCCTGGCGATCACCCGGCCGACTCCATGTTCACCCACCAGGAGCTCCCTGGCTATCTCACAGTCCCGGTACAGCTCTTCGATGGGCACTACTTCCTCATGCGCCGCCACCTGGAATACGCTGTCCGCCGAGGTATAAACGATCAAATCACCCGTTTTCACATGCTGCTCCCCATAATCCCGAATGACATCCGTACCGGAATACGGTTTGTTACAGAGCCAGCCCCGTCCTGTCCGGCGGGAGAATTCATCCAGCAGTTCTTTCGGGAATCCATCTGGATAGGTGGGCATCGGTTTGTCCGATATCAGGCCCGCGATCTCCCAATGGCCGATGGTGGTGTCCTTACCCTTGGAGGCTTCCGATAGTCTGCACCAGGCGCCTTCCGGATGCTCTTCCCTCGGTCCGCAGTCCACATGATCAATGTTAAACAGACCTAATTTTGCCATATTCGGCATATCAAAATACGAGCTTGTGGAGCACGCCTTCAGCGTGTTACTGCCCTTATCGCCGTACTCCGCGGCATCCGGCAGTTCACCGATTCCTACACTATCCAGTACAATCAGAAATACTCTTTTCATCTTCATTCTCCATTCTTTTATTGAATTAGGGACATGTCCATTTCGGTTTGGGACATGTCCATTTCGGTTTAAGCATCCCTTTACCAAGAGGTGATATGCATCTTACTTACACGCGAATATTGCAATTACATCTTACCTGTCTGACAGATCGTTCTGCGCTTTGACTATCAATATAATAAACAGCCCTGCGGTAATTCCTTATAAGAAACTAGTATAAGACCCCCTAAATCTTATATGAATTATATCTATCAGCATCACCAAAATTGCTGTTATTCATTATAGCACAGATGATTCACTGACAAAAGTAGTAAAAACATATATAAAGTCAGATGCATGATCAGTCCCACGATATATTAACTTATTACTGTGCAGTATCCTGACTTGTCTCACAGCTTCTATATCCAATAAAATCGATATGGACATGTCCCAAACTGAAATGGACATGTCCCTCTTAAATAGAAATCAAACGGGTCCGGGGAGCTTTTGGCCCCTCAGACCCTGATCGATAATGACGTATCGAAAAAAAATTTTATTCATGAAGAGGAATTCTAAGAGAATGTATGTATTCCTGTTATTCCGTGGCATTCATGGTAGTAATGACTATATTTTCAGCGGGAACATCCGTCTTTCTTTTCACGATGTCTTCGATCTGTGCTCTTTGGGCATCGGAGACCTCAGCCGCATTCACGATGACATCTGCCCCGTTCTCCGTAACGCTGACTACCACATCCGTGAAGCCCTTGGCTTCCAAAAGCATCTCTGCCGAAGTTTCTTTTTCTGCGATGTCGGTCATAGCGATCATGTTATCAATGGCCGTCTGCTTCTGCTCTTCCGTGATATTCGTGTTGTTGATGACTTCCAACAAGGTTTCTTTGTTTTTTGCCCGAAGCTGTTCTTTATCCAGCTTGGCCTGAGCCGCGAAACCTACGTTAGAGGAGTTGGCAAGCACCGCTTCGCCGGGAGTCTCGCTGCCGGTGCTGGCGACCTCATCAGAGGAAACAGCGGCGCCGTTGTCCAGATCCACATCCAGGCTCTCGATATCGCCGGATGAAGCCTGCTCTGCAGGCTGTGTCCCATCCGTGCTGGCCTGGGAGAGAATATCCTCGTCGGAAATGTCCGACAGTTCGTTTTCGGCCACATTGGTACTGCTGGTGGCCTCTGCGTCTTCCTTGCCCAGCTTGTTTCCCGAATAATTCAGATAGCCTGCGATCGCTATCATGATCGCCAATGCCGTTATAATCACCGAATTCTTTTTAAATATATTTTTCACTTTTCTGCCTCCATTCTTGTTATTTTTTAAGCTTTCATTTTTTCCTCCATTCGTGCGGTCGCCACACGCACAAACAGGTAGATGTGAAAATTTATTTTCACACTTATTCATGGCTATCCCGTCATTTCATTTTCATTACTTTAATTTTATGTGCCTCTACATGAAATAATGCCTCAACTGCATCGGTTATGTTCTGAACAACTCTCGCATCTCCCCCGCCTTCCGCTATAATTATGACCCCCTCAATTTCCGGACCCAGTTCTTTTATAACATAAGGTGTCTGGGTGCCGCTGCCCTCCTGCGCGTATATTGTCGTTTCCTGCGTGTTCGTCTCCTTGGTTTCCCGGGTTCCTCCTTCGCTGTCTGTCTCCGTCACCACATTACCGGTGGTATTCTGGTCTTTCTCAATGATCTTTTCCCCTTTTGACTTGAGGGTGATCATCACATCCACCTTACCAACGCCCTCCACCTGGCCCAGCGCCTTTTTGAGTTTCTGCTCCAGCTCTGTCTCATCGGAATTCGAGGAAACCGCTGCGGCCTGCTGGACCGACGGCTGTTCTTTTTCTTCCTGCGTCTTGCTTTTCTTATCCGTGGGAAGTGCGATAATCACCAGAAGCACTCCTACCAGTAAAATGATCAGCAGCTGATCCTTTTTTAAATTTTTGATATTCAGCTTTCCCATTTTCATAGGCTACCTCTGTATACTAATATTTATATTACTAGCGGAAATATTATAGAAGCGTTCCAAATCATTTTTTATGTTAATTTCTTCCATACTTTCGGGCTGATAATCTTCCTTTTTCTCTGTTCCGATACGGACAGGTTCGATATAAATCCCCTCCGCCTGTTTTTGGGAATATGCAGCCGTAATATGGATCTGACGGATACTGCCGTAATCCTCACTGCTCTCATCCTCCTCCATCACGACCTGAACGTCCACCGGATACAATCCGTCCTGTTCCACCACTTCCCCGATTTCTTTCGCCACCTCCTCCTCATATCCGGAAAACAGCCTGCTTTTCTGCGCATATTCGAAAGTTTCCGCCTGATCGTCCAGCTCATTTAATTCCTGCTCAAAGCTGCTGGTCAAAAATGTAAAATCCATCGTGCGGTTTAATTTTAACAGGCTGGTGATCGGTGAAAGAACCAGTAATACCAGTACCATACCGGTGAAAAGCTTCACATATTTTTTATAATTATTGTTGGGAAGTACATTCATAACCGCGGTGATCAGGATCAGATAGAACGCGATATTTTTTACCCACTGATAAATCTGTTCGATCAACATTTCCTCCAATCGTGCGTTTTCTCGCACATATAGGTATGGGTGAATTTTTTTGTTCACCCGGTCTTTCTTTTTCAACCGGTCAGGCTGGAAGCGCTCACCACCGCGATCGTAACCATAAACAGAACTGCCGCGGTAAATATCGCCTTCATGGACAGCTTGGCTCCCTCCCCTACACAGCTGATACAGCCCAGCATCCGTTTGTCCGACACCGGCTGGACTACCGCCGCCACCAGTTTATAGAGAAATGTGTAAATAGCCAGCTTCAGCACCGGGACCAGGCAGATCAGCAGCAGAATAATCATGGCCGCCACCCCGATACTGTTCTTAATCAATACGGAGGACCCGATGATCACTTCGGTTACCGCGTTGATCGTCCCTCCCACCCCCGGGATAATACCCGCCGTCTTATTCAGCACCGATACCCGGAAAGCATCCACCGCAGGGGCGATCAGGCTTTGAATGACCGAAAACCCGATCACCAGCGCCAACAGTGATTTTAATATCCATTCCACCACACTGCGGATCAAAGAAGCCAGTCTGGAGAGAAAGTCTTCTTTCGATAGGTTATTGACCAGGACCAGGATGACATAGATGTGGATCATAGGCAGGATAATATTTAGCAGGATCCAGTTTACCAGATACACCAGACCCAGGGTAAATCCATAGAATGCGGTAGCCGTGGTTCCCCCGCTGGCAACAGCCACGGTCAGAAAATACGCGGGGATCAGCGCCCTCATAAAATCCAGAATTCCTCCGATCGCGCCTGTGGTCAGTTTCGTGATCGTCTCAAAGGAGGTGATCAGGATGGCCAGGAGCAGCAGATATATAATGTAAAAACTGACCTCTGCAATCTGTTGATTTTCGAATACATTGGCAAAATTCATGAATATGGCGGATGCGGTCACCAGAATCAGAATCTGCACCAGCATCCTGCGGTTATTGCCAAATTCCTGCTCGATTCTGCCAAAGACCAGATCCTTGACCAGATCCAGACTGAATTTTGCGTCTCCATCCAGTACCTTCCGGACGGTTCCCTCAAAATCCACATCGGAATCCCCCAGTACCTCATCCAGCGTCTGCTGGATATCCCCGAACTCTACCTCATCTAACAGGGAAGTATCCATCTGTTGGGAATCGGCCTGTAACGAATCTGTCTGGGAGGCTTCCGTCTGGGAGGCATAGGCACAGATACCGCCGGAGAAGAAGGCCAGGAAAAAGGCTGTCCAAAAAATAATTCTGCTTATTTTCACTCTTCCCATCCTTTCAGGCTGCCAGGAAGCCGTTAATGGTCTCCAGAAGAGCCAGAAGGATCGGCATGCTGACCGCCAGGATCGCCAGTTTACTGAACACCTCGATCTGGCTGGCTATGGTAGCATGACCAGCATCCTTGCAGATCGCGGAAGAGAATTCAGAGATATAGGTAATTCCGATAATTTTCACCAGCGTACTGATATAAGCGCTGTGGACGGAAATAAAACTCTGTATGGTCTGTATTGCCTGAATAATGATCTCCAGACGTCTGGCCGCGTAGAAGAAGATGACCAGGCTGGTAGCTATACTTATGTAAACGGAATACTCCGGCTTTGTCCCCTTTAACTGAACCGCCAATAAAATCCCCACAATACCAAGAATACCGATTCTCAGCATATCCATACGCTCTCACCGCCTTTACAACATGAATAAGTCCTTAATCGTCTGAAACAAATCAAAAATATATGGCAGGATCCAGAATAATACAAGAATCAGTCCCGCCAGGCTGGTCAGGAAAGCATGCTCCTCCCGTCCGCTGTGTTTTAACACCTGGCTTAATACGGAAACCAGTATTCCTACCGCCGCTATTTTAAATATGAGATTAACGCTCATGCTTACCTCCAGCGGCGCATTTACTGCGCCTTTTATTCAGGGATGCGTGAACCGCTTTTCGTTCACACTTACCTCCAGCGGCGCATTTACTGCGCCTTTTTTTGTTCACGCTTGCCTTCTCACACTTTTACAGGATCAGGATTGCGATAAAAATGCCGCCCATGACGCCCAGACAATGATATATTCTGGATTTTGACCCGAAAACTTTTTCTGCCGCATGAATTTCATTTTCCAGCTGTTCGGTATATAAGCCCAGCGTACCCAGCTGCATCTCATGATCCAGATATCCGATATTTTCCCCCATATGCCGCAGGCTCTCCAGATCCGCCTTGGTCAGGCGGGTCTCCTTTAAGTCCTCCCGGATGCGCCTGTCCCATATCTCCTGAAATGTCTCTCCCTCGCAGTGATCCATATCCTGTGCCACTCCGGCGAAGAAATCCTGAAAGGGTTCCCGGATCCGCCTGCCGATACTGGCAAATGCCTCCGGCAGCGGAGCCTTTACATATTTGATCTCCCCCTGCAGCATCAGCATCAGCTTCCTCAAATAATGCAGCTGGTCGATCCGAAGCTTCAGATCACGGCTCACGGAAAATCCTAGGCCCGTGGAGGCCGTCACCACCAGCAGAACACCGATCATCTTTAACATCCCGCACACCCCTTCCTCAAAAGGCTGTCGCCCTTCGCATCAAAGATGTCCTGTACCGTCCCTACCTTTTTCCCGTTACACAATATGATATAGCGGTCAAAGGTGTGTTCCGCCACCAGCTTTTCCAGCAGCGGCTTCTGCAGAATATCCTGAAGGGAACTGCCGTGGACTGTGGCGATCAGCTTACATCCGCAGTGGATCACAGACTCAATGGCGTGGGCATCCTGGTAATCCCCGATCTCATCCACCGCGATCACCTGGGGGGCCATGGAGCGGATCAGCATCATCATGCCCTCCGCTTTCGGGCAGCAGTCCATTACGTCAGTGCGGATCCCCAGATCATTGCCGGGAACGCCCAAATACGAGCCCCCGATCTCAGATCTCTCATCCACCACTCCGACGGTTTGTCCTGCAAATGAGCCTTGTCCGTCGGAAATCTGCCGGATCATATCCCGCAGCAGGGTTGTCTTGCCGCACCTGGGCGGCGAGATGATCAGGGTGTGGCAGATCTGATTACCGTTCCTTATATAAGGAAGAACCGGATCGGCGCATCCTTTTATCTGATGGGAGACCCGGATATTGAGAAATGATATGTATTTCAGGCTTTTCACCCTGTCCCCCTCCACGATGGTCTTTCCTGCGATTCCCACCCGGTGGCCGCCCTGGATCGTGATAAACCCCTGTTTCACCTCATCTTCGAAGGCATACAGGGAATAGTTGCCCACATATTCCAGGGTCTCCTGCACGTCCTGTTTGTCCACAATTACGGCCTGCACTTTGTCACTGCCAAGCGAGGGGGTCTCACTCACGAAATATTCGCGGCCTCTGTAGATGATCAAGAGGGGACCGTTGACGCGCAGCCTGATCTCCTGGAGGTCCTCGAAATTAAGGGGAAGCTGTTCCAGAAGGATCCGTATTCTCTTTGCCAATACTTTCATCAGTTCGCTTTTCTTGTCCATCTCTTCACCTCTTAGAACAATATATGTGGGATGTCCAAAAAAATGCACGGATTTGAAAAATTTCTTTTTGGAACACGAGGGAGAAAAAACCGGGAAGGCCGCATTTTTTTTAAGACTGCGTTCCCATAATAGCATCTACCGCTAAACCCTCTGCCGCTTCTTTTCCCGTCATCGTTTGTTTCATCTGTACCTTCCAGGTTTCCTATCCATGCATATCTTCTGGACGGTTACCGCCCTCCATAAACTTCCAAAATATAACATACAAAGCCATATCTTCCGTAAAAAAGAAAAACCTGAAAAAGCTCAATACTACGCTTTTTCAGGTTTCCTATTATACCCGGAATTCACTCATACTATAAATTATAAACTACTTATAATAAATAATGGCTGCCGCCACTTACAGGGTTCCAGTCTTATTCCAAAAATGTCCGGACAACAAAAATTGTTTATATCCCTGACGCAAAATCTGTATACCACCGCTTGCGGTGGAAGTGTTCCCCTTCGTATTTACGAAGTCCAAAGCTGAATTTGAGGCTTTCGGTTCTTCGAAGAAGTTTCAGAACGATTTCATTTTCCCCTTTGGCCAGGCGTATGATCTCGTAGTTATTGGTGGGGGTCCACAGGCGCGTCTCGTCTTGCTCCATGACCAGTTCCTGGTTGATCCACAGGCGGTATCCGTCATTGTTGCCGATCACTACCCACAGCTCCCGGTCCTCGGGTGATATAAGGGTCTGTCTTAAATAGACCGCCCCCTGTCCCTGGAAGGTAAAGGTCTCATCCAGGGGGAGCAGATCCTCATAAGCGTTGATCCACACCGTGTCTTCTTCTTGGAATGCTTTCCTGAAGTTTTGTTCATCCACATAAGCTTTGTCCAGATAGGCCGCGTTGTTAACCATGCACTCTAATGTCGGCAGGTTACAGCCTTCTCCGTGGGGGGAGGGCTGTCCCGGCCGGTCCTGCTTTTCCAAAGCCTCGAAATATGGCCCAACAGCCTGCCATACCATGGCTCCTGCGATCCCGAACTCGTTTACGGTTTCCGCGTATTCGATCTGCAGCAGGTTTTTATTGTTGATCTGTTTTACCCGACCGGTGGTCTTTATCTGGATCGGGACGCTTTTGCTTTCCCCAGCATTCAGGGATACCGGCTGCCGGTTGCCCGAGATTTCCCAATTCTCAGGTAATCCGCTGACTGTGACAGTACCATTGACGCTATGATCGCACGGATTGTGCAGGGTAATATCGCATGTGCACTGATCCATCCGTCCGATCGCCGGCTGGGATGTATAGTTTACTTCGATCTGAATCCCCGGGTTATCTCCTCTGCCCGTCGGTTCCGGTATGTTCACATCATCAGGAATGCCGGAAATATCAGCGGCTTTGGCCAGGATTCCAACGGCACAGGTCTCTTTCGCCAGCGCAGCGATGGAATTGTTATCCCGTTCTACGGCGATCCCGATCACGAAATTGTCCGTCGCCATGGCTTTGAGTGCCGGATCGATGCCGGCGGCACCAACGGTAATGCCCAACAGGGCCGCCGCGGTGGCGCAGGTACAGTCGGTGTCATAGCCGCAGCGGAACGCAATATTTACGGTCGCGTCCATATCTCCTTCCCCGTATAGCAGCGCGATGATCACGATTCCCAGATTTGTCACCGCATTGGTAAAGTCGAAGTGGGCATATTTACGCATCATCCGGGTCCTGGCGGTCTGCCAGTCCCGGCAGCCGGCTTCATAGTCCCTCCGGACATCCTCCACACAATTCCTGGGGCGGGACCCCTCCGGAAGATACCGCAGCTGGCTGTCGATCAGCTTTTGGATATCCGGCTCCGCAAAGGCCGCTGCCTCCATGGCCGCGTAGTATTCTTCGATCCATACCGCTGCCCCTGCATGGTCCAGGCAGCCGTCCATCCGGGCGTACAAAGCGGCTTTCTCCGGATTCCCGGGAAAGATCATTCCCCAGATCTCCGAGCGGATCGGACATCCCTCTCCCTCCTGAAAGACGGGGTTATTGAAAGATCCGCTGTAGGGCGGCATGATCCCCCGCTCATAATTTTTCAGAAACAATCCGTATTCGCTGAACGGGTACCAGCACTGCAGATTCCAGGCGTCCGCCAGATCCCTGGATGTGATGGACAGCCCTTTCTTCTGCAGCACTTCCAGCCACAATAGCTGAAGATCAAGATCATCGTTGGGCAGGTCCGGCCGGATTACTTCCCGGTAATGCTCATACGGGATCACTTTCTTGATCCCCTCCACCGGGGCGCCTGCGGCGCCGCCCAGGCATTTACCGATCCAGCCGCCGTGAACTTTGTCGAGATATTCCTGATATGTTATCTGCATGGCAGTTCTCCTTTTTCTACTCAGTTCTCTTTTTTCTATTTTAATATCGCACCGGCAGAGAAGGTTTTTTCCACCTGATTGCTGAAAAATACAAACAGCAGTACCGGCAGAATACTGGTGATTACCATCGCTGCGAACATACCGCCGTAATCCGTCCCGTATTTTCCGGAAGAATAGTTCATCAGCGCGATCGGCAGAGTCCGGTATTTTTCTCCGTTAATCAGCACCAGCGCATAGATGAATTCGTTCCAGCTGTTGATAAATGTATTGATGCACATCGTGGCCACCGCCGGTTTGATAATCGGCGTGATAATTTTAAACAGAATCGTAAAGATCCCGGCTCCGTCCATCACAGCCGCCTCTTCCATTTCCATCGGAATGCCCTTCATAAAACTGCAGGCCATCAGTGTAGCCATCGCAATATTAAAAGCGGATATAGTCAGAATCAAAGACATTGGATTGTTGACCAGATGCATTTCCCGCAGCATCACGAAGATCGGCACAATAACGATCTGTGACGGAAGCAGGATGCCAAGGGTCACCACTTTATTTAGCTTCCCTGCTCCTTTCCATCTCATTCTGGTCAGCGCATAAGCCAGCATGGTGGCGGAAACCACAGTCAGCACCAGGGTAGCGCCGGTCACAATCACACTGTTCAAAAAGAACTTCAGTATATCCCGGTTAAACAGCGCATCCGTATAATTCTCAAATTTCCAGAACGACGGCAGTCCAAAAGAGCTCCCCGTCATAATCTCCGATGTATCCTTAAAAGAGTTCAGCAGCATCCAGAACAGAGGATATACGGAAGAAAACGCACAGATACCGAAAACCACCGTCAGTGCAACCCGGATCCATTTATGTTGTATTCTCATTTCTTTTCCCTCCTACTCCGCACTACTGCCCTTTTTAAACAGCCAGTTAATCACAGCCAGCACCACACAGGTTTCCAATATCACCACCAGGCCCACCGCAGCGGCCAGGCCATATCTCTGATTCGAAAAAGCCTGCTTATACATATACATCATCACCGTAGTGGTCAGATCCCCCGGCCCTCCGCCTGTCATGATATAGACCTGCGGAAAAGTAAACAGACCGCCGATGGCAGATATGGTCACGCACATCTTCGCCACATCCTTAAGTAACGGCAGCGTAATATGTCTTACTGTCTGCCAGAAGCCCGCCCCGTCCAGCTGAGCCGCTTCAAAATAGCTCTCCGGGATCGCCTTGATCCCCGAGTATGACATCAAAAGGTCCATACCAAACATCCACCACATACCCACAATGGCGATACAGATCATGGCCGTTTTCGGATTAATCAGCCATTCATTCTGCAGAAATCCCAGTCCGATCTTATCCAGTATGGTATTTAAAAGTCCCCAGTCCGCATGGTAAATGGTCAGCCACAACTGGGAGATAACTGAAATCGACAGCACCAGCGGTATGATAAATGCAGTACGCAGAATTTTCTGTGTCTTAGGTCCCAGCGTACACAGCAGAATCGACACCGCGATCGCCAGTATCGCATTACAAAGCACAGCCAGCAGGCACAGGCCCAGAGACGCCAGATTGGCCCTCATAAATCCATCATCTGTAAACAGCTGGACAAAATTCTTAAGTCCGATAAACTTAGCCGGTGTCAGACCATCCGTTTTCTGGAGGGACATGACCACTATATTCAAGATGGGATACAGCACAAAGGCAATCAGCAACAGCATGGCCGGAGCGCACAGCAAAAAGATATACCATTTGTTCCCTAACACTTTCTTCATATCTCATAGTTCCTTTCCTTAATATTGCCCGTTTTTATGGGCATATAGGTATACCCGTAGGGTGTTTCCATAATATTGCCCGTTTTTATGGGCAGCCGGGTATACCTGGGGCCGGGGCGGGATGGCGCAGGGGCAGCCTGTGGGGGCGGGGTGAATAAGTAACGGGCGCCAAATCGCTTCGGCCGTGCCTAAGAACGGGTAACTCCGAAGAGGGTGAAACCTCTTATTAGCAGGACCCGCGGCAAACTCGCCAAAGAACGGCTCAGACAGTGCCCCGGGTCCAGCGAGGTTTCGCCCTCTTCTGCGTAACCCGTTCTAAGGCACGGCCTCAAGCGATTTGGCGCCCGTTACTTATTCACCCCGCCCCCACAGGCCGCCCCTGCGCCATCCCGCCCCTACTTTGGTGATACCTTAGATTCACATTCTAACTTCACTATACATGAACTGTTACCATATAAACATTATGGTTTTTTCAATTTATGGTTTTCCTATAGTTATGTTTTCCTATAGTTATGTTTACCTTTAGTTACGTTTTTCTGCAGTTGCATTTTCGCATAACTACATTTTTCTATCGTTGCATTTTTGTATAGCTACATTTTCTATAACTACAATTCCTAAAGCTACGTTATTTATAACTACGTTTTCCTTTAGATACGTTTACTATAGCTGCGTTTCTTATAACTGCGTTTCTTATAACTGCGTTTCTTATAACTACGTTTCTTTTAGCTGTGTTTCTTATAATTACAATTCTTTTAACTACGTTTTTCTATGATTTCAATTGTTCCATTTGTCTTTTAATAATTTACTAATTAACTATCTGGAATTTTTCAATAAATAACCTAAAAATTGACTCTTCCTGACAAATATTCCAAGATACAAACTGTCCTTTATCACCTTAAAAGGGCAAGCGACACTTATTGATCTTCTATCCATGAAAATATAATATATATAGTCAAACCAGTCGCAATATGGCTATAATTGATATACCTAAAATCTTCTTCTCCAGAACCTAATATCCGTCCGAATAGTCGTACATCAGTAGAAATACACCTGAAAATCAGCCTGTTATAATGTAGGGATAAGAGGGAAGCGGCGGGGCCTTGCGGGGAGGGACGGAAAATCCCGTGGGGCCACATCGCTTGAGGCTGGTCTTAGAACGGGTTACGCAGATGATGGGAGAACCTCGCAGGGCCTGGAACACTGTCCGAGCCGCATTTTGGCGAGTTTGTTCCAGGCCCTGCCAATAAGAGGTTCTCCCATTATCGGAGTTACCCGGTCTTAGGCCGACCGAAGCGATTTGGCCCCACGGGATTTTCCGTCCCTCCCCGCAAGGCCCTGCCGCTTCCCTCTCATCCCGGCCCCAGAAACCTCCCCCCTCAGTCAGCTATCCTTATTCTTCCAATGCCGCTTTATCCATATCAGCCAGATAATCTTCCACTCCGTAATCTGCAGTATTGGTCATAAACTTACTGGTTGCCTGCATTACTCCTGAGGATGCGGCTGCCGTAGGCATCACGTCCTGTACCAGGCCATAGACAAATCCAAAGTTCTGCATGTCGGCCGCCAGCTGTGCTACCGGTTCCGCAAAGTCTTTGTCGTATTTCCAGCCCATTACGTCCGCTTTGTAGACGGTGAAAGGGTTTCCTTTTTCTTCGTATACATATTTGCAGCGAAGCTCGGCAACTGCCTGGCACAGGGCGACTGCCTCGTCGGGGTGTTCGGTTCCAGCATATACCATCATGCCGGAGTTTTGTTTTACACCGCCTGCACAGTTTTTGCCGTATTTATCCACGTCTGCGTCATTAACTACCGGATAGTAGAAATATCCGAAATCCTCACCCATTTTATCGGCGCAGGATGCCACTGCCCAGGAACCGTTGGCCATCATGGCAGCTTTACCGGTCTCGAATAACGGCAGGGCTTCATCAATACCGGTCAGCGCCACGTTCTTGGAGAATGCGCCCATGTCCATGAGTTCTTTCATTACTTCTGCGCCCTTGGTGTAGGGTTCGTCAGAGAATTTCGCCTGGCCGTCCACGATCTTTTTAGTGATTTCAGGATCGATCGAGTATGCGAAGCCTTCCACCATCATGGCAGCACACCAGCCGTCTTTGGCTCCTACGGAGATTGGAACGGTTTCCGTTTTCGCCAGAGTCTCTACTACTTTCTTTAACTCTGTTGCGGTCTTGGGTACTTCCAGATTGTTGTCCGCAAAGATTTTCTTATTGTACAGCATGATTTCATAGGAGATATCTTCAAAGGGGATACCATATGTATGTCCGTCGGCTGCCGGCAGTTTCGCGGAAGGAATTACTTTGTCCCAGTAACCGCTGGCTTCCAGATAATCATCCAGAGGTAACGCGCTCTTGGACTCCAGGATCGGAGTCGCCCAGCTTCCGCCTCTCTCCCACCATACGTCCAGGCCTTCTCCGCCTGCCGCGATCATGGTTCTGACCTTGGTCTCATAGGTCTGGGCATCCCCAGGGCTCATTTCCAGCTCTACTTCCACATTGGGCAGAACTTCCGGTAAATGTTCCATTACATATTTCATTTCCGCCTGAACGTTTTCATCGGTATCATTAAATAACATGTTCAATTTTACTTTTTCACCGGAAGCCGCTGTATCTTTCGGCGCCTCCGCAGCATCCGCTGGTTTTTCCGTCTGGGTCTGCGCAGGCTCCTGGGCCGCTGCGTCCTTTTCTCCGCCGGAGCCGCCGCAGGCGGTCAGCGTACCGATCATAGCTGTTGCCAGTACCAGTGACATCCATTTCTTCCATTTACACATATTATTTCCTCCCTTTTTCGCTGCCGTTTGATCAACCACGCATTTCCCGGCTTATTCTCAATCCTATTCACGGTTCCTCCTGCGGGCTGATCAGGCATCTTTGATGTCTTTATCCTAAATCATTTTCTTTTCTGAGAGAATGGAATTTTACGACCTCACATGGAAAAAACGAATCGCTTCGCGGAAACCGCTGTCCATTTTCATTTCTCTATTATATAATAAGAATGTTCTATTGGATACTATCGATAGCTGCCGGCCATCACGAATATCCATACAAGGTAAGGAGTAATGCGATGAAAATTTCAACCATCTGGAAACAGTTAAATTTAAAGAAAAAGGTACTTCTTCTCTTTTTACCGCTCAATGTGATATCGATCCTGATGATTCTAGTCCTCTCCATTTCCCTGCTGGTACACAATGGAAAGAAGGAGATGATGCAGAACTCCATGGATAAACTGATACTTGTCTGCGATCAGGCGGACCGGATTGTCTCTAATGTGAAATATAATATTAAGGCATTTTCCACCAGTTCCGCCCTTCAGACGGCTATCTGTACCTCTTATCCGGATAATACATACGGTAGTTATATGTTTTCCACCGCCATGCACTCTTCTGTATACAATATTATGGACATCGGCAGCCTGGTTTACGATGGCTATGTACAGACCTTTGACGGCAGGGTATTTGATATCAAAACGGATGAGATCAGTGAGCCTACGCCGGAAATGCAGCAGCTCTATAAGGAGATTACCGCGAAAGGCGGACAGATGATTTTCGGGCCTCCCAGGGAAAAAAGCGGGCAGAGTGCCTTTAATATTTCCAAATCTCTGATCGATATTGATACCGGTGTGTGTCTGGGGATCCTGTCGTTTGACGTCAAAGAGGATTTGTTTTATGAGACTTATCGGAATGTATCGGATGAAAATGATGAGATGTTCTTTATCACGGATACGGAAGGTACGATCGTTTCCTCGCAGAACAGGGCGCTTCTGCAGACACCTGTGCCGGACGAGGCATATAGTCTGACCGTGGATCAGACTAAGAATTCTAAGGTCCTATCCTGGGACCAGCGCCGCAGCCTGATGCTGACATCTCCGACCCAGTCCGGGAACTTCCATGTCTTTTACACGATGAGTTATTACAGGGTTTACAGGGAAGCTCTGAGCCTGACCCTGTTGTTGTCGGTAATAGGTTTACTGGTGCTGGTCATTACGATCCTGCTGTCCCAGATATTGGCCAAAAGCCTGGTCCGCCCGATCCGTCAGCTGGCGGATTACGCTGATGAAGCCGGAAAGGGTAATTTCGGCGCGCCGGTTCCGGTCAAATCAAGTGATGAGATCGGATTCCTGGCCGACCGCTTCCAGCATATGAGCAATAATATCCGGGAATTGACCACCCGCATCTATAATGAACAGAATCAGCGGCGGGAGTATGAGTTGAAGTTAATGCAGGCGCAGATCAATCCTCATTTTCTCTATAATTGTCTGGATAATATCAGCAGCTTGGTAACCGATGAAAAAAAGGATACCGCCACATCCATGATTTATCATCTGGGGCGTTATTACCGTGGGATCTTAAGCAAAGGGCGTAACCTGATCACCATTCGGGAAGAACTTCATATGATCCGGGATTATCTGGAAATCCAGTTAATTCGGACCCCTGGCCTTTTTACCTATCAGATCGAAGCGGATGAGGATCTGAAAGAACTGAAAATTCTGAAGATGCTGCTGCAGCCTCTGGTGGAAAATACAGTCCTCCACGGCTTCGCGGGATACCGGGAAAACGGGCACATCCACATCCGGGTAACCTCCGACAGTGAGCAGATTATCTGCATCACAGTCTCTGATGACGGCCGGGGCATTTCGGAAGAAACACTGCAATCCCTGTTCGTCCCTACGGCGATCTCCATGCCGAAGCATTTCGGGATTCAGAACGTACAGGAGCGGATCCATTTGAAATATGGCAATTCTTACGGGCTCACGATCCATTCCGTTCCGGGTGTTGAAACGAACATCACCATGCGTTTTCCAAAAACCTACTAACTGCCAGGAGGATATGTCATGTATAAAATATTATTCGTAGATGATGACCCGCTGATCCTGCGCAGACTCCATCAGATTCTGGACTGGTCCTCCATGGGCTTTAAGATCCTGTCGGATGCCGCCGACGGGCTGGCTGCACTGGAAATTATGAAAAATGAAGTTCCGGATGTGATGATCTGTGATATTAATATGCCCAATATGGATGGCCTGCAGCTGGCACAACAGGTACGGGACACTCATCCGAACGTCCAGTGTGTGATGCTGACCGTGAATGACAGCTTCGGCTGCGCCCAGCAGGCGCTGAATATCGGCGTGTACCATTATCTTCTGAAACCTATCGAACCCAAAAAACTGGAAACTCTGATGCTAAAAGTGCTGGACCAGCTCAATTCATCCAGGCAGCAGGACCAGTATGTCTCTCATCTGTACAGCAAAGCTATGGTCAGCGAAAAGATGATCCGGGACAAATTCCTGAACTGGGTCGTGTCCGGCCGGCAGCCCTTAAGCGAGCAGCAATTGATCGATAAGTTCCGCTTTTACCAGCTTCCCATCGATGCCAGAGAATTCGAGATCATATCGCTCCACATCAACGCGTTTGAAAAACATCTGCTGGATGAGACGGATATCGACGATCTGCTGGGCACTGTTGCCAAATGTGTGGAGGATACTCTCTGTGATTATCAGAACTGTGTGGTGTTCAGTGATTCTTTTTATCATCTGAATATTCTTCTGGGCTCCAATCCGCGGGACTTAAGTTTCTCTCAGAACGTCCGTCTGATCTGTCAGAGTCTCCGGGAAGGGCTGCTGTTTAATCTGAACCTGCCGGTTACGATATTCTACAGCAGGCGCTATCAGGGGTACCAGAACATCTACCGCTGTTACTATGACACCAAATTTTTGTCAAAGTATACCCAGGCGGTCATGGATATGGGGATCATTTCTTTTGATGATTATATGCACGCGTCTATGAGGAATCCGATTGATTTTGACAGCATCCGCTCCTGCGTGCTCAAACAGCTTCGCACCGGTAATGCCGGGGATCTGGCTGCTTATGTTGAACAGACGTTTATGGGGCAGGGGATACATACGAAATCGCTGCCTTCCGGTATTCATCAGGCTTTTACTATGGATTTTGAAAGTTTTAACATGCTGCGGATCGATTTTATCATGACTGGTATGATGTTTTTACAGGAAAATAAGACTGCTCTGGCAGATGTCTTTGATAAATACTATGACCCCCTGACTGAGGTCATGGACCGGGATCAACCGGCGGACTGTATCGAATTTATCTGTGATTTTTACCGCCAGATACTGGTTTTTGTCCGCGCCGGCAAAGTTACCTCCGGTAGAAGGCTGGCTGAAAAGTGTGTGGAATTAATCGAACAGAATATTTCCAATCCGGATCTGAATGTCAAATGGCTGGCTTCTCAGCTGTACGTCAATGAAAATTATCTGAGCCGTCAGTTCCATAAGGAGTTCGCGGCCCCTTTGATTAAGTATATTGGCCAGCAAAAGTTGGAGACCGCTAAGAATTATCTGGACAAAGGATATACGAACCTTCAGCAGGTGGCCCAGATGGTTGGTTTTACGGATCCTCTGTATTTCAGTAAGTGTTTTAAAAAGCAGTTTGGGGTGGCGCCTTCGAAGTATCGGTAGGGTCGTTTACCATGGTATTTAAACATGCATACAAGTTGATACACATATCATTACCACTTTCAAATCCGCTGTCATCAATCGAGAAATAGAAATCATATCCATCATTTTATAGACTATTATATCTTCTTAATGATATTTTGAAAATACGGTAGATGATTAGTAACCATCTACCGTATTCTTCGTTCATAAAACTACTTATGAAAACTATTCAGTTGATATACTGCCGCAACACCAATGTTTCATTCACCGATATCTAAAACACCTATCACGCGGTTTTCCACGCAACACGCATTACAGCATACCTATCTTTATTCCGTTTCCTTATTTTTATATCTATCTACATCTTTCAAACTAAAACTGATTCTGCCCATCTTGTCTTTCCCAAGGCATGCCACTTCGATCACATCACCCAGAGTCAGAACATCTTCTACCGTCTTTACCCTGTCTTTTGCCAGCTTAGAGATGTGGACCATACCTTCTTTTCCGGGAGCGAACTCAAGGAATGCGCCAAAATCTTTAATGCTGACCACTTTACCTGTGTAGAGTTTACCTTCCTCAAAGTCCGTAACAATCGTGTGAATCAGAGCAGAAGCTTTGTCCATGCCCTCTTTTTCTACGCCGCAAATGGACACCAGGCCATCATCATTGATGTCGATGGATACACCGGTCTGATCGATAATCGCGTTGATCGTCTTACCGCGCTGTCCTACCACATCACCGATCTGGGAAGGATCGATCTGTACCGTGATAATCTTAGGCGCATACTTTCCAACTTCTTTTCTGGGCTCTGCAATGACAGGTGTCATGACCTCGTCCAGAATATAAGTTCTCGCTTCTTTGGTCTTTACAAATGCCTCTTCGATAATGGAGCGTGTCAGGCCGTGGATCTTGATGTCCATCTGAATCGCCGTGATCCCTTTATGGGTACCGGCTACTTTGAAGTCCATGTCGCCGAAGAAATCTTCCAGCCCCTGGATATCCGTCAGCACCAGATAATCGTCATCAGAATCTCCTGTTACCAGACCTACGGAAATACCGGCGACAGCTCTCTTGATCGGCACTCCGGCTGCCATCAGGGACAGGGAGGAAGCGCACACACTGGCCTGGGAGGTGGAACCGTTGGATTCCATTGTCTCAGATACCGTACGGATGGCATAAGGGAACTCTTCTTCGCTGGGAAGTACCGGAACTAAGGCACGTTCTGCCAGCGCGCCGTGTCCGATCTCACGTCTTCCAGGCCCTCTGGAAGGCTTTGTCTCCCCTACCGAGTAGGACGGGAAGTTGTAGTGGTGCATATATCTCTTACCAGTCTCCGCCTCATCCAGTCCGTCTAATCTCTGGGCTTCGGATAAGGGAGCTAAGGTGGTTACATTTAAGATCTGGGTCTGTCCACGGGTAAACATACCGGAACCATGCACTCTGGGCAGAAGGTCGATCTCTGCGGCCAGCGGGCGGATCTGGGTAATCGCACGGCCGTCGGGACGCTTGTGGTCTTTTAAGATCATCTTTCTGACAGTCTTTTTCTGATACTGGTATACGGCTTCGCCGATCAGAGGCAGCCAGTCCGGATGTTCCTCTTCGAAGGCTTCCGCCAGCTTATCTTCAATCTCTCTGATATTTCCTTCTCTGACCTGTTTTACATCGCTGAATACAGCTGCTTCCATCTGCTCCGGAGTCACGATCGCTCTGATCGCTTCATTCAGTTCTTCCGGAATCGCGCAGCTCTCATAGCCGTGTTTTTCCTTACCGAACTCTTCAACGATTTTCTCAATAAATGTGATTACCTGGACGTTTACTTCATGGGCTTTGTAGATGGCCTCGATCATGATATCTTCCGACACTTCATTGGCGCCGGCTTCGATCATAATCACTTTCTCCTTCGTGGACGCCACGGTCAGAGCCATGTCGGATGCGGCCTTCTGCTCCGCGGTCGGGTTGACCACCAATTCGCCGTTTACCAGGCCGATCTGCGTACCGGAAATCGGTCCGTCAAAAGGAATATCGGAAATCGAGGTTGCTATGGAAGCTCCGATCATTGCGATGATCTCAGGACTGCAGTCCTGATCAACGGACATAACCAGATTGTTTAAGGTCACATCATTGCGGTAATCCTTCGGGAACAACGGACGCATGGGACGGTCAATTACACGGGACGTCAGAATCGCATGCTCGCTAGCCTTTCCCTCTCTTTTGTTGAAGCCTCCGGGAATCTTCCCTACTGCGTATAATTTCTCTTCATATTCTACGCTCAGCGGGAAGAAGTCTATCCCATCTCTGGGCTTATCGGATGCGGTGGCCGTACACAGCACGGTCGTATCCCCATAGTGCATAAAAGCCGCACCATTTGCCTGCGCCGCTACTCTTCCGATATCAACGGACATCGTTCTGCCGGCCAGTTCCATTGTGAAAGTCTTGTACATATTTCCTAATCTCCTTTAAACTTGTTATATTCAGAAAGCGGGAGATTCCGAAACTACTGAAAAATCCACCCGCCGCGGCACGGATATTCTTTTCAGTGGTCTCGGCTCTTACTGCCCGCAATCCATCACTGGTTAACTACTGCATCGCACAGGTTTCGGCTGCTGTCGGTTTCAGGCTGTATTCTGTAAAATTCTGTACGATAAAATGGGGCGGTTACGAGAACCGCCCTCAAAGTTTCTTACTTTCTAAGTCCTAAACGCTCAATCAGAGTACGGTATCTTTCAATATCCATGTCTTTCAGATAAGAAAGCAAGCCTCTTCTCTGACCAACCATTTTGAGAAGACCTCTTCTGGAATGATGATCCTTCGGGTGCTCCTGTAAATGCTCGGTTAACTCCTGAATCCTCGCGGTCAGGATGGCTACCTGTACTTCCGGTGAACCGGTGTCGCCTGGTGTTCTTGCATAGTCGGCAATAATTGCCTGTTTCTTTTCTTTCGAAATCATTGTTCTTCCTCCTGTTATTTTAACCGCCTGATACTAAGAAAAAGGTCGGAGTGTCCAATTTCCGAATACCGGCTGATTTCTCATACTCGGATAGTATATCATATCTTTCCCATATCCGCAAGCTTAAAATAAAGCCGAATCCCTAATTGGGGACATGTCCATTCCAGTTTGGGACATGTCCATTTTGCCCGATACTTATTCACTTAATAAAATGATCGAAATGGACATGTCCCAAACTGGAATGGACATGTCCCCAATTGTCAATCGTCAGCAAAACTTTACAAAATTATAAACATTAATTCCAATAATCACCATCATCAGCATCACAAACAAAACCTTCTCCGCCCGCTCCGATACCACCCGGTGCGCCTTGCTTCCCAGCAATCCCCCAAGCACGCCGCCAATTACCATCACGGCCAGAAATACTCCGGGCACTTCCGGAACATTTCCTCCAGTCAGCGTGTGCAGAAGGCTCGTCGCCTGTGAGAACATAATCATATACAGCGAATTCACCGCCGCCGTCTTTACGGACATGGAAAAGAAATAATAGAGCACTACCAGATTAATCGGCCCGCCGCCGATTCCGAGAAATGAGGACAGTACCCCCAGCACCAGTCCGATCCCCAGACATACCGCCGTATTCCTGACATGCAGAGTCCGGATCCGGGTACTGCACAATGTATAAATCAAAGTCCCCACTGTCAGAACGATCAGCACCATCGCCTGGATAGCCCCAACCTGGTTCTGATCCCCGAAAAAGCCAATCACATATTGAAACCCGCTCTTTCCGATGATCCCTCCAGCTGCCGCTCCCACAGCCAGCGGTGTGGATGTTTTCCAGTCGATCTTCCCGCTTCCCTGCCGCATCTGCCGGAATACAGATACCACGCTCATGGACAGGACCGTACAGCCCGACAGGAAGCTGATGGCGGCAACTCCCATAATATCTGCTGCATCCAGCACCGGCTTAATGATCACTCCGCCGCCGATCCCGCAGATCGCTCCCACGACCGACGACAGAAAACTGATGAAAAATATAAGTATTTCCATAGATTCTTCCTTCTTTTATCCGGCTGTTATATGCGATGCGATTTCCATCAATCCTGGCAGCGCATGTGCAAAGAACATTTTATAACTCTCACAAAAATAATTCCCACCATATTTTCCGGACGGCAGAAGCAGCCGGTTTCGTTTGCAGCCGCCGCGGCAGATCCGGAAATAACCACACGCAGCGCATAATTTCTGCGCTTCCTGAGATTCTTTTACAAATCCTAACACACGGCGGTGTTCTTCGATTTCTTCAAAAGAGCATTCCTTAAGATTCCCAAGCTTAAAGGCACTCATGGCGTAAAAATCACAGGGATAGACGGTCCCGTCCGCCTCGATCACATTCTGCCTCCCGCATACACCGTTCATATCGCAACACTCCGCCGGGTTTCCAAGCAGCAATGCCAGGTAATTCTCAAACTGGCGGATATAGGGCTGCTCCCCCCTCAACACATCGGCGTACCACAGATCGAACAGCCGGATCAGGAACCCGCCGTACTCTGCCGGACTCAGGGAGTATTCTTCCATTCCCTTTTCCCTGCCAAAAGGGTCCAGACAGGGAATGAATTGAAGATACTGGAATTGTTCCCGTTTAAAGAACTGATAGATCCGTCTGACTAAGACCGCACTGTCTCTGGTCACCACGGTGAGAATGTTAAATGGCACTCCATAACGCCTGCACAGCCGGATCGTATCCATGACGCCGTCGAAGGTTTCCCGCCCCTGCTGTGTCTTTCGATACCGGTCGTGCAATTCTCTGGTACCGTCCAGGGATATCCCCACCAAAAATCCTTTTTCAGCCAGGAATGGAAACCACTCCCTATCCAGCCGGTAGCCATTCGTCTGTATCGTATTGTGAATAACTAGATTTCTGGTGTTATACTGTTCCTGAAGCCTAACCGCGTCCCGATAAAAATCCAGGCCCGCCAGTGTCGGTTCACCTCCCTGATAGCCGATCACACATTCGTCCTGCGCATAGTCCATGGCCTTTTTCATGATCTGCTCCAGGGTGTCCATCTTCATAAGACGTTCGCTCCCCGGATCTCTGGCTTGATAAAGCTCCCTGTAAAAACAGTATTCACATCGCAGGTTACAACTGCCGGAGGCCGGTTTTATCAACAAGTTCAGAGCTGGCATTTTCTCTCCCTCCATCCAGTGAATTTCCCGTTTTATCGCTATGAACACTTCGTGTCCTGCTACAGATAATTCCTCATGCCCTTTTGGATCAGATCCTGATAGAATCTCTCCCCGATCCTGCCATCCCTGTCATAGACCCCATAGTAGGGAGCCAGATCCCAGGACATCCCGCCTGACACATCCTTTTCCAGACCGGTGCAGGGGATCGTCGGATTCGCCGTCTTGATTCTTGTGGTCCGGACCAGCCAGCAGTAGAGCTTATATCTGAGTTCCTGCACCACTTCCTGGTACGCAGGATCAAAATACAGATTTTGTAATTCATAAGGATCATTTTCCATATCAAAGAGTTCTCCGAAGTCTTCTCCCTGGAATTCCGGAAGATATTGGGTCAGCTTATACCGTTTTGTATGAATCGTTTTCGTATTCGGGTTCTCCGTAACCGCGATATCCCGGATACTGGTGTCATCGCGAAGTACCGGTACCACGCTTTTCCCATCCGCCCAGTCCGGACGCTTAAGCCCTGCCAGCTCGCACACCGTAGGCAGAATATCGATGGATTCCACCAGAGCATCCCGCACCTCGCCCGCCTTCATTTTTCCTTTCCAGGAAAAGATCATGGGTATCCTGGTGACACAGCCAAAGCCGATCCCAGGTGCTTTCTCGATCATTCCGTGTTCCCCTGCAAACTCACCGTGATCTGTCGTGTAGACGATGATTGTATCTTCCCTGATTCCCAATTCATCCAGTTTATCCAGTACCTGGCCCATGGCGTCATCCATCTGGGAAACACAGGCATAGTAGCCTCTTAGCACGCGCTTTCTCGCCTCATCGAAATCCCGGGGTTCGAACAGCATCCAGTCTCCGTTTTTTTGGAAATTCTCCTGGGTGGACCGGGCCGCTGCCGACCGGTCATGCATGTCATTTCCCGCGTTTGGCGGCAGTTCCAGATCCACGCCCTCGTACAAATCCCAGAATTCTTTGCACGGCGCATAGGTTTGATGCGGCCTGGGAACGGTCATCCAGTAACAGAAGGGTTTCTCCTCTTTTACACACTCCTCAATAAATTGATTGGTACACTTGGCCGTCCAGGCCTCCATGGAATGCTCCTTCGGTATCCTGGAAAATCGGGAATCCACGCACTGTCCTTTCCTGTGCTCATTTTGCTGAAACCATTCCTGCAGGATCTTGTCATCCCGCTTCTCATATAACCCATGTTCGGCCAGATAGACCGAGTAGTCATCACCCTTTAATCCCTGGCAGCCCTCTTCCATCCTGCGGTTCCAGGGTCTGACCGGATGCTCGAAGCCGTATCCGTCTCCCACGTAATCACAGGCGTCCGACACCCAGCCGGCCGGCGTATGTAATTTTCCCGCCGCTCCGGTCCGGTAGCCCTGCTCTCTGAAATATTCAAAAATATTCGGCAGGTGTTCCGGTTTTTCCCCCATCAGTCCGTAGTAACCAATGTTGTGGGCGTACTGCCCGCTTAACATGCACATCCTGGACGGGGTGCAGATGGGGTTCTGCGTAAATGCATGATCTATTTTGATACCGTCTCCGGCCAAACGGTCCAGATTCGGCGTGATTACCTGTTTATTGCCGTAACAACCCAAGGCCCTGGCGCTGTGCTGGTCGCTGTGCAGAATCAGGACATTCGGCATACGTTGTTTTTCGTTCTTCACATTTACCTCCTACTGCATCCTCTCGAATACAGATTCTATATACTTCCCTGCCACCATTTAACCGATAAGCATGCGGCTTAGCATCCTGTATGTTTACCACCACTTGATCAGATCGGTTACCTGATTTCTTAATCTTACAAATTCTTCACTGGCAATATCCCGGGGCCTCGGCAGCGGGTTATCCAGGAAGGTTTTAACCGTCGTCGGCTTATTCGTCAGAATCAGAATCTTACGCCCCAGATAGACGGCTTCCTCAATATTATGCGTGATAAACATTACGGTAGTTCCGGTCGCTTCCCAGAGCTTGATCAGCTCGTCTTCCAACTTGTACCTCAATTCGATGTCCAGCTGGGCATAAGGTTCATCCATCAGCAGCAGATTCGGCTTCGTGGCAAATGCCCTGGCAATCGATACCCTCTGCAGCATACTGGCCGAGAGTTGTCTGGGAAAAAATTTACGATACGGAGTCAGGCCTACGATCTCCATGAATTCCTCCACCCGCTCCTTTTTCTCCTGTTCACCGACCTTTTTGATGTCCAGGCCGAACCGTATATTCTCTTCCACAGTCAGCCACGGCATCGTAGAATTCTCCTGAAAAATATAGGATACATTATGTTTCTTCAGATCCACCGGTTCGTCATCGATCAGGATCTGGCCTGAGGTGATCTGATACAGGTTCGTCAGGCTGTTTAGGAAGGTGGTCTTCCCGCATCCGGTGGGCCCTACCACACACAGCAGCTCGCCTGCCTCCACCTCAAAGTTCATATTATCCAATACAAGGAGATCTCCGAATTTCTTCGTTAAATTTACCGCCTTTATATTCGCTCCACGACTCATTTGCTCTCCTCCTATTTCGTAATATCCACGATGCTGGTGATTTCCTTGCGCAGCCGCAGGAATTCGGGATCCACATAGCTTCGGGGCCTGGGCAGATCAATCTTATATTCCGCCTTGATGGTCGCCGGGCAGTTACTTAACACGACAATTCGGTCCGCCAGATACAGAGCTTCTTCTATATTATTCGTGACAAAGATAACCGTCCGTTTTTCCTTCTGCCAGATCTTTTCGATCTCTTCCTGCATCATATAGCGTGTCTGAGCATCCAGCGCGCCGAAAGGTTCGTCCATCAGCAGCACATCCGGCTCGTTGCAGTAGGCTCTGGCGATTCCCACACGCTGCTTCATGCCGCCGGATAACTTTACCGGATAGGCTTTCTCAAATCCCTGCAGGCCCACCAGATCAATGTAATACTGGGCCTTCTTCTGCCGTTCTTCTTTCCCAACACCCCGGATCTTCGGGCCGTATTCCACATTTCCCATGGTAGTCAGCCACGGAAACAGATTGATGGTCTGATAGACAACCCCTCTGTCGGCGCCGGGCCCTGTGACTGTCTTGCCGTTGACCGTAATCTCACCGGAAGTGGCAGGCAAAAGCCCGGAGATCAGATTGATCATCGTGGTCTTTCCGCACTGCCCGGGTCCGAACAGAACCAGGAACTCGTTTTTTTTCACCTGAAGATCGATGTCGCCGATCACCACGTGCTCTTCTCCTGCCAGGTTCAGGAACTTCTTATGGACAGCCTTGCATTCGATTACCGGAGCATCTATTTTCCTCTCACGTTCCACTGACATAATTTGCCTTCCACTCCTCTCATAATGGTTGCTAACAGGAAGCCGACGATACCGATCGCCAGGATTCCCACAAAGATCTGAGAAATATTGTTGATATCCATACCGCTGACAATCAGGAATCCCAGGCCTTTGGAAGAACGGACCATTTCCGCCGCCACCACAGCCGCCCAGCTGGATGAGATACCGATCTGCATCCCCGCGAAGATATAAGGGATCGTAGCCGGAATGACCACAGTGCGGAACACCTGGGCTTCATTGGCCCCCAGCATCTTCGCGCAGCCGACCAGCTCCTGATTGATGGATTTGGTTCCCATGAACACATTAATCGTAATGTTGTTAAACGCGGACAGGAAAATGATAAAGTACGCCATGGTCTCACCCAGGCCGAACCACAGAATCGCCAGGGAGATCCAGGCAATGGGGGGAATCGGACGGATCATTTCATAGAATGGACGGAAAATGGCTTCCGCCAGTCTGTATCTTCCCATCAAAAGCCCCAGGCTGATACCCAGGATACAGGCCACGGAATATCCCACCAGAACCCGGCTGAGGCTCCAGAACGTATGCCCGAATATAGTGTAACCGGCCGTCTTCTGGGTGAATGCCTCGAAGAAGCTTTTCAAAATGACGACGGGACCCGGCATAATCTCTCCCAGCCTGGTTCCGTTGGTTCCGAAATGCCAGATCAGAAGGAATCCCAGAATCGCTATGATCCCGCAGATCAGCCGCCAAAAATCATCTCTGTCTTTGAACAGTTTTTTCGTCATTACCATCTGCCTCCCCTCAGTACCAGTTTTTCCAGCAGATTCAGCAGGACGCCTAAGAGTGCCCCCACGATACCGATCATCGCCATACCTGCTATGATAATGTCAACCCGCATAAGTCCCCGGCTCTGCTGGATCATAAAGCCCAGGCCTTTTGTGGATGCCAGGAGCTCCGCCGCGATCAATGCGCCCCAGGAAGTCCCAAGCGCCGCTTTCATCCCGGTCATGATCATAGGAAGCGCGGTGGGAATTGCGATCTTGAAAAGCTGTGTCGCGTTGCTGGCCCCGTAGATCTGGCCAACCCACAGATGGACGCTTTCCGTCTGCTTGATACCGGAATAGGAATTGATGACGCAGGCGGTAAAGGATGAGATAAAGATAACCATAGATTTTGACAGCAGACCGATTCCGAACAGAATAATCATCAGCGGTATCCAGGCGATGCCCGGAACCGGACGGATCAGATCAAACAGAGGTCTTGCGAACCAATCGAATTTCTTATACCAGGCCATGCAGATTCCAAGCGGAATACCGACCAGCAGGCCGATCAGGTAACCCGACAGCGCCACCTTTAAGGAAGCTGCCAGATGTACAAGCATCGTGGCTCCATCCGGGTTTTTATCTGTAAATTTCAGGAAGAAAGCTTTCACTACCGCCACCGGTGTGGGTAGCATCCCGCCCGGATTCATAGCCGCGCAGATCTGCCAGATAATCAGGAAAATGGCCACGGCCGCAATAGAGATCAGCGTATATTTTTTCTCTTTCATGGAGTTCCTCCTTCTTTTGAGGGAGCTGCCGCCTCAGTCCTATATAGATCGAAGCGCAGCCCCGCAAAAGTCTGTCATTATTTTGTTTCCGGTTTAATGTCGATGCCCAGCGCCTTGTTCAGATAACTGGGATCCAATGAGGAATACAGGTTCGGGATCTGGTCTTCTGTGATTTTACCATTCTCCACATAGAACTCTCCCTGATCGGTGAAGCATTTTCCAAAGGAGTAGGTGCCGTCTGTAAAGTCATCCTTACCCATATATTTTCTTACAGCGATCTCATCCGCCATATCCTGCTCGGAGTATTCTCTTCCGTTATCTTTAAAGAACTTCATGGAGTATTCGCTTCGAAGCGCATCATCCTTTAATTCCTCGTCGGCTTTGATTACGCATTTTATAAACTTCTCAACATCTTCCGGGCGCTCCTTGATCACTTCCGATCTGCCGAACAGCGCGTCGATGATGCTGAACCCGGTGGCTTCCTCGAAAGTTGTGATCTGTACCATGCCTTCGTTCTGCGCATTGAAGGAATAAGGCGGATAAGCTGCCAGCGCGTCCCCTTCTCCTGCCACAAAAGCCTGGAAAGCGGGGCCTGCGTCCATATGTACCATGGTGTAATCGTCACTGGTCAATCCGAATTTGTCCATGTATTTGGAAACATTCAACTGCGCCGAGGTGCCGAGCTGCCCCAGAACCGTTTTGCCCTTCAGTACATCCGCAGAACCATATACATCGGGGGTATCGGTAAGTTCACCCTGGACACTCAGGATATCGGAATCCGGTCTCACATAGATGCCCATTCCGCCGGAGGTACATAGCTCAGCCAGCAGCGTACAGTTACCGGATGCCAGTGAGAAGATCGTAGCAGCCCCGGAAGCGGCCAGGTCAATCTGCTTCGCAGCGATCGCCTCGTTAATCGGAGCACCTGTCTGGAAAATCGAAAGTTCTACCTTCAGGCCTTCCTCTTCAAAATATCCCTTGTCATACGCATACTGAACGGGAACTCCTACGGATGCCGGCATAATTCCGACTTTTAATGGCTCCCCTTCTTTTTTTCCTCCGCATCCCGCTAAAGAAGCGGCCGCCATTACGGTTATAAGTCCCGCACAAATAATTTTTTTCATTCTTCCTTTCATTCGTCTCTCTCCTTTAATGTGTACGTTAACAGTTCCATTTCATTATAATCAAACATGCAAAATATGTCAATTTTTATTTGATATTGTTGGTATTTTTGTGATATATTAACCATTTTTTATATATCATTTTATGCATATTTCACATTTATTTTTGTTTTTCTCACATCCTTCATTTCGAATTTCATTTCTTTTCCGTTACCGTGCACACAAGGATGTAATTCTCTTCTGTTTTACATATAGTTGTGAATAAATTCCAGATTTTACCGCTGTGCGGTTCCGGGAGGGGGATTACGTATAACCGGACGCAAAAAAACTGTTATAACAGAACAGCCTCCCCTCTCAGACAGTTCTTATTATAACAGTAATTCTTCAATCATTATCTTGGCATATTTTCCCTGATCACGATCTCCGACTCGATCGTATGTGTAAATTCCGTGAGTTCCCCCGTCAGCAGATAATTAAATATCATTTTAATCGTCTCGTATCCCTGCTTATATGGTTTCTGATTGATCGTCGCATAAATATATCCCTCTTCCAGCCCTTCCCTCGTAAAGTTCTGAAGATCAATACAGATAATTTTAATTTTATATAGCAGATTCAATTCCTTTAATGCCACGATCCCTCCATTACTCAGGGAGGTCGCATACCAGAGAGAAGTGATCTCCTGATGTTCCTGAAAAAAATATTTTACTGTTTTATAGATCTCTATATCATTCAATGGTATCTCACAGACACCCGCCATCGTAATCTTAGGATACCATTTCTTAAGTGTATCCTTGAGGCCTTCGATTCTCTGTACATGCCCCAGCATTTTCATTCCCGGAGAAACAATAGCCAGTTTCTCCTCACCACTGGAAATCATATGAAAAAGCCCGGCCGTAATCCCACCAGTCTGATAAGCATCGATACCGATAAAGATATGCGGATTCCTGGTCTTGATATCATTAATAAAGCAAAATACAGGAAATTTCTGATCAATCAGCTCATCGATCCGATCGATCACAGGCTGCTCATTAATCGGTGTGATCGCCAGGGCTGATACCCCCTCCTCCAGCAGCCGGTCAATCAGCGCCAGCTGATCATCCACGTCAAAATTCCTGCTGTAATAACTGATCACTGTAATTCCGTAATCCACCAGTTCTTCGGTAGCCGCCTGAACCCCCAGTTTCACCTGCTCGATAAAAAAATTATTCTTCACATGGAATACAACGCCGATTTTAGGAGCTTTCTTTCTCAAAGCCAACGACTTCGCCATCAGGTTCGGTTTATAATTCAGTTCCTTCGCAATCTGCCGGACTCTGGCCTCAATATCCTTTGACACATTCCCACGGTTATTCAGTACGCGGTCCACCGTCCCCTTGGATACCCCGGCAAGCTCCGCTATCTGATTGATGGTTACAGGCACATTAACACCTCATCCCTTAAACTTTCTATTTTTAATACCCCTTCACTTATTTTTTAAATTATATTGAGTTTCCTTGCCTGTGTCAAGCAATATCAGGTTTGGGACATGTCCATTTCGGTTTGGGACATGTCCATTCCGGTTGGACATGTCCCATATCGCCCAAATGGCCAATCGCTGTCCCTGATCAGCTATCCGCGCCTGCTCTTCAGATTATGGGATCCGTATTGTTTTTCCGGGTTCCGCCTCCACTATATTTCCCCGGTTCTCTACCACCACCGTTTGTGCGGAAGGATTGTACAGCATATCCGAATCCGCCGACAGCACGAGATTCCTTACCGCCGCTATGTACTCTTTGATTTCTATATTGGTGGCATACCAGACATCCGCGTGCCCTGAGAGCTTTTCGCATATTTCTTCAAAATGCTTCCAAGTCTGTTCTCTCTCAAATTCAAAGCTGTGCCCCCATATATAAAACAAAAGAGTTTTTTCGTAATCAGGCGGATTCAAAAAATGCCCGACCAATTCGTCCGATACTTGATTGTGATGGCAAGTGGGATCCCATCGCAAAAAGTCGTGGGGCCATCCGAATTGATATGTCGGCCGGACAGTTCTGGAGTATTCAAGCCCTGCCCGTTTCAGGCATTCTGCCGCCTCCTCCCCAAACTCCCCAAACGGATAGGAAAATCCCCTGACAGTCCTCCCCGTTATCCGTTCGAGGTTTCTTTTGTCTTCCCAGATTTCTCTCATAGCCAGATGGCGAGGTATTCTATCCAAATATGCATGGGTAACGCTGTGGCCTGCCACTTCCATCCCCCGGTACAGTTCCGGCACTGCCTGCGCTCGGATATATCCCTCATCGCCAAGCGTTCCCGAATTCAGATGAAAAGTTCCTTTTAAAGAGTACCTGTGAAACAGCTCAATCAAACGGGCATCAAACATCTGTCCATCATCGTAACTGAATGTAAGAGCTTTTTTCGCACCTCCCGGAAATAAAAATTCCAAATTCCGCTCCCTCCTTTACCGCTCCAATGCCCCATATACAATCTGCCGCATTTTTCTGCGCAGTGTATAATCCGCCCCTTCCGCGATCTGCTGCATGAAAATAAAGCCAACCCCTTCTTCTATGCTTACAAAAAAGTCATTGCCCAAAAGCCCGTCCCAGCCGAACTCCCCGGCCGTTCCTATACCGCCCGACACTGGAACCGACGTCAGATGCCGCATAAGATTTCCATAGCTGTAGCCTTCTAGGCCGTCAAAATATATACTCTTTCGTTGTTCTTCCCTGAGGGCGGCCGATGCCATACCCATTATACTGCTTTTACCCAGAACTCTTCTACCCTTATACTCCCCTTTTCCCAACAGCATCCGCACAAACTGCGCATAATCGGACAAAGTAGAGTACAGCCCGCTTCCTCCTGCGAGAAACGGCGGCCTTTTGCAGGGATCCCGCAGTTTAAGCTTCCTTTCCAGGTCCCGGTCGATCTTTTCCAGCGCACCTGTGTTCCTTGTATAGATATCTGCCAGATTCGGCCTGCTGTCCTTTGCGACCCAGAAACCGCTATTCTTCATGTTCAACGGCTCCAACAGTTCTCTTCCGAAAAATTCAGCCAGATCCATCCGGGACACTTTTTCGATAACCGACCCTAAAATGTCCGCCGACGCCCCATAATGCCACTGTTCACCCGGCTGGAAGATAAGAGGCGTGTCGGCAAATGCGCGGAGCACACTCTCCGAATCCACCTCATTTCCTCCCTCATAGGCCTGCGTCAAAGCGCTTATTTTCTTCTGCATATATTCTCCTGAATATGTACCATCCCCCGGATAAGCGATTCCTGAAACCATATGCATCAGATCCATGAGCCGCACTTCCCTGTGCGCCGGGCATATCTTATGATCCGTCCACACTGTTGGATTCCTGAAAAATGGATAGAACTCGCTGAGTTTTTGCGTCAGAGCGATTTCTCCACGTTCCAGCAGCAGATAGATTCCGGCGGCAACGAAGGGTTTCGTCATGGAAAAAATCCGGTATATGGTGCTTCTCTGCGCCTTTCCCAGATAAAACTCATACTCGGTCCCCGCTTTCGTGACCACCGCGCACGCAGCGTCCCTGAGCCTGCCTATTTTTGCCTCGTTTTCCAGAAGTATCTCCAGATATTTCAAATGCTCTATTCGTATCAATTCTTTCGCCTGCAATCCCTTCTATATCAAATTTCTTATCCAATTCTTTCGGCACCAGCCAATTCCTCAGGTATCAAATCAACAACATTCCATCTCCGCCTGCATCACCCCGCTCTTTGACAGCAGGCAGCTCCTATGATCCGGCTGATGGAAGCCCACATAGAACCGGAAGCGCTTCCCATCCCGGAATCGCCTTCCTTCCTCGTCCACCACCGTGAATTCCCTCTCTTCCACGCAGATGTCCAGCTCCGCTTCCTGCCCCGGCTCCGTGGCGATCCGTCTGAAGCCGCACAGATGATAATTTTCATCTGCGTAAGCGGAATCCAGATTCCGGATATATACCTGCAGCACCTCTTCTGTTTTCACGTTCCCCGTATTTTTGATCCTGATCTTCAGGGATGCCCCCGCCTTCGCTTTCTCAGCCGTCACCCGGAGCACTTCCACCGTTCCATAGGTGAGCCCGTACCCGAACGGGTACAATGCTTCTGTCCTCATATAGCGGTAGGTGCGGTTTTTCATCGAATAATCCTCAAAGGGCGGCAGTTCATCCAGATTTTTATAAAAGGTAACCGGCAGCTTTCCCGAGGGAGAACATCTTCCAAACAGGATATCCGCGGCGCTCTTACCTCCCCTGGCCCCGGGATACCACAGCTGCAGCACCGCGGCGCAGTGCTCCTGGGCGTAGCTTAAGTCCAGCGCGCTTCCTGATGACACGCACAGGATGACAGGCTTTCCGATGCGGGTGATTTCTTCCAGCAGCTCTCTTTGGACCAGCGGGAGCTGAAGGTCTTGTTTATCACCGGAATCATATTCATTTCCCGTGTCCCCCTCTTCCCCTTCCAGGAACTCGTTCAGGCCCAGATTCATAATCACCACGTCGCTTAACTTCGCCACTGTCCTGGCCTCCGATAATCGGTCCTGCCTCCAGGCCAGCCGCTCGCACCGGTCCTTTTCGATGTGGCAGCCCACCGAGTAAAGGACCCTGACCTCATCCCCCGCTTCAGCCAGAATCCCCCGCAGCAGCGTTATGTACTCCGTAGCAGTACCGTGATAATTGCCGACCAGCGCGGTTCGGCTGTCCGCGTTCGGACCAATGACGCCAATGGTTTTCAGCTGGGATTTGTCCAGGGGGAGAACTCCGTCATTTTTCAGAAGTACGATTCCCTTCCTGGCCATCTCCTCAGAGGTACTCAGATGTTCCGGGCACTCTACTTTCTCATATGGGATGTGATCATACTCATTATCCGTACTGTGCATACCCAGCAGAATCCGGGTAGTCATCAGCCTTTCCGCGGAGCAGGTGATATCCTCTTCCGTCACAAGCCCTTTGTAATAAGCCTGCAGAACCCGCAGATAGGTATTGCCGCAGTTCAGGTCACAGCCCGCTTTTAGCGCCATGGCCGCCGACTGCTCCGGCGTGCTCGTAACCTTATGGTGCTCGTGGATATCCCGGATTGCCCAGCAGTCGGAGACGTAATGGCCCTGGAATCCCCATTTATTCCTTAAGATCTCCTGAATTAAGGTTTTACTTGCGCAGCAGGGTTCTCCGTTCGTCCGGTTATAGGCCCCCATCACAGCTTCCACACCTGCTTCCTTCACCAGGGCTTCAAAGGCCGGAAGATAGGTTTCCTCCATATCCTTCGCAGACGCCCTGGCGTCAAATTCATGCCGCTGTGCCTCCGGTCCGGAGTGGACGGCAAAATGCTTGGCGCATGCGGCTGTTTTCAGATATCTGCCGTCCCCCTGCAGACCTTTTACAAAGGCAACGCCCAGCTTCTTCGTCAGGTAGGGATCCTCTCCGTAAGTCTCCTGCCCCCGCCCCCACCTAGGATCTCTGAAAATATTCACATTAGGACTCCACAAGGTCAGGCCTTTATATATGCCGCAGTCCCCTTCTTTGGTAAACGCGTTGTATTTGGCTCTGCATTCAGTGGCGATCTGATCCGCTGCCTGCCGTAACAGATCTGCGTCAAAAGCGGCCGCCATCGCGATGGCCTGTGGGTAGATCGTGGCGCATCCCGCTCTGGCCACGCCATGAAGTCCTTCATTCCACCAATTATACGCCGGTATGTCCAGACGTTTTACTGCCGGCGCGTCATACTTCAGCTGGGCTGCCTTTTCTTCCACTGTCATCCGCCCAATCAGTTCTTTTGCACGGCGTCTGGCTTCTTCTCTTTGCATCTGTAAGCTCCTCTTCTTTCTCATGATTCCTGTTATTTATCCTGCATCCTTACCTTATCTTTTCTGTTTAGCTGGAACACATCCACGCCTATTGTGGCCAGCATGATAACCCCTTTGGCGATGAACTGATAATATACATCCATTCCTGCAAGCTGCATTCCATTGGACAGGATCGCCAGAATCAGAACACCGGCCACGACTCCCGACATCCTTCCTTCACCGCCCCGCACGCTCACACCCCCCAGCAGGACAGCCGTAATGATGGTGAATTCGAGCCCTGCACCGGTATTCGCCTGGATGGCTCCCAGCCTCGTGCACAGGAAAGTAGCCGCCAGCCCTACCATTCCTCCGGCGATTCCCGCGATCATCATTTTCATCCGAAAGACGCTGATTCCCGCCAGCCTTGCCGCTTCCGCATTTCCGCCGATCGCAAATACATAGCGTCCCATGTAGGTCTTATTCAGCACAAAGCTTGCCAGAATGAATAAAATCACCATCACTATTACAGGGATCGGAATACTTCCCAGATACCCCTGTCCGATGATTTTGTAGCTTTCCGGCAGGCCGCTGATCGTCTTGGACTGTGTCAGGACAAAGGAGATGCCCTGAAAAATAGTCATGGTTCCGATCGTTACCATCATCAGCTGCAGCCTGAAATAATGTGCGATCAGCATGGTCATACATTCCAGCAGAATCGCGATCAGGATTCCCGCGGCCAGGATAACCGGCGCCGGAAGATGCAGGTCCACCGCCATCATCGCGCACAGAACGGATGTAAGGGAAATGGTATAGCCGACCGCGATATCGATCTCCCCGGCCATCATTATGAAAGCAATCCCCAGAGCGGAGATGATAATATACGAATTTTGATTCAATATATTAATGATATTTCGAAACGAAAAAAAATTCGGGGATAAAAAAGAAAAAATGATGGAAATGACAATGAGCAGTACCCATGTCATATTATCGCGTAAAAACTTATTTATATGATTTGTTTTCATGTATATCAATATTCCTTTCTATAATCCTGAGGCCATTTCCAATATTCTGGCCTGAACAAAATCCGGCTTATCCAGCTCCCCGCTGATCCTGCCTTCATACATAACCAGAATCCGGTCGCTCATCCCCATCAATTCTTCCATCTCAGAGGAAATCATGATGATGGAAACCCCCTGCACGACCAACTCATTCATCAGCTGGTAGATCTCCTGCTTCGCGCCTACATCGATCCCCCTGGTAGGCTCATCAAAAATGATAATGTCCGTATTAGCCGCCAATGTCTTCGCCACAACCACCTTCTGCTGGTTGCCGCCGCTTAAGTTTTTTACGTACTGCTCCAGCGTAGGGGTTTTGATACTGAGTTTTTCCGCGAATTCCCTGCTGACCCGCTCTATCTCCGCCTTGCGCATTACAGTTGCTTTTGACAGTTTCCGCAGGTTCACCAGGCTGATATTCCATGCGATCGGGAAATTCAAAAAGCAGCCTTCGTTCTTCCTGTCTTCCGGAATGTATCCGATTCCCCGCTCGATGGCATGGCGCGGATTACTGATATGGACTTTTTCACCTTTTACCCATATTTCTCCCGATCTGATCTTCGCTGCGCCATAGATAACCTTGGCCAGCTCCGTCCTTCCGGCTCCCACCAGTCCGGCCAGTCCCAGGATCTCACCCCGCCTCAGCCGGAAGCTGATATTGCGGTCGCCGTTACCCGTCAGGTTTTTGACTTCCAGCACCGGTTCGCCGATTTTTACGTCCCTGGCCGGATAACTTTCATTTAATTCCCGCCCGACCATCATGCTGATCAAGCTTTTCCGGTCCGCTCCAACGATTTCTTTCGTCCCTATATAACAGCCGTCCCGCAGGATAGACACCCGGTCCGACAGCTCGAACACTTCTTCCATCCGGTGAGAGATATAGATAATGGTGACATTTTTCTTTTTTAATTTTTCTATAATGGAAAATAATGTTTTCACGTCCGCCACTGAAATGGATGCCGAAGGTTCGTCCATAATCATGATTTTTACATTTTTCGTCAATGCTTTCGCGATTTCCACCAGCTGCTGTTTTCCGGGAGTCAGTTCCCGGACCAGGACATCCAGGTCAATCTCCACGCCGAATTCTTCAAAGATTTCTTTCGCTTTCTTCCGCATTGCGTTAAAATCAGGAATGATTCTGCCCCCCACCTTTTCTCCTAGGAAGATGTTCTCCACAACAGACATGGTGGGAACCAGCGTAAATTCCTGGTAAATTACACTGATCCCCTTCTCCCTGGCCGCGGCCGGAGTCATATGCCTGACCGTATCGCCGTCCACTTCCATAGACCCGCCGTTGGCGTCCGGTTGTATGGCTCCGCTTATGATTTTTATCATCGTGGACTTTCCTGCCCCGTTTTCACCCATAATGGAGTGGATTTCACCTTCGCAAAATTCGATGGACAGATCCTTAAGCGCCTGAACGCCGGGATAGGTCTTGCTGATATTTGTTAGTTTTAATATTGGTTTCATCTGTTTCCTCCATGCGTCTTGCCTGCGCATATAGATATCCGTTCGATTGATGTATCGGTGCACCCTCTTGCGATTTCCGATCTGCTCCGTGTTAAGATATCATGATTGCACGCAATCATGATACCTCCGGGGATGCACACTCCGCGCTAAGGAAAGCGCTCCGGCGCAGATATAATGTCTATCGACATTATATCATGATTGCACGCAATCATGATCCCTTCCGGGGGATGCACACTCCGCGCCAGGGAAAGCGCTCCGGCGCAGATATAATGTCTGTCGACATTATATCATGATTGCACGCAATCATGATCCCTTCCGGGGGATGCACACTCCGCGCTAAGGAAAGCGCTCCGGCGCAGATATAATGTCTGTCGACATTATATCATATTTCCATATGCTCGATCGGTATCATATCGGGAGCAAGCAAAATTATGACAAGAAAAGAGGAAAAGCACCCGCCCCGGAAAGCCGGTCCATTCGAGTCAGCCTTCGGGAAAGGGCGCCTTCCTTTTTTCATTCCCTGAAAATGGGATACCGTACACAAGAGCCGTTCTTCATACTTGAAAGCCGGTAAGTCCCTTTATTTCAAATATTGATCCACGTTATCTACCGTCAGCTCAAAAGCCGGTTCATAGTAGACGCATTCCCCGTCGACCTCAACGTTGCCGACAATGGTATCATATACTGTCTTTCCGAAATTGACGCCAAACGCGCCGGAAGCACGGTATGTACTTTCGTTGGTTTTTGATTTTTCAATCGCCTCACAGCCAGCAGAACTATAATCACATCCAAATATGCCGAAATGCGCCACATCGATTCCCTTTGTCCTCATAACGACCTCGTCCGCCGGCAGGCCCATGAAGTCGGAATAGGCCAGAATACATTTCACGTCCGGGTGCTCCGTAAGAAGCATTTCCGTATATTCCTGTGCTTTTGTGGGGATACTGGCGGCCCCGGTGGAATCATATTCGCCGACGACCTTTGCTTTGCCTGTGAATTCCTCTACCTTCGCAAGCGCTTCTCCCCTTTTAGTTGCCTCTTCACTGTTGTTCAAAGTCAGAAGGGCTACTTCGATGCTTCCGTCCGCAGCGTCGGGAAATGTCTTGTCGATCCATGAAGCTGCTGCCTTGGCGGCCTGGGAGCCAAGATCCGTCTGTTCTACATTTACGACCACGTCATAGTAATCTTTGGAAGGCGGAACCACACCGATCATGCTCACAAAGACTCCGCTGCTTTTGGCATTTTTCAGCGCGTCCAGGATACCGTCCAGATCCACCGGGGAAACCACGATCGCTTCACACCCCGTGGTTACCATGTTCTCGATCTGTTCTGCCTGTTTCGCCGCGGACTGCTGAGCCTCGGATACCGTATATTTTATCCCGTTCTCTTTGCAGGCCGCTTCCAGGGTGGATGAAAGATTGGTCTGGAATTCATTGTCCATAGCCGGTGCTGAGAATCCCACCTGCGTGAGGTCTTTTCCGTTAATCATCTGTACTGTCTTGGCATTTGACGTGTCCTTTTCTTGTCCGGCAGCAGCCTGGCTTTCCGCCCCGCACCCTGTTATGCATGTTCCGACCACCGCGGCTGCGAGTATGACAGCGAGTAATTTTCCTTTTCTCATAGTAATATCCTCCTTAAGATTTTATAAAGTTTAATACCAATATAAGATAACCTCCTGACTATTTCATCTTAAAAGTTGCTATTTGATTATCAATTATTGCTATTTTTTATCCCATGTTGTAGTCTTTTCACAACTTTCAAGATAGATATCTGTGCATTATTTATAATTTTTTATTGATTTTCATTTTTTTATATACTTTTTAAGTCAAAAATACTATAATTCCTATAGATTTTCCATTTCTTCGATAAGCAATTTTTGAAATATTGTTATATAGTAATTGTGCTAATTTCCAGGAGGGGAGCAGTCTTTTTTACCATACCTATCTATATAACGACGGAAAGACGGACCGAGATGCGCGGTAAACGCGTCACTGGAGGAACGGTCGAACCAAAAAAATGTTCGCCCATACCTGATTTTATGACGCGGTAAACGCGTCACTGGAGGAACGGTCGAACCAAAAAATGTTCGCCCATACCTGATTTTATGACGCGGTAAACGCGTCACTGGAGGAAAACATGATAGAAAGCATAAACGGGAAACATGAGACCGTGAATTTCAAAGATCACAATGCCTTTAAATTGTATCTGAATGATGAATTCGAAAACTACCCGGAGCATTGGCACACTCCGGTCGAAATTATATTTCCATTAGAAAATCATTATATGGTAAGCTGCAGTAATATTGATTATTATTTAAAAGAAGGCGACATACTGATCATCACGCCAGGCACGCTCCACCGGATTACCGCGCCAAAGAGCGGGCTTCGAATTATTTTTCAGGTGGATTTATCTTTCCTCAATATGTTCAAGGATATCGAATCAACCATATCCATGTTAGCGCCGGCTAAGTTGGTTACTCATGAGACAATGCCGTCCATATATGAAACCGCACGGGAACTTATCCTGGAAATCCAAAAGGAATGTATTGAAATAAGGCCGTTATGTGATGCCTTCACTTTTGCAAAAATTACCGAATTATTCATATTGCTTGGCAGGGAATGTCTGAACAGCAGCCTTATGTTCGATGTCACACCCAGTAAACAGCGTGAGTATACGGAAAAATTTTTAAATATTTGTGATTTTATAAGCTCCCATTGTATGGAAGACTTGACCCTGGACGATGTGGCCGACAGAGCCGGGTTCAGTAAATATCACTTTTCCCGTCTCTTTAAACAATTTACAAACACCACATTTTATAAATTCCTGAATACGAAGCGAATCGCTTACGCGGAAAATCTTTTGATCGATCCCGGACTTTCAATCACAGAGATCGCGTACCGTTCAGGCTTTAACAGCATCTCCTCCTTTGTCCGGATGTTTAAAGCCCTGACTTCCTATACTCCAACCGCTTACCGCAAGCTGCATCAGTCCTGAATTACTTTTCTGCCGCCGCATTACTATTCACAGCCAAATTGAGAGGGGCCTGTCCCCTCGCGTTTGACCGTGAACAGAAACGCAAGCGTGCCTCCAGGGGAGGCCCACAAAAGGGACATGTCACAAATGGACATGTCCCCAATTAACCCAATTAACCAATTAAACTGATTAAATTTTACTATTTCATTACCCGTGTTGCGCACACAGGAGTTCTGTAATTCATTCCGGAAATCTTGATGCCAGACTTCGGAGAGCTGGCATGAACAACCTGTCCGCCTCCGATATACAAGGCCACGTGGTTGATGCCGCCGCCATTGCTGTAGAAAATCAGGTCTCCAGGCTGTACTTCATTTAATCCGACACGGGTACCGCAGTTGGCCTGCGCCCTGGAGGAATGAGGAAGCCCGACTCCAAACTTGGCGTATACGCCCATGGTAAATCCGGAACAGTCCGTTCCATTGGTCAGGCTGGTTCCACCGTATACATAACGGTTACCAACAAACTGTTTCGCATAGGAAACGACGGAAACACTCTTCTCGGATACGCCTTCTCCCACCTGCAGTTCCTGAATCGTGGAAGCCTTGGGCAGTTTCGCGGATACATCCACATATTCGGAGGATACATAACCCTCGTCGCCGTCGATATTGACTTTTACCCATCCTTCCAGCTCTTCTAGTACCTCCAGTTCCTCTTCGATCGGAACCAGGGTAACAATGGTGGATTCGGTATTCGGCTCGGCCCGCACGTACAATGTGGTAGTGTTGACCTTGGCCATCTTGGACATCGCCTGCTGCGCCGCTTCCGTAGCTGCGTCGCCGGTCAGCAGATATTCGCTTTTTACATATCCGGTTACTTTTCCGGATTCGATTTTCGTCCAGTCTCCCTGAACTTCTAATATCTCACAGCCGGCATTTTTAGGCATTTTACCGACCAGTTTCGCGCCTTCATCGGGTTCTTCACGGACATTCAGATGATTGTCCACCTGAGCGATTCCCAGATTTGTATATCCTTCGACCTGTACCGCAGATGCTGCCTGATCCTCAGCAGGAGCCTGTGTTTCCGGAGTCGCTGCCGGCTGGTCTGCAGCGGGCTGTTCTGCGTCCGCCGCCGGAGCTACCGCAGGTGTCGTGTTTGCCGTGGCTACTGCTTTCGCATCAGCCATAATTCCCGCTGACATGGCCGGTGCGCCGGTCTGGGCCGCTGGCTGTGTATTTTGAGCAGTTGTGTTCACGCTGGTGGAAACATTGGCTGTCTTCGTTTCTATCTCAGCAGAAATGCCCGCTCCTGCGAAGCCGTTGGCGGTAGATGCCTTTGCTACGGCGTCCCCTCCGAATATGACAGCTCCGGTAAGACTCAGGCACAAAACTGCAAGTACAATCTGTTTTTTCATTAGAACCTCCTGTTGGTCTTATGTAAATTATTGTAAATTATTACGTAATTGTTAAATTTATTACCAATTTATTATAACACAGCCCATCTGTTTGTCAACAACGGAGACTCATAAATCGCACTTTTTACAAATTGTTCATATTTTTGGTAAAATATGTTATTCCATATTGAATGTCTTTCTCCATCTGTTCTTTCAGCGCAGCCATGGAGCTGAATCTGTGTTCTTCCCGTTCGAAGTTTAAAAGTCCCACTTCGATATATTTACCATAGAGATCCCCTTCATAATCAAAGAGAAAGGTCTCCACTCCAATCCTTGTCTCTCCTCCGACCGTCGGCTTATACCCGATATTCGTCATGCCCCGGTATATGATATCATCCACCCGGGTCACGGAAACATATACCCCGTTCGGAGGCAACAGTTTATCTGCAGGCGGCATCAGATTCACGGTAGGCATTCCAAGCGTCTTACGCCCGATCTGTCTGCCATGGGCCACCGTTCCCCGGATCCTGTAGGGATAACCAAGCAGCGCTTCCGCCACTTCCATATGCCCCTGCTTAACCTCTTCTCTTACAAAAGTACTGCTGATTTCACGTCCATCATAAACTTCCTTCTCCACCACGTGCAGCCGGTAACCGCAGCTGTCCGCGAACTGCATTAAGGTTTTGCAGGTTCCGGCCCGCCGGTATCCGAAATGAAAATCCGTACCTGCCACCAGCTCTTTTACCTTCAGACGCTCCACAAGAATTTCCCGTATAAACTGTTCCGGGGTCATATGGGAGATCTGAGGACTGAACGGGCATTCCACGCAATAGTCGATCTCTTCCCGTTCCAGCAGCGCCCTGCGCTCCTCATTGGTAGTCAGAACAGACAGGCCATTTCCCGACAGGGCTGCCTTCGGAGGGACGGAAAAGGTAAACACTGCCGTCTTTTCCACACCGGTGCGCAATTCTTTCATTTTTTTCAACAGCTTCTGATGGCCTCGGTGCAGCCCGTCGAATTTGCCGAGGGAAACGATGGAGGGAGTATCCATATGAAAATTTGTCAGATCTGTAATGTATTCCATGTTCTCAATCTCCTAAAAACATTTTCACCGGCTGAAAACGGCCGCGGTCTGTCTGATATTCATAGATGCCGTAAAAACCTCCGGCCTCATCGTAGACCCGGACCTGAACCTGTCCCGGCTCCGGGCTGCCAGCGCCCGTCCCGGCTTCGTCCGGCAAAGACAGCAGATGCTCTGGCATAAACGCATTACCGTTTTTGATCAACTTTTGAAATTCTCTTTTTACGGTCACTGCGGGCAGCCCGCCGAACATCTCATCTACCGGCGTCAGGATCTGGCCAATCTGACCATTTTCCGCCAGCTGCTGAATCTGTTCCAGCTTTAAGCTGTCCTTTAACATAAAACGCCCTACTTGCGTCCGAAGCAGGGATTCCATACAACCGCCGCAGGCAAGTTTTTCTCCGATGTCCTGGCATAAGGTGCGTATATAGGTACCTTTTGAACAGCGGACGGTAAAGCGGATCAGGGGCAGACGGCATTCCAGAATCACGATTTCATAGATTCTGACTCTTCTGGCCTGCCTCTCCACTTCTATTCCTTCCCGGGCAAGTTCATATAATTTTTTTCCATTGACCTTCCGGGCGGAATACATGGGAGGGATCTGATCGTAATCCCCCACGAAACTGTCCACCGCTTCCTTGGCCTCCTCCGGCGTCACCTGTACTTCCCGGACCTTGAGTACCTGTCCGGTCATATCCTGTGTGTCTGTGATGATTCCCAGTCTTAATACGGCTTCATAGACCTTTTCTTCCCCGGTCAGCATATCACATAGCTTCGTGGCCTTCCCGAGGCACACCGGCAGCACTCCCTGCGCATCGGGATCCAGCGTCCCGGTATGTCCGATCTTCTTCTGCTTCAGAATTCCACGCAGCTTCGCCACCACATCATGGGAAGTATATCCCCGTTCTTTGTAAACGTTGATCACTCCGTGTATCACTCTTGTTCTACCTTCCTTTTCAGCTGCTTTTCGATGTGAGGAGTCAGGTTATTGATAACGTCAAACATCGTTCCCTGCATGGTGCATCCTGCCGCTCTCACATGGCCGCCGCCGCCGAAATAAACCGCGATCCCGCTCACATCCACCTGGCTTTTGGAGCGCATGCTGACCTTGAATTCCTGGTTTCCGGATTCATAGAGGAATACCGCCACCTCGACGCCTTCCGTCAGCCTCAGCTGATTGACGATTCCTTCAAAATCCAGCGGTCCCACGTGATAAAAATCCATGTCCTTTTTGCGAAAGCCGCTGACAATACATTTCCCATCCAGCAGCAGCATACTTTCCATCAGTGCCCGGCCCAGGATCTGATTCTGAAGATAGGTCTTTTTATAAAAAGTCTCATCCACAATCCAGGAAAAATCAATCCCCTTATCCATCAGCATACCGGCGATATTCATGGTCCTGGAGGAAGTGCAGGAATACTGAAACACTCCCGTATCACTGGCGATCCCGGTATAGATGGCCTCAGCCATTTCCCTGGTCACTTTTTCCTCCCCGATCACTTCAAACACCAGTTCCGAGGTGGAACTGGCGTCCGGCACGATATAATTGACCTGGGCAAATCCCTGGTTGCTGACATGATGATCGATACAGATGGTCTTTCCCGCCGTATCAAACAATTCACCTGCTGCACCCAAACGCTCCCTGTCACTGGAGTCAAGGGAAATGAAAACGTCATAAGGCCCTGCTCCCTCACAGTCATGGCGGATCTGATCCACCCCCTTAAGGAAACTGTATTCCGGAGCGATTTTTCCCAGGAACACATCTGTCTGGATATGCGGAAAATAAGCGACCAGATACAGATACATCCCCAGGCAGGACCCGATGCAGTCGCCGTCCGGTTTGACATGGCCGGCGATCGCAACGGTTCTTACATTTTTAAGCTCAGATGTCAGATTGATCATCTACTTCACCCTTTTCATTCAAGTCCCGGTTGACATCGTCAATAAGCTTCGACATATTAATACCATATTCGATGGACTGGTCCAGCACGAACCGGATTTCCGGCGTGTTGCGCAGGTTAATGGTACGCGCCAGCTTTGTCCTGATATAGCCTTCCGCGCTCTTTAATCCTGCCAGCGTATCTTTCTGGGATTCTTCATCTCCCAATACACTGATATAGGCTTTGCATGTCTTCAGATCCGGCGCCACCTCAACTGCCACGACACTGGTCATGGGATTGATACGCGGATCCTTGATTCCCGCGCGGATAATTTCGCTTAATTCCTTTTGTACTTCCTGGTTTATTCTGGTGTTTTTAATACTGTTCTTTCTCATGTTTCACACCTCGTTTTCAGGCTTACCGCCCGTTTTTTCCATCAGGCACCGCCTGTGGGAAATTATCTGGGGACCTCGACCATGGTATAAGCTTCGACTAGGTCCTCCTCTTTGATATCATTGAAGCCTTCCAGTACGAGACCGCATTCAAAGCCGCTCTTGACTTCTTTCACATCGTCTTTGAAACGCTTCAGAGAGGCCAGCGGTCCTTCATAGATTACCACTCCGTCCCTGGTCAGGCGTACTGTACAGTTTCTCTGGAAGATACCGTCCAGAATATAGGCGCCGGCGATGGTTCCGACTCCGGATGCCTTAAATGTCTGACGCACCTGCGCGTGGCCCAGGACCTTCTCCTCAAAGATCGGATCCAGCATCCCCTTCATGGCCGCTTCCACATCGGCGATGGCATCGTAAATAACGCGGTACAGACGCATATCCACGCCTTCTCGTTCCGCCGTATTTTTCGCCGTGGCATCCGGACGCACATTAAAGCCAATAATAATCGCGTTGGACGCGCTGGCCAGGATGACGTCGGATTCGTTGATGGCACCCACGCCGCCATGGATGATCTTGACGATTACTTCTTCGTTGGACAGCTTCAGCAGACTTTGTTTGACTGCTTCCACAGAGCCCTGCACATCGGCCTTCACCACGATACCCAGTTCTTTGATATTGCCGGCCTTGATCTGAGTGAACAGGTCATCCAGCGACATCTTGGCTTTGGTATCGTCCAGAAGCCTCTCACGGCCTTCGGATATAAAAGTCTGTGCAAAGTTTCTTGCCTCTTTATCGTTCTCCGGCGACACAAAGATATCACCGGCGTTGGGGACATCACTTAAACCTAAGATTTCCACAGGAGTGGAGGGGCCGGCTTCTTTTACCCTTCTGCCCTTGTCGTCCATCATCGCACGGACTTTTCCGTAGGAAGAACCGGCGGCGATAGAATCTCCCACGTGCAGAGTTCCTTTCTGCACCAGGACAGTGGCTACCGGGCCTTTTCCTTTATCCAGCTCCGCCTCGATGACCAGTCCTCTGGCCCTTCTCTTGGGATTCGCTTTCAGCTCGCATACTTCCGCAGTCAGGAGGATCATTTCCAGAAGATTGTCAATTCCCTCATGGGTATGAGCGGATACCGGTGCAAAGATGGTGCTTCCGCCCCAGTCTTCCGGAATCAGTTCGTACTCGGTCAGTTCCTGCTTCACACGCTCGATGTTAGCGCTGGGCTTATCTATTTTATTGATCGCTACGATTATTTCAATCCCTGCCGCTTTGGCATGGTTGATCGCCTCTATGGTCTGGGGCATCACGCCGTCATCGGCGGCCACCACCAGAATAGCGATATCGGTGGAATTCGCTCCACGCATACGCATAGCGGTAAATGCCTCATGGCCCGGTGTATCCAGGAAGGTGATCTTCTGCCCGTCGATGGACACCGTGTAGGCTCCGATATGCTGGGTAATTCCTCCGGCTTCTTTATCAATTACATGAGTATTCCGGATCGCATCCAGCAGAGATGTTTTACCATGGTCAACATGACCCATCACGCATACTACAGGAGGTCTGGGGATCAGGGTTGCCGGATCTTCCTCATCTTCTTTCAGCAATTCTTCGATCACGTCTACTTTTACTTCCGCTTCCGCGATACAATTGAACTCCAGGGCAATCTCCTCGGCTTTTTCAAAGTCAATTTCCTGATTGACCGTCACCACCGATCCCTGTAAAAACAGTTTCTTCACAACCGCGGCTGCCTGCACCTTCATCTTTTCCGCCAGTTCCTTGATCGTCATGGTTTCCGGCAGAATGATGGTACGGATGGTCTCTTCCTTAGGCTCCTGCTGCACCGGCTTCGGCGCAGGGGTATTATTTCTGCCTTTGCCGCCCGTATTTCTCTGGTTCGGTCTGTTATCCTGGTATCCGCGGCGGTCGTTCCGGCCATTCCGGTCTTTATCCCTGCTGCGGTCCCCTCTCTCCGCTCTGGAGGTTACATTCTGCTTCTCCGTAGCTTTTGTCTGAGGCGGCTTCGGTATCGTCAGCCCGTCTCTCATTGTCTGTCCGCCTCCGGGCCTGGTTCCCTGGGAACGGTTATTCTGCCCCTGGGGCCTGCCGTTCTGTCCCTGGTAAGGACGGTTTCCATACTGGCCCTGGCCGCTTCTCTGCCCATTTTGTCCCTGGGAATTTCTCTGATACTGTCCGGAACCCTGATTCTGGTATTGGCCGGACCCCTGGTTTGGACGGCCGTTCGGACGGTCTCCCTGTGCCGGACGGTTATACTGGCCCTGGCCGCTTCTTTGGCCCTGGCCGGGTGCTGTGCTTCGGTTGCCATTGTTATTCTGCTGGCCATAGGGTCTGTTGGATCCGTAAGACTGCTGGTTTCCAGCCGGTCTTTGGGACGAATTCCCCTGCTGGCCGTTAGGTCTGTTATACTGGGATGCTCCAGCGGGTCTGTTCTGGTAACCCTGCTGGCCCTGCGGACGCTGCCCCTGATTTCCCTGATAAGTGCCATTCGGCCTGGTTCCCTGGTTTCCTGCCTGGCCGGCCGGTCTGGTACCCTGCTGGCCCTGACCCTGCATCGGTCTGGTACCCTGCTGGCCCTGGCCGCTCTGCATCGGTCTGGTACCCTGCTGGCCCTGGCTGCTCTGCATCGGTCTGGTACCCTGCTGGCCCTGGCTGCCC
>NZ_JAHQCX010000007.1:125231-267118 GCF_019042245.1 Diplocloster modestus
TGCATTGGTCTGGTACCCTGCTGGCTCTGGCCGCCCTGCACCGGTCTGGTACCCTGCTGGCCCTGGCTGCCCTGCATTGGTCTGGTACCCTGCTGGCTCTGGCCGCCCTGCACCGGTCTGGTACCCTGCTGGCCCTGGCTGCCCTGCATCGGTCTGTTTCCCTGCTCTCCCTGGCCCTGCATCGGTCTCGTTCCCGGCTGGCCCTGACCCTGTACCGGTCTCGTTCCCGGTTGGCCCTGACCCTGTACCGGTCTCGTTCCCGGCTGGCCCTGACCCTGTACCGGTCTCGTTCCCGGCTGGCCCTGGCCCTGCATCGGTCTGGCACCCTGCTGGCCACCCACAGGCCGCTGGCCCTGTGGTCTCGCATTCTGACCAGGCCTGCCTGCCTGCGGACGGCTTCCCTGACGGTTCAATGATGCCTGCTGGCTGTTCTGCGGATTATATACCTGAATGATATTCGGTTTTTTCTTCGGCATCTCCTGCTGCGGCCGCGCCTCGGACGCATGGGCCGGTGCCGGCGCTTCCTGGGCAGGCGCTGCCGGACGTTTGCTTTGGCCCTGAGGCCGGGCCGGACTCTGCCCTTTAGCATTTCCTGACAAGCTTTTTCTCACCATATCCACCTGATCATCAGACAGACTGCTGGCATGTGACTTCACTTCTATATTTTTCGACGCAAGGACCGTTAACACGTCCTTGCTCTCTTTGCCTAATTCTTTTGCTAACTCATATACTCTCAATTTCGCCATACTTACTACCTCCAGTTTTTGCCGCGTTAGTATTAACAAGTTCCTTTTCCACTGCCTTCGCAAACCCTGCGTCCAGCAACGCTAACGAGGCCCTCATTTCTTTACCCATTGCATGACCCAGTTCCTCTTTACTACCAAAAAAGTATACCGGCACTTTATAGTAAGTACACATATTCCGAAACATCTTTTTGGTATTGTCGGATGCCTCGTCTGCTACGATTACCAGACTGGCCTTATTGGATTTTACCGCTTTCTCCGTGGAAAATTCTCCGCTGGCCGTCTTGCCTGCTTTGGTAGCCAGACCTATGAGGGACAGGACTTTATTCTGTTTCAAGAGCATCCAACTCCTCTCTTAATCGTTCGTATACTTCTTTCGGGATACTCATCTTCAGGGACCGTTCCAGACCGCGGCTTTTGACCGCTTTCTCAAAACATTCCCGGGAATAACACAGATAAGCCCCTCTGCCGTTTTTCTTTCCGGTGGCATCTATCACAATTTCATTCTCTGCGGTTTTTAAGACGCGGATCATTTCCTTTTTGCTCTTCATCTCACCACAGCCGGTGCATTTACGTAACGGGATCTTTTTATTCGTACTCAATCTACCACTTCCTTTGAAGATTTACTGCTGTTCGTAATCTTCTATATATTCCTCTGTCGCAAAGTCCTCATCCGTATACTCTTCATCTGCATAATCCACATCCGTGTACTGAAGATCTTCCGGATAGTCCTCATAGCCCAGATCTTCCATATAGAAGTCACCGGCCTCCCGTGCCTGGGTTTCACTCTTGATATCTATTTTAAAGCCGGTCAGTCTGGCGGCCAGTCTCGCATTCTGGCCTTCCTTACCTATGGCAAGTGATAACTGATAATCCGGAACCACGACCTTGGCCGTCTTTTCATCCGCATCCGCGATGACGGACACTACCTTGGCCGGGCTTAAGGCATTTTCAATCAGAAGCGCCGGATTCTCGTTCCAATTGATGATATCTATCTTTTCTCCCCGCAGTTCGGAGACGATGGCATTGACTCTGGCGCCGTTCATACCGACACAGGCTCCCACAGGATCCACGTTGGGATTATTAGACCACACGGCGATCTTGGTTCTGGAACCAGCCTCTCTGGCAATGCTCTTAATCTCGACCGTTCCGTCCCGGACCTCGGTTACTTCCTCTTCAAACAAACGTTTCACCAGTTCCGGGTGTGTCCTGGAAACGAGAATCTTCGGCCCCTTGGTCGTGTCCTTTACCTCCAGTACATACAGCTTGATCCGCTCGGTAGGACGGAACACCTCGCCTTTGACCTGCTCATTCTCGGTCAGCAGCGCGTCCGCCTTGCCCAGATTAATACTGACATTCTTCCCAACATAGCGCTGTACAATACCGGTAACCACATCCCTTTCCTTCTCATAGTACTGATTGTACAGGACTTTACGCTCTTCCTCACGGATCTTCTGCAGAATTACGTTTTTGGCGTTCTGGGTGGCGATCCGGCCGAATTCCTTGGATTTGATCTCCACATTGACGATATCGCCCAGATCATATTTGGAATCCATCAGCTTGGCGTCGGACAGGCTGATCTCCAGCACCGGGTCCTCCACCTTTTCCACAACGGTCTTCTCAGCAAATACGGCAAATTCCCCGGTCTCATGATTGATATTGACTTTCACATTATCCGCTTTTCCAAAATGGTTCTTACAGGCCGTCAGCAGCGAATTCTCTATGGCTTCCATCAGAGTTTCCTTGCTGATATCTTTCTCCTTTTCCAAAATGTTCAAAGCTTCCATTAATTCCGTATTCATTTTCTCACTTTCCTCCTAATATGATCAAAAATCAAAGGCCAGGCGGATCAATGCAATGTCCGCTCTCGCGATTATCATGGTCTGTTCATCATCAAACGCAAGGGTCACACTGTCTTTATCATATTCTTTTAAAATTCCGGTGAACTCTTTGGACCGGTTGATGGGCCGGTAGGTCCTCACTTCTACTTCTTCCCCAAGGCTTCTTTGGAAGTCTTTTTCTTTCTTCAGCGGACGCCCCAACCCGGGGGAACTGACCTCCAGGATGTACGCTTCGTCTATTATGTCTTTCTCATCCAGAAGATCACTTAACTGCCTGCTGACCAGCTCACAGTCATCAACGGTAATTCCGCCTTTTTTATCAATATAGGCCCGCAGGTACCAGTTACTGCCTTCTTTTACATACTCTACGTCCACCAGCTCGAACTGATGGGCTTCTATAATTGGTATCAGCAGCCTTTCCGTCTCTTGTTCGTATTGCTCTCTCTTTTTCATTCCTACACCTTCCTTCTACTTATACCAACAAATAAGAGTGGGCATTCACCCACTCTAGTCATTCTACCTTGTAATTATCTTATTCATTATAGCACCGGGATATACGAAATGCAAGTACTTATTTTCTGGTCTGCCGTGTAAAAACCCCCGGCATTCTCAGCCGGGGGTTGGTTATCCTGTTATTCTTATAACTGAGGTCCCGCAGAAACCAAAGCTTTTCCTGCTTCATTCCCCTCATATTTCGCAAAGTTCTTCACAAAACGCTGTGCCAGATCTTTGGCCTTAGCTTCCCATTCGGAAGCATCCGCGTATGTATCGCGGGGATCCAGAATCTTGGGATCTACGCCCGGAAGCTCAGTGGGAACTTCAAAATTGAAGTACGGCATCTGCTTGGTCGGCGCTTTTGCGATCGATCCATCGAGAATAGCATCGATGATACCACGCGTGTCACGGATAGAGATACGTTTACCTGTACCATTCCATCCTGTATTGACCAGATATGCCTTCGCACCGCTCACCTGCATTTTCTTAACAAGTTCCTCTGCATATTTGGTAGGATGCAGCTCCAGGAATGCCTGGCCGAAACAAGCGGAGAAGGTAGGTGTAGGCTCTGTGATTCCACGCTCTGTACCGGCAAGTTTTGCTGTAAATCCGGACAGGAAATAATACTGTGTCTGTTCCGGAGTCAGGATCGATACGGGAGGGAGTACCCCAAACGCATCTGCCGACAGGAAAATAACATCTTTTGCCGCAGGAGCGGAAGAAACCGGGCGGACGATTTTCTCAATATGATTCAGAGGATAAGATACACGGGTATTTTCCGTCACGCTCTTGTCGTCGAAATCGATCTTGCCGTCAGCATCCAGGGTAACATTCTCCAGAAGCGCATCGCGTTTGATCGCATTGTAGATATCCGGCTCGGATTCTTTATCCAGGTTGATTACTTTGGCATAACATCCGCCTTCGAAGTTGAATACGCCATTGTCATCCCAGCCATGCTCATCATCTCCGATCAGCAGACGCTTCGGATCGGTTGACAGCGTGGTCTTGCCTGTTCCCGAGAGTCCGAAGAAAATAGCAGTATTTTCACCGTTCATATCTGTGTTGGCAGAACAATGCATGGAAGCAATACCCTTCAGCGGCAGATAGTAGTTCATCATCGAGAACATACCTTTCTTCATCTCTCCGCCGTACCATGTATTGACAATAACCTGCTCGCGGCTGGTAATGTTGAACATAGCCGCTGTCTCGGAATTCAGGCCCAACTCTTTATAATTTTCCACTTTTGCTTTGGAAGCATTGTATACAACGAAGTCCGGCTCAAAGTTCTCAAGTTCAGAAGCAGTAGGCTGAATGAACATGTTCGTAACGAAATGAGCCTGCCATGCTACTTCAACGATGAAACGGATCGCCATACGGGTATCCTTATTGGCACCACAGAATGCGTCCACAACAAACAGTCTCTTGCCTGAAAGCTCTTCCAGAGCAATGCTCTTCACGGTATCCCATGCTTCCTGGCTGGCCGGATGATTATCGTTCTTATACTCATCAGAAGTCCACCATACCGTGTCTTTTGAATTGTCATCCATGACAATAAACTTATCTTTGGGAGAACGGCCTGTATAGATACCGGTCATAACATTCACCGCGCCGAGTTCACTTACCTGTCCCTTTTCATAGCCTTCCAGATCCGGTCTGGTCTCTTCCTCGAACAAAGTATCAAAAGAAGGATTGTACACAATTTCTTTGGTCCCTTTAATGCCATACTGGCTCAAATCGATGTTTGCCATAAACTTAACCTCTCTTTTCTATATTGTATTGTTTAATAGTAACCCTTTTAACACTTAACCCGCCGGCTGCAAGTCACAACTTATAACCAAACTCTATTATACAATATTGATCCAAAATGTCTATATAATTTTTTCAATTTTATCGCTATGAGCACTTGGCGGCTGTTTTTTAGCCGCTTACGTGCGATGCACGAAAAATAGGCAGCGAGGTGTTTTCGAGCGCTACTATTTTTTATCGCTGTGAGCACTCAGTACCGGTGCTTAGGGACGGCAAACATTTCGCTGTTATTCCCGCCATACCACATGAAATAGGCCTTTTTATCAAATCCTGCGTATAGTTTAAACCTCTAACACCTGATAACAGGAAACTAAGAAAACGGAAAGCTAATCTGTTAAGAACTGACATAAATAATCTAATAACTCCTCTTTATCTAGTGGCTCCACATGACTTAAAATGCAATAAATACAGTCCGTCTTTTTAATCATATCCTCAAAACAGGAATCCTCTTTTTTCAAACTACTTATATAAGATGGATCAAGAGCCTTTTCCTGTTGTTCTTTTAAAAGTAAATTCGTTCTTTCGTGGGCAATACTGGCTCCATGTATGTGGTGCATTCCAAATGTATGGTCGAATGCCAATGTGTGATTACGGTAAAATCAGGCTTTGCCAGCCCTGCCTCTTTTAAGCGGTCATAAAAGTCATCAACATGTCTGGATGAGCCCTCTGAACTTCTTTCCATCTTAATTGGAACGCATGGCAATGTCAAATCACTCATTACGTGTCATAATACACATTACTTTACGCCTCCTTTTGCTTGACATCTGTCATGCAATATGATACGGTACAAAAAAGAATGACTACTGTCATGCAACGGAGGGAACAAATGGCAAACGAAATCAATACACTTGGAAAAAGCGAATGGCACATTATGGAAAAGCTTTGGGTGAAAGCTCCCCGCACCTATGTACAGCTCTGCCATGAATTAAAAGAAAATCCCGGCTGGAGCCGCAGTACCGTCCAGACCATGCTGGAACGCATGACGGACAAAGGAATTCTGCGCTATGAAGTGGTCGGACGGGCAAAGCAATATTATCCCAACGTTGCGCGGGATGATGTGGCGATCGCGGAGACCCGCTCTTTGCTGGACCGTGCATTTGAAGGCTCCACCAGCCTGATGATGAGCACCCTGGTTCGTAAAAACCAGCTCACCAAAGAGGAAATCGATGAGCTGTATGCGATATTAGAGCAGGCGGAGGTGGAATCATGATGGAAACCATCATCACCTCATCCGTACTGATTCTGATTATCATCGCGCTTCGGTATCTGCTGCGGGGTCAGATATCCTCACAGCTGCAATATGCTCTGTGGATGCTGGTGGCCATCCGTCTGCTTCTGCCGTTTCCCTTGTTTGAAAATCCTGTCAGTGTGATGAATATCATACCGGATACGCAGACGTTCGTAACGGCAGCCGCACAGCCTGCTGCTGACCGGAGTATTTTTTGCAGTCACCAATACTCGTCTGGGCCGAAACCTGAAGCAGAACAGGCGCCAGATCCAAGTACCCGGATCTCCTCTGCCGGTTTATATGGCAGATCATCTGCCCTCCCCCTGCCTGTATGGAATCGCAAAGCCTGCCGTCTACCTGACACCGGATAGCCTGGCTGATGAAAGGCGCACCGCGTTTGTGCTGGCACATGAACTGACCCATTACCGGCACAGGGATTATCTGTGGGCCCTTATCCGCATTTTCTGTCTGTGCATCCACTGGTTCAATCCGCTGGTATGGCTTGCCGCCGTATTATCCCGCAGGGACAGCGAGCTAGCCTGCGACGAGGGGACTGTCCGGAAGCTGGGGAATGAAAACCGGGTGGAGTATGGCAGGATGATCATCGAAATGTCTACCGCCCCCACCAAACCCTCCCAGCTCTTCTGCTGCGCTACCACCATGACCGGCGGAAAGGAAGAAATGACCGAACGGATCAGGCGCATCGCCAGGCAGCCGAAAACTCTGCTGGCCACGCTGGCTGCCGTTGTGATCGTAACTGTGGCAGCCGTTGCCTTAACTTTCGGAAGCGCCGCAAACATAAGCGGATCCAAACCGGATGAGGTACAGGATCTGAATACGCAGGAACTGTGGAATGCGCGGACCTCCTATGTAGGCGATAATTCCGCAGTAGGCAGGCTGCTCGGCCTTCTCCCACTCCCGGAAGGTTTGCATCATGACCACTTTGAACTGCTCACCAGTGGAAATGAACGGGGCGTTACGTGGGTACTGAAAGAGGACGGGGACAGTCATACATCCGTAAGTCCCGGACAATTCCAAAAGAATGCGCTGCTGCTTTTTGCTCTGGTAGATAATTTGCAAGACTTTTATGCGGCGCTTGATTCTTCCCCTGACAGCGGTCCATTTTGCCATTATACCCGCCAGCAGGCTGAAGAACTTGTCGGCGGCGACCTGCGTGACTATGCCAAAAGCCCGGAGACGCTTCAGGAGCTTATCCGCTTTACCGCGGACCCCTGGCTGGAAAACAGCTATACCGAAGGTATTCCGCGGCCTGATTTTGACAACCTGCTATGGATGACACCAGCTGATGAGAAAGGTTACTGTGCCGTCTGCTATCAGGATGTCAGCCGGGAACAGATGGAAGCCTACCTCCAGACACTGGCGGCTGACGGCTGGCAGACAATCCGGGATTTTTATGAGGATACCACGGTCGGTGGTCTATATGAAAAAGGCAGCCACATGATCAGTATCCAGTTCGCCGGTCAGCAGGTGGTCTTATACTTCTCTTTAGCGGGAACTTAAACCCTAGTATTACCATATTCGTGCAACAAAAGAAAATACCCCGGAGTCAGGCGCCGGCGGCCAGGTATTCATTCCGCCAGCTTCAGACTTCGGGGGTATTTATTTACCGGTCCAGAACTACAGACGGTATCTTAAGCATCACCGCGATCTTCTCGAAGAGGGAAGCATTATGCCCCACGCTCATAGCGAAGTGATGGGTCGGCGCCTGCGCAAACCATTCGTCCATGTAGGCATCCGGATCCTTGTGGAATCTCACCGGAGTCTGTGTGTTTCCGATGGTCATAATGGTACCGTTGGTCGCTTCGGCTTCCGTGATGATAAATTTTAGTTTTCCGTCTATGTTCTGGGTGCAACCCAGATTGGTGATGTCTCCGGCTTTTACTTTCGCCTCTACGGAGACCCCGGTCCCCTGTTTTCCGTGATACAGCCCCATGCCGCGCAGAATGGGTTTGCCGTTTGCGATAGCCAGATGGAACGGACCGTCATGGCCCAGAAGGATCGTGCCGTCCTCATAGTCGGTGACGACGATCTCGCAGTAACTGCCGCCTCTGTTTACAATATCACAGATTTTCATGGCGAGGCAGGTCTTTAAGTCTCCTTCCCCGGCACAGGGGATCCCTTTTGCGGTGAGCAGGGAATGGCCTACGATAAAGCCGCCCTGTATTTTTTCATAGTATCCATCGGGCGCCCCGTGGTAGTAGTAGGTCAAAGCGTCCAGATCGTATTCTTTTACCAGCTTTTCCTGGGCCACTGCCACTTTCGCAGACCATTCCAGCTGTTCCGGGGTGGGTTTTTTAGCCAGCGGATCTGAGGGGGAGTCTTCGCTTATAATGAAAAATTCGGTGATTTCCTCCTTTTTTGCTTCCACTTCCTCCTCTGTTACGGTTTCCAGCATGCGGTTCAGATCACACATCTCCAACACTTCCAGATGGGCTCCCGTCTGTCCCTGGAACATCGTAAAGTCGCTGTACATATCCAGCATTCCATTGAAGGTGTTGCCAAGGAAGCCGAATCTGGCATTGGAGAGCCCGCTTTTCACGCTGGCTGCCAAAACCCACTCTTCTATCTGTTTCCAGGCCCGGATCGCTTCCGGCCGAGAGGCCGTGTCTTCATCCGTCATGGAGATCTCAGGCGTATAATTTAGACCTAACAGGCCATTGATGATGTGGCATTCTATGCCGGAGCGGTTGAATGCGTTGGTCATCTCAGGTACCGGACAGGCCCCGCAGTGAGCCAGCCACTCGCCGGTTGTCGTCCGGGCATAGTTGATTTTGGCTGTGGGCTGCAGATTCAGGATGACAACCGGGGCTTTGCAGACCTGATGAACCGGCAGAATCGAGGCGCTGTTTACATAGGTACCGGCATGAGCAAAGATCAGATCCACATTGTGGGCGTTAAAATATTCCCCCGCCTCCTCGCCCCGTTCGGAACAGTCCACCAATCCGTAAAAGAAGACCTGTGTGCCGCCTATTTTCCGGACTTTTCCGGCGATAAATTCTGCATACTCAATCACTCGTTCGCGTAATCCTGGGAACTGATCCCAGTAGGGCTTTAATCCCATTGTATAGATACCGATCCTTGCTGGTTTCGTTTGTTTTAATTTTTCCATATTTTCCTCCAGAAGCGCATTTACTGCGCATAAATTCAGGTATGGATGAACTTCTTCTTGTTCAGCCGTTCCTCCAGTAGCGCATTTACTGCGCATAAATTCAGTTACACTTTATTACTGCAAACATATAAATACCGTTACTTGTTCTATCACGGACAAATCACTTCCAGCTCAAGTCCCAGGACTACCGCCGTTTTCCGGATCATATCCACCCAGCTGCCCACAGCCATCGAACTGTGATGGGAGGGCCCTGCCATACACCATCTGTCCATAAACTCCCTCACAGGAATCGGGAAGCGCACCCGGGCATTCGTATCCCCCAGCATCAGGATATCTCCGGGAATACTCTCGCCCTCTGCCGCGATCAGACGGTATTTGCCTTCTCCATCCTCACTCAGAGCCAGCAGGGTCACCGGACCTTTTTTGACCAGGAACTGGGTAAGATAGCCTTTTCCAGATTTCCCGTGGAATACTTCGGACTCTTTTAACACCGGTTTTTCATCCGACAGTGCAAAATCGCTGGAACCACTGTGACCGATCAGACAGGTGTCGTTTTCAAGATCCATAGAATACAACTCGGCCGTGGCGCAGCACCCCGCCAGTACTTTGGTGATCAGCATGGCGATGGTGGTCTTAATATCTCCCTCCACACAGCACGGAATGCCAAGGGCAATGAGGGCTGAAAATACAATGTTCATCGGCCCGATGATATCCTTATATTCCCCCTGTGTCTCACCCGCATAGTGGAATGCCACCGCGTCCAGATCCTGTTCCCTGATCAGTGAAATCATGGCGGCGGTCACTTTGCAGAGTTCCTCGAATTCCCGGGCATTCTGAGACACCGTGAGCGCGAAATGGTCCTTGATAAATTGGCGGCACTCCTCCAATAGCTCGCCGGTGACCTCTCCCATGGCATTTTTGATCTGATGCAGCTCCAGGAATTCGGTGTAGATCCCGAACTGATTATATATTTTTGTCTCATCTACATACAGGTCCATCATCCCGTTAAACGGATGACCGATCATACCGATCCGGCCTCTTTTCAGTCTGGCCGCCACGGCCGCCGACCTGCACCATGCGTGAAGCTCACTTATCACATGGGGGTCACCCGCGATCGCGCCTGTGACTACCCCATAAGAAGCGTTTTTCTTTTTCAGCACCGCGGTAACTTCCGGGGCTCCCGCGCAGGAGAGGGTCCCAAGCCAGGTACCGATGGTGTTGGTCTGTGAACAGTCCACGGATCTTTCCGGCTGAAGATTTAAAACTATAACAGGGGCAGACAGTCCGTGAATGACTGGAAGCACATTCGATGAGGGGGAGTAGGTAGCACAATAACAGAAAATCAGATCCACCCCCGCCTCCACAAATGTGCGGTTGGCTTCGGCCGCCGCAGTATAGTTATCCACCAGGCCTGCGTCGGTTACATGTATGTCCTCCGGCAGCAACCCCTTTATTTTTCCATAGTGATCCATTACCGCTTCACGCAATCCCTGAAACTGTGACCAATAGGTATTCAGTCCTATACAAAAAATCCCGATTACCGCATATGGTTTCCTGATATATAATCCCATAGAAACATCTCCTTACCCCATCCAATTATTTTAATTTTTTCTTGATCAGGCTGTCTAAAAGTACGGCTCCCACCAGAATTACTCCTTTGAATACGGTCTGATAGAAAGTCCCCACCCCCAGCAGATTCAGCCCGTTGGACAGAAAGCCTACGATCAGGGCGCCGATAGCCATGCCGATCACTGAGCCGGAGCCGCCGGCTACGCTGGTACCTCCCAGTACGATAGCCACAATACAGTCAAATTCAAAACCGTTCCCCACATTCGGATCGCCAGCCCCAAGCCGGGAAGCCATGATCACACCGGAGAGTCCCGCCATGGTACCGACCAGGGTATAGATGGAGAGAACCAGCCGGTTGCTCTTTATTCCTGATAGCGTGGCGGCATTTTTATTTCCCCCGATCGCAAATGCGTATTTGCCGAATACCGTTTTGCTCTCCAGGAAGAAAAAGATCAGAAGTACCAGCACCGCGATAATGACCGCGATTGGAATGGTGCCGATCATTTTCCGGCCGATAGAGTCAAAGCCTCTGGGCAGGCCGGCATTGATGGACTTACCGTCGGTAACGATATAGCTGAGCCCTCTCGCCACATACATGCTTCCCAGGGTAGCGATTACATGGGTTACTTTCAGTTTAGTCACCAGTATTCCGTTTAGGACACCGAAGGCGAATCCCACTCCGATGCCCAGTATCCCGGACAGAAACAAAGGTATGTCATTCATGGCACACACTGCAAACACCACGCCTGAGAGCGCCAGCAGACTTCCGACGGAAAGGTCCATATGTCCCGTAATCATCAGCATCGTAGCCGCCGACCCTGTAATGATGACGAAGGTAACCTGCCGCAGCACATTCATCATATTATTATAGGTTAAAAACTCCGGCGCCAATATAGATAACACCACGACCAGTACGATCAGTATGGACAGGGTGATCAATTGGGTCAGCGTGGATTTACTTATATTTTTACTCATCATATTTATCAAGCCCTCCTGTAGAGATCTGCATTATTTTTTCGGAATCCGGCTGTTTGTTCACACTGTTTTGGACCACGGCGCGTATCTCTCCTTCATACAGAAGGATGATTTTATCGCAAAGAGCCAGTATCTCGGGCAGTTCCGAGGAAAATACAATGCACGCGCTCCCTTTTGCCGCCAGTTCCCGAATAATATGGAAAATCTCGTCCTTTGCTCCGACATCCACTCCCCGGGAGGGTTCATCTAACAGCAGGACCTTCGCATCCGCGTTCAGGCATTTGGCCAGCACCACCTTCTGCTGGTTTCCGCCGCTTAGCAAAGATACGCTTTTTTCTTCGCTGCTGGTAGCGATCCGCAGATCTTTTATGTATTGAATTGCCATTTCCCTTTGCTTCCTCTTATTGTAGACATTCCATCTGGATATCTTTTTGTAATTCATGACCGGGATATTATCTTTGATGGAAAGCTCCAGAAAGAGCCCCTGGGTCCTTCGCTCCTCAGGAACCATCGTGATTCCCTGGCGGATCGCCTCCCTGGGATCCCGGACATGTACTTCTCTTCCGCCGATCCTTACCGTACCCTGGGAGGGATCAGCTCCAAACAGCGCCCTGGCCACCTCCGTCTTACCGGCACCCACCAGGCCGTAGAATCCCACGATCTCTCCCTTTCGCGCTTCAAAGCTTATATCATGCAGCTTATCATTGGTCAGATGCTCTACCTCCAGCACTTTTTTGTCCGGGTCTATGACGCTTGGCACATAAGTCTGGATAACGATTTTGCCCAGCATGAGCTGGATCAGCTCTTCCTGCCCCTGAATTTTGGATGCCTGCTTGGTGGCTATTGTCCTTCCGTCCCGCAGCACTGTGACATAATCGCCGATTTCCATGATCTCATCCAGCCTGTGTGAGATATAGATTACGGTCACTTTCTGTTCTCTTAATTTATGTATAATGGTAAATAATTTCCGTACCTCTTCTTCTGACAATGCGGCCGTCGGCTCATCCATAATCAGAATGCTGGCATTGGCAGCCACTGCCTTGGCGATCTCCACAATCTGTTTCTTCGCCATACTGAGTTTTTCCACTTTTTCCTTCAACTCGATGCTGGGATCTATCTCATGCAGAACTTCATAGACCCGCTGCGACTTGCCAGAATGTCTGATCACACCGAAGCGGGTTTCTTCCGCTCCCAGCGTCAGATTTTCTTCTACTGTCAGTTCATCCACCACATTCAGTTCCTGATACAGAACACTGATTCCCGCACGCATGGCCTCTTTGATGCTCTTTGGGTGATACTCCTGACCATTCAGATGCATGGAGCCCCTGGTCTTCTCGATCGCTCCGGTCAGTATCTTGATGAGTGTCGATTTCCCGGCCCCATTTTCTCCTACAATGCAGTGTACCACATTGGCTGGAATATCAAAGCTGACATCATCCAGCGCTTTTACCCCCGGATATTCTTTCGAAATGTTCCGGATTGACAATATCGGCTGTTCCATTTCAAAGCTCCGCCTTTCTTCCGATATAGAAAGGCAGGGAATGCTGTATGTATGCCTGTATAGGCATTCCCTGCCTCATACTGTTATTTAAGTCCCAGTTCCTGTTTCAGATCCATCTCAGAGAAATATTCATCTACCAGGAATTTCTGGAATTCATCGATCGGAGTGCTCCAGTAATCCAGAACAACATCCGTCACTTCCACTTCATAATCCGATTTTGCATCGATCTCGCCGTTCATCAGCTGAATCGCCGTATCGATCTGGGTTTTCGCGTTATTCTTCGGGGACAGCGCCATAGTAAGTTTCAGTGAGGAATTCGGGTCATAGATTTTAATGGCTTCCTGCTCGCTTCCGTCTGTACCCACGAACAGCTCTGTCTTTGGAATACCATCCTCCGCCTGTCCTCTGCCCGCTGCCTCAAATGCAGCCAGAGCTCCAAGCACAGAATTCGCATTGATACCATAAACCATATTCACCTCGGGATGGGACTGTAGGATATCTTCCCCACAAGCCATCGACTTATCCCTTGATGACTCTCCGTCCAGCATAACAGCCACTTCCGCGTCCGCAGCCACACTCTGTACCCCCTCTACAAAGGCCAGCGCTCTCTCTTCATGCACCTGCTGGGAGGAAGGGATATCAATAATAGCCATCACGATTTTTTTGTCCGGATACCACTCCATCCACTTCTTCGCAGCGGCCGCTCCCAGCTCTTTGGTAGCCGGTGCCTCATACAGGCGTATATGGGGATTTGCCGTAGTCTCAGCCTTATTCACAAAGGTCGCCAGCGGCACATCAGCGTTCTGTGCTTCCTGGACCAGTGCCTCGGCGTTTGCCACATCAGCCGGCTGACAGATGATCGCCTTCGTGTTTTTTGAAATCAGATCCTGTACGGAGTTCAGCATAATCGATGAGTCCACTTTCCCGTCGATGATAATCGTTTCATAACCGGCTTCCTCGGCATATTTTTCAAACCATGCGCATTCGGCCTGATGATATGCCTCGTTCATATTGTAGGATACTTTTCCGATGATTGTCTTTCCGTCCTTACTGTCAGATGCCTCATCCGTCTTTGCAGCACCTGTATCAGCTGCGTCGGAAACCTGTGTGTTCTCAGACTGTGAAGCATTCGTATCACCGCTGGCCGGTGCCTCTTCTTTTCCCTGGCACCCGGCGGCCATCACCGTAATGGCAGCCGCTGCCAAACATACGGATATCCATCTTTTTAGATTTTTACTTTTCATTTTTCCCTCCAGTGGCGCTTTCCCGCGCCATTCATTCAGCTATGGCTGAACATCTTTTTGTTCAGCCTTCCCTCCTGATACCTTACCGTTTTTTCACACACCCAACGTTGTTTTGTGTGATTTAAATATATCATCTGATAATAGGCGCAACAATGCGGTAAAATTTAGAAAAAGTATGATATCTTAATTTCTGCTCCGCTTATTTATAAATTCAGGCAGAGTTTCTGTATACTTATCGGTTTTCTTTACACCGGGCCGGTCCCCATAGCCGAACCACCCGATCTCGACCGGTCTCTTTGGTTTTTTTGGAATTCTGCGATACCTATAAGATAAGATATCCGCAGTACATATTTCTTTAGATAAACTTCGAGAAACAGAGTTGAAAAAAGAGAGGTGATAAAAAATAATAGCGCTCGAAAATACCTCGCTACTATTTTTTCATGCAACGCACATAAGCGGCTAAAAACAGCCGACCCCTTCAAGGCACCTTTTACTCCAAATATAAATTCATATTTACCGTAGAAAAATCACCTCGTTCTACAATCCCATTGACAGTTCCCTTCCGCACAATAATAATCCGGTCGCAGATCGCGGACATCTCCTTAAAGTTGGCAGAAATCATTAAGATTCCAATTTCTTCCTCCGCCATCTTAACGATTTCGCCAATAATCTGTTCTTTCAACAGCACGTCCGAGTTTTCCGTGGGATTCATGAGCACCAGAAGCTCTGGATGGAAAAGCTTGATTTCCCCGATATACAGTTCAAACAGTTCCTTGTTCGTCAGCTGTTCTACTTGTTTTTTCAGAATGTCCGGTGAAAATCCCAGGTCTTCCTCCTTTTCATTTTCCAGATGCAGCTCAATCTTCCGGCTTAGTATCCCAAGCGGAGTTTTTGCCGCCTTTTGCTGCGCCAGGAACACATAATTCTGAGAAACCGACAGATTTTCAAACAACTCCTCTTTGATATTGGCTTTATTCATAAAGCAGGTCCTATTGTGCATGGTCCCACGGTCCTGGAGAAATTGCCTGTTCACGGCTTGACCATTGCGGTATATGGTGCCGCTTTCAATCTGGGCTTCTCCCATCAGGATATCGATAAATTCCTGATTCCAACGGCTGGACAGGGACAGGATTCCCACGATCTCTCCTTCCTTTACCTCCAGGGATATATTTTTCAGACGAACGCTCGTGACTTTAGCAAGACCCAGAATCTCTCCTGCATCAGGCAGCTTATTTCTGTCATAGAGACTGTTCTCCTTAATCTCATAACCGACCATCCACTTATAGATCAACTGCTTGTCAAACATATTCTTTGGAAACCGCCGCACCGAACGTCCGTCCTTGAGCACCAGTATCTCATCCGAGATCTGCATAACGTACTCCAGATTACTGTGAATAAAGACAAACGATACCCCCTTTTCATAGCTCATACGGATCAGCTCCTTTAACTCCCGGATATCCTGATCATTGTATGTATGCCCGGTACAGTCCAGAATCACCAGCCTGGCTCCTCCAGCCAGTACCTTTGCGATTTCCAGCCGCTGTTTTTCATTGTCTTCCAAAATACTGCAGGGACTGCCGGGGCGGGCATCCACATGCACCATCTTCAAGATCTTCTCGCTGTTTTCCTTTATTTTCTTCTTGCGGACGATAAAATCCCTCATATGATTTTTCTTTAAAACAAATAAGTTATCCGCAATGGACAACTCGTCTACCAGAGAATTTTCATTTCCAAGATAAGCCACCTTACCAGACAGTATATCACGTCTTGAGGAGGGGATCTTCGCTCCCTCAAAGTAAATATCCCCTCCATCGAAACCGAGCTGTCCCGCCAATATGCGCATGAATGTGGTCTTACCGGAATTATCAAGCCCCACAATCCCCACGGTCTGTCCTTCCAGCACATACAGCCATGCATCCAGCAGCACCTGGTTCCGGTCGAATATCTTTTGTATATGTTCTGCTCTTATTATTTCATGAACCATGATTTCTTTCCTGACTCCTGCTCTGGTGGATGACCTCATCCAGGGTGATCTCCTTCTGGCCTGCATCCACCACAGGCAGTGTGATCACCACGTCGGTACCGTTGTCCAGCATACTGTACACGTGAATTCCATATTCATCTCCGAAACACAGCTTAATCCTTTGATTTACATTATATAACGCAATCCCGCTGCCCCCATCCTCGGTCCTCTCGGAAAAGTCGACCCCTTTTTGCAGCCGCTCATTCATTTCCAGCAGTTTATCCTCGCGGATACCACTGCCGTCATCTGAGATCACCAGCACCAGACGCTGATCCGTGACCGCGATAGATATGGTGATCGTCCCTTTCCCGATCTTATTTTCCAGCCCATGAAAGATCGCATTTTCCACGATCGGCTGAATAATCAGTTTAGGCATCCGAAAACCAATGATCGCGTCCCGATCCTCCATATCCACCTTCAGATTGATCCTCTCCCCAAAGCGGAACTTTTGGATCAGATAATAGTTCTGTATATTATTAAGTTCATCCTCAAGAGTTACCAGGCTTCCTTTCCTGCTGATGCTATAACGGAAAAAATTACCCAGTGCCTCCGTCATATCTGCGATCTCATCCATCCCCTCGATCAGCGCCTCCCCCCGGATGGATTCCAGGGTATTATAGAGAAAATGAGGGTTGATCTGGCTTTGCAGCGCATTCAGTTCCGCCTGTTTTTTCAGCACCTTCGCCCTGTATTCCCGGTTCATGCTCTCCTGCAGATACTGGAATACGTATTCCATTTTATCATTGATCTCCATAGTCTGAGTATCGTGGCCGCCGGAATCCTCCAGACTCTTCTGATACAGTTTTTCTAATGACCTGTCTGCCTTACATACCGGAACATGCACCAGAACCATCTGCAGCAAAAAGAAAATCCCCAACGCGCCCAGCAGGCACCATCCAGCAAACCCTATATGCAATTGCCAGGACAGGATCCCAAAAGCCACTGCAAATAAAACCATCAGAGCATTGGACACGTATATCTTTCTTTTCACGTTTCTCATCTTTTCCTCCATGAGTGCGTATTTCAGCACATAAAGGTATGGGTGAACATCTTCTTGTTCACGCGTTCCTCCATGAGTGCGTTTTTCAGCGAAAGGGGACATGTCCATTTCAGTTTGGGACATGTCCATTTCGATGCCCATTTCGGGTTGTCACGATCTACAAGCCAGCCCTTACGAATGCAATTTACGGTATACGGTAGGATTGATGCCAACCACTTTGGAAAACAGCTGGCTGAAATATTTTGCGTTGGCATATCCCACCTCCTCCGCAATTACCGCTATGGATTCATTGGTATCTTTCAGCATTGTTTTTGCTTTTGTGATGCGTATGTTCGTCAGATAATCATTGAAATTCACCCCCGTACTGCGCTTAAACAATACACTGAGATAGACAGGGTTTAAATCCACAAGCTTCGCCATCTCCTCCAGGCTGATGTTCTCCTGATAGTGTTCCCTGATATAATCTTTTACGATCCGCACCGGCTTTTTCTCCTGATTCCGCTTGCTGGCCTCGTATTTTTTCAGAAATGCATTTAAATATTCAAGCACATAATTTCGGATAGATGATTTATCTGCATATTTTCGGATCTGGGAATACAGATCTTCTTTTTCTGTTTCCAGCTCCGTATCGCTGATTTCATCGAAATCCACAGCTTCAAAAACAACCCTTATCAGCTGCTCGACATTTTTATAGTACACTCTGTAACTCTCCGGCTTCTCATTGCCAATCATTCGAAAGCATTCCCGAAGCAAGTAATCAAATCTTTTAAGATCCTGGGCCTCCACAGCCGCCTTGATGGAATCTTCACATTTCATATTGACAATCAAGGCCGGATCTTCTTTTGACAGACCGGCTTCGGTGATCCGAATCACCTGGTTTGCTCCCAGAACCAGCCGGCTGCCCAAATGCTCAAAGGTATCGCGCAGCCTGTCCACGCATTCCGAGAAATCACAAAACGGTGCAGACACCGTCATCGTCACCGCGTATCCACTGAATGAACTGCTATACTTTTGAATTTCCTCAAATAGTTGGTTCCACACTTCCTGTTGTAACACTCCCTCTTTGGTCCCTCCGTCCCGGAACTCACAAATTCCTGCGATCACATTATGGATCAGACCGTTCACGTTCTGTCCTGTCGCTTCTGCTTCCTCCAAAAACTTTCTCATCTTCTTCAGTACAGTCCGGTAGAGGCCCTCGGCCGTCTCCTTCTCCACGTCCTCCACCCGCTCATAATCTATACTCAGCGCATAGCACTGATATACCGGGCCGGAGAATGAAAAATGATACTTTTCATTTGCCATAGCCAGATCAACCACGTCCCGATTCTCCTGCGTCAGTAACGTGGCAATGAATTTATTCTGTATAATTTCCTGGCTTAACTTGTGTTCCTTCTCCATCAGCTCGTAATCCGATACTTGTTTTTCTTTTTCCAGCCGGGCAGCACAGATCTTTGCAAGTATCTTATTCAGCTCTTCCTTATGTATCGGCTTTAGCAGATAATCCTCCACACCGTATTTTAAAGCATTATAGGCATACTCAAACTGTTTGTAACCGCTCACCACGATGAAGTTCACAGGGCGCTCCATCTGGACGACCCGCTCAATCACCTGTAACCCGTCCATTCCAGGCATCCGGATATCCGTGATCACAATATCAGGCTCATATTTTTGAATTAATTCCAGCTCCTCTATCCCATTGGCCGCTGTGGCCACCAAACTGATGTCCAGATGCTCCCAGTCGATCAGTTTTTCAATCAGTCTGCACACTCTGTCCTCATCATCTGCAATTAGTATCTTCAGCACCGTTCTCCATCCTTTCAACCGCTCCATGTCTCCTGACGTTACCGGCCGCACACATTCGATCCGGCCATGATCCGTCAGCCAGCATAGGTTCCTGGACCTGTCTCAAACAATATTAAAAATCAAACCCCAATATCATGTATGCCATTTATAACTCCCAAAAATACACACTCCGCGCCAAGGAAAGCGCTTCGGCGCAGATATAATGTCTGCCGACATTATATCACGATTGCACGCAATCATGATTCCTCCGTTGGATGCGCACTCCGCGCCAGGGAAAGCGCTCCGGCGCAGATATAATGTCTGCCGACATTATATCATACCACAGCAGACAGCTGCAACGGCCTAACAGGCAGGGTTTATCCCGAATTCCATATTTTTTGAATACAGATCCAACTGCCTATCCACTAAAGCGGCAGCAGCTCCCCTCCACAATTCAGGAATTTATGCAGGACCTTATCCAGACACCAGGGAAAATCAATTTTCTTCACAGATCCCGCTGCATAGATCGGGGTCACTTGATACAGTTCCCCTGCCACATAATACTGCACATTACCCACGATTGCCCCTTCTTCCACCGGTGCTTCCAGCACATCCGGGACCTCATACTCCACATTCACCTCTTCATCTGAACGCATCAGCAGATTCAGATCGTGTTTTTCCATCCGCAGGTCTACGGTCGGGATCTGTCCATCCTCCACACTTACAGGATCAAATGTTTTCCCATCCTCAGATATATGCCGGTACTCATAATTATCCAGTCCGTACTGCATTAACTTCTGGGTATCCGCCCATTTCCATGTCTTATGGGGCGGCCAGCCGCAGGCCAGCACCACCGATATAAAAGTCCTGTCATCCCTCTTCAAAGCCCCCACGAAACAATAACCCGCTTTTCCGGTAAATCCCGTCTTGATTCCGATGGCCCCGTCCATTTGAGTCAAAAACGCATCCTTATTATTCACTGTAAAACTTCTCGCCCCGTCGATATCGGAAAAAGAATAACTGGGGGTATTGGTAATCTCGATGAACTTCTCATTCTGAATCGCATATCGGGCAATCAATGCCAGATCCGATGCGGTCGTATAATGCTCATCCGAATCCAGGCCATTGGGAGTAACAAAATGTGTATTATAAGCGCCGATATCCCTCGCTTTCTGGTTCATCATATCCGCGAACCCTTCCACACTGCCTCCAATATGCTCCGCCACAGCCACAGCCACATCATTATGGGATTCCAGCATCAGGGAATACAGCAGATCCCTTAACAGATATTTTTCCCCGGTCCGTATATTCAACTGAACATCCGGCTGAGAAGCCGCCAGCTTAGACACCTCCACCACATCATCCAGATTCCCGGATTCCAGCGCCACAGTCAGCGTCATAATCTTAGTCGTGCTCGCCATCGGCAGCTTCGCACTCCCATCCTTTTCATATAAAATACGCCCCGAATCAGCATCCATCAGTACTGCCGACTGAGCGTACAAATCAATGTCCTCCGCCAGAACAAGCCCCCGCCCCTGAGCGACAACACTGCATACGATAAATAAAAAAGCCAGAATCTTTCTCCACATATCCGATTCCCATATCCGTCTTTTCTATAATCTATTATAAATCCCTAAAGTTTATACCTACTTCTGCCGCCCATTCTCTCCTACCTTCCTCCTCATACATTCCCCTCTCATTTTCTGCCTCATTCACACCCCCGCGTCCGCTCTCTCCGTACTTTTTCACTCATCTGCCGTTTCATAATACCGCCGAATCCCTCACATTCATAAGCTCCACCCAGATCACACTGATCTGCGCCACACCTTTCGTACACACCGCCATCTGATACTCCTGATCCAAGCGCTCCAGCCGAAACGCAAACTCCCCATCCACGGCCGCTTGTTCCACCCATATCTTCTCCCCTCTATGAATAGCGAACTCCTCGATCGGCAGATGGAACCCCATTCCAACTGCCTTCACAAAACTCTCCTTTAACACCCATTGTTCACAAAACGCACCCCCTCTGTCCTCCTGCGCCTTCTCCTCCACGAACTTCCACTCCTCATCCCGGAAAAATCTCCTGGCCACCCTACCATCGTACCCTTTTATTTTCTCAATATCCAGCCCAACCTCCACATCAGCCACCGCGCATCCTGCCACACTGCCCGAATGCGTCAGGCTGATACACATATTCCCGGCTTTTGAACCCACCCTTTCCTCCAAACCGTCCCCATTACATAATAATTCCCGATCCCTGACCACTTCCGGTTTACCAAATTCATTCTCCCGTGTCTGTACTTCCCCCACATATTCAGGGTCCCAAGCCCGTACTGCGTACTCCAGCAAAATCCCCGCCCCCAGCGACAGCCTCTGTCCATCCTGAGTCCGTATTCTCTGTGCCTTAGCCCTCCGCTCCTTCGAAACGCACTCCCAATACCTCTTATCGCTCAAATCCATTTGATCAACCCGCATCAGATATATTTTAACCTCATTCATATCCCGCTCTCCTTATCTTCCATCAACCACCAGGTTCCAGGCTCCGACACTTCCTATTCCACCCCGCAGATTCACCTATTACAAACCTATATCTAACTATAACCAAAAATCCCCGTTAACGCAAATCCTCAATACAATTACACTATCCCCCATCTGTCAGGACATGGCGCAACGCCCTCATCAACAAAGGAGGAGCGGGAGCCGGAGGGCGGATGTTTCCACGGGGCGGCACAAAAGAAGCGGGAACCAAATCGCTTGAGGCCAGGCCTTAGAATGGGTGGCCCTGCCAATAAGAGGTTCTCCAGCCTTCGGAGTTACCCGTTCTTAGGTCTGGCCGATGCGGTTTGGTTCCCGCTTCTTTTGTGCCGCCCCGTGGAAACATCCGCCCTCCGGCTCCCGTTCCTCCGTCCCTTTGGCACCTCTGCCCCTCTGCACGCCCTTGTTCTTTTTTCCATAATATGCTAATATGAAAACGGACGAAAGGTTGACCAAAATTCAGTCGGAGGCATACTACATGGGCAAGATCGAAGATAAGAAAAAGCAGAAAAAAGAAGCTCTGTTCCACACATCCTTTGATTTATTCACCACCAAAGGGTTCTCCAAGACATCCATCGCGGATATCGTAGAAAAAGCAGGTGTGGCCAAAGGTACTTTTTATCTGTATTTCAAAGACAAATATGACATCCGCAACCGGCTGATTACCAACAAAGCAGGTAAAGTATTTGAGAACGCCTATTACGCCCTGGAGCGGACCGAACTGACCGATTTTACGGAGCGTCTTCTCTTTATTATCGATGACATCATCGATCAGCTGACGAGGGACAGCAAACTGCTTAGTTTCATCGCCAAAAACCTGAGCTGGGGAGTTTTCAAATCTGCTCTGGTACAGCAGGAAGAGGAAACCAATCTGGATTTTTATGCCCTTTATCTGAAGATGATCGAGGACAGCGCACACAAATTCCGTAATCCTGAAGTTATGCTGTTCATGATCGTGGAACTGGTCAGCGGCAGTTGTTATAATGCAATCCTATTTAAGGAACCAATGGCAATTGATGAATATAAATCCTATTTATACGAGGCAATTCGCAGTATGATTCAAACACAAATGATAAAGTAAGCACCGAGGAGGAACGATTATGGAGCAAAAGAACATATTGGTTACATTTCCCGTCACGGACAAACAAAAACACAGTCTGGAAATGTACGCACCCGGTTCCCACTTCCTCTACCGTCAAAGAGAAGAAGTAACAAAAGAAGATGTTCACAACGCCAATATCATTATCGGCAATGTCACTCCCTCGCAGCTGGTTGGCGCCACCAAACTGGAATGGCTTCAGCTGGATTCCGCAGGCACGAACGGATATCTGGATCCCGGCGTTCTGCCGTCAGGGACCAGGCTCACAAACGCTACCGGTGCCTATGGACTGGCTGTCTCTGAGTATATGATCGGCGTGGTACTGGAACTTATGAAAAAGCTGCATTATTACCGGGACAACCAGAATCAGTGCCTCTGGAAGGACGAGGGGCAGGTTACCTCGATTCAGGATTCCCGTACACTGGTTGTGGGCCTGGGCGATATCGGAAATGAATTTGCCAGGAAAATGAACGCGCTGGGCAGCCAGGTCATCGCAGTCAAACGACGTCCTTCGGACAAACCGGAGTATATTGAGGAATTATATCTGTTAAAAGATCTGGATCAATTACTGCCGGAGGCGGATATTGTGGCACTGTGCCTTCCCGGTACGGAGCAGACCCGCCATTTATTCAATGCCAAACGAATCAGGCTGATGAAGGATTCCGCTATACTTCTCAATGTAGGACGTGGTACCGTGCTGGACACCGAAGCTCTCTGCGATGCGCTGGAAAAGGGACATCTGTATGGGGCTGCCCTGGATGTCACGGAGCCGGAACCTCTGCCGGCCGATCACCGTCTGTGGAAATTCCGGAATGTGGTGATTACCCCTCATACATCCGGCCAGTATCATCTGCCGGAAACCCTGAACAGGATCGTCCGGATCTCTGCGGAGAATCTAATGCGCTTTATGAATAATAAAGAGCTGAGAAATGAAGTTGATTTTACAAGCGGTTACAAAAGATAACCTATCCAAATAAGGGGCTTATGGACAGATACAAGTCAGGTATCTGTCCATAAGCCCCTTATTTAGATATTTATCCCGTCCTCAGGCTTTTGTACCCCGCTCTCCCAGCAGCAGTCCGGCCAGGGTGAGCGCCATCCCCGCTACGGTTATCCAGGTAATCGTTTCCTTCAGAACCAGAACAGAAGTACCCACTGTGATAACCGGAACCAGATAGATATAGATGCTGGTCTTAACCGCCCCCAGCTTCCGAACCGCGAAATTCCAGGTCACGAAACACAGGGCGGACGCTCCCAGTCCCAAAAACAGCATATTGAGAAGATTCACCGGATCATTGAACCTGCTAAAATCCGGATGGAAGTCGAATAGCAGGAGGGCCGGAAACATAAAAATAATTCCGTAGCCAAATACCCGCCTGGTAGTCTGAATCGTATGATACCCAAACCCTGCAATTTTTCTGGTAAGAACGGAATAGCATGCCCATAAGAACGCAGCCAGCAGCGCCAAAAAATCTCCCAATGGATTAAACTCCAACAGCGTTCCCTGAAAGCTGATCAGGCAGATTCCAATCATGGCCGCCACAAAACCCACGAAAAAACCCTTCTTCAGCTTGTCCTCCCCCTTCATAAATATATGGGAGAGAATCGCCGTAAAAAATGGGGCAGCCGAAATGATCACCCCCACATTGGACGCCAGCGTGTAGGTAAGCGCAATATTTTCCAACAGATAATACAGACAGACACCGCAAAGGCCTGCCAGCGCGAAGTATCCCTCCTGCCGTATTCCGGCACTTTTTAGCCTATGGGGATAGACGATCAGCAGGGCCAGGAAGCCCATCACAAATCGGATCAGAAGTATTTCAACCGGCAAAAAGCTATTAAGCAGCACTTTCGTAGAAATAAAGGTGGTTCCCCATATCAATATGGTCACCAGGGCGGCTGCATGCCCCGCTGCGCTCCTATTCTCCATTCCGGCTGTCTCCCCCATTCTGGCTGCTGCTCTCATTCAGGCTGCTGTTCTTCCCCATAAAGATTTCACGGTACGCTCCCGGAGTCAGCCCGATAAACATATTAAAAAAATTCGTAAAATGGCTCTGATCAGAAAATCCCGTCCGCATGGCAGATTCCAGCACAGATACGCCCTGTTCTAACAGTTTCTTAGCCTCGTTGATTCTGTATGCCTGCAAATACCGGTAAGGTGTCATTCCCCTGGATTTTGTGAACGCACGCAGCAGAGTGGATTTGCTAAGCCCAGTTGCCCTGCCGATCTGCTCCAGGCAGATATGTTCATGATAATGCTGCTCCATATAACGGCAGGCATCTTCGATCTCCTCCCGGTATTCCGGCAGCACGCTTTCAAAAGGCTGCCCGTAATGTCCGATCAAGTGGGAAACCAGTAATAACAGATTCTCCTCTTTCTCAAACTCTCCGGAACCTTCCATGATCTTCTGGTGCAGCGGACGCAGGTAATTGGCGGGCTCTTCCTCGCAGATTACATTCGCGCTAAAACCCGTCAGTTCTTTCTTCCCCGTCACCTCTTCTGCCAGTTCCAGCATAACGTCCTTTGTAATGTGTATCGCCCGGTAATCCAGCGTTCCTCCATCCCGCTGTACACACTCATGGGTGTCGCCGGGATGAAACAGGATGATATTGCCCGGACCAATGATATGATCTTTGTTCCTGCAGGTCAGAGAGCGCTCTCCTTCCTCGATAAAACCAATCACATAATAATCGTGAAAATGATTAGGAAAAGCTTGGGCAATACCCTGGAAACGGTATGCTTCAATTTTTAAATCCTCGTCATAACAGACGGTACGTATTTCTTTTTTCATTGTGGTATCCTCCTGCCAATGAACTGTATTTTACACTCTTTTTTACACTGTGGCTTGTAAAATATCGTCATTCTCTGCTCATGTGATAGGGATAGCCGTTGCGGGCTGGTGACGGTACGGGTGTTCGCTTTTTGTTCCCAATAAACAAAACCTGATTCTATCAAATCGTAAAATCAGGTTCTGTATCATTGAATATTAAATTGAATACAATCTATACGTTCCTCCGTGTCGGCTTAACGCTTCATCTGCTTTAATAATTCTTTCCTCTCAGCGCTGACCCTGTAAGATTCCCTGGCCTTTTGAAGAGCCTTATTATACGTCCAGTCATCCAGACGGCACCGCAGCAGATAGCCATGGGTCCGTTCCGGGTATTTCGCATAGGCTGTGGACACCAGCCAGGCCTGAGCCATACGCACATAATAATGCGGGCTTAACACCTGGTCACACCTTTCCAGCACCTGTTCCACATAGGAATCCAGAAGATAGTGATCCAGCATCAGAACTAACCCGACCCGAATCGTCCAGGGTTCCCCGCTGTTTATATAGGAGTCAATCTGCTGCCAGAACGGCTCCTGATACTGTTTCACCTGCTTTAATCCGCTGCAGAAGCAGTCGCAGACAGCCCAGTTATCCACATAGGGCAGAAACGCCCGGATCTGCCTGATCCACTCCTCATAATCCATCCTGCCCAGCCCCAGCACGATCCCGTGCAGCATAGATTCCTCGTAATAGTGATGGGTATTTTCCTCCAGATATTCTCTCCAGTTCCCTTTGGCGATCTCCCGGCCGATTTCCCGCAGCTTCGGCATCCGGATGCCCAGGATCAGTTCCTGCTCTTTTCCCGGAACCAGATTCGAATGGAACTCCCGGTATCCGCTGTCTGCCTGTCCCTGTATGTATTCCAGAAAGTACCGGTATGAATTTTCATCCCAGTGTTCCAGATCCCATTCTTTTATCTCTTTAAACATCGTTTACTCCGGTTTCCCTGATCAGTCCGGACCGATAGGCCCGCAGCAGTTTCTCCAGATCCTGAATGGAATCCTTCAGATTCCGGCCGATGTCCGTGTCCGCCACTTGCCTGCGCCGGTTCGCATATTCTACTACCACTGCCTCTGAAAATATATCGCTCTCATTGAGTACGGCGTCTTCCACCGATTTGAAAGGCTCATGAGACACCAGGCGCAGCCCGTAAGAATTGTAGATCAGCGTATAACCCGCGATCCCGGTTTGGCTCTGATAGGCTTTACAGAAGCCGCCGTCGATGATCAGCAGCTTGCCGCCGCATTTTACCGGGGACTCCCCTCTCTTGGAGCGGACCGGCACATGGCCGTTGATGATATGCGAGTCTTCCGTGGACAGACCAAACTCTGTCAGAATCCGATTTACCACTTCCTCCTGTTCGATCAGCATATAGTAATTATTTTTCTTTTCACTCCGCAGCTTTTCATCATCCAGAAAATACCGCTCGAAGGTTGCCATCTTTTCTTTTCCGAATACCGGGGAATTCTCATTTGTCCAGATAAACCAGAGGATGTCCTGGCCGTAGAACTTCTCCTCCATGGACTCGGGCTCCCACCGCAGATAGTACCCCTTCCTGGCGTACTGCTCCAGAATATCATAGAGGGCTTTCCCGCTGTACATCTTTCCGTGAATCTCCACCTGCCGGAAACTTCCGTCCTCATTGAGCGGAACGCAGCCATGGTACAGCAGGTTGGAGTTATATACCAGATAAAGGCTTCCGTTGTTCATCAGAAAGCGCACGTGCTTTTGCAGTTTGTCGCAGTTTAAAAATGCCGTCTGCAGCCGCTCCATCACCATCTTTTCCTCCAGGGTCAGCGCGTATGGATCCTCCTTACGTATGGTCGGGAAGGAATGGTCTTTAAGCTTACAGGTCTGTCCTTCGATAAAGACGCTCCCCTCCGCCTGATCGATCTTGTCCAGCAGCATGCGGCTCTCCATATGGAATTCCGGCCTTCTCTTGATCAACTGTCCCTCCAACTTCAGCTGGATGATCGTGATCGCTTTATGCATCTTGCGTTCCAGCTTCGCCGATTTTACACCGGTTAATCCCGGATTGTCCGTCACCTGGAAGCAGTCGCAGTTATCTTCCCCGTAGGTCTCCAGCGCAAAAGTGGCCAGAGGCAGCAAGTTGATTCCGTAATCTTCTTCCAGGGTGTCCAGATTGCCATACTTGGCGCATAGGCGCACCACGTTGGCGATACAGGCCAGATGGCCGGACGCCGCGCCCATCCAGACCGCGTCGTGATTCCCCCACTGCACATCCACGGAGTGATAATTCATCAGTGTATCCATCACCTGAACCGCTCCGGCTCCACGGTCGTAGATATCACCCACCACATGCAGATGATCCACCACCAGACGCTGGATCAGATTTGAAAGCGTCACGATGGTCTCTTTTGCCCGGCCGATCCGGATAATGGTCTGAATTATTTCATTATAATAAGCTTCCTTGTCCAGCACTTCTTCCTTCTCATGCAGCAATTCCTCGATGATATAGACGAAGTCCTTGGGAAGGGCTTTCCGTACCTTGGATCTGGTGTATTTGGAGGACACTCTCCTGGCGATCTGGATCAAACGGTGCATCGTAACCTTGTACCAGTCCTCCAGACTCTCCTCGTCCCCTTCCTGCTTCATCACCAGTTCCAGCTTCTGTTCCGGATAATAGATTAATGTCGCCAGGCTCTGCTTATCCCGTTTGCTTAAAGTCTTTCCGAATTCATCATCAATTTTCCGCTTCACGGCGCCGGAACCATTGCGCAGCACATGGCTGAACTGCTCATATGCCCCGTGGACATCCGAGACAAAATGTTCCGTGCCCTTGGGCAGGTTTAATATGGCCTGAAGGTTGACAATTTCGGTAGCTGCCGACGCGATGGTCGGATACTGCTTCGCTATACTTTTCAGATATTTCAGCTCTATCTTTTCCATGAAATTCCTCCCTTTTGAAGCTGCACGCATCCATGCATGACTCTGCACCTGAATGCGCTTTTGTCTTCTAATCCAGATGCTGTCCGGACTGGATCAGCTCCACCCTGGTAATGACATCATCTTTGATCTTGGCGATCCGAAGTGCATGTCCCTGGAAATAGACACAGGCTCCCGTGCCGATCTGATCCCCGTTCTCTTCCAGCATCCTGCGCACCAGATGTTCCAGCGTCTCATCTTTCTCACAGGGAATATGTATATGGTTCACCGCATTGACCACACGTACCTTCTGGTTTCCCCGATACACTGTCCTCTCGATTTCATCGAAACTGCTGAACAGAAACTTTCTGGTGGCAAATAACAGCGCGATGGCAATCGCTCCGGCCAGAATCTCCCACGCGTTCAGGTGTTCCACGATCATCTGCCGGGCCGTGGCAAATAACAGCACTTCGATGACAGTTCCGGGCGTATGCTTGCAGAGCATCTTTACAAACTCGACCCCTATCACCAGGTTCATCGTCCACGCCAGAAAATTGTTAAAGCTTCCATTATCCTCCAGAACATTGATGCTGGTTCCAATCTCCCCAACCAGCCGTACCGCCAGTACGGCCACCACCACCAGTATAAAAGCTCCGATCACCGTCTCGACCACCGTCGCCACTTCAAAAATACCCTTCTGTAAAAACTTTTTCACACAGGACCTCCTTCATTTTTGGTATCGTCTGACCTAATGCAATTATACCTACCAGTTCATCCATGTGCAAGCGTTTTTGCCCTTCCTGTGGCAACATGTCCTCCATTAACACGCTACTTCCATGGTCTTTCCGCTGACGGATGTCCACCACCGACACTGTGTCTTTAAGGAATTCCTATAAAGGGAGCAAAGGGAATGCTGCCGAATAATAAAACATACAGCAGCATTCCCAATATGCGGATTATTTAAGAGGTTGATTCTCATTGCCAGGTACAAAACCTGCCTTTACTGATTACTGTGCAAGTGCCGTTTCAATCTCATTCTTGGTATCTTTGATCCAATCATCGGCAGTACCCAGCCATTCAATTATTTCATCGTACTTTTCATCTGTAAGTTCATCTTCTCCTTCAAGAAGTTCTTTATATTGCCCAAGCAGAGACGACATCTCCTGAAATACACTAATCAATTCCTCATCGAGAACCTCTGCGTTTTCGTTAATTAGATCTGCAGTTTCGTCAAATGAAGTACTGGTCGTGTTGAATGCGTCTATCGCTTCCTGCTTTTTAACATTGTCTCCACACCCTACTATGCAGAACATAAGTGACAGAACCATTGTGATGGTCAAAATACATGTAATTGATTTTTTCATTTTAAGATTTCCTTTCATCTGCCGATGGATTTAATAAATTTTGTAGTTACTGTTTAATTACCCCAGACATTACCATTTTTATCTAAGAATTTACCTGTGCAGACCTTAACAATGTCTATGATCCAACCGATACCCAGACAGCCGCCTGTTAGCAGCCAGATAATTCCTGTGCCGATTTTTCCCGCCAGGAATCTATGTAATCCAATTCCTCCCAGTAAGATTGTGATGATGATTGCAGGTGTTTTTTCCATTTTAAATAACTCCTTTCATATTTTTATATATATTATTTCTTCTGCATTCCGCTGTACTCCTTAAATTCTAAGGAGTTGACGTTTTTTGGCAGTAAATTCTTCCTCTGTGATGACGCCGGAATCCAGCAACGCCTTGTATTTCTGGATCTCGCTGACGGTGTCACCCGCAGTCGGAGTCTGAGCCGCCATGGACCGAGGCTGGTCGATGAAAGCTCCTTTTACGGTATGGAGCTCCTGTGCGTCCGGATTAAGCAGAATCATCAGGCCACTGGAGAGTGCGTACAGCTCTTCGGTCATCTCTTGATATTCTTCTAAATAATCCCGGATACTGGGATAATGGGCGTGAAACGACGGTCCATCCCATGTCAACTGATAGTACGGCCAGTAGGGATGCTCCATAGTCAGCACCATATGAAACTGACCAACAGGACCGGGCACCTCGAACCTCGGCTCCGGGATATAGGGGCGTGGGGGCGGTGAACCGTCCCGATCCCCATCCCTCTGCTCCATCATGCGTTCTATGCGTTCCATCCGCTCAAATTCCTGCCGATCCCGTGTGAAACGGTCAATATCCGTCTGAATGGCGCCCACCCGGTCAGGGACATCGCTCTCGTAACAGCGCAAAGCGTCTTTGCCGCCTTCCAGCAGCGGACTTCTATCCTCCCAAATCTGAAAGCCCTTCAGGCAGGAAGCCTCAAAGACCAGGTGGTCACTCTTTCCCTTGAGGCGAAATAATCTATGCTCCGCGTCTATCACGAAATCGTCGTCTAAAAAACTGAAATCATACCGGGCTGTCTCCGTAAAGATATCCCGCAGGGACTGGTTTTCTTCATAGAATGTCATGTACTGCCGGAACTCCGCTAACGACATCTGTTCTGCCCTTCCATCCGGCAGATCGATTTTTCGGTCACACTCCTTGCAGATGGGCATATCCTCGATTATCGTGGGGAATAGTCGTGGCGTGGGACTACCGCAGATAGGGCATAGTTTTTTGTTATTACTAAAAAGGCCCATAAATCATTCCTCCATATCCGGCATGTCTGCCTTTTCCTTAACAGCCTCCAGATAATCCCGCTGGTGAAAGCCAAGCATCCCGGCGATCAGGCTGGTTGGGACCATCCGGATAGCTCTGTTGAGTTTCGTAACACTATCGTTGTAGATAAGGCCGCTGGTTTGCACCATCTTTTCATAACTGTCAATCGCGTTCATGAATCTAGCGTAGGTTTCGCTGGCTTTCAACTCAGGGTACCGCTCGGCTACCATGGAGATACGGCCCAGGTTCTCGCTTATGACCTCTTCCTGTTTCAATACATCGTCAGGCGCAGACTTTGCGGTGATAACGCTACGACGAGATTTGATGGTTTCAATCAGTGTCTGGTACTCGTGGACAGCATAGCTCTTGGTCAGATCCACCAGAGCCGTCAGCGCGTCAAAGCGGGAGGAGAGTTGTACGCCGATCTGGCTCATGGCGTTGTTGATGTTCTCGTCCATAACCGCCAGCTTCCGCCGGGTGGACATAACCCAGCTAACGAGCAGAACTAAGACCAGAACGATGATGATTAAAATTGCCACAGAGACCTCCTTTCAGTAAAAAAACATGATTCTGGGAGCGGAATTTTTTACTATGTATTTGCCGTATTACGCGAGGCCCCCTATCGGTCAGCTGAACCACAAATCATTCCTCAGAGCTCTGCGTAAAATAGATGGCGTTTAAGCCCGTGTTGTCTGGAAATAGCATCATCACCGGTGTGCCGCCAACATCCGTGAACAGGGCGGAATACACAAGCTCTGATTCGGAATTGGCAAACTCGATACTAAAAGTGCCCTCATCTACCTGTACGTAAGTGCCCTCCAAAGTGCCGCCGCCCTGTAGCATACTGACGTTTTTGTCGTCTTTGAATAGGATCTGCAGCGAACCGCCGTACTGCTCCAACGCGGAAACAGCATCTTCCTCGTTCATTTCCTGGCCGTTAAGATAGCCGCCGGAGAAGTCCCAGCTGCTGCCGGGAATATTTTCTGGAATCGAATAGAATTCCAGGGTATCCAGAAGACTGACGCCTGTGCCTGCAGCCCCGGTGCCGCCCTCCGCGGAAGCATCAGTGCCGCCTTCTGCGGCATCCTCCGTATCGCTCGCGGCAACATAAGGCTCGGAAACTATCGCGCTCATGTCACCTACCCAGGCATAGAGGTCGTCGCAGCTCTTTTTCAGCTCGTCGATCTGCTCCTGGGTCGCATCGGAGGGTTCTTCAATGATTGGCTTGATGGTGTTTATTTCATCCACGATTTCATTCAGGCCATCGGCAATCTCCGTATCCTGATTCCATCCGTTTTCGGTAGCTCTTGTGACCATGTTATTATAGGCGTCGGCCAGAGAGTTGTAGCTCTCGGTCAATGCCGCAACATCGGGGCCAGAGTCACCGCAGGCCGCCAGGGGCAGAACCATCACAACAGCAAGGATTGTTGCAAAAAACTTTTTCATCATACATTCTCCTTTTTGATTACTTTATGTACTTCACATCGGTATTCGAGTAAAGAATAAACCAATATTCCTCAAAAATGGGCGACTTAGCATGAAACGAACGAAAGCTGCATCGAATCGACAGTATGCTCAAAGAAACAATCGCAAGATAAACTGGCCATCCCGGGCAGAAAAGGAATACACTCCGCCATACCGCTCCACAATAGCACAGATGCTGTGCACGCCAATACCGTGGCCCGGCTGTGTGGCAATAGGCAGCCCATTTTCAAAGTTAACCGTCGCCCCGCAGGGATTTGTCACCTGCAGGAAGAGCCTTTGCTCCTTTTTATAAGCACGTACATCGATCAGGCGGTCTCCTCCAGTCAGTGTACTGCAGGCATTCAGCGCATTTTCCAGAGCATTGGACAGCAGCACACACAAGTCACTGTCCGATACTTCCAGAAACATCGGCAGCGCCGCCTGGACTTTTACGGTAATCCCCGCATTCGCGGCCCGGCCGGCAAAAGCGGAAAGGATAAGGTTTACTGTCTCATTCTCACAAAAAACCTGTATTTTTTGGGCCTCAATCCCCGCACAGATACCTTGGATATATTCCTGGGCCTGGGTAATCTGCCCGTTCTCCATGCAGGCTAAAAGGTATTGCAGATGGTGGCGCAGATCGTGGCGGTAAGAGCTGGCCTGTTTCTGGGATTCCCGCAAGGCGGAAATTTCCCTGATGGACTGAGCCACCTGGATGTGCAGGCTATTTTGTATCTGCTCCATTTGGAAGCGTTTTCGTTCCTCCGCCGAGCTATACAATAAAAACACCAAATAAGCCACGCAGCAGACAAAGGGCATAAACTCTAACACCGCCGGAACGCCCTGGGCAAGCAAGTTTGTGTACACCGTCGTCAGATAATCAAACCCATAGTAGATCGCTGGAATCAGGCCGAAGTGCCATTGGATCCGGAACGGCCGCTTTTCAATGGAACAGACGGCGGGGGCTATATAGTGAAGCAGGAGCAGCAGCAGCGGCAGTGTAATCATCAACTCCACTGCTGCCTGAGCCAACTCGTCCCTGTGAAACAGCACCACGGCAAATAGAGCCAGCCATCGGCGCAGCTGACAGCACAAATAGGCCGTCAGCACACAGAGGACCGGCCACAGCCGCTTGCGGGTTATCGCAGACAACAGCAGCGCCAACGGCAGATGGGTAACAAGGGGATAAATCTTTTTTATAAGTGCCGCGTCCCAAATGTTATAGATGCATCCCTGCAGGATCAGCAGCACAGCCAGCCCCACAGCGATGATACGCCGATTGCGCCGGCTGCAAAAAGCGCTGCAAAAAGCCGCGGACAGTACCCCTCCAAAAATTCCAACAGCAAGGCTGTTTGCAAGCACCACCCAATTATTCATAGCATTGATTCCTCACTTTGAAACGCGTACTCCAGAAAGGTCTGTTTAATCTCCGCGTATTTACCCCGCGGAATGGGAATCTGCGTCAGACAGTATAGCGTGATAGCACGGTAGGAGATGTTCTGTATGTAATCCATATTGACGAGATAAGAACGATGGGGACGAATAAAACCACCACGCTTGAAAATCTGTCTGCTCAGCTCTTCCATACTGCCACTGCTCTCCAGTACCTTCCCACTGCTCAGATGCAGCAGAAGAACCCGGCCGATCACCTCACAGTATTCCAGCTGAGTAAGATTGATCCGAGTGATCCCGTCTTTACATTTCAATATCAAACTGTCGCTCTGGGATTTGATGCATTCGGCTAGGACAGAATCCATCAGGCGGACGAAGCTCTCTTCCCAAATGGGCTTGAGCTGATAAAAGTATGCCCCCACTACATAAGACTGTACGGCAAACTCTTCCGAGGAGGTGAGAAAAATAATTTTCACAGACTTGTCCCAGGTGCGGATCTCCCTGGCCGTTTCGATACCGTTTTCCCCCGGCATTAGCACGTCCAGGAACAGGATATCGTAGCGTGTCCCCCTCTCAATCCCGGCCAGCAGTTCCAGGGGACTATTGTAAGTCGTATATGCAATTTCCCGGTTGTGCGACACACGATACCGGTCCACCAGCACACTCAATTCGTTCAGGACCAGCAAATCATCGTCGCAAAATGCGATTTTTATCATAAAATGTCTTCCCCCAACGCCTGAGGACAGGCGCACTATTTTTATCATATAGTAACAAACGCGGATGCATAAAAGGGATTTTTGAAGAAATCTTCAAAAATCCCTTTTATCTTGTAACCGGGTGTATAATACGATAAAATAAATCTAGATTTTTACACAGGGGAGGAGAGGTCATGTTTCGTATTTTGATGATTGACGATGAACCATGGCTGTTGATTGCACGCAAATCGTTTTTAGAGGGAAAAGGCTGCCGTGTGGAAACCGCCCAGACGTCTGGAGATGCCATCGCCCACCTGGTGCGGGATACCTACGATCTGATCTTGCTGGATGTGAAAATGCCTGACATCAGCGGCTTCGGCCTCTGTGGGGAGATCAAAAAGCTCTCCCAGGCCCCCATCGTGTTCCTCAGCAGCCTCACCGAGGAGGCAGACCAGCTCCAGGGCTTTGCCGTCGGTGGGACAGACTATATCCAAAAGGACTGCCCCCATGAATTGTTTTGGGCAAAACTGCAAGCCAGACTGGCCGCCAACCAGGGGGCGGAATCTATCCGCGTATTCCCGCCGCTTTCCTTGGATTTCCAGCGTCAACGTGCCACCATCCACGGAGCGGATCTTACCCTGACCCAGAGTGAATTCGCGCTGCTCACCCTTCTCTCATCCCGTCCAAGGGACATATGGACGGTAGAAGAGCTGTTCCGGGCCCTCTGGGGCTCGAATGGCGCGGTGGACGCCCAAATAGTGCAGGGGCACCTCTCACGGATGCGCCGGAAAATAGAAAGAGCTTTCCCTCGACACGAGTTTATTGAAACTGTGTGGGGAAAGGGCTATCGGTTTGTTCCTACGGAGATTGCAGATGGGCGATAAGCAGAGAAGGAGGGGGCTGATATGAAAACGGCAAAGTGGACGCATCTGCTATCAATCACGTGTTTGGCGGCGCTGCTATTATTCTTTGGTATGCTCTTCATTGCCGATAACAAATACCAGTCGCCCCCTCCCTATGGAAATCGGGGGATAATAGCGCTGACGGAAGCGGACATCACCCGCGACACGCCCCTATTTTTAATCGACGGCTGGCTGCTGACTGATGCACGGGTCACACAGCTCCCCACCTACATTGGACAGTTCGGCAGCCTGCAGCGGGGTAACCAAACGGTCTCTCCACACGGCGCGGCTATCTACGAGATAATCCTGCGCTACGACGGCGCACCTGTGGAAGCGGCACTAAGCTTCCCACAGCTCTTTTCCCGCCATAGCATCCGGCTGGATGGTATTGTACTGTCCGAGGGTATCGGAGGGGCAAGGATTTCCTTTTCCCTGACGCCCGGGAATCATCTGCTGACGGTGGAGACAGCCTCTACTCATGGCTATTACAGCGGTATGTACCACCCTCCCGCATTAGGTACACCAGAAACAGTCTCCCATATGATGCTGGTACAGTGCGTGGCGTATGCTCTGGCCTTTTTTGCCCCACTGACCCTAGCGTTGTTCACACTTACATTGTGGCGTTCGGCAAAGGACCGAGCCGCGTTTTGGTTTGGGCTGCTGTGCTGCTTCTTTTCCCTATACGTGTCTTACTACTTTGTACACCTATTCCGCCTGCCTGTGGAGGAATACTGGTATATAGCACAAAGCGCGGCTCTCTACGGCCTGTGCTTTTGCACCATACGGCTAACGGCCCTGTTTGGCGATGTAGCCGGGAAGCGTTTCGCTCTGTTTCTTCAATGGATCGGAGGGCTCTTCCCACTCGTCCTGCTGGCCCTGGCGCTGCTCATCCCCGCTCAGGCCTGGGCCGTCCGGCTTCACAGCGCAATGACCGATCTTTTCTATTTCTTTACCTTTTGCGCTGTGGTGGCACTGACGCTGAACAGCCGGGAAACTGAAAACTGGGAGCGGCGTTTTTCCAGGCTTGGCTGTTGCGTTTTTGGCGTGGGACTGCTCTGTAATCTGTTCACATCCGAGCTGTTCTCCGCCTTGTTTCTTGACCGTAACCTTTTTGAGCCCATCCGCTTTTTCTGGCAGTTTGAGTGGTGTGGTCTCTTGCTGGTAACTATCTTTGGCGCCATGATGGCAGCCCGCAACCGGCGCATCCTGGCGGAGAACGCGGCATTCCAAACACATTTGGAGGAACTGGTACAACAACGCACCGCGGAACTGACCAACCTGATGCAGGAGAGAAAAGCGTTTTTTGCCGACATGGCTCACGACCTGAAGGCCCCCATCTTTGCTACCGGCTCCTTCATTCAAGCCATCCGGGAGCATAATACTGGTGTAGACACCGAACTCTCAAGCTACATTGACCTGGTAGAACAAACTCAGCAGGAAATGGCCCGACGGGTATATGGGCTCACTGAATTCAACAAAATTGACGCTCTCTCAGATCCCTATGAGGCAGTGTCTGTCAAATATCTGCTGGAAGAAACATATGAGCTGCATCACATGGCAGCGGAGGTGCAGTCAGTCTATCTGATTATAGAACCGCCGGAAATTGACGGGCAGATTTACGCACAGCCCAGGAAGCTGGACATTTTATTGGAAAATCTGATTTTTAATGCGTTGAAGGCCACCCCGCCAGAGGGGCAAATCACTCTTTGCGCACAACTGGACGCAAGTTTCTGTCACCTTACGCTGACTGATACAGGCTGTGGTATCCCCTCAGAGGAGCTGCAGCAAATCTTCAATCGATTCTTTGTTGGCAAACAAAACGTCGGTACAGGCAGCGGATTGGGCCTCTTTATCGTTAAGTGTATCGTGGAAAGCCTGAAAGGTGAGATCCATGTTTCCTCCCAGCCGGGGCTCGGCACCGAGTTTAGTATCAACTTGCCCTTGTTGAAGCAGCTATAGATAATACAAAGAGGACGCTATTGCGTATTACAAAAGCGTCCTTTTTGTATTATTTCTTAAATTTAAATAACTTTAAAATAGTTTTTCCCAGCTTCGCAAGCAGCCCTGTCCCACCTCTTCTGGCAAAGGATATACTTGCCGCAGTAATAACGCAGCATCCGCAAAACACCGCCGTCACGGGCCCAATGATCGTAGGCGCTGCTAAACTGGCAGGATCCCCGCGCAGCAGGGTCTCCTCCGGCTGCGGGACGGGTTCCCCAGATGGTTCCGAATGGTCTTCCTTAGCAGACTCCAGCTGAAGCTCTGGCGGCTGCCCGGTCAGGGAAGCGGAATTGTTTGCTGACGTTGATTTCTGGAGAGGTTTCTGCAGCGCAGAGATGTCCGCCATCGCAAGGTCGTCTTGTACAGCGGATGGCCGCTCTGTAGGATTAGGCTGCGTCGGTTGTGGCGGCTGCGTCGGTTGTGGCGGTACCTCTTCGTTGTCTCCGGGCAAAATTATGATAGAAGATTCCATGTCAAGCGGTGCCTGCTCTTCCAACGGCCGCAGCCACTCCCTCTGGCCGCCGTTATTATCATCGCCGTCCTCAATCTCCTCATAACCCGTTCCGGAATTATTTTCTCCTCCCTCATTGTCCGAGGGATCCGGATATTCATATGGCAATGGATATTTCCCGGGCCAGGGCAGTTCCACCCGTTGACCGTCAAAGGTACCTCCCTCTATCTCCAGCCCAATCGAAAAGCTGTCAATCTGTCCTTTCAGATATGCGCTGTAAGGGTATTCGTCCGCCTGCAGCAGGTCAATATAGCCGTACAGCGCATGAGACTGATTGTGGTCGATGGCTCTGCGCTCCAACAGATCACCCAGCTCCATCCTTTTCTGCCCCACCCGGGCATAAGCTTTGATAGAAGTCGCACCGCTAGGCTTGTTCCAAAAGGCCAGGGACAAGGGGGCATCAAATTCAGGATTCATTATTTCATCTTCCCGCTCGCCTTCGCCATTCCAGTCTTCGTCCTCCAAATCCAGATGATAGGCGCGCAGAACGGCCTGGGGTGCGGCTTGCTCCGCTACTGGGTGGATCACCAGACGGATCTCGTCCGTGTCATATCGGTTCCGGAAGGTAAGATCTGCAGGAAGCGTATAGGTTCCAAGAGCTGTTTTCACCGCTGTGCCCGCTGGGATTTTCAGAGGCTCTGCCATATCCTCCCAAACCAGCATCTCGCCAGGCGTCAGGATAAAATCCGGAAATTCTTTCCATTTGACGGGGCAGCTCACATTGCCAAAGGCAAAGTTCTCTTTGGTATCCTCATCCCAAAGCACCACCCGAACCGGCACCGTATCCGGTAAAAGGGCCCTGATCTCTTCCGCCGTAGTGTTCTCGCGAACCGTCAGCCGATACTGTCCATGGGTAAAGACTTCCCATCTGTCATAATAGTCCTCGTCCTCCTCTGATCCGTCGGCGGGCGGCATTGAACTAAAATCGACCAAATCAAATGCAAGAGACGCACGGGGTGTCAGCTCCAACGGCATCTGAATCTTTGCGCGGGACAGTTCTACTGCCTGGGAATGATACATCTCACCGGCTTCGGTAGTTATTTCCATTCGTAGATAAAAAGAGTCTTTCTCACATGCTAAGAAACTTTTCAGTGGCTCCTCGTAGGATACTGCCACAGTTTGATTCTCTAAATTCTCCAGGGCGTCTTCCTCATCACTCCCCAGAAGCCCTAATCCCCATCTTATGGGATCGTCCCCGCCGATGTACTGATACGTTCCTTCTGCTCCGTCCCAGGAGTAGGTTGGGCGTACTTGCACCACATTAGGCGGAAAGTCGCTAAAATGTCCCTTGACTGAATAACCATACCAGCCCATCTGGAACTTGACAAAAAATGGCGGCGGGTTGTCTGGCAGCTCATAGATATTATCGTGGGAAATCCGTACCGGCTCCAAGTCCACGCTGTTCCATTCATCCCCGACGGTATAAGATACTTTAATATAGATACTGTTAATCATTTCGGCTATATATGAGGATACCGGCATCTCGTCCAGGTCATAACAGAACAAGGTGATTTCCCCGTTTTCGCCCACAGAGTTCTCAATCTCGTCTTCCGTCCAGTATATGCTGTTCCATTCATCGTATTCTATACCGCCGATAGAATTGCAGACAGAAATCAGGGACAAACCAGACGGCGCATTTTGTATGGTAACATAGAGCCCCGGATGGTCGCCTTCTGCCATAAGGTTTGCGGTCACAGTGGGCCTCTCAGGCGCATGGGTCTTAACTGAATCGTATGGCGTTGGAGATGGCGCCTCTGTCACATTCGCCTGCCCTGCCGGGCTCTTTTCTGATATTGCAAACACTGGGAATCCGTGAATCAAAATCAACAGTGTTGTAAGCAGAACTGCAACTATCTGTTTGCGTCTCATAAATACTCCTATCTGCATGGCTGTATATCGTCCTGTCAAAAGGACATTGACTTCTATGAATTCCTCTAGCGTTCTTCTCTGAAGTAATTCACACCGCAGTTCTCCGGCTGGGAGTTTTCTTTCTTCTCCCGGATGGAATTTACCACGAGAACTACCGCTGTCACCAGGAACGGCAGCATATCATAAAAGGCGTTGGGCACCGGGAAGCTTTTCGGGACATAGTACTTCAGAATACGGAATGCTCCGAATATAAAGGAACCGTATATGGCATATACAGGCTTCCAGTTGGCGAAGATAACCAAAGCCACCGCGATCCAGCCTAAGCCGCCCACGCAGTTGGTGATCCATACGCCTCCGTTGGTAATCATGATCGTATAGGCGCCGCCGATTCCGCAGATTCCGCCGCCAATGATCATATTGATATATTTCCATTTCGTGACCTTGATTCCGGCCGCATCCGCCGCCGCGGGATTTTCTCCGATGCTCCGGACATTGAGTCCCGTCTTGGTGCGGAACAGGTAGACACTCAAAATAACCGCGATGATAATCCCCAGATAGACAAAAGGGTTATAGGAAAAGAGCAGGTCTCCCAATACCGGAATGGAACTCAGACCGGGGATCTTTACTCCTCTCATTTGAGCGGTGATCTGTTCCGGCAGCTTTAAGGTCCCGGTCTCTGATTTTCCCAGCATGTAAAATCCGATAAAATTAGCCAGGCCGATACCGAAGATGGTGAGTGTGAGCCCGGTTACATTCTGATTCGCCATAAAAGTGACGGTCAAAACGGCGTAGATCAATGCGCCAAAAGCGCCGCCGGCAAATGCTGCCAGCATAGCGATCCAGAAATTATCCGTCATATAGCCGACCATGAATCCGGAACAGGCTCCGATGGACATCATTCCCTCTACGCCCAGGTTTAAATGACCCACCCGCTCGTGGAGAATCTCCCCGATCGTTCCGAACAGAAGCGGTGTCCCGGCCAGTACGGCCGCTACCAGAAAATTTATGATATTCATTTGTTCGCACCTCCTTTTTTCCGGGTAACAAATCGATAGCGGATAAAGAATTCACAGCCCAGCACAAAGAACAGGATGATTCCCTGCAGGACATCGGAACAGTCCGCGGAAAGCCCCATAGAAGATTCAACCACGCTGCTGCCTTTTTCCAATATGCTGAACAGTGCGGTGACTACCAGGATGGAGACCGGATTTAACTGTCCCAGCCACGCCACGATGATGGCGGTAAAGCCCACACCCCCGGCCACTCCGGTGGCCAGCGTGGTATCGGAACCGGCAGCCTGTACCATACCGGCGATACCGCAGATGGCGCCGCTTAAAAACATGGTCCTCAGCACGATTTTTTTCACGTTCATCCCGGCATAGCAGGCCGTTGGTTTACTGATCCCCACCACACCGATCTCGTATCCCTGCTTGGTATACCGCAGATAAATGTATACTACAACCACCAGCACCAGGCCGATGATCCAGCCTGCCTGTACACCGAACACTTTGTTCAGCTGTGCATTGACATCAAAGGTAGCGATCTTCGGAAAGCCCCCGGACTGAGGGTCTGCCCATGGACCGTCCCGGAAAAAGACAATCATATTTAACGCGATATAATTTAACATCAGGGTAAACAGCGTCTCATTGGTATTAAATTTCACCTTAAAAAACGCGGGAAGCAGTGCCCATAATCCGCCGCCCGCCATACCTGCCACAAGCATGGCGGCAAGCAGCAGCCAGTGCGGCCAGTCCGCATGAAACAGGGCGAAATAGGTGGCAAATATAGCCCCCATTATAATCTGCCCTTCCGCGCCGATGTTCCAGAACTGCATTTTAAATGCCAGCGCCACACCCAGAGAAGTGATCAGCAGCGGTATCATAATCTTCACCGTGGCCTGTATCGCCATTCCGCTCCGGAAGGCTCCGTAGATAATTGTTCCATACACCTGAAAAGGATTATATCCGATACACAGCAGGAACAGGCCCCCGGCCGCGATAGCCAGAAGCAGCGCCACGATCCGCAGCAGAAATGTCCTGTTTTTCGATAGCTCCGCCCGCTTCACCGTGCGGATCAGCGGTTCTTTCCTTACTCCGGTTTGACTACTCACCTACGGCCACCTCCTTTGCCATTCCTGTCATCATAAGCCCCACCTGTTCTTTGGTCGTATGCTCAGCCTCCACGATTCCGGTAACCTCCCCATGGCACAGTACCAGAATCCGGTCTGCCAGTTCTAACATCACATCCAGATCCTCTCCGATCAGCAGCACAGCTACCTGTTTCTTCTTCTGCTCGTTGAGCAGATCGTAGATCAGATAGGATGAATTGATATCCAGCCCCCGGACCGGATAGGCCGTGATCAGAACATTGGGCCCGGAACCAATCTCCCTGCCCAGCAGAACCTTCTGTACATTACCTCCAGAGAGCATCCGAACCGGTGTCTCCACATTCGGGGTCATGATCTCCAGATCCTGCACCAGCTGTTCCGCCAGCTCTTTTGCCGGTCTCCGGTCAACAAACAAGCCCTTTTTCTTCCGGTAAGTCTTCAGCAGCATATTATCCACCATACCCATGGCCGATACCAGACCCATTCCCAGCCGGTCCTCCGGTACGAAACTCATTCGGATTCCCATCTCCTGAATCTGCGCGGGAGTTTTTCCTATCATATTTTCCTGCTGGTAGCTGATCTCGCCGCTGACCGGACGGATCAGACCGGCCAGAGCCTCACACAGCTCCTTCTGCCCGCTGCCGGCGATTCCCACGACACCCAGGATCTCACCGGACTTCATATCAAAGCTTATATTTTTCAGAGCCTTCGTCTTATCCGCCCGGTCCACATTCAGGTTCCGGATCTTAAGCACGCAGCTTTTCTCCTCCACCTTCGGACGGCGGATCGATAACTCCACCGGACGGCCGACCATCAGCTCCGTCAGTTTCTTTTCATCGGTCTGTGAAGTCATGACCGTATCGATGCTTTTTCCCTTGCGCAGGATCGTCACCCGGTCGCTGATCGCAAGCACCTCGTTGAGTTTGTGGGTGATGATAATGATCGCCCGGCCCTGCGCCCTCATTTCCCGCAGGATGGCGAACAGCCTTTCCGTCTCCTGGGGAGTGAGCACGGCCGTGGGTTCGTCCAGTATCAGGATATCCGCTCCCCGATAGAGGACTTTCATGATTTCCACCGTCTGTTTTTCACTGACCGACATATTATATACTTTTTTCTCCGGGTCGATCTCCAGACCGAATTTCCGGCTGATTTCCTCAACCTTTTCCCGAAGGACTTTCGCCTTTAGCAATTTTTCCTGCGTTCCCAGCACGATATTATCCATCGCGCTGAATATATTCACCAGCTTGAAATGCTGATGGATCATTCCGATTCCAAGGGATGCGGCATCCGTGGGGGAATTGATCATGGCCTCTTCCCCTCCCACCCGGATCGTCCCCTCGTCCGGATGATAGATACCGGACAGCATGTTCATCAGCGTCGTCTTGCCGGAACCGTTTTCTCCCAGCAGAGCCAGTATCTCCCCGTATTTCAGATTCAGATTAATTCCGTCATTTGCCTTCACCGTGCCGAAGGATTTTGATATCCCCTGCAGCTCGATGGCGTATTTTTCTTCTGACTGAGCCATAGAATCACCTCTCCTTTGGTTGTTAAAAAACATTGCAAAACCCAAGACTCACGCTTGAAGCTTTGCAATATATTTTATAGCTATGAGCACTTAGCGTCCGTTTTTTGGGCGCTTACGTGCGATGCATGAAAAATAGTCAGCAAGTGCTTTTTCGAGCGCTACTATTTTTTATGTCCTGAATGCAAGTATGGGCGACCTAACGGTCGCCCGTACCCATATCTGATTCCATTACGTTTGCTTATTCTTCCACTACGTTCTTGAAGTACCAGTGGATATCACCGGTGATCGTCGCATCGTCCAGCGTTCCGCCCTCGGTTCCGACTGTGGAACCATCGTTAGTCTCGATCACTCCGTCAAATACATTGAAGGAACCGTCTAACATCTTAGCTTCCGCCTCTTCGATCTTCGCTTTCGCTTCCGGATCATTCAGGCCGGAAAGCTCGGAAAGTGTCACCAGTCCTTCCTTCATTCCGCCGTAGTAGTTTTCACCGGTCCAGGTTCCGTCGATGACAGACTGAACCGCCGTGGTATAATACTTACTCCAATCCCACATAACAGAGCACAGCACCGCATCGGGAGCATCTTTGCTCATATCGGAATTATACCCAACGCCCCACGCACCTGCTTCTTCCGCAGCCAGCTGAGGGTTTGGGGTGTCACAGTGCTGTCCGATCACATCGCATCCTTTGGCAATCAGCGCTTCCGCCGCCTGCTTCTCACCTTCGGGATCATACCAGCTGTTGGTCACCTTTACATAAACTTCCGCGTCCGGATTCACGGAATAGATACCCATGGCAAATGCATCCAGGCCGCCGGTAACCTCTGTGTTTTCTTTATCCATAGCTGCCACATAGCCGATCTTATTGGATTCGGTCTTTAAGCCGGCCGCGATACCGGATAAATATCTGGACTGGTAGATTCTTCCAAAATAGTTGTTGAAATTCGTTCCGTTGCTCTTATAGCCGGTACCGTGGGAGAAAATGATGTCCGGATATTCGGCTGCCAGTTTCTCACAGGTATCCATATAGTTAAAGCTGGTCGCAAAAATGACATTACATCCTTCTTCGATACACTCTCTGATCGCGTTTTCGGTCGCAGTCGGGTCGGTATCCGGGATCTTGTTTTTACGGATGATCTGGCTATCTTCCAGGCCGATCGCCTTCTGCATTCCCTGGATTCCCAGGTCATGGGTGTAAGTATATCCGGAACCTTCCGCCGGATCTGTGATATGTATAACGCCTACTTTGATCTCTTCCTTGGGGATCGCCTTGAAGATTCCTTCCCCTGCGGCAGCCTGCGCGGGAGCGGCTGATTCCTGCGCGGGAGCGGCTGTCTCATCCGCTGTTTGGGGAGCTTCGGATGCTGCCGGAGCTTCCTTTGCCGCGGGTTCTTCTTTGCTTTTGCAGCCTGTCATCATGGCCGCTGTCATCGCTACACACAACAGAACACCTAATACTTTCTTTTTCATAACGTTCCTCCTAATGTTGTTTTTATTATAAATGATGTCCCATAAGAGACTTCACCCATAATCTTTATATCCAACCTGACTTCGCCCTCATTTTACTACAAATAAAATTAAGCGTCTACAGGGTAGCCCCTGTAAACGCCCATTTTTTTTACAAATATTACCAATATTACTAATGTTTTATTAGTATAACTTATTAATAACTTGAGGCAATTATAACAATTGCTTATTGATAATGCAACTGGTATATAATGGGATTTCTATTGAACCTTTCGGCCGTTTAGGCCTTTTGAAGCGGTTAGTCTGAGCAGTTGATAGGACATGCAGTAATGGATATCCAGCAGCAGCTCTTTGCCGGGCTTAGGAAAATAGATCTTTACTTTGTTATTCTGTACCGCCCGTATCACTCCGTCCCCGTATTTTACATGGTTGACCGGCGCTCCTTCCACCAGTCCGGCCAGATCCAGATGGTACTCTCCGATGAAGCGGGACGGGGTCAGCTTCTTTCCATACTGTTCCTTCAAAGAATAGATATGAAGATAGGATTTGGCCCTGGTCATGGCGACATAGAACATGCGCCGTTCTTCCTCCAGATCCGCTTCCAGTACCGCCTTCCGGTAAGGGGTGATTCCCTCGTTGGCATCGATCAGGATCACCAGCTGATATTCCAGCCCCTTCGAGGCATGCATCGTGGATAGCGTGACCCCATCTGGTACATGGCTGCGTGCCAGTACCTGTTCTCTTAGTTCCCTGGTGTATGCTTCCATATGCCGGAACCATTCTTCATAGCTGTGGCAGGGACGCGCGCTTTCCTGAAGCTGGTTCAGGGTATCATAGAGATCTTCTGCCGACAGGCGGCGGAAGTCCGCGTACTCTTTTATGTACTCCTCGTAGCCGATGCCGTGCTGGATATAATTAACCGCGGAATAGGGCGGCATATTTTTAAGGAGCTTGAGATCATATTCTATCTTGTCGATGCGCTCCTGCATCCAGTTTTTCCCCTCATAGAAGCTTCTCAGGCAATTGAAGTCCACGACCGGCGTGTCAAAAGCCTCCCGGCTTAAGTAACGCTTGGGGCGATTCATGATCTGAAAAAAATCCTGGCGGGTCAGTTCTCTTGTCAAACGGATATAGGCTAAGATATCGCGGGTAATCCAGTGGTCGTACAGATTGGGGATCCGGTCCTTGGCCCGGAAGGGGATATTATATTCCAGCAGTCTTTCCATCAGGCGGCCCGGCTGGGTATTCGTGCGGAACAGGATGGCCATCTGATTCCAATCTATTCCCTGCTCATGATAGCGCTTTAATTGCTGGATGACTTTCAGATATTCTTCCTGGGGGCTTACAAATTCCGCGAACTCGATATCCTTCCCTTTTTCACGGACCGTATTGATCTCTTTTGGGAAACGGGCCTTATTATTCGCGATGATGCGCGAAGCCCCTTCCACGATGTTCGGCGTGGACCGGTAATTGGTGTCCAGCAGCACTCTTTGGGCCTTTGGATAATCCTTGCTGAAGTTCAGCATTATTTCCGGTTTTGCCCCCCGGAAACGGTATATGGACTGATCGTCATCTCCCACGATAAACAGATTATCCTCCGGTGCCGCCAGAAGCCTCACGATATCATACTGGATCTGATTGATGTCCTGGAACTCATCTATTAGAATGTACCGGTATTTGTCCTGCCAGGCTTTCAGGATATCCGGCCGGCTCTCAAACAGCTCCAGGCAGTACACCATCATATCGTCAAAATCCAACAGCCGGGCCTTTTGCAGTTTTTGCTGGTAGGAGTGATAGATCTTCCGGAATACCTGATCCGGACAGTTTTTGGCGTGATAGGTTTGCAGGGAAGTCCGCTCATTTTTTACGCTGCTGATCTCTGAGAGAATTCCGGTGAGGAAATCGGCTTCGTCATCGATCTCCAGCTCGATGTGATCCAAGATCTCCCTCAGATAGGTAAACTTCTGATCTTCCTTTAAAATATTTGCCGCAGTATATCCATAGGCATATTTCAGAATCGAGAAAAATATGGCGTGAAAGGTGCCGAAGGATACGCTGGCCGTGCCTTCCATCAGCTTTTGGAACCGTTCCTGCATTTCCCTGGCTGCAGCTCTTGTAAAGGTTATCACCAGGATGCCGGATGGGTCTGCCCCGTATTCATCGATCAGATACTTCGTTCTCTGCGTAATCACAAGGGTTTTCCCTGAGCCTGGTCCGGCCAGGACTAACATGGGGCCATCCTTATGACGGATCGCCTGAATCTGGGATTCATTAAAGCTCATTCTTACCTCCGTTGCCGCTTACGCGGCCCGCCGCAGGCGGAGAGTTTCGCAAGCGAAACTCTTTTTCATTTATAAAAGTTTATTTTGACTCGGATATGTGAATATAGTAAGATAGTATAAATGTTTATTTTCAATTTGTATAGATGCGTATTTTTTAATATATAAGGAAAAGGATTATCGTCCATGTCGAAATTCAAAACGACTTTTTACACGATAGAAACAGGAAAAATCCCGGATCTCAAACGGCCGTGGCGGCTGGCTCTGCTGGCTGATCTGCACAACAAAAGCTACGGACCGGATAACCGGCTTCTTCTGGAAGAAATCCGCAAAAACCGTCCGGATGGAATTCTCATTGCCGGTGATGTAATCATCTCGGACCGGAAAAAACAGGAAGTCCACAAGGATGCCGCTTATCAGCTGTTGATCACCCTGGCCGCAGAGTATCCGATATATCTGGGAAACGGGAATCATGAACACCGGATGCGGGAATTCCCCGATTCATTTGCCGGGGAATATGAATCGTATACCCGGCTGCTGCAAAGCTGCGGCATCCATACACTGGTCAACGGGCATTTTACATTGCAAATCGGCGGGGCGCCGGTCACCATCTATGGTTTTGAACTGGATTTCAGCTATTATAAGAAATTTACCCGCAAACCCTTTTATGACACGTATCTGACAGATGTACTGGGCACTCCTGATCCGGAACACTATAATATCCTCATCGCCCACAATCCGGTCTATTTTCCGCAGTATGCCAAATGGGGCGCGGATCTTACCGTCTCCGGCCATCTTCATGGCGGTATTATCTGTATACCGGGAATCGGCGGCCTGATCACTCCCCAGGCCAAGCTTTTTCCAAAATACGATGCCGGATATTTTGAAGAACAGGGCCGCTCCCTGATCGTCAGCCGAGGACTTGGTTCTCATACGGTCAGTTTCCGTATCTTCAATCCGGCAGAGCTGATCTTTATCGATATTACATCTAAAATGAGCTGTTAGGTTCCCTTATTATGAATAAACAGGCTGACCGGCATTGGATTCTATAAGGAACAGATTCAGATTGAAAAGACAAAAAATTAATAAAACATACGAACAGACAAGAGGATAACACAATGAAACTACAATATAAACATACGGTATATGCAAGCTACTTAGGATACATCACGCAGGCTATCGTCAACAACCTGCCGCCCCTGCTGTTTATCACCTTTCAGAAAACCATGGGCATCTCATTGAGTGAACTGGGATTTTTGGTATCCCTGAACTTTGGTGTACAGATGCTGGTGGATCTCATCTCCGCCAAGTTCGTCGACCGGATCGGGTACCGCATCTGTATCGTGGCCGCTCACATCTGCAGTACGGTCGGGCTGGTCGGGCTGGGCCTGTTTCCCATGTTACTGCCAAACCCGTACCTGGGCCTTATGATCGCCGTGGTCATCAACGCCATCGGCGGCGGGCTGATCGAGGTACTGGTAAGCCCCATCGTCCAGGCCCTGCCCGGAGATGAAAAAGCCAGTGCCATGAGCATGCTGCACTCCTTCTACTGCTGGGGGCATGTCACCGTGGTTCTGCTCTCCACACTGTATTTCGTCACCATCGGCCTTTCCCGCTGGTACTTTCTTCCGCTGATATGGGCTGTACTTCCGCTCTTTAACACTTTTTTCTACGCGAAGGTGCCGCTGCTTACGCTGACCGGGGAACACAGTGCCACACCCCTGCGGAAACTGTTTTCCATGAAGATCTTCTGGCTGTTCCTGATCCTGATGATCTGTTCCGCCGCATCCGAGCAGGCTATGGCGCAGTGGGCTTCCCTGTTCGCTGAATCCGGCCTGAATGTGTCCAAAACCATGGGTGACCTTCTCGGTCCCTGCGCCTTTGCCGTCTGCATGGGGCTGTCCAGAACCTACTACGGCAAAAATGGTTCCAGGATCGATCTGAAAAAATTCATCCTGGCCAGCAGTATCCTCTGCATGATCAGCTACCTGCTCGCCACCCTGTCTCCGGTTCCGCTTCTCTCTCTGGCCGGCTGCGCGCTGTGCGGCCTGTCCGTTGGAATCATGTGGCCCGGTTCTTTTTCCCTGGCTGCGGAATACTGTCCGGCAGGCGGAACGGGTATGTTCGCGCTGCTGGCTCTGGCCGGTGATATCGGCTGTTCTTTAGGTCCGGGTATGGTGGGTGTCGTCTCCAACTCTGTAGCAAGCCGCAGCGGTTCCCTGTCGAATCTTTTGTTCGGCAATTTGACTGGAACGGAAGCCGGATTGAAAACAGGTCTGCTGTGTGCGATCCTCTTCCCGGTGCTGATGTTCTTTGCCGTTTCTGTCCTCTCCCGCCTCAGAAGGCCCCAAGATCCGAAAAACCAGCCTCACCGGGGATAACTACTGTTTCCTTTTACTCTATCTGCGTAATTTTAAATTCCTGTTTGTATGTAACGACTGCAGTCAGGTCTGCATCTTCCGCGTACTGCGCAGAGGGCCAGTCCCCGATCTGCAGGGCCGGTGTGAACAGCATATGAATCGTTTCTCCCAGTTCAAAGTCTACAATGGTTCCCCAGTAGATGTCCATTACCGGTTCTTCTGCCCAGGAGGTGTCTATTTTTCTGAGAACATGTTCTTGGGTATACAGGGTTACACTCTGTTCATCTGGATCGTATTCATAGGATATATTCTGTTCCAGCTGGCTCATGTAATCGTCCGGCTGGAACATGGTTTCCCGAAGAGGGCCGTCCTGGGTTTGCTCAAATATGTACAGATTCCAGATCATCAGCCCGGTTCCGGAGGCACCCAGTATCTTCATCTGCAGCTGCCCTTTGCCGGAATCCCAATAGATCTCAGGTGGGAGAGCCATCGGCGAAGTCCCATATGTGATATCAAAACGGCTGATCTCTTCCCCTTTGCGAATGAGAATCCCCCGTTCAGAATAATCGGTGTCATTGTATCCATATATAATAATTTGCTCTTCTGGCAGCTCCGCCAGAATCATAATATCCTCTGTTTCTGATCCATCATATTGTTTTTGAATCTGATCCAGCTGCTGGGCTGTAACCGCATTCAGCCTGCTCATGACCTGCTCCTGGTTCTCCGTTTCCGTTCTTCCGGAACCGTTCTCCAGAGCCCATTCCTGGTTGGCAGTTTTTAACAGATGTGACTGGAGCTTATCGATCCGTTCCTTGAGACTGCCGCTTTTTCCAAATATTGACCCGAACCGCTGATCCATCCACTGGAACTCTTCCGTCTGCTCAATGGGCTGTTCCGCTGTACTGTATAACGCCATTCCATTCTCGGCCTTTAACAGGAGAATGCTGTGATCCAAATAGCCGTTCAGCTCTCGTAAGAACTGCTGAACTGCTTCTGAATCAAACAGATACCGGTCTTTCTCTGCCACATAGTTTATCTCGTTTTCCGCTCTGACCTGCTGCTGTCCGGTCTCTCCCAGGGAGAACAGCTGGTAGGACATCGTCCCTTCTTCCGGCTGAACCCGCGCTGTATAGCGCAACAGAAGATCTTCCTCCTCCGTCTGGTAAAGGTAATAGGACATACCGGTCTGTCCCGAAAGGGGTAACTGCGACTTCCAAAGTTCGTCTCCCTGCCGGTTTTTTACCACCAGCGCTGCCATACTGCTTTCCTGCGGGTTTTCCGGTATCTCTGCCAATATTGTCTCTTCACTGCCATCCTGTGTCAGATCGGCGGGTATCCCCCCGCGGCCTGCGGACAGCGGATCTGACAAAAAGAGAAACGCGGCGGCGGCGCCCAGAGCGATGGCTGCTGCTTTAACCCAGGTGCCTGGCCTTCTATAATTTAATATATTTTTCACCCGCTGCTTTGTATTGCTCTCTCCAAAGGCCAGCGGATGAGCCGTCTGGGGCTGTCCCCGAAGCGCCAGATTTAATAGGGAACGGCAATAGTCCCTTCTCTTATTCTCTCCCAGTTTTGACATTACCGCCTCATCGCAGGCCATCTCTATGTCTTTCGCCATCAGACGGTAAGCAAACCACACCAGTGGATTAAACCAATGAATCACCAAGGCCAGATAAAATACCGGTTTAAAAACCGTATCCCCTCTGCGGATGTGCATCCGTTCATGCAGCAGCACATGTTCCCTCTCCTCTGCTGACAGATTCACAGGCAGATAAATCTTCGCCCGAAACATTCCCAGGACGAAAGGTGTTCTGATTCGATCGCTGGTATAACAGCCTTCTCCATCCGGTATGGCTGTCCCCAGCCTCCTTCTCAAGCCGAAGTAACTACATAAGCTATATAGGAGCAGCAGTACGATACCGCTTCCCCATACTACACAGCCCGCGCCCGCGAAGGTCTTAGGAATATCCGCGGCAGCCGTCCCGTACACCCTGGGTTCACTCTCAGCCGGATTCTCAAGTGCATTAGCCCCTTTGCCTCCAAGACCTGTCTGCTGCCTCTCCATTGACAGTCCCGCTCCCTCGGCGTCCATATCCTGGGAAGTGCCTTCAAAACCAACACCCGCCCCGAATATTTCCTCCTGTGCTTCCTCTGTCTGTGCTGCTGTTCCCCCGCCGGGAATCAGGCTATATGAGCTTTCAAAAGACACCGGACAAACCATACGGATCAACACGATCACCCACAGCAGGCTGCTGAACATCTTCGGCAGCCTCTTCATCAGCCATCGGACAGCAAGCATACAGATAATCACGTAACCAGACACAAGGCTCATCCGAAGCACCGTCAGGAAAAGAATCTCAGGTTTCATCAGCTCGCCCCCCGTTCTTATCCCCGATCAGTTTCTGTATCTCCCGCACCTCCTCCGCAGACAAAGGCCTGTCCTTTAAAAAAGCTGCCAAAAACAAAGGCAGTGAACCCCCAAAAGTCCTTTTCACAAACGCCTCGCTCTCCTGCCGCTGTATCTCCTCTTTGGGGATCCTGGAAGTCACCACAGAATTTTCCACTCGAAAGACGCCTCTGTCACATAACCTTTTCAGCACCGTATAAGTCGTCGTGCGTTTCCATTCCAGCCTCTCCGCGCACAGTTTCACCAATTCCCTGGTCGTAACCGGCTCCCGCTCCCATACAATACATGCTAACCGATATTCACTATCAAAAATTTTCGGTATTTCCATATAACCCACTCCCCGCCAATTGTCTAATGTATTAGACAGTTTTAGTCTACTGCATTAGACATGATTTGTCAAGGACGTAAGTGATTCGAATCCCTTAGATTCCCTGATCCTCCTGGCCCAGGGTACGTATGAAATCGCTGGGAGGCAGTCCGGTGGCCCGTTTGAATTGTTTGCTGAAATAGCTGGCGCTCCCGTAGCCGTCTTTTCGGCCACGTATCTGACATTATCGATGCCGCCCTGGAACAGCTCTATCGCTTTTTCGATCCTGACCTTATTCATAAAATCGTTGATCGTTATCTGCTTATCCCTTTTGCAACAATTGGTCGGGACTTTACACTCAAACCCGCAGCAGCCGGGGAGAGTTGGAATACCAGATCACCCCTTTCTATGGAGATTCAGACGGAATCACCTTGAACGCCTGAGTACCTTATTCAAGTGCCCCCCTGCTCTTTTGCTCCCCGGGCAGTTCAGACGGCGTAACCATTCCGATGAGGGCGGACTATCCTGGGGGCGGCGGGATTGGTCCGTGCTCCCGGGCATTGGGCGGCCGTGCAGCTGCTTAATGTCAGGGTATCCGGAATTCTACCATGATCCTTCCGTTGCTGGTCTTCGCCTTCAGATGTTTCCTCTGGTCAGGATACTGGTAGTTTGGCAGATTATTCGATGAATTACTGGTCTTGCTCTCGATCCCGTAATCTCTCATATCTCCCAGTATGTTGCCGGTAATGGAGGAGTTGCAGGTGGTCAGCACAATGTTGTCCCCGATGATGTCCTGAAGAGAGATGGAACCGTTCTTTGTGGACAGCAGCAGCGTATCCGGGAAGCTGCAGTTCGCGGCATTTACCCTATCGTTGCAGGTGATCGCTTCCAGCCGTCTCCCGTTCAGATTTCTCAGAAGCAGTCCTCCATTGCTGGTCTGCAGCAACATGGTGTCTGCAGACATATTCTCTGCCGTAATTTTCGCGTTGCAGGTGATCAGCTGGACATCCGACATCTTAGGCAGCGACGTAGCGTTGATCTGACTGTTCGACGTCTTCACTCTCATGCTTCCGTGGAAGTTCTCAGGGATCTCTAGGATTACCCGCTGGGGAAAGCGGAACCAGTTTGCTATATTTAACGGAAACATCCGCATCCGGTGGCGGAAGATAAATTCTCCGTGATCTACTGTGTGAATGACCTCATCTACGCCTTCTCTGGGCTGAAATAGTACCCTGACGGTTCCTGAGGGAACCTGGCGGATCTCAATTCTTAAATTCTGCGCCTCTACAAAGATTTTTGTGATCGGTGTCTGGGTTGTGTAGTCCTGTCGGTTTTGCTCCGTTTTTGGAGGCGTGAGGATCTGTGTGTATTCTTTGTACTCGTTTTTTATTTGGCCCGCGATATCTTCCGGTCTGCCAAATCCCGCGATGATATTTTCCTCTGTTCTTCCCTGCTCCAATCCGTCACAGATCAGTTCCTGGTAATACTCGGTCAACTGGTCTATGTCACTTTGTTTCAACTGGGGAAGCTGTTCTGTTAGTCGGTTCAGAAATTCGTCCTTATTCATTGTTTACCCTCCTGGCTGTTTTTTTCTACAAAATTATAGATCTGTTTCATCTCTTCCCATTCGCCTAAAAAATCATTAATTTTTCCGATTCCTGTCTCTGTGATCTGATAGTATTTTCTGGTTCTGCCGTTGTGTTCCTGTTTATAGGTAGTCACAAAGCCGGCGCTCTCCAGTCGCTTCAGGATAGGATACAGGGTTGATTCCGATATCTCAATGCATTGGGATACTTCTCCTATAATCATATATCCATAGGAGGGCCCTCTCTCTAAAACGGACAGGACACATACATCCAATACTCCTTTTTTTCTCTGGGTATCCATTTTCCACCTCCTTTTATTGTAAAGCACACAAGTCCTATCTATTTATAACGTTTCACGCACAGAGCGAAGTGCAATGACCTAGGACGACAATCCTGTCTATTTGATATTTCCGCTGCAAATGCCCTATGATGCCATGCAAATCATCCAGCATCTAATCCACTGATACCGGCATACCGGCCTTCCTGTTACGGCGAAGTGTTTTGCCCGCACCGTGCTGATCCCAATGGACATGGGTAAACATATCTCCCCAGACCTTATCCAGCTCATACGCAAACAGCGATTCAAAGCTGCCTCCTCTGGGGGGACCTTATTTTTATGCGCCACCTTACATGCTGTATTATGCATACTATGCATTGTATACTATGCATTGCATACTATGTATAATATAGTATAAAATATAAATTGTCAACGGAAAAAATTATTTTCTTTTACAATATGCAACATTTCCTTTATAACGTGACACTAGTGTTATATATCCCAACAGGTTGCTGTAACAATAAATGGACGGCTTGAACTGTTCGGAGGTATACACGGATGGGTAGGGGTCTGAAATGGCTAAAACCCTAAGGTGCAAATCAAACATATAAGGAGTATTATATTATGAAGAAAAAGCATATCATTTTAATTCTGGCATCAGTTGTAATTCTCATCCTGATCGCCCTGGCTGTTATTTTTGCTGTTCGTAAGAACGCGGAGGACAAGACGGCTGTTCAGGCTATGTACATACCCTATGACGAGGGCTCCCACATCATGGTAAGTGATGAGAGCGGCGTCTTTACGGTCCATTTTCCGGAGGATATCTATGATATCAACGGAAAGAAAATCACGCAGGACCAACTGGAGAAGGGCAATCTCTTAAAAATCTACGGGAATGGGATCATGATGCAGTCCTATCCCGGCCAGTACCCCGGAGTCACCAAAATCAAAGTAGTGGAGCAGGGCTCTCCCTCCGACGCGGACCGCTATCAGGAGCTTATCGATACGCTCTATCAGGAGCCGGATCCGGCCGAACCGCCCAGCCTGGATATAAATTACCGGACGAATCTGGCTGTGGTCACAGCTATGACTACCCGTGGTGCGTTTCGCTGGGAATATAAGGATAAAGATGGCGCCATGCAGTCTGTAATAACGGATGCCCCCAGCATGCTGGCTTTCCCTGATCTGGCAGACATATCTCTTCCCGAACCGGCAGATCTTACCCTGCTTTTTACAAAAAAGCCGGATGAAGTCACGGTAATCCGACATGCCGCCGATCATTATCAGGATCAGGCGTACATCGAGACTGATCCTAAAGGAGAACAGGTGGAGGTCACCACCTCGGAAGACGGTCAAACTATTATTCCTCAGGCGGAAGCAGGTTATATCTATGTAGTCCGGGGCGTCTGGGGGACAAGTGATGTGGAATTCGGTTTTTTGACGAAATAAAGAGTTCTATTATGTATGGACAGGCTGAAATATAGCCTGTCTTTTTCATGGAATCCAGGTAATAAACAGGAATCCGGTTTGGTATATAACCGCTCTTTTGTCCGATCGATTGGTTATCAAATAAATTGCAATTTTTTTTACGTACCATGGATTGGGAATAATTACAAGTCCTGGAATGCCTGTAATACCAATGTTTCCTTACCCAATCCTATGGGAGGTATTCGGATATGTGTAAAATTATTTGTTCAAAACAGAGAAAAAAAGTTTGTACAAGACATTTATACCCACATCCGGTATAATAAAAGTACGCGATTGGGGATTACAGAAAGGAAAGGAGATGAGTAGAATAGCCGATAATGAAAAACTGGATTTGATTCTATCTACCATTACGGAACTGAAGACTGACGTTTCAGAGCTTAAGACTGATATTACAGAACTTAAATCTGACTTTACAGTACTTAAGGCTGACTTTACGGAACTGAAGACTGACGTTACAGTACTTAAGGCTGATGTTACAGAGCTTAAATCTGACGTTACAGAGCTTAAATCTGACGTTACAGAGCTTAAATCTGACGTTACAGAACTTAAGTCCAACGTTTCAGTCCTCAATGGTAAAGTCTATGACCTCGACCTTAGTCTCTGCAATCTGCAAACCGATGTAAAAACACTTTCCCGCGATGTCACTCTTTTAAAAATGACACTGGAAAATGAAACGAACCGGAATATTCAGATCGTGGCAGAAGGTCATTTGGATCTTTACCGAAAAATGGTTCAGGCCACCAGTACCGCCCAAAATGCGGAAAGCCTGATTGAGATGCACAGTATCCGTTTAAATCGTCATGATAACCAGATCGCTGCGCTGAAAATGGCATAACTGGTATCAAAGGGGCTGTTGTAGAATAGCTGAGTAATCAGCTATTCTATCTAGCCTTATTTTTCTGATTGAAAACAGAAAAGAGGGTATCGCAAAATTATCATTTTAGATGATTGAGCGGCCCCCTCTATATGGATCAAACACAAACTGCTATACCTTTATAGAAACAACATTTAAAATGTTAAACGATCTTCACTCACTGCAGCGCTCTCCTTCTTGATACTCTTATCCTTCTTGAGAAGGAACCAGGAAATACCGACAAATATAACGCCTACAACTGCCATTCCCACATAAACTCCGATGACATCCGGCAGGAATCCAAGTGCCTCTGCAAGATAGGTACCGCAGAAATTGAACAGCGCATGCAATAGAATCGCAGCATACAGGGAGTTGTAACGCTCGTTAACGAATCCTAAGAGCAAGCCCAGACAGAAGGCATATGTCCCCTGTATCCAGTTCATATGTATAATTCCAAACATCAGTGCCTGTAGGATATTGGCCAGCAGGAAATTCAGACCTGCCCGTCTGGCAAACTTATAGGTTAATCCCCGGAATATCACTTCCTCACAGATTGGGGCAAATACAATCGTGGAGATAGTTGAGAAAATGGTTCTGTCAGCGATACCGGTCTGTTCCATCAATAAATTATAATCTTCCATCAAATCCGGGAATGCGAAACCCGCCACAGACAGATAAAGAGTTATGATAAAATAAAAACCGATCGCCAGGCAGATCTCTGCCGAAAAAGATCTCACGCTGAAAACCTGCGTAAACTTCAACCGCTCTTTTTTCCGCACAAATCCAAAATAGTACCACAGTCCAAACCCGATCAGCCAGCTGATCTGTATAATAATCAAAAGCAGCATATAGTGATCCATTATCATCTGGGGCAGAGAATTCAAAACTTCTGTCATCGACATAGGCATTCCCTTCGCATTCGCGGACGTCAATTCCATCAACACAATACCCAGTATCACCACAACTTCTACCAAAAGTTCAAGCACTATCATGGACACGGCCGGTACCAGGGCCAAAAGAAAATTTCCAACTTTTTTGAACATCTTATGTGTCTCCTTTATTTTCTCAAGATATTGCCGGCTTTATTATATCATGATAGCAAGCAATCATGATACCCTCCGGGGGATGCGCACTCCGCGCCAGGGAACGTGCTCCGGCGCAGATATAATGTCTGTCAACATTATATCATACAGTACAGGCAAATGGGGATTTATTTCGAGAAAGACCGGATCACAATTTAATCCTAATGCAAAGAACATCTGGTCACATTTTTAGGCTCATTGCGCACAGGAACTCATACCCCATACAGCTCACTGGCAGAATGATATTTTCCAGTTGCTCCCGGCATCTTCAAGTTCCGCACAGCAATGACCTCGTCCATTTCCTTCACATACTTTGACGCGATGGTCTTCGCATTTCCCAAAAGCTGTTCTTCTATGATCTTGCCGGAGGATTTGCCCACGATGGTCTCGGTGCGTTCTCTGGATGAGAACAGGGTAAAGATCATCGCCTCGGCTCCTGCGGCACGGCAGGCGGCCTCCCCGATCGAAGCGGCCTGATGCTCGCTCATGCCGATGATATCTGCGTTCATCACCGCCTTTACCCCACCCTCTGCGATCCGGCCCGCTTCCCTTAAGCAGGCAGCCTCATGTTCACTTTTGTCAAGGCGAAGCTTAAACAGCATATCATTTATATTCACCAGGTCACATGGAAAAGCATCCCGGATTGTGCAGCCCAGATCATAGGACATGGCGTCAAAACCAGCGATTCCCATTTTCTGAATCGGATGTTTGGTATTCAGTTCTTCATATAACGCTTTCAGGCTCGTATACTGAACCATCGGATAATCGATCACATCCGGAACCGTAACACAGGCGAATTCCGGCAGCAGCCTGATATCGGGCTAGGCTGATACCTCTCGCGCCACTTTCACTCCCTTCGGCGCACACAGAACGACCGGATCACCCTCCATGCCGAACAACAGCGCCCCCCCGTTCGAAGATCGTCCACACATTACTGACATAGCGCAGATTCTCTTTGCGGTATTCATCACCATAGATTAAGACGGCGTCAATTCTCCGCCCGGCCATCATACCGCGGATATTTTGGATGCGCTGTTCAAACTCTGACTTCGGAATTTTTATTTTATTCATCGCACTTTCCTCTCTCTAGCAGACCGACGATCGCCTGGTCCACCGCCTCTTTTTGTTCTTCGGAAATCGGAAGGAACGGCTGCCGGCAGGTACCCAGATTCCTCCCACGCCTCGTGGCCGCATACTTGATGGCCTGCTTGGCGTTTCCGTAATCCTCCAGATGAGGGAGCCAAGGCAGCAGTTCCAGATAGACCTTCCAGGCTTCCTCATACTTTTTCTCAAACAACAGGTGGACCATGGCAGAGCAGGTCTGCGGAAACACATTGGCCGCCATGGAGACCCAGCTCACAGCACCGAAACCAATCGCTTCATAGCACTGATCATCCCAGCCGGAAAAGATCTTAATTCCATAATTGGAACCCAGCAGAATCTGGCGCTGCCTGCGGATATTTCCCGTACATTCCTTACAGTATTCGATATTCTTAAGCTCCAGCAGCCGCAGAATCGTATCGGATGAGATATCCACAACGGTGGACCAGAGGATTGTTGTACACCATAATCAGCATATCCACAGACTCCGATATCATTTTAAAATGATTATATACCTCATCCTGAGTCGGATTATTATAAGGCGGAGGAAGGAGCATAATTCCATCCGCGCCATAGCTCTTTGCAACGTTCGCCAGTTCAATCACACGGTTCGCGGTCTCCGCGGTGACCCCCGCAACCACGGGTACACGGCCTTTCGCAGCGTCCACCACGCACCGGATCTCTTCTTTTTGCTCATCCCAGGTCATAGCCGCGTATTCACCAGTAGAACCGTTGGGGATCAGCCCATGTACTCCCTCTTTGATCATCCAGTCCGCGTGTTCTGTCAACGCGTTAAAATCTATCTCTCCGTTTTCCTTGAATGGGGTTACAACCACCGGGTATACTCCTCTGAAATCACTCATTTTTATATCCATTCCTTTCGCGCTGCTCAAGGCACAAAACGTCATGAAAAACGTTGGCTTCTCGTAGCTTTCTTTTTTTAATAGTTTCCATAGGGATACTCAGTATACTACAAATCACAGGGAGGTGAGTGGGCTGTCCGAACTATCGGATGACCGTATTTTTATATGTGTAGAATGCTTTTTCAAGCAATACTTGTGGGTAAATCAGTAAAACGATGTATTAATTTATCATTCTGTCAAACCAATAGCATATAAAATGCAGATGCGGTATGAATTCTCTAATTTGTGCGGAGTACTATTCCTCCATCTGAATCCCTTCGGGCAATTGGATCTGTGACTTTACCTGTCCATTCATTCGTTTCAGTTCTACCCGTATCTCTCCCTTTGGGGTCGGGATGGCGCCCCTGGCATAGGAGAGCTCTTTCGGCAGACAGGGCCGAAACCGGATCTTACCGAATCCTGGTTCCGCCGGAACTACTCCCAGTATCCTGGTTGGCAGCTGATACGTAGGAGTACCTCCCCATGCATGAGAATAATCACAGTCGAATCCATACCATACTTCTTTTAAGGCATCCGGGTTCTCATCCAGCAGGCTTTCCCACCTTCGGATCTGCTTCAGGCCATATGTCTCAAACAGTCCGGTCTGATAAAGCGCCTCAAATACAAAATGCATGAAGTAGGGCTGCGCCTGGCTGAGCGTGGGATCTTCCATAACACGCACCATCAGTTCCCGTTCTTTCTCCTGCGGTACGATATGGTAAAGAACCGCAAGTGTATTCATGTGCTGACTATAAAATCTCTGATCCACATCTGCCGGCAGCCATCTGGTGGATTCCCGGGCCGCCGGATCATACAAGCCGTCCATATACAGCTGTTTCTCATCATCCCACAGTTCCCGGCGTATACTTTCAACTACCTGACGGCGCAATGCCTCATATCGGTTGATCTTCTGTTTCCTGCCGCCAAGCATACGAAGGATCACGGCCGTCCGCTCCAGAGCCCCGGCGAACATCGCGGTCAGATACCCCTGTCCCATACATTTCGGCGGGTGATGTCGGTTGAAACCGCCGTCCTCCACCCAGTCCATGAACATATAGTTGGGCGCCTTTTCCATCAGACCGTTTGCGCCCAGATAGGAGGTAAATAGACGGAGGATCCCATCTATGGTTTCTTCCGTGCGGGACATCAGATCTGTATCTCCTGTGTACATGGCATAGTCCAGGATCATTCCTATGTATAGCAGACAGTAACTGGGATGAAACATCCGGTAGTCCCGCTCTTTCAGATAGGCGGCTATCTTCAAGATATCAAATCTGGTAAGATAAGGGTCCCCGAAAGTGACATAATTCATCAGGCTCTCAATCATATAATCCCCCATACACCCCAGAGGCTCCTGGTGGATCGGGGAGTCCATATGGTAAGTCTGCCGGCAGATCTGATTGGTCCTGCATCCGGCCAGATAGATTTTCTCCAGCAGAGGATCACTGCACTGGAAGCTTCCCTTTAATTCGCACGGGTAGGCGCTTATATTGATTCCTGCGTTATGGATCACACAGTCCTGCCAGACATTGGTAAGCGTGATCTGTACGTACCGGATGCTCTGCAGCCTGAGGGTTTCCAGGCTGGCCTCCTCTTCCCCTAAGGTCAGCGTAAACGCCGTCCCTTCCCGCTCTATTTTCCCCGGGAACTCCTGCATGTACAGCACGGCTTTTATTCCTTTGGCCCCTCTAATTCTCAGGAAAAAATAGGCCGCATAGATCCTGCCGAAATCCAACCAGAACGTCACAGGCTCTCCCTTTGTTATCCGGATACTGTTTAAATCTTTTTCATATATAACCCGCTCCCCCTCCGGATCAAACGGGTTCCGCACTTTTTCCGGACGCCGTTCCAGATACACCAGGTCTGGTATCGGTGTGGCATATACAGGAGGGAATATCTCCTGGTTCTTCACCACCTCTGCCCAGGTCCAGGTCTCATCCCGGTATCCCTCAGCCTCCTCTTCCAGGATAAAAGCTCCGTCCCAGGAGGATCGTGCCGTGTATGCCCTGTCTCGGATACATTTCCATGAACCATCCGTGGCGGTCAGAGTTGTCTCCTGTGTGCCCACCGTAATTTCGGCCAGCAGGCCGCCATGTCCGCAGGAAATCTCCGACTGTACCACTGCTCCCAGGCATACGCGAACCGTAATCACATTTTCCCCAGCTCTTAGAAAATCCTGAACCGGATATTTCTCATAGAATTTATACGGTACGCTTTCGCAATTCGCGTAATCACCGCCCGGCTGTGCGCTTCCCCTTCCAACGGGCTGGCCGTTTAAATAAACTTTATAGGAGGAATCCGAAGTTATGTACAAATTTACCAGGTCTGGCTTTTCTTTGCACAGGATTTTTTTCTGGAATATAAAAACAGCAAAGGGGCCGTCCATTCTCTGAAACATAGTGTAGTCACAATTTTGATACTCCGGATATTCTTCCGCCGGCGCCCAGATCCACTTTGCCTCCCACTTTCTCTGCTCCTGCGGCAGTTGAAAATCTTGTGCCTCTTTGCTATATATCATTCCATCCTGAAACACCATCTTCCTTTTTCCATCGTACGGTATCTTTGTCTGTTCCATATCTATTCTCCTTTTTGAGTTCCTGATTCACCATTTTCCATAAGACCAGAGCTAAAATACTAATCCCTATCATAACACAAAACGCGGCCGTATAGGAACCTGTCCTCTCATATAACGCGCCGCTGCCCCAGGACCCCAGGACACTGGTAACCATACCGTTAGCATTGAGTATTCCCAGGTTGATGCTGCGGTAACGGGTTCCGTACTGCCTGGTACAAAAATAAGTGATCAGCACCGGAAGACTTCCGTATGCCAGCCCTATAAACAGATAGGCGCCGGTCAGGACCACGCTGTTCCCCAGCAGCTGCGCGGACAGCAGGCCAAGCGACGCGATTCCGGCACTGACGGCGGCAGTCCCCATTCCAAAGCTTCTACCCTTGCGGTCACACAACCGGCCGTACAGGAGTCTTCCGATAGCATTTCCCACACTCAGCACCCCAGCGATCCACGCGGCTTCTGCAGAGTTCACCCCCATATCCAGCGGAAGTACCGCTCCGCTCCCGATCACGCCAAGACCTATGGAGCCGATACAGATCAGCCATCCAAAAAACAGATAGAAAGACTGCCTGCGCAGCATTTGGCCAGGAGATATCTCTTTGCCTTCCCCTTCGCTGTCCTTAGCAATCCACTGGGCCGCCGGCGGCTTCCGGATTATTACGCAGGCGCCCAGGATCAGGCCGCAGAACATCCAGCCCATAATATCAAAAGTATCCCTCCAGCCAGCTCCTTCATAGAGCATCCAGTTAATCACCGGCCCCAGCAGAAAACTGCTGATCCCATAGCCTGCCAGCAGCAGTCCGGACACGGTGCCTGTGTCATCCGGAAACCAGGTGAGCACGGTGCTCACCACTGTGTTATAGGCAATGCCGATCCCAAGGCCGCAGATCACTCCGTAGAACACATATATTTCCATCAATGAGTCAAGCCGGGATGCTCCCAGAAAGCCCAACAGCAATAAAACCGCGGATATGGACAGCGTAATTCTGTGGGAATATCTGCAAATGATAACTCCGCTGATCATACTGCCCATGTTGTACCCCGCCATGGACAGTACAAAAACGACGGAAGTCTGAGAGCGGTCCCAACCAAATTCAAGCTCCAGCGGTGCGACAAATATCGACCAGGAGTATATCACGCCGGTGAACAGTAACAGCAGGCCTCCGTAGAACAGGCTTATGTATTTTTCCCCTCTGCCTGCATTGCTCTTCCCGCTGTAGCTCCTGTTATTGTGAATGCCGCTGTTTTTCATCTTGCTCATTATTTTGCCGTCCATCTTGTCCATTATCTCCTAATCGTCCTTTATATCCTGCTTATCCCCTGAATAAAAAGACAGAGATCCGGAGGTTATTCCTTTTTCCACAGATCTCTGCCCTTATCATGCCTTACCATGCCGTACACGTTCCTTCACGGCAGACAGACATTTTTCTTTTCATTCGAGTTTCTACCGTTTGCCGGAACTATTCTTCGCTGTACTCATCCAGCAGTGCCTGGCACGCTTCGTTTAATTCATCCAGCCCCTCCTGTACCGAAGGATATTTGCCCTGGATAATTCCGATCAGATACTCTGCCATGGTGGTCTGGATCTCGGTCACACCGCCGTAACTGGGTTTCGGTTTTACACCGTCCATCAGTGTGCCGGCCTCATACATTCTCACCAGGTCGGGCTGTACTTCGATAGTTTCCGCTTTCAGAGCTTCATCCTCATAGGAAGCGATATCAATCGGCGCTCTCGCTTTGACATCTGTTACCCATTTATGCCAGAAGTTGTTGTCAATCAGGTACTGTAAGAATACGCCGCACGCATCCGCTTTGTCCGTGATGGAGGAGATGCTGATCTCCATATTAGAGCTGACCATGCGGTAAAAAGCCTTGTCCTGATCAATCTTCATGCCGTCATCCGGTATCGGCATATCCGCCATAATGTAGTTGAAATCTTCCGGCACTTCCATGTCGGTTAAAATACCGTTAATATAGGTGTAACCGATGTTCGTTGCGATGGCACCGCCAAAAAACTGCTCATGTCTGTCCATATAAGTCTCGTTGGCCGCATTATCCGAGAAAGTTCCGGCGTCATACATGGACTTGAGGAATTCCACCGTCGTCACCGCGTGCTCGTCATTCATGGTCATTTCAGTGGCTTCGTCATTCATGGGAGCGCCGCCTAACTGCCAGTTCCAATAATTGAATTCATTGTTTACATCGGAATAATTCTCCATGCTTAAGGGAACGGAATATCCGGTATAACCCGCGTCCTTCATGGCGATAGCGGCCTCTTTGAACTCACTCCAGGTTTTCGGCACATTATTTTCATCACGGCCGATCGCTTTCAAAGCGTCGATGTTGTACATCATATAAGGGGAAAGGTCTACCCAGGCCGGTATGGTCCACAGCTTGCCGTCACGGGAAGCCACACCTTCCACAACTTCCGGCAGTATCCGCTCTTTTACCTGGCTGGCGATATCCGGCAGCACATCTTCCAGCGGAGAGATAATTCCTAACTTTTTGCCATAGTCATCGATACAGGGGCCAAACGCATACAGGTCGGGAGCGGTATCATTTCCACCCTGATAAGCTGTCACTATTTTTTCCTGACGGCTTCCCCACTCCTGGGCGGTAACGGTTACATGGACCTTATCCTGGGAGGCGTTAAACTGTTCCGCCATATCCTGGAACACCACTGGTTCTGCAGACAATCCTCCGAACACCCACATGTCAATCTCCACTGTCCCTTCCGCCGCTTTGTCCTCACCTGCGTCAGTGGAACTGCCGCCCTGATCCGCAGCTGACGGCTCTTTTGCTTCCGGGGAACCACCGCACCCGCCCAGCAAGGATACGGTCATGACACTGGCCAGTAACAATGAAATAAGTTTCCTTTTCATGAAATACTTCCTCCTTTAAATTAGAAATGTGTTATGAATCAATTCCGGATTTTCTTATACATTTATCCGGAAATAATCCCGTTAAATTTCCGAGCGTACTCAGCCCTTCACTGCTCCCGCCGTCAGGCCTGCGATCAGGTTCTTGCCCAGCAGGATAAAGATTAATAATGTGGGGATGGTTACGATAATCGATGCCGCCCCCATCTGGTTCCAGTAAGTCCCGAATTCCGTTATAAAACTGGATAGTCCCAGGGATATGGTATATTTACTTTCGGTTGTCAGCAGGATCAGGCTGTAAAGATATTCATTCCAGGAACACATGAAGGCGTATACCCCCACGGCCGCTATTCCCGGCTTGGATATGGGCAGGATCACATTGACAAAAGTTTTTAATGCACTGCAGCCATCGATGCGGGCCGCCTCTTCCAGTTCCGAAGGAACCGACCGGAAATACCCGTACATCATCCAGATCGAGAACGCCAGGCTTATAGTCGCGTACAGCAGCATCAGTCCGAAGTGGGAATCATACAGTCCGTATGATTTATAAGTAGAGAATAATGGTATAATCACCGAGGTTCCGGGGAACATCTGGGCCACCAGAACGAACATCAACAAACCCTTTTTGAACGGAAACCGGAACTTGGCAAACCCGTAGGCCGCCAGGCTTGACACGATCATCCCCAGTAATGTGGCCACGACCGATATCTTCAGGGAATTCCATATATAGCGGGGAAAGGGTTTCTGCACCCAGACCTCATAGTAGGAATCCAGTGTGAAATTCTCTGGTAAAATCGTTACCGGGATTTTCAAAAGCTCTGTCATACTCTTACAGGAAGTGATCGCCATCCAGGCCAGTGGGAATAATGCCACAAAAAGAACAACAAGGATGCCCAGAACTCTCAGCACGGATAATAATTTGCTTTTCATGGTTATACGCCCTCCTCGTCTGTTGCCTTCGTCAGTTTTAGATAGACAACGGCAAATATCATAATGATAAGAAATTGGATCACAGAATAGGATGAGGCCAAGCCAAACCGAAACTTCTGGAACGCGGTCTTATAGATGATCACCGGCAGGGTTGTGCTGGATACACCGGGGCCTCCCGCAGTCAGGATGTTCAGGATACCGAATCCATTCATCGTCCAGATCATAGCCATCAAAGAGCAGATGGAAAGGACATATTTCAAATTCGGCAGGGTAATGTACCAGAATTTTTTCCAGCCGTTGCAGCCGTCGATGGACGCCGCTTCATATTGTTCCTTGTCGATCCCCTGTAATCCGGCTGATAGCATGATGGTCACGTAAGGATAGGTCCTCCAGATGTACACCAGGGAAACCGAGACCATCGACAATGCCTCCGAAAAGAACTGTATATGTTCCGGCAGCAGGTGCAGGTAGTCCACCAGCACTCCGTTGATCAGGCCTTTCTCTCCATTCAGCAGCCAGCGCCAGATTGCGCCGACCACCACTTCCGGCAGCACCCACGGCATAAATACCAAAGCCCTTGTCAGGTTTTTGCAGTGTTTTACGCTGTTTAGCAGCAGCGCGATCAGCATGGAGATAACCACGGTGATCACTGTTACCGATATGGCAAACTGTGCCTCGTTTCCGAGAATTTCTCCGAAATTCGCACTGGAAAATACTTTCTTAAAATTGTCCAGCGCAATAAAATTTTTATCCCAGCTTTTCAGAATGTTAAAATCCGTAAAGCTGTACCAGAACCCATTTAACATAGGTATAAACAGCAGGCCGGCCAGCAGCGCGATGGCCGGCAGGATAAACAGGTATCCCCGTACAGCCTCGCTGAATGCCAGCTTTGATAACTTTTTCTTTTTGTTCATCCGATCTCCTCCCTACAGGCCAAACTTTACAAAATGATAATCGTCCGACCATACATTTCTATGATCCGCTTTAAAGGGACTCGGCTCCCCGGTAAAATCCGCCGGCCAGACGGCATAGAGCTCCCCGTCCACGTGATGGTGGGGCCCCAGCAGGTTCCGGTTAGAAGAATACAGTTCCCAGACGATTTCGTTTTTTCCATACTTCAGGTAGTCCGTAATATCACATTCGTATGGCTGCCACAGAAATTTTTTAACCGGCTTTCCATTGATGCTTAGCTTAGCAACCGCTGCGTTAGGTTTTGAAAAACGGTAGAGAATACGGCTGCCTCTCAGGCTTTGAATCTTAACCCCCAGCGAATCGTCATACTCATGGAGGATCAGATCCTGGCTGATCTCAAGCTTGCCGGAGAAAAAGCAGAAGCCCTGGGATGTGAAATCATCTCCATATACCGACACAGGCATTTTCACAATAGAGAATTCCGGATCACAGATCAGTTCCTTTCGCCATGAATAGGAAAAACCATTGCGGTTCATCACTCCAAAATCCCCCAGCAGATAGATACTTTCGATTTCCGTCTCTAAGGTAAGCTTGTTCTTCTCCGTCTCCAGTACATTTTCCCCAAACAGTACATCATACACCTTCTGCGGCTGCCTGAAGTCTATTTTCAGGATGATTTCATTATCTCCTTTGCGGATATAAGGGCGGATGTTATAGGTTCGAAACCCTTTATCCCTCCACCAGCCCTGTTCACACAGAACCACGTCCTCCCCATTGATACATGCGCACAGCCGGTCCGCGATCTCGGCAGCCAGATAGAATTCTTTCGTTTCCTCCGGTCCGATATCCATCCGGAAGGAGAATAAAAGCTCCGTCTGTACCGGCCGTTCCTCCCGCAGTAAAATGTCCATCAGCCGGATCGTATGGATTTCATCCTGCCACGCACCGCCATCGATCCGGTATCGGCAGCGATCCAGAGTCATGGCGTTCAGATCCGCATGCCGGATCTTCCAACTTCCGCCATTGTGTAGGATGATAGTCCGGGAAGAGTCTCTGTCTGCGGATTCCCAGCTATCAGCCGCCTGATTTTCAGTCATTTTCTCCGCCTGACCGGCTTCAGGCTTCTGAATAAAGAATACCTTACTCTCTCTCGCCGCCAGCCGCACACAGAAAGAAGTCTCATCTGACCGCTCCCTATCCGTATCCAACAGATATTTACCATCCTCCAGCGGTACATATTCCGTAATCTGCCAGTTACCGCTGAAGCGGAACCTTGCGTTACGCTCCATCAGCGTATCCAGATTCACCACATACAGAATCCGTCCGGTATCCGTTTTTCTCAGCTGATAGTGCAGGCTGGGGATTTCCTCCCCGTTCTCTGTTATAGAGATCGGGAAATCTGTCAACCTGTTCATGTCCTTTTTTAAATCACTGATCTCAACCGTCCGCGCATAGTCCCGCAGATACGAGAGTTGTTCCCGCACATTCGGACTCGTGTATTCCGGGAATTCTCCCATCTGGTAGATGCGGCCCTTGTTCCGCGAGAACTGCAGCAGCAGTTCTACGGTCCGCTGATCCATACAGCGCATATCCGGAATGACCACAGCCCGATAGCCGCACTGCCCTATATAAAACCGGTCCCCTTCTACTCTACCGTGCCGGGCGATCAGCGTCTCATCCCCGTAATGATGATCGATGTGAGAGTCGGCCAGCCGCTGTGAGAGATCCTCGAACTTCTGTCCAAAAGAGATGATCTCTCCCTCCTCCCGTCCGTCATACAGCAGCCAGCCGCTGTGCATAGGATGCAGCAGCAGCAGCTCCACTTCCACCCGGCCGCTTGTCAGCAGCAGGCCCAGCCTGGCAAAATATTCATTAAAGTCTGCGTACTCCTCCCACCAGGGCTGCTGGTAGAACTGGGAAGCAGGAAAATCCCTCTTTCTGATTCCCCGGATGCTGTAAGCCTCCAGATGCTGGCACATCCGGTTGACCCCGTTCACATACTGCCATTCGGCGATCCATTTTAACTCTTCAGGACTGCAGTCCCAGCCAACCATCGCGAACATCTCCGAAAGTACAAACTTCCTGCCCAGCTGGGCGGCAGCACTTCCTGCCTGTTTCGGCGTCAAAGGAGAAGATATCCTTCTTCGCAGCCAGTCAATCCCCGGAACATGCATATATTCGTAGGACGGCATAACACCGGCCGTAGCCTGCATCTGCATCAGCAGGGAATCCTCCCGCATCAGATGGCCGGTCAGCTGGCAATTGTTTTCCTGGCACCATTCATAGATTGTTTTACAGAAACCTTCCGTGAACATCCTGGATATGACCTTCCAGAAATCATAGCGGTACTGACCGCAGTCTGGCAGATCCAAGAATAAAGCCGGAAGGTGCTCCTTAAGCTCATATCCGTTCGCTTTCTTAAATTTTTCGGGAAGCAGGTAGGAATACGGGATTTTCAGTTTCGAGAACTGCGGCTCATCTGTGAAAAACCCGGGAATGATAGTACCCAGCTCCGAAGAGAACTCTTTTTTATACTTTTCGTGTGTAACCTCCAGAAACGTTCGGATAACATCCGGATTTAAAACATCTACATAATATGGATTTGATTTCTCACTGACCACATAGACGGTTTTCTGCGCGGCCCCCTGTATGGGATCAGTTTTTTCAGCCTTTACCGCTTCTTCCCGGGATCCGTACAGATAGCGTCCGTCAAGAGAGTATACCCCCAGGATGGAAAGATTCCGGTCAACGTCCGCAGGTGTGCATTGACACAGCTCCATCCATCTGGTGTGATAGCGGTCTCCCAGTTTCGTAACCTCTCCTCCGGCAAAACCGCTGGGCCAACCCTCCTCATCGTACAGCCACGGATCCATCCCAAGTTTCTTCGCCTCTTCCACGCAGGCACGCACGCAGGCCATCCACCTTTCGCCCATGTAAGGGGTTTTCAGACCGCCCCTGGCATGCATGAAGAATCCGCCGATCCCCTTTTCTTTCATCTGCCGTATCTGCCAGATCAGCTCTTCCGGCTCCAGCTCATCATTCCAGGACCAGAATGGAACACTTCGGTATTCCCCCGCCGGATTTTTCAATTGGGATTCCATCTCCATCATTTGTCGCAACCTCCACTGCAGACAGCTTCTACCGCCCTTTTCAGAAACCGGCGGTTTTCTACCGTATCTTCCACAAAATCCGTACTTGCCAGATACCGATATATTTTCTGCCTGTTTTCTTCTGTCACAGGGATTCCGAGATCCTCAAGGGAAACCGGCATATTCATACATTTCATAAATTTTTTGAACTTTGGAATCTGCTCTTCTGCCCGGTTATAACAAAGCTGCAGAATCAGGGATGTGCCAACGATCTCCCCGTGGAGATAAGCTTGCGCCTCATCAGTAAAAAACATTCGGGCGGCATAATACATCTCATGGGCCAGCGCTGTCTGTCCCAGTGCTTTGGAACTGCCGCTGATGAAACCGGTCAATACGAAATTAATATATAAAAAATCGTGGACTTCCTTTGTCAGCCGGTGATCCCGGATATCTCCGTATATCTTCAGACAGTCCCGTTCCAGGATACGGTAGATATAGGCCGCCAGTGTATAGGCGGTATCCATCTCCAAGCTGAACGTATTCTCATCTATCTTCGCATGGCCGTTCTGAATCTCGATAAACTTGGCCATACTGTCCAGCATTCCAGCCGCGGCATATCTGGGAGGCTGCTGGACCATAATCTCTTCATCCACCAGCACCGCGCTCACCTCATATTCATGGTAGAAATTCCCGCCGGCCGTGCCCAAAGCGGCCCCATCTTTCGTGTACATCACACTCATGGGCGTGTAGGCCGCGCAGGTCGCCGCAGATGTTGGAATCGTAACGACCGGGGTGCCGGCCAGATGTGCGACAGCCTTCACCAGATCCATGATCCGGCCTCCTCCGGCTCCCGCCACCACCTCAAATCCCTGCTCTCTCACATATTGTGCCAGTGCGGCAGCCGTCTCCCTGTCCGTGTAGCCATTGTAGGTCCTGAATTCATACTCCAGATGGCTCTCTTTAAGCTTCATCCGCAGCGTATCTTCCACGATTGATAAAGCAGTCGTCCCTCCGATGATAAACACCCTGGTTCCGAATCTGCCAATCTCCTTACCGGCTAATTTAAGTGCTCCCGGCATCTGGATATACCGTCCAGCCCCCAGTTTATATGCTGCATCCATTTTATATGTACCTCATGAACGACGTGTATCGACCTATCGTTTTGCTTAATTCTTCTCTTACCTGCCAAAGTTTTACTGAATCTTTCCAATCTCTTTTAATACATTCACGGTTACATCCATTTCTTCCTTCGTAGCGGGGGCCAGCGGGCTTCTGGCTGGCCCAAGGTGTATTCCGCTTACCATCTCGATCGCCGGACGCATAATAGAGTTCGGAAGGATTCTTCCATTCTGTCCGGTGGTCTTACAGAACCGGTAGATCGGTACGAACAGCTCTTTCGCCTTCTCGTTTTTCCCCTCGGCAAACGCCTGGAATATCCGGCGGATCTCATGTCCGAAAATGTGCGCACCGCCGCTGACCAGTCCCATGGCTCCCTGCACGATGGTGGGCAGCAGCATAATATCGTCACCGTTGTAGATGGCAAAATCCGGGTCCACCTTTTCAGTAGCCAGGAAAAAGTCTGTAACCTGCGTGGGATTGATGCCCGCCTCATCTTTGATACCGATAATGTTGGGGATCAAGGCCAGGCGCGCTACGGTCTCGGCTTCCATATTAACTCCGACAAATATCGGAATATTGTATAACATAATGTCACAGGTGGTGTTCTTCGCCACTTCTTCAAAATGGTTATAAATGCCGGCCTGAGTGGGTTTATTATAGAAGGGGCATACGATCAGGCAGGTCTTGATCCCCAGCCTTTCCGCCTCTTTGGTCAGGGCGATGGTCTCTTTCGTAGAAGCGCAGCCGGTTCCGGCGATGACAGGTTTTCTTCCGTCCGCCGCTTTTACTGCTGTCTCCATCAGTTTCACCCGCTCATCGAAGGTCAGAAGACTAGCCTCTCCGGTTGTACCGGTCACGATCAGGGAATCGCACAGATCGTTCTTTATCACATAGTCGATCAGTTCCTCATAACATGCATAGTTGACATTTTCTTCCCCGTCATAAGGGGTAATGAGCGGTAGTAAAATCTGTCCGTATTTTTCCACAAATTTGTTCATTTTCATGATCCTCCATTATTAAATTAGTCTTTTTATTTAGATAAATCCTTGTGGGATGGACTTATTTCAGTAAAGCTTCCCGAATTCTTGTTTTCTCATCATCGGGCAGATATGTAATCGGGCTTCTGCAGAATCCCGTTTCCCGGCCCATCAAATGCAGCGCATACTTCAGGCGGATCGGGAACTGGTTTCCTCCCATGCACTGCCAGGTGTGATACAGGGAGTTCTGAATAGCCAGACCTCTCTCATGCTCTTTCTTCTGTGCGCATTCCCACATCTGTTGGCACTTATTGGGGAACAATGAGAGGATCGCGCTGATCGCCCCTGCGGCCCCCAGTTCAAAACAGGAAAAAATCATATCGTCCGTGGCTGCATACACCCGGCCTTTTTGATCTGCTGACATGATATCCGCATACAGCGCCTGTATCCCGCCGACACTCTGTTTGATCCCCATCACATAATCCGTGGTGTCCAGCAAACGCTTGAATAACCCCGGTAAAATGGTATTCTGGGGAATCACATTATAAATTATAATGGGAAGCTTTATTTCCCGGGAAATGGTTCGATAAAACTCATACATTCCCTCTTCATTGGGTACCAATACATTATAGGCGGGCGGAGTAACCATGATTGCATCTGCCCCCGCTTCTTTCGCCGCCAGTCCAGCCTTTACGGCATCCCTGGTGCAGGTTCTCATAATTCCGCAGACGATAGGCTGCTCACCGGATACGTAATCTTTGGCAGCCCCTATTAACGTCCCGTACTCTTCATCCCGTATCGTCGGGCCCTCTCCGGTACTGCCTGCCACACTGAGTCCGTTTGCTCCCGCATCCATGCAGATTTTCATCTCGCTGCGGAGCTGTGTTTCATTAATGGTACCGTCCTCGTCAAACGGAGTTACAATCGGTGGGATGATTCCCTCAAATCTCTTTTCCATATGACTCTTTTTCTCCTTACCTTTTTTCCGCTAAAAGAATGTTTCCGTTTGAAACAGTAACTTTTTCGGGAATATGTGTTTGAAATCGCCACACGTAATATTGTATGATGTCATTTCATGTATCTAGCATATAACCCTCCTCACCTAGTTGTCAATATAATCTTTCATTTTTTTAATATATTGTGAAGTTTTCACAATTCAATCGTTCGAACATTGTAATTATCGCTGTATTTCAATATTTTTCATGCTTGTCACCGTCATTTTGCACACAATCGTCGTCATACAATCGTCAATCAATAAATTTAAAAGGCTTTCTTCTTATCTGCTTGACAAAAAAATATTCCTAGATTATTCTATAACCAACCACATAACATTGTATGATGTCGTAAATATTTCAGTTAAGAACAAGTTTTGCCCGCAAACCTTCGGACTGCGCGATCCCAAAGGATTAAGGAATTAGGATAAGATATCAAGCGAAAATCAGCAATATTCATTTAACACCAAAAGAGATAAAAGGAGAAATTATGAAAACAGAAATGTCACCACTAAAAGTCGGATGTGGAAAATTTTTTCATGGCAAAGGGGCCATTCAATATCTCCCCGGAGAAATCCGCAGATTGGGAGGAAAAGCGTTGATCATCGGTGGCAGGACATCCCTGGAACGCTTTTGGGATTGTGCCAGCCCTCTGTTTCAGACGGACGGCACCCCCTATGTCGCATTAACCCACACTGGTTCCTGTACCACAGACCGGGCTATGGAATTTGTTAAGACTGCAACAGATAAGGACTGCAGCGTACTGGTGGCCGTGGGCGGCGGTAGGTGCATCGATAATGTAAAATGTGCCTCCGTATTTTCCGGCCTCCCGGTCATCACCGTGCCTGCCTCCATCGCCACCTGCGCGGCCACCTCCATGGTAGCCATCATGTATAATGAAAAGGGACAGCGTTCCCCGGCCGTTAACCTGAAAAAAGAAGTCGATGTCTGTATAGCAGACCATGATTTGATCGCAACCGCACCCAGGCGCACGCTGGCGGCGGGTATTCTGGATTCCATGGCAAAATATCCGGAGTCCCTGCACAAAAAACAGGTTACCGGATACCAGAGCTGTGATCTGAAGGAATATATACAGATTATCAATGCAAAAGCGATCTATGAGTTTTTATCTGGTGAGTACGAAGATCTGTATACGAACAACGGATCGGCCAGACGCTTTGACGACGCAATCCTGACAAATCTGCTTCACACATCCATCGTCAGCGGATTCGCAAACGGTTCCGGACAGCTGGCTGTCGCTCATGCCACCTACGACTTTATCCGGAACTATCACACGTCTAAAGGCAGCGCTTTCCTTCATGGTGAGTTGGTAGCCATCGGCCTTCTCATACAGATGTCCTTCAATCAGTGCCGTTCCTCTGAAATCGAGCAGGTCCGCCAGATCATGCGCAGAATGGACATGCCGCTGACACTTGGGGATATCGGATATGATACTTCGGAGGAAAGCCTGGATTTCTTAATAAAGCACCTGGCTGAGGATTCTGATATTCGCACCGAGCCGGAAATGATCCGGCTGAAAAATGCTGTCCTGGAGGCACTTTGATAAATATGAAATACGTCAAGCAGATCCTTATTATCCTTGGAATCGCCCTTGCCGGAGAATTCCTGCGGGCGCTGATCCCGCTCCCCATACCTGGCAGCATCTATGGACTGATCATCCTGTTCTTTCTCCTATTTCGTAAAATACTGAAACCGGAGCAAATACAGGATGTCGGAAAGCTGCTGATCGATCTCATGCCACTGATGTTCATTCCTGCGGGTGCCGGCCTCATGGAAGACTGGCAGGCTTTTTATCCTCTCCTTTTCCCTGCCTCGTTTATTACGGTTGTCTCCACCCTGGCTGTGACAGCCGTCAGTGCGGCGACGACCCGGTTTTTTCGTCACAGAAGGGAGCGTCGAATCATATGAGCTTATTCCACAATTCCGTTTATTTCAGCCTGTTTCTAAGTATCGCCGCCTATGAGATAGGATGTATGATCAAAAAAAGATGCAGGATCGCTCTGTGTAATCCGCTGCTGATAGCCATTATCCTTGTGATTATCTGTCTGAAAGCGCTGGATATGGATTATGAGAATTATGAAGCGGGCAGCCGGTATCTGAGCTATCTGCTGACCCCGGCCACCATATGTCTGGCCATTCCGCTTTATGAAAAAATAATGCTGCTGAAAAACAATCTGAGGGCGATTATTGCCGGTGTCCTGAGCGGAGTAGTGACGAATATGCTGATCGTACTTCTGTGTTCCGCGCTTTTCAGGCTGAATCATCAGCAATACGTAACCCTGCTGCCGAAGTCCATAACTACCGCAATTGGAATCAGTGTATCACAGGAACTGGGCGGTTTCGTTACAATAACAGCGGTTGTCATTATCCTTACCGGTATACTGGGCAATATAACCTCGGAATGGGTCTGCAGGCTCTTCAGCATCGATGATCCCATCAGTCAGGGTGTAGGTATCGGAACTGCTTCCCATGTCATCGGTACGGCCAGGGCTATGGAAATGGGTGAAATCCAGGGCGCCGTCAGCAGCCTGTCCCTTGTCCTCACCGGTATCCTGTCCGTATTATTCGTCCTGATATTTTCAACTGTGTATTGACGACCAGCGAATTTCGCTTTCGGACATTTTTCACTATAAATCTTTGCCAAAATATGCTAGCATACAAGTATGGTTTCAGTTTTGATCAAATATGACATCAGACAGTTCCGCTAGTTTAAACAAAAATCGAGGGAGAGGAATTGCTTATGAAAGAAATAAGGAGGATATCGGTTACCGATACCGTCGTAGAAAGGATTCAGGAACTGATCGATTCCGGTGAATACGAGCCCGGTCAAAAGCTCCCGACAGAATCAAACCTTTGTGAAAATCTGAAAGTAAGCCGTACCAGTGTCCGGGAGGCCATGCGTATGCTGCAGGCTTTGGGATATGTAGATATATTGCCGGGAAAAGGCGCCTATGTGGCGGAATATCAGAAGATACCCAATCACTCCAACTGGTATGATATTGAAAATGCCCGCTTTAACGACTTCATGGAAGTCCGGATGGCTATCGAGACCCTGGCCGTTCGCTTATCCGTGGAACGGGCTACCACGAAGCAGGTGGGAGAACTGGAGAGCATCAACCAGTCATTTCTGGAAGCTGTAAAGAATCATGACGGACCGCAGATGATTATGCTGGATGAATTATATCACTCTAAAATCATCGAATTCACAGATAATAATTTATTAATCAATATCAACAAGCAGCTGCTGGCCAGCTTCCGCAAATACCGCGGTGATTCCTTTATGAACACCAGCGTGTATGCCAACGCGGTGGAGCCCCACACCAGAATCCTGCAGTGCTTCCAGATCTGCGCTCCTCTGCAGGCGGTGGAGGAGATGAAAAACCATCTGAATATCACTGCAAAAGATATGGAGATTATCCATACTAAATCGGATGAACAGGAAGGGCAGTAATATACAATAGGCAGGGTACCTGTATGTTATGTAACATACAGGTACCCTGCCTGATCTATGCGCCTCACACCTTTTCTATACCAGTGTGTTGACCACATTATACTTAGCTTAACAGTGCTGAATATTTTATCAGTCTGCAAGGCGAAGGAAGGAGGCGATGCGGTGCATCGTTGACTGACGACAACGCGGCAGATGGCAAAATAGGCAACACTGTTAAGCTAAGTATAATGTGGTCAGCACACTGGTCTCCAGTCTGAATTTTCTTCAAACTAGTCATACTTCTTACAAAATAACCAATATTATTACGCCAGTCCCGTTAAAAGCTCCACAGTCTCCGGATCATAATGAGAAAAGAACGCACTCTCCTGCTCATTTGAATCAAAAAAAGAGGATGCTCCCAACATGATATGATTCCCCTTAAGTAGACAAGGTAAATAACCAAAATCTACTTAAGGGGGATTTTTTATGTCCAAACGAAGAAAATATACAGCTGAAGAAGAAAAATGGTGTGCATAGAAAAACGACCACACAAATCTGTGTGATCGTTCTTCTGCACTTCATTTTAGATATTTTACCTGTCTACTTGACAAGGGGCATATCAACACTGGGTACATCCTCTTTTTTCTTATTTGTGTTTATTGTCAGCTGTCGCCAGCAGCCCTTTGCGGTTACAAAATTATCTGTTTCTTCCTGACAGCCATCTGTCACAGCATTCCGTGACATACGGCGTGAGACATTCCGCCCCGTCTTTTGTCACGATAAATCCTGCCTCTACCCGGTTCGACCCTCCGGGCAGTCCAAACAGGCTGATATCCGTATTGGCACACATTCCTGCCTCAAATAATGTCTCCGTATTAGAATCCGGATAGGGAGATTCTGCCTCAGCACATCCGATTCCGTGCAGCGGCGGATACACGTCGTATTCCGATAAGTTCTGCTCCGCAAAATAATCCCGTACTGCGCAGACCATGTTTTTCATCGGATTACCCGCTTTCAGCTGCCGGATTCCCCGGTCATAGGCATGGAACAATACGTCCAGAACCCTTTCCGTATCCGGGCTGGCTGTTCCCACGGCAAACGGGACCTGGCAGGTAGACACATAGCCCTCATACTGGACTGCAAACGCGCACTGTATCATATCTCCATCCTCTATCATCTTACCGGAGGATCTGCCCACAATGGTTTCCGTGCGTTCTCCGGACGAGAACAGGGTAAAGATCATTGCCTCGGCTCCCGCGGCACGGCATGCGGCCTCCCCGATCGAAGCGGCCTGATGCTCGCTCATCCCGATGATATCCGCGTTCATCACTGCCCGTACGCCGCACTCTGCGATCCGGCCCGCTTCCCTTAAGCAGGCAGCCTCATGTTCGCTTTTGGTAAGCCGCAGCTTAAACAGGATATCATTTATGTTTACCAGTTCACAGGGAAACGCGTTGCGTAACGTACATCCCAGATCATAGGACATGGCGTCAAAACCGGCGATTCCCATTTTCCGGACCGGATGTCTGGTGTTCATTTCTTCATATAACGATTTCAGGCTCGTATACTGGGCCAGCGGATAGTCGATCACATCCGGCACCGTGACACAGGCGAATTCCGGAAGCAGACGGATATCCGGCCAGGCCGACACTTCCTCCGCCACCTTCACGCCCTCAGGTGCGCACAGGACAATCGGATCCCCCTCCATGCCTAACAGCAGAGCTCCCCGTTCGAAGATCGTCCATACATTGCTGACATAGCGCAGATTCTCTTTGCGGTACTCATCGCCGTAGATTAAAACGGCGTCGATTCCCCTCTCGGCCATCATACCACGGATATTTTGGATGCGCAGTTCAAACTCTGACTTTGGAATTTTTATTTTATTCATCACGTTCACCTCACACTACAGCAAACCGGCGATCGCCTGGTCCACCGCCTCTTTTTGCTCTTCTGAAATTGGAAGGAATGGCTGGCGGCAGGTGCCCAGATTCCTTCCGCGTCTCGAAGCAGCGTACTTGATCGCCTGTTTGGAATTTCCGTAATCCTCCAGATGAGAGAGCCAGGGCAGCAGTTCCAGATATATTTTCCAAGCATCCTCGTATTTCTTTTCAAACAACAGATTTACCATATCCGCACAGGTCTTCGGGAACACATTGGCTGCCATGGATACCCAGCCCACAGCGCCGAAAGCGATCGCTTCATAGCACAGATCGTCCCAGCCGGAAAAGATCTTAATCCCATAATTGGAACCCAGCAGGATCTGGCGCTGCCTGCGGACATTCCCCGTACACTCCTTGCAGTATTCTATATTTTTAAGCTTCAGCAGACGAAGGAGCGTATCGGATGAAATATCCACACCGGTGGACCAGGGATTATTGTATACCATAATCGGCATATCCACGGACTCCGATATGGTTTTAAAATGGTTGTAGACTTCTTCCTGGGTCGGATTATTATAAGGCGGAGGAAGGAGCATGATTCCGTCTGCGCCATAGCTTTTGGCCGTGTTTGCCAGCTCGATCACACGGTTCGCAGTCTCCGCGGTAACCCCGGCGACCACGGGTACACGGCCTTTTGCGGCGTCCACCACACATCGGATCACTTCTTTTTGCTCATCCCAGGTCATGGCCGCGTATTCGCCGGTGGACCCGTTGGGAATCAGCCCATGCACTCCCTCTTTGATCATCCAGTCCGCATGTTCCGCCAACGCGTTAAAATCAATCTCTCCGTTTTCCTTGAACGGGGTTACGACAACCGGGTATACTCCTCTGAAATCACTCATTTTTATTACCTCCAATTTTTTCTCATTTATTTAAGTTTTTTGTCTCTTATCTTATACTTGTTCTAATTTTCTCATGTCTCACAGTGAAAATCCCAGCCCCTTATCGTCCGTTGGATCCACGATTATTTTAGCAAATCCGGTCAGATGAGCATTTCCCTTAATCTCCGGGATTACGCCCCGGTAGGGACCGACGGTTACCTCATCCACAATGCGGGCCTCAAACAGTGAATCTATGATACTGCAATGTCTGAACACCATCCCCGGCCGCAGAAGCCCCTGCGCATACAGCAGAGCGGTTCTGGCACTGGTCCCTGTTCCGCAGGGGGAGCGGTCGAAGGCATCCGGCTTCGTGCAGACACAGTTTTTTGACAGAATCTGCTTTTCTTTCCTATGCGCCGCATCCCGGATCTCACCGGTGACCATCATATGCGTGATACCCTTTAGGAGCGGCTGTTCCGGATGTACCATCTGTTCCCCATATTTCTCATTGATCACATCCATCAGGCGCAGTGCAGTTTCTACGACTATCCCGTGATTTTCCGCTTTCAGTTCCACACCCAGAGCTTTCGCCGGAACAATAGCATAGATGTTTCCGCCATAAGCAGCCGCGAACGGGATCTTTTTCCCCTCGAATTCCACGGAATAGTCCCACCCGAACGCGAAGCAGGGAGCGTTTTGGAAGGCAGCCGAAATGGCCCTGCCATCTTTCACCTCCACATCGACACGGATCAGACCGGCCGGTGTCTCTAATTTGATCCTGGTAACCGGCTCCGTAACCGCCACACGTCCCGTCTCCACCAGCATCGTGCATAAACCGATGGTGTCATGTCCGCACAGAGGCATATATCCGTGGGCCTCGAAATAGAAAGCTCCCGCATCCGCATCTTCCATGGTGGGCTCCGTCAGGACCGCCACCGAGGTCAGGCTGTTCCCCCTTGGTTCACAGGTAAGGACGGATTTGATCCAGTCACAGTTAGCCTGGAAATCCAGCATTTTTTCCATCATATTTTTTCCGTGCAGCCTCGGCACGCCGCTGACGATGGTTCTGGTGGCCTGGCCGCAGGTATGGGTATCCACGATATCCAGCGTTTTGTAAAATATCCCCATCTTCTAATCCTCCAAATAAGCAGACAGCGGCACAGGCTTCACAGGCGGACGGGCTGTATCCTGCCCAATCCCGCTCGCCGGCATCTGCCTCTCCTGTGCGATCATGCGGGTGATGATTCTGGAACACGTCCTGCCCTGGCACAGTCCCATTCCCGCGCGTGTTCTGCGCTTGACCTCTGCGACGGTGCCGGCGCCCTGCGCGATAGCCTCCCGAATCTCACCTGCTGTGATTTCTTCACACCGGCAGACGATGCAGGAATCCGGGTCCGCCGCTTCCTCGTATCCATCCAGGCGCTTCATTCCCCTGACGGTATCCGCGAACTCCCTGGGCACAGCCAGCGTCACTACCGGAGTATGATCCGCCTTTTTAGCATTTACCACCCGTACCACCGTGGCGTCACAGACTGCCGTTCCTGTCCGGTCAACCGCCTTCACCTGCTGCCCCTTGACCGGCAGCGGGAGATATTCATGGGGAAAGCTTACACAAGCTTCGTCTTTACCGTATGTTTTGTCCACCACAAAGATCGCCAGCCCGGAACAGTGGGCGATACAGGTACCGCACCCCGTACATTTGGCTTCATCCAGCCAGGGCAGATTTGTAATCGGGCTGCCCACATGGATCGCGCCAAACGGACACGCATTCTCACAGGGATTACAGGGGATCTCCTGACAGCACTCCAGAACTGCGACCGGGCCCTGGGCGAACCGCTCCTTCGAGGGCAGCCTCCTGTACTCTCTTAGTTCCTCCATAGACAGATATCCATCCCTTAATAAACTCATTGCTGACACCTCCCCTCCTCAATTCTGCGTTTCGCTTTCAGGCGCCTTTCTCCAAAAGGCCCCAGCCGCAGCGCTTCCAGCCTTTTGCCGATCACTCCATTTTGTTTTACGGCCTCCTCATCGCAGAGCAGTCCCAGCGCATGCGCCATATTCACACCAGCCAGCCTTCCTTCCTCCATCGCTGTGCTGGCTTCCTCGACTCCCGCCAGATCGCCTGCCACATAGATTCCGGGTACTGTGGTCTGCATGTGGCTGTCGTGTCTGGGCATCCATCCGCCCAGCTCCGGAACAAACATAAGCTCTGCCCCGCACATTTTTGCAAGCTTTGTGATCGGACGAAGCCCCGCCGCCACACAGACCGTGTCAACGTCAAACTCAAGCTCCGTTCCCGGTATACAGGTTCCCTGGTCCCCCACACGCCCGATCACCGCGCGGGCTGTCGTCCCGTCCGGTCCCGCTTCCGCCCGGAGAATCGTGTGATTTAAGTAGAAGGGAATGCCGGCACGTCTTAATTTCGCCGCATGGACTCCGTACCCGCCGATCTGGCCTGCCATTTCTACAATCCCCTGAATTTTTGCCCCGGCCTGAAGCAGCTGGTAGCTGACCATCAGTCCCACGTTACCTGATCCGATCATCAGAATCCGTTCTCCTGGGCGGACCAGATTCACATTCGCCATCGTCTGGGCACAGCCGGCTCCCATTACACCGGGCAGTGTCCATCCTTCGAATTGTACCGCGTTCTCCTGGCCGCCGGTCGCGATTAAGATCTTCTCCGCCTCCACAGTGTGAATCATCTGTCTTTCGGACTCCTTTCTCACGACCGGGATCCGGTTTCCACAAAAGATGCCGGAAACCGTACTTTCGAGCCAGATCTCCACTCCAGCCTGTCTTACCTGATCCAGAAGCTGTTCCCCGATATCAAAACCTCTCACGCCGGCATAGTGCTCCCGGGAGCCAAAAAACTTGTGAATCTGTTTGAACAGCTGCCCTCCGGGGCGGGCATTTTCATCTATGATCAGCGTATCCGCGCCGGCCTTTCCGCACTCGATGGCCGCGGCCAGTCCGGCCGGCCCCCCTCCTATTATGGCTACCTGACATTTTCTAATCATGTGCAGACCTCCATCTCATCCATTCCCTGGGTCTTTATGACCATCCCCTCTTTTACCGGGGTAATACAGGTGCGGACATTCGGCATACCATCCACGATCATCACACAGTCCGTGCACTGTCCGATGCCGCAGAAGATGCCGCGGGGTTCCCGGCGTTTCTGCGTATACCGGTTGATTCTGATTCCCCGTTCCAGAAGCGCGGCGGCAATCATCTGCCCCTCCCTGACCATTAGGGGCCTTCCGTCTACCGTGATGCGGACCATCTTCGCATCCTGTGACATTTCCAGTATCGGATGTTCTTTCACAACCATATCCCTCCTTACATGTTCATACGGGCATATCCGCCGGTCTGGCCGGATACCTTCTCCTGAAACCGCGAAAAGCGGTAGGGCTCTAGGTCCAGGGAAAGCGGTCTGCCGCACAGAAGTTCGTCCATTAGAAGTCCTGTAATCACAGATAAAGCGATCCCGCTGCCCTCATGGCCGGATGCGATATAAAAGCCTTCCATGGGGGTGGCTGAGAGGATCGGCCTGTGATCCGCGGTATAGGGCCGCAGGCCCGCGTAACAGCGGATCATATGGATATCCGCCAGTTTCGGGAAAAACCTGCATACCCTTTGCACCATCGCCCGGATTACCCGGTCGTCATTCTGAATGTTATATCCGTCAAACCGTCTGCTGCTTCCGATCAGCAGCGTGCCTCCCTCCGTCGGTTCCAGCAGCGCTGCGACACCGAACTTTTCCATGTCGGGTGTCGTGTTGCGCACAAAATCCCTGCTCTCCTGACGCGTCATAATGTAACCGAACTCCGTCACCGTCCGGTGTACAAAGTTGTTCACCGTTTCAGTGACCAGGATCTGCCCCTGCCTTGGCAGAATAGGAACCTCAATCCCCACCATCCGGCCAATGTCCGGGGTCCAGACGCCCGCGGCAGCCACCACGTTCACCGCCCGGTAATCCTGCTCCAAAGTCCGGATCAGAAATCCTCCATCCGTCTTTTCCAGGCTCTGTACCCGGGTGCCCGTATAAAACACGGCGCCATACTGCACCGCCCGTCTCAAAAGTCCCAGGCAGAGCAGCATCGGGTTCACCTGTCCGTCCCCATCTGTCAGAATCCCTCCTGGAATATCCGACGCCAGGTTCGGCTCCAGGAAATGGATCTCCTGCTTATCCAGCATTCTCATGGGAACCCCGGCTGCATACTTTTCCTCCGCCAGAAGCCGTCCGGCTTCCTGTTCTGCTTCCGTCTCAAAGGCGAACATACTGGTACAAGACTTCCACTGTACATCCAGATCCAGATCCTTCACCACCTGGGGAAACAGCTGCAGGCTTTTACAGATCATCTCCGTGTCCGTCCCAGCGGGGCTGTCTCCCACCTGAACGTTTCCATCACACTTGGAGGACGACTCTCCCGCCACACTGCCCCTCTCCAGGAGCAGCACCTTTTGTCCGCTTTTAGCCAGGAAATAGGCTGTAGCCGTGCCGATCGCCCCTCCCCCGATGATCGCGGTATCATATATCTGTTTCACTTATAGATCACTCCCGTCCTGCCTGTCGTATGACCGCTCCGCAACCAGCGGCCTGCTATGGTTATTTACTGTTCCAACAAAGTGAACGCCCCTGACTGGATCTGCAGGATATAGGTAATAGCCGCCTGGTTGTCACAGTTTCCGTCAAACCGGATATCACAGGTTACGCCCTGATAATCTGTCTTTTCCAGCATCCACTCAGCCAGATTTTCTTTGGCGGCTCCGTTCTTATAGGCATCTGCCACGCAGTATATCGTGTCGTATCCGCGGGAAGAACAGTCGTTCGGGTCCGTGTTGTACAGCTCTCTGTATTTTCCGATAAACTCTTGTATCTTCTCATCCGGATTCGTACAGTCGAATCCCGTTACGGTAAGCAGGCCTTCCACATCCTCGCCTCCCAATGAGATGATCTCCGGATTATTGCAAGCCAGACCGCCGGTCTGAGGCCGGTAATCCTTCTCATGGCACTGTGTCATCAGCAGAGCCGCGGGGGTGTATTCACAGCAGAGAATGATGCAGTCCACACCGGCCGCCCGGAATTTTTCCACCTGGGAGGAGTAGTCCCGGTCCGTCTCCGGATTAAAGGTCTCTTTGATCACATCTGCGATTCCGTATTTTTCGCCCAGATAGTCGCTGATAATGTTGCACGCGCTTAAGTCGTTGGCCGTATTGGCATAGAACACCGCGGGTTTTTGGGCTCCCATTTCCATCATTGCATCCACCAGCATCTTGGCGGAAGCGCCGTCTGACAGACAGATACGCATAAAGTTTTCCCATCCATAGCCGGAAAGCTCATCCAGTGTATTTACCGGCGCCAATACCGTCAGGCCCGCGTCGATATAGACATCCTGGGCTGCGATGGTACAGCCGGAATTGATATGTGAAATAACAAATTCAATCGTGGGATCAGCAGCTATTTTTTCCGCCACGATCACTGCCTGGTTCGGTGAGGCCTGGTCGTCATAACAGACCATATCCAGCTGCCTTCCATTGACTCCCCCGGCGGCGTTAATCTCATCAACCGCCATCTGGCAGCCGTTCATCTGGAGCAGTCCCTGTTCCGCTGAATCCCCTGTCATCGGTCCGCACACGGCAAAGCGTATGGCTTCTCCCGTGCCTGCATCCGTATCTTTCGCGTCCGGGGTCTGGCTGGAATTATCAGTACCTGCGGTACTGCTGCTATCTGCAGTGCCGTCCGTCTTTGTATTACCGCCACACGCGGTCAGGGAAAAAACCATAGCCAGCACACAAATCATAACCAGTATTCTTTTCATCTTTACCACCTTTCTGCATCCGTTTGCTGTTTCGTAATCATACCGTGTTCCTTGTTCCTTCTTTGATCTTTCTTTGCTCCTTCTTCGCTCCCACTATGCTCCGCCAAGATAAGCCTTCTGAACGGTCTCACTCTTCAGCAGCGCCTTTGCATCATCTCCTATCGTAATATAGCCAACCTCCATGATATATCCGAAATCGGCGACTTTCAGAGCCTGCTTCGCGTTCTGCTCGATCAGCAGAATCGTGGTGCCGCTCTCCTTGATCGCCCGTATCATTTTAAATACTTCCTGAACGACGATGGGGGCCAGCCCCATGGAGGGTTCATCCAGCATCAGCAGCTTCGGGCGGGACATTAGCGCACGGCAGATCGCCAGCATCTGCTGTTCTCCGCCGGAGAGCAGACCAGCTTTCTGGTTCCGCCTCTCTTTCAGGATCGGAAACTGCTGATAGTATTTCTCGATATCCTCGCCAATCTCCCTGTCTTTTCTGACGAAGGCTCCCATCTTCAGGTTCTCATAGACGGTCTGCCGCGGAAATACTTTGCGCCCCTCAGGGCACTGCACGATCCCTTTTTTCACGATGTCATGGCTTGTAAGCTTCGCGATGTTGCTTCCCATATACAGGATCTCCCCCGCCGCAGGCTTTAGCGCGCCTGAGACCGTTTTGAGAAGTGTGGATTTACCCGCACCGTTGGAACCTAACAGGGTTGTAAGTTTTCCCTCTTCCACCTGCAGGGATATTCCCTTAAGTGCCGCAATCTGATCATATTTCACTGTGAGATCTTTCACTTCAAGCAGCATATTCACTCCTCCTCTTCCCCGATGTAGGCAGCAACCACTTCCGGATTGACAGCCACCTTTTCCGGCACATCCAGGGCCAGCAGTTTTCCAAAGTTCAGCACCGCGATCCGGTCGCACAGCGTAAGCATAAACTTTATATTATGTTCGATCACGGTTACCGCCGGGCCGCGCTTGCGGATCTGCGCGATCAGATGCATCAGGTCATCCGTCTCCTGCGGATTCATGCCGGCAGTCGGCTCGTCCAGCAGAAGCAGTTTCGGCCTGCTGACCAGGGCCCTGGCGATCTCCACCTTTCTCTGGGTGCCGTAGGGAAGACTCCCGGCCATCTCGTCAGCCGCGTCTGCGATCCCCAGGAAATGAAGCATTTCCATGGCTTCCTCCCGGGCTTTTCTTTCCTCTTTCTTCTGCCGGGGTGTCTTCAAAATGATCTCAAACAGGTTCGCCTGCATATTCTTATGCATGCCTACCAGCACGTTTTCCAGTACGCTCATCTGGCCAAACACCCGGATATTCTGAAAGGTCCGGGCGATTCCCTTCAGACAAAACGCCGTCGTATTCTTTCCGGTCATATCCTCCCCTTCCAGGAACATCCGCCCGCTGGTGGGCTGGTTAAAACCAGTTATATTATTAAATAAAGTCGTTTTCCCAGCTCCGTTAGGCCCTATGATTCCGAAGATTTCATCATCGTGTACGGTCAGGCTGATATCATCCAAAGCTTTCAAACCGGAAAAATTCATACAAAGATGTTCTATCCGCAATAATTCTGCCATTCTCTCTCACACCTTTCTCTTTTCCCTGACCTTTACACCCAGGTTTCGGATGAAACGGACCAGGATATCTTTTAGCCCGCTTCTCCCCAACAGTCCGTTTGGACAGAAAAGCATCAGAACCACCATCATAATTCCCATGATCAGCAGCCGGTACTCATAAGCGGTTCGGGAAAGCTCCGGTACAATGACCAGAATCGCCGCTCCCAGGATCGATCCGGGCAGGCTTCCCAGGCCTCCCAGGATAGCCATCTGACAGAGAATCAGCCCTTCGTCGATGGTAAAGTTATAGGGAGACGCATACCTGGTATAGCTGACCATGGCCGCCCCGCCGATGCCGGTAAAAAAGGAGGCCACTCCAAAGCACATCGCCTTATATCCCGGCAGGTTGATCGCGGAATACGCAGCCGCGATCTCATCGTCTCTAATGGCCATTAGGGCCCGTCCTTTATAGGATTTCGTTATCCGGCTGATCATCCCGTAACACAGAACCAGCAGAGCCAGAGCAAAATAGTAGAACTGAAAATGACTTTTAAGCACAAAACCGAACAGCTGTGGTGAGGGGACACCTGTGATACCCATCGCGCCGTTTGTGACATCGGTGCAATTGACCAGGAACAGGCGGACGATCTCCACCACCCCGATGGTGATCAGCGTCAGGTAGTCAAATGAGGTCCGCTGCAGGAATGCCCCGATCACCCAGCCTGCCAGCGCGGTAAAGAGCCCTGCCGCGAGGAAGGCCACGATCCAGGGGATCTGAAAACGGGTCATTACGATGGCAAAAAAGTATGTACCGATTCCCACAAATGCGGATCTTCCAAAATCCAGCAGTCCGCAAAAGCCCAGGATCAGATTGACCGACAACGCGATCACCGAATAGAGCATGACATTGTTGAGTACTTTCAGCGCATAGGTATTGGGCACCACGAACGGAAGTAAGAGAATCACTACCAGGAAAACGCCCAGCAGCAATAGTTTTGTTTTTGCCTGCACCAGTTTTTTCATACCTCCACCTCATACTTTCTCTGCAATCTGTGCGGGGAACAGGCCTCTTGGCCGGATCATGATAAATACCAGGAAAATCACCCAGACAATCACGTCCTTATAAGCTGTGGAAAGATAAGCCCCCGCGAAGGTTTCGCAGATTCCCAGGCACATGGCCCCGATGATCGCTCCCTTAAGGCTGCCGATACCGCCCCAGATCGTCGCCATCCACGCCTTCATGGTACCGTATGCGAAGCCGATGCCCATGTAAATGAAACCATAATAACTGCAGAACAGAATGCCGCCCACGACTCCCAGCGCGGCTCCCATTCCATATACCATGGCGATAACCCGGTTCACATTGATCCCCATAAGCGCCGCTGTGGGGATACTCTGGGAGATACCAACGATCGCCTGTCCCCATTTTGTCTCTTTCAGGACCAGGGTGATCACCAGCATAACCGCCACGGCAATGGTAAGAATCCAGATCTGCAGCGTGCCCACATACAGGTTTCCAAAATGAAGGCTTCCTCCTCCGAACACCTCCAGATTGAACGCAAATGTCTGCGGTCCCCAGACCAGCTGTACCACATTCCGCATAATATACGCGATTCCCACTGCGGAAATGGTGGGCGCGATCCGATTCGCCCCTTTTTTCCGCAGCGGCCGGTAGGCAAACCTCTCCACGCAGAGATTTACGATGACACCGGCGAGTATCCCGCAGATCATGGCGAAAATCGGGTTCATTCCGGATACGAACATGGAATAAGTGACGAAGCATCCAACCGCGTATACATCCCCGTGGGCAAAGTTAAGCTGTCCGAGAATGCCGTACACCAGGTTGTAGCCCATGGCAATCAGTGCGTACACACTTCCCACACTCAGTGCATTGATGAAAACTTGAAACAACAACTTTCATCCCTCCTTTCCTTTTAACCAAATGCTTCCGTTAACTGGGTACTATGTGAATCCTCTGAGGAATTCCGGAACCTATGGGAACCTCTGTGTTCCTGTATCTTACGGGACGTACGAACGGTATCCGTCCAATTTCTAAGTTTTTCGGAATCTATTTAAATTTCAGCAATACGAGGGATATCGAAGTGCTTTCTGCTTACGATCTTTTAACTGTTGTGACTATAGTAACATATCCGGTTATGCAAATCCTCCTATTATATTGCCTTTTATTCCTATTTTCTTAGATAATAAACTTTCAGGTTTACATTTACAAATCCGGCTTTTTATAATACAATGTTGCCAAAAGAACCTACTCCGATTAAAGCGCGCGAAAATCCAGAATTCAGAGGTTGGTGTTATGGAAAAATATTTGGTGCTTCATCGTCTCTCTTATGAAAAAACACTTTTTTCTTTTTGTCTTTCTCACACAATAGTTCCTAAATACTTAGAACCTTCTGAAGAAGACGAAGTGCAGGCCATTCTGTATGAAGGTGTCACCGCAAAGGAAATCCATCAAAATCCCGCCGATTCCGGAATTCCTTTTGACGTCTCTTCCTTTTCACTTTCTTCCTCGGAAGGAAATGCATTTCAAAGTTATCTGGATTTTCATGTTCACGATCATTACCAGATCACCTTATGTACCAGAGGTCATTTGGACTACATCATCAATAATGAGACCATACGTGTACAGGAAAACGATATCCTGTGCATCAATCAGAGCACTCCTCATACCTGGTATGCCCAGCCCCAGACCGAGTGCCTGCATCTGGGCTATTATCCCAACTCGCTGAGTCTGAATTCCTTCTGCGCCCGGTTTGCTTCCTATAATGATCTGCTTTACAGCCAATATCATCCCTATCTTCTGATCCGGCCGGATAATCCCCATCATAAAATCATCCGGCAGATCTTGTATGAGATCTCCGATCTGTATCAGCAGAGGCTGGCCGGTTACGACGCCCTGATCCACAACCGGATCGTGGATATCAGCATCTATCTCACCTTTTCGTGCTCCGGTATTGCTCCCGCGCTCCATTCCAACCTGCACGGAATGGATGCGGTACAAAAGGCGGTGCAGTTTATAAATGAAAATTTCCAGGATACCATCAATGTGAATTCGGTCTCCCAATACGTGGGAATGAACAACGACTATTTTTCCCACTGCTTTAAATCCCAGATGGGCCTTTCCTGCAAAAAATATATAAATCTGAAACGGGTGGAATACGCGTCATCGCTGCTGACCGATCCGAACTATAACATCGCGCAGATCGCATTTGACTCCGGTTTTTCCAGCCTTTCCACGTTCTACAAATGTTTTATGGATAATTATCACTTATCGCCGTCCCAGTACCGGCAGATTATTACCAACAAAACATCTGTATCACAAATCTCTCCTGTGAAAGCGGCTGAGGATGGAAGTTTTGATGGAAATTGAAGAGCAAAATTCAAAGCGAAAAAATACCAAATACAGGAAGTAAGTTTCGAAACTTACTCTGCATTTGGTATTATTTCTTTATCGTAGTATTCCCAAAAACCATTTACACTTTTAACATCACGAGAAAACATTATTTTCAGCAGCCGATGTCTTTGCACTGTCTTTTCTTTCCCCTAAGCCGTTGAGCAGCATAATCATCAGTCCCGCAAAAGCACAGAACGTGCCTGCGGCCGTTACCGCCCGGATTCCGAAGTATTGAAGCAAGTTTCCGCTTATCAAGGATCCGAAGCATGCGCCGATACCCATATTACAGACCGTCACCAATGCAACGCCTTTTACATGATTCACCTCTGGCAGGTGCTCGAATATATAATAAATATTTCCCGACCAGAAAAACGCAAGTCCAAACATCTGAAGTACCTGTGCCGTCAGGAGTACTTGTATACTGCCTGCCAGATCTACCAGCAGTAATTTGAGGAAAACAAAAAAGAACACTCCTGCCATCACCCGGCGATTTGTTAATTTCCTCTGTATTTTCAGGAAAAAGAAACCCACCGGTATCTCGCAGACGGCCGCGATAAACTGTACATAGCCCATGTCGGCTGTGCTGCCGCCCAGTTTTCGCACTACATCCGCCAGAAAATTATAACTCATATAATTGCCCACGAACATGCAGGCACTGGCGGCCAGAAACCACCGGAACCGGGGGTAATTCTTCACGATCTGCCAAACCGACTCGGATTCTGGTCTATTGGCCCCTTTTTCTGTTCCATTCTCTGCCTTGCCTCTGCAGGTTTCTATGGAGATGGCAGCGAGCAGCGTCAGGATCAAACCGATCCCCTGGAATACCAGGATACTATCTGCACCAAACCAGAGGACCGCATTTCCAAAAACTGCGCAGGATACGGCCCAGGATACGGAGCCCATGCATCGGCAGAAACTGTAATTTAATCTTTTCCGCACTGCCATGAACTGAGTCGCCATGGCGTCCACGAAGGGCTGGATACAAAACAAGGTGGCTCCATAAACCAGGTACAGGATACATGCCGCCGGGAAACGAAACGTTTGGAGCCATTCCATTACCGTTAACCCCAGGCTGATCAGGCACAGCAGAAGAATCCATCTCTTGATCGGCACCCGTTCCCGGCACCTGCTCTGGATGCCAGCCCACACCGGCTGCATTACAATAGCCGCAACCGCCCGCAGGGCGGTTAAGGTGCCGATCTCAACCGCGGTATACCCTCTCTCCTGCAGCATCGGTACGGTGAATACACAGAATATCGTGCCTACGATCCAATAGGATGCCTGGATTTCCGCATAGTGTATATTTAATTTTGTATCTTTGTTTTGTTTCACCCTATTATGCGGGCCCGCATTTTCGCTCTGGCTCCCGTCCCTGTTCCGGTTCATCAGGAACGCGGTTCCAGATTCTTCAGAATCTCCGTCAGGTAATCACGTGCCCACTCGATATCCCGAATCTGTTGTTCACCGGAGATCTCCCTCTCTATGGTAAGCGGTCCCCTATACCCCGCATTTACCAGGATCTGAAGTACCTGCGGCAGGTTCGCCCTGCCCTGGCCTAACGGTACTTCCCGGCCCAGATTCCGGCCGTCCACCGGGAATTCCCCGTCTTTGCAGTGCATATTCCGCACATAACGGCCGAATACTCCCGCTGCATCCGCAGGATTCGCCTTACCGTACAGGATGACATTTGCCGTGTCGAAGTTGATTCCCAGATTCCCCGTTCCCACATCCCCGATCGCCCTCACCAGTGTGGTGGGAGTCTCCTGGCCGGATTCAAACAAAAAATACTGTCCCTTCTCTTTCATATAACCTGCCAGATATCGGAGCGCTGAGATGACTCCCGTATAATCAGGGTCATTGGGATTTTCCGGAAGAAAGCCTGCGTGCGTCACCACATCGCTGACCTGCAGCTTTTCGGCAAAATCACTGGCTGCCAATAATTCTTTCAGTCTCGCATGCCGATACGCGCCTGGAACCAGTCCCAGTGTCAGAGGGCCTTCATAGAAGTCCCATACCTGAGGACCGCTCCATCCGGCCCACAGGGCTGATACGTTCACACCGGTGCCCGCCTGCGCTTCTCTGATTGCCTCCGCATTTTCATCTGTGTACAGACGGGTATCCCAGATACTGACCTGGCAGGACCGAAGTCCCATATTCCGGATCTTCTGAAATTCCTGCATGATATCTGTGTCCTCATGAATATGTATAAATACACCAATTTCCATCATTTACTTACTTCACACCTCTTCCTTAAGTACGACCGGACGTCCTCCATGGTTGCTGCTTTCCTCTAAAAGGCTGACCAGGCGTACCGACTGTGCCGCGCTCTCCGGCGGATTCTTCATATTCTCTTGTTTGCTTTCTATAATATTCAGGAAATACCGGATTTCTTCCGTGACGCCGGCCCCTTTCGCCAATTCCGGCTGATAGCTCGCTGCACCCCGTGGGTATACCGTGACCACGCCGTTTTCTCCCACAACAGTGGCGTGTTCAAAAGCCACACAAAATTCCGCACGAAACTCCATTCCCTCTAAAGACCAGTCTCCAACCACCAGTGCCGGAAACCCTTCATAGTCCAGCTGGGAGAAAACACTATCCTTTCCTGAATAAACATCTGCCGCCGCACATTTCACGCTATGGGGATTTCCAAACAGATAGCGCACCATATCAATATCATGGATGTGCATATCATACAGGCAGCCGCCGGACTTTTCATAATCCATAAACCAGTTCTCATACCCCCACAGAGGCGGAGGGCTCTGCCTGCTGAATCGGGCGCTTAGTACCCGTCCGAATTCGTTCATTTCCACCACCTGCTTCAAATAGCGGTATTCCGGGAAAAACCGCAGGCACTGGCCGATCATCAATCTGCCCTTCGACGTACGGGCGGCACACAGCATCTGCTGTGCCTCCTCCCAGGTCCGCGCCATCGGCTTCTCACTCAGCACGTGATACCCCCGTTTCAGCATATCAGCCGCGGTGGCTGCATGCAGGGGCGTGGGCAGGCAGATGTCGATCAGGTCCACATCACATGCGCTCAGCATTGCCTCCGCATCGGTAAAATAGGTAATATCCATGTCTTCATTTTGTGCTTCGCCGATATTAATATCGATCTTTTTCAGGAAACGTTCCGGCGCTATGTCACAGGCAGCCACAAGTTTTACCAATCCTTCCTGTTCCAGCTGCCGGTAGGCGGGCAGATGCGCCGCCTGGGCGATTCCGCCATATCCAATTATCGCTGCTCTAAGCATATGTACTCCTCCTTCTGCCTCAGCCTCTCTTATTAAGAATCCGGTCCATGGCCCTGGACGTAGCCGTTATGACCTCATCAGAATTCCATTTATACGGGAAGACCTCCGCGGTTACCCAATCGTCATATCCGACAGCGGCGAGGGCCTCCATGACCGCCGGATAGTTCACATCGCCTGAAAGGATATCGCAAAAACCAGCGGCTGTCCCCACGCCCCGTTTATAGTCCTTGAAATGCACCTTTACAATCCGTTTCCCCAAAATCCGGATCCACTGCTCTGCATAGCCATCCCGCAGCATATTTCCCACATCAAAATAAGCGCCCACATAATCGCTGCCCACTGCATCGATGAAATCTCTCATCTCAAGTGGGGAAAGCAAAAACTTATTCCACACATTTTCCAGGCCGATCCGCACCTGCAGCTCTTCCGCCAGTGGAGCCAGTGCGCGCATGGCCTCCAGCGCCCGCTCATATGCCGTATCGTACGGAACTTCCTCCCCGTCCTCTGCACCGCATACCATTCCCGGAATGATCAAAACCGAATCGCATCCCAGCCAACTGGCCGCCTCCAGCTGTTTTTTGGCCACTTTTTCCGCCATCTGCCGGACCTTCGGATCATTTGACGTAAAGATCCAGTCCCAGTACAGGACGCTGGCAACACTGTACAGCTTGAGTCCGCAGCGTTCCGCCAGATCCCGGATGCGCTGCGCGTCCTCTTTCGTGGCTTCCAGTCCCAGCTCTCCGGTTTCATCCAGTGACAGTTCTATGCCGTCGAATCCTTCCTCCTTCGCCCGTTGAAAACATTTCTCCAGCTTCACCCCTTCAAACATCCATACACTTATCCCTTTTTTCATTATCTTTTCTCCTATTTCCTTACCGTTTCTTGATATCCAGTTATTTTTCCCTTACTGACTTTGTGATAATTTCCTTTTCGAGCGGGCCTGCTCTATTAAAAAGAATGCATCCAGGCTATTCATCGGCACCCGCTTTCTTCTGCCACCGGTCCCACTGTTTCGCCTTTGATCAGACGGTGAGGCAGAACCATCTGTTCATACGGTGCTTTTGCCGTTTGGCTGCGCTGGCGCAGGCACAGTCTTACCGCTTCTGTCCCATATTGCAGCACCGGTTGATTAACGGTGGTAAATACAGGCTGGATCAGATAGGAGTCATCAATCACATCAAAGGAAGCGAGGGAAATATCCGCCGGCACCTGATAGCCATGGCGGCGCAGGGCATGCATGGCGCCATATGCCAGACTGTTGCTTACCGCGATCACTGCCGTAGGGCGCATCCGCTCTGACAGCAGCGTCTGTGCCGCTGCCATCCCGGCCTCCACCCCAAATTCCCCTTTCACAATCCAATGTCCGGGAATCTGAATTCCATTAGCCTCCAAAGCCTTTTGGAAGCCTCGGAGCCGTCCGATACTGGTACTCTCATTCTGTGGTCCGGCAAGAACAGCGATTTTGCTATGTCCATTCTCTATCAGAAGCTTCGTCAGCTCCTCGGCGGCCAGAACATTATCAATCGATACGGAACTGAAATTTCCCGCCCGCACCGGTGTGGTATCGATAAATACCAGCGGGATTCCCTGTTCCCGCACTTTTTTTTCCACCTGCTGATCAAAACCGCCGGAGGCCATGATAATTCCGGAAACCTGCTTGGCCAGTAACAGGGACACGCCCCGTTTAACCCGACCTGGATCGCCGTCCGTATTTACCACTATCACATCGTATCCACGGTCCATGGCGGCCTGCTCCACCCCCTTTATGAGTCGTGAGAAGAGTAGGTTGGAGATATCGCTGACCAGCACGCCGAAAGTGCGGCTGCTCTTGCCGCGCAGGGTCCTAGCCATCTGGTTCGGCTGGTAATCATGCGCTTTTAACGCGGCCTCCACCCGCTTCCGGGTATTGCCGTCAACCCTGTCTTTCCCGTTGACCACCCGCGAAACGGTGGATACGGATACTCCCAGTTCCTGCGCGATCGTTTTTAAACTGACAGACATAAATAACCTGCCTCCTTTATGTTGTAATAACGTTATTACTACGTTCCCAATATAGCATGTTGTCTTTTATAGTGTCAATCTTCTATTTGTACATTTTGTAGTATAAAATCCTCATATCCTCCCCATATAATTGACATTTATAACAAATTCAAGGTACACTCAATTTGTAATAACGTTATGACTCTTATTTCATTCCTGCTACATATCCGCTGTATTACTACTATTTTATTGAAAGATTAAAATGAGGAGGTTCCTTGTTATGTACAAATTTCAACGCGCAGTTCATTTAGATTTTCACAACATGCCGGGCATCCCGGATTTCGGCAATGATTTTAACCCCGGGGAGTTTGCCCGGACACTGGCCGACGCACATGTGGGCTGGATTACTTTTTTTGCCAGATGCAACATCGGCTACTCCTACTATGAGACCGCGACCGGTCTGAAATATCCGGGCTGCCGGCACGATATGCTCGGAGAAGTCATACAGGCCTGTCATGCGCTCGGAATCGGAGTCGCCGCCTATCTGAATGCCGGACTGGATCACGCTTTTGCCGATCTGCACCGGGAATGGACGGTACTAAATAAAGATGGAACCGAGCTGACGGGGGACCGTACCGGGAACTTTTTCCGCAGCATGTGTTTCAATACCCCCTATCGGGGCCACCTGCGTGCAGAGATTCTGGAAGTGCTGGCGCAATATCCGGGCATCGACGGGTTCTTTTTCGACTGTATGGGAGATTTTCCATGTTATTGTCCCGCATGTATGGACGCTATGAAACTGGCCGGAGTGGATACAAAGGAGGATGACCAGGTGAAGCTATACTTTGCCAGGCTGCGGGGCCAGGTGGCGGATGAGATCCGCGCACTGTTACCAGAAGAAAAAACCTTGTTCTTCAACGGAAGTTTTCTAAGTGGCAGCCCGTTTCCCGGCATGGCTCCCGCCCGCACACACCAGGAAATCGAATGCCTGCCTACCGCACCTGATTGGGGATATGACACATTCCCTGCCGCGGTTGCTTATACACGGGGACTGCTGAAGCAGATCGTCTTCATGACCGGCAGGTTTCAGACGGAATGGGGTGATTTCGGCGGTCTGCGGCCGGGACCTGCTATGGAGTTCGACTGCTTTTACGCTCTGGCCCAGGGAGCGGTATGTTCCATCGGCGACCAGCTTCATCCGAGGGGGGTCCTGGAACCTGCGGTATACGAAGAAATCAGTAAGATCTATCGCCAGGTGGAAGCCGTGGAGCCCTGGACCGCAGACGCCAAAGGAATCGCGGATATAGGCGTATTATTCCCACTCGACCATACCCGGCCGATGGAGAGTCAGAAGGAACTTCAAACCGCGCTGACTGCCGCCGCGAGGATTCTCTGTGAACTAAAGTACCAGTTTGACATCCTGGATGACACCTTCGATCTAGCCGGCTATCGGGTCATCATCCTGCCGGACTGCATCCGGCTGTCTGATACGCTGGCCATTAAGCTTAACACCTATATCCGTTTTGGGGGAAAAGTGCTGTCCAGCGGCACATCCGGTCTTAGGGAGAAAATGCTGTCCAACGTAACCCCTGGTCTTAGGGAGAAAGCGTCCAACAAAAACTTCGGCCCAGCGCCTGAAGAGGATTCATTTGCTTCGAAATACTGGCCCTTCGTCTGCGAGGGTCCGGATACCTGGGACAATGGTTATTTTACGGTGGACCCTGCTAACCTTCCCGGCATCGCCAAAATGCCGCTGGCCATCTACACCCCCGGCATTCTGCTGGGTGCTGACGGCCCGTTTGAGGTGATTGCAGATTACTGGAAGCCTTACTTCAACCGGCACTGGGATGGACATCAGGGATATTTCTATATCCCTTATGATCAGCCTACAGGGCAGGCCGCTATCGTGCGTACTGCTTCGGTAACCCATGTCTGCTTCCCTATATTTTCCTCTTACCTGAGCACTATGGCTATCGCCTACAAACAGATCCTGGCAGGCCTGCTGCGGCATATGCTGCCGGATCCTTTGGTAAAAACCGATCTGCCGTCCTTTGCAAGGGTGGGGCTTACCCGCAAGGCACCTTACACCCTGCTGCATCTGCTCGCTTATTGCCCGGAATACCGCGCCACACGTCCGGCTCTGGAGGAACCGATTCGGCTGCCGGACATCGATATCCAGGTAAAAATGGGGCATATGCCCGGCCAGGTATATCTGCTGCCGGACAGATTACCGGTTTCCTATACCTACAGCCAGGGTTACGTTCAGCTGAAGCTTCCCACGATCGAAGGTCACGCCATCGTCGTCCTGGAAGATTCACCGGATTCATCATCTTTAGAAGGGGAGTATCAGAATGACTAGTATCTGGATCGATGCGTTAGAATTTGAAGACTATGGAGGATTTTACTGCGAAACACAATTTGCCCAGGAGATGGGCCAGGGATATCTACTGGCCCTGGACCGCCCGGGGATACCTGTAGCGCCTGCACATACCAATATCCTCATTGACACGCCGGCTGTATACAGGATCTGGGTGCGCACGAAGAACTGGCTGCGCGGCCATGCCCCGGGAAGGCTTAAAGTTCACGTGGACGGGAATCCCCTGCCGGGGGAACTGGGTACCCAGCCTAATGGCCAATGGTATTGGGACATCGCGGGCGATGCGGATCTTGGCTGCGGGCAGCACACCATTTCCGTGGAGGATACGACGGGATATTTCGGTCGTTTTTCCGCTGTTATCCTTACATCCGATATGGATTACACCCCGGAACACCAGGTCGGCCGAATACGAAAAGAGCGCGCAGCCATAAAGGGGATTGACGATCTGCTGCATGACGAAGGAATGTGGGATCTGGTCGTGGCCGGCGCCGGCCCCAGCGGAATCCCCGCCGCTTTGGCCGCGGCCCGCAAGGGAATGCGGGTAGCGCTGGTTCACGCCCGCCCCGGCCTTGGCGGGAACGCCAGTGACGAAGGAACTGTGGGGCTTGATGGCGCGGCGGCAAGAAATTTTGGTTACCGCGAATCCGGGATCGCTGAGGAGATCCGCAGAGAGCGGGATTTCCATCAGATCAGCTGGGAGAGCGCTTTTCGGCACCTGGTGGAAAGGGAACCGAACATTACAATATTTTATAACCAGTTCGTGTGCGGTACGCAGATGGAGGGGGACCGGATCAGCTCGATACAGGCCAGACACACGATGGATTGCAGTCTGCACAGTTACCGCGCGCCGTTTTTTGTCGATGCCACCGGCGACGGCTGGCTGGGATACTATGCCGGAGCCAAGTACCGCATCGGCCGGGAGTCCCGCGCCGAGTACGCAGAGCGGTTTGCCCCTGAATATCCGGACCGGAACACGATGAGCGGATGTCTGATGGGCAGTCTGGATTCAGACCGCCAGATTCTCGGCTTTTATGCGGAAGATGCAGGTGAACCCTCTGCTTTCACCGCCCCTGACTGGGCGGTAAAGCTGCCGGAGGGTGAAGCACTGCACCGGTATCCCAATCATCTGCACACCGGAGAGTGGTGGGTCGAGAACCGCAACGACTGGGATGATCTCTGGGATCAGGAAACCGTGCGGGATGAATTACTCCGCCTGAGTCTTGGATACTTCCACTGGCTGAAAAACAGCTATTCACGGCGCAGCCTCCTGCGCAGCTACGCGATTACCGCCCTTGGAAAATACAATGCCCGCAGGGAGAGCCGGCGTATCATAGGCGATTATGTGCTGACCCAGAATGACTGCGAGGCCCCTGCCCGCTTTTCCGATGCGGTTTCCTACTGCGGCTGGAGCCTGGACGTACATCATCCGATGGGTATCTATTCCGGCGCCGAGGGGCCTTATCTGTCCGATACCAACGTACCGATCGCAGACATTCCGTTCCGGTGCCTGTATTCAAAAAATGTGGCAAACTTACTGATCGCGGGGCGCTGCATCAGCGTCAGCCATCTGGCGCTGGGATCGGTCCGTGTGGAATCCACACTGGCAGCCCTGGGGCAGGTCGTGGGTACCGCAGCCTGGTACTGCCTCCAAAAAGGGATAATGCCCCGGCAGCTTTATGCGGAGCATATCGCTGACTTTCAGCAGATACTGCTGCGGGATGATCTCTATATTCCCTGTGTAAAAATAAAAGATCCAGACAATCTGGCTGTCCATGCAGAACTGTCCGCCTCCAGCGTAGATATGCGCCATCCTTATCCGACACGGCGCGGCGCCGAGACCGGCTGGGAAAACCTGAAGGCCCCGCTGGCCACAAGCCAGCTGTTTGAACAAAATATGGACCGGGTGGAACTGCATCTGAAAAATGACGATGCCCGGCCGCAGGTCCTTAGTATGAAGCTCGCCGAGATGCCGCATCCGGCAGCATTTGAAGAAATGCACGTGTTGGGTACCCATGAGTTGACGGTGCCGGCTGGTTTTGAAGGGTTCTTGTGTACACCGGCACACCCGCGAATCGAGACAGAAGGTTATACCGCTGTCGGTCTTGTGCTGGAAGGTTCGGAAACATTGTGGTGGAGAAAACTTGATTACACCATAGACGGCAGGCACCGGGCACGCACCATCGACGCTCATCACTGGCAGATTGATTATGCCAACAGTTTTCATGTACGTTTTGCCGAAGAGGTAACGGTGTATGCCGACTGCTCCGCGGATAATGTGATCAACAGCTGCAACCGTATCCTGTCTCCAGAAAAGTACGCATGGGTATCTGATCCGGCTCAGGAGCTGCCACAATGGCTCGCGCTTCGCTGGGAGCGGCCGGTTACGCTCTCACATTTGCAGCTCACTTTTGATACGGATCTGTTTAATCCATCCACCAGCTACCACAAACAGCCGATCGTACCGGCCACGGTCAGGGATTTTGATGTGGAAGCTTTGCTGGATGGCAGATGGAAGGTCATTGCCTCCTGCACAGATCATTATCAGCGGCTTTTCCGGCTGGATTTTGACCCTGTGAATGCCGAAGCCCTGCGCATAGTCATCCAAAAAACATGGGGAGGTAAAAGCGCTGTCATAATTAATATCAGGGTGTCGGCGTAAATAGGGAAGGGACTGGCACCTTTCGGAAGTAAAGCTAAATCTCTCAGCAGCTGCGTGGAGAAAGGGGCCTGTCCCCGGATATTGACTCGAATAGTCTCACATCCGGGGACAGGCCCCTTTCTCTTTATATCGACCGGCATCCGGGGACAGGCCCCTCCCCATCCAGCTTTTGCGGCAGTCCTGTTTGAGTGGACCGAACCGCCGCCAGGCAGGTTTTTACCGTAGCTGCCCCTTCTCTGACATCAGTCGCTACCTTTTGACCGTTCAGGATCGCGTTCGCTAATTCCTCAATCTCTCCCGCGGTATTATGATTGTTCAGCGGTACCGGATACAGTACCGGAACGGTAAACCGTTCCATCCCGTCGATCCGTTCCTGTCCCTCTTCGCCAACAGTATACACGGTCAGATACGGGCTGGTATTATCCGCGATAATCGTCCCCTTACTTCCATAGAATACGGAACGCATGGTATAATCCCTCTTACATCCGGTAGACACGAATACTTTACCGATTACGTCATTCGGAAATTTCATGATTGCGATGGTGCAGTCATCCGTAGCCAGCGTCTTTAACATTTTACTATTTGAATAAGCCGTCACTTCGATCGGATTCCCCGCGATCCACCTCAATAGATCCACCGCATGGCAGCCGCCTCCCAGGAATCCGTGGCGCAATGGATCACTCCGCCATTCATGCGTCCCTTTCAGGATCTCGCTGTAATCATGTGCATACTCTGATTCCACAAAGAATAACTCCCCAATATCCCCTCGTTCGATCATCTTCTTGGCCTGAATAAAGCTGGGTGTATACCTGCATATCTGTCCGATCATCAACTGGGCGCTGCTGTGATCCGCTGCGTTGATCATAGCCTCGCAATCCTCCCAGGTCAACGCCATCGGTTTTTCACACAGTACATGTTTTCCAGCGGCCAGGGCCGCCACCGTCATCTCCCTATGCATCTGGTCCGGTGTACAGATCACCACCGCGTCTATCTTCCCGTTCTTTAGCAGGTCTTGGTAATCTGTATACCAGCTCTCCACCCCGAAATCTGCCGCAGCATTCCCGGCAAGAGACCCTTGTATATCACACACCGCCACCAGGTTCGTGTTCGGGTTGTAACAAATCGCCTCCATATGCCTGCGCGCCATAACACTGCATGAAATAACCCCGAAATTGATCATATTATTTTTCATAGCTTCCCCTCCGTCTATTTGTATTTATCCCTTAGTTTGTATTTATCCCTTTGCAGATCATCCGTATTTATTATTCCCTATCAGCTACAGCCAGCCGCAGCACCGTCCGGGTAATCAGCTCCGCCGTTTCCTCCGGCAGAAAACTATTTCCACAAAGCTGTATCTCATAGACATCGGTACTAAACATATCAGCGGTGGGAATATATCCATAATTCCCGTTGGCCAGTGTCGCCAATATACAGCTGTTCCCCTTCAGGCCGTTCCTGATATCCAGCCCCACTCTATGATATACCTCACCTGGCAGCGCTATAAAATATACCCCTCCGATTACCGCCACCTGCACCGGCACCTCCACAGACTCCCGCCGGGAGTCGTTATAATGTATCAACAGCCGGTCCATCATCCGTTCATAGGAATCCTGCAGCTCCGGATTCTGCAGCTCTTGATCCCGAAGCCTGCATTCTGCGTCATGAATCTGCTCCTCTGCCGCCTGACGCGGTTCTAATTTAAGCCATTCTGTCTTTACGGACAAGTTATCATCCCGCACAGGACAGGATCCGGATACGATTACGCGTTCCACCACGCCGCCGAGCGCACGCCCCATACTCCGATAATGCGCCTTCGCATACGGCAGCCCCATCGGGTCAATATGATTGATATCGCCGCATGTCCCTGGGAAATACACGAAAATAAAGTCATTTCCAAATCGTTCTTTTAAAAATTCCGCTGCAGCCGATGAATAATCCCCGCTGTATTCATTCCCATGGATCGTGTCCTGATGACAGGCAAAGCTGGTAACCGCTCCCAGCACTGTCCCATCCTCCGCCTTTGCCCAGAGTACCGGAACAGACGGATCTGTGCCTGAATAGGCACGTTCGATCTGCCCGATCTGATCAAACGGGTTCGTCCGGATACTCCCATCCCGCATCACATAATTCCGGTTGAATGCAATCCCCGTAAGCTCTTCTTCCCCGAACATCAGCGTGCAGGCCTTAAGCCTCTGGCAGGCCAGCACCACACAGTCAGCCGCCGCTATGTGCAACCAGTCCATATAGGCATCATCCCTGACAGATCCGACCGGCTCCCCGCACGGTACACCCAGATGGGTGTGGGTCGCGCACACCGTGACCTGTTCCCCTGGAATCCTTATAAACTGATTGATCCGCCGCACGATCGCGTCATGCGTATCCGCGGACAAATTAACTGCGTCTGCCGCGACCAGCGCCAAAACCGTATCGTCCAGCTCGAACACTGCCGCTTTTACATAAAGCCGGTCCAATACCCCCGTCGCCACCCGTTTGACAAAGCCCCCCGGGATCTGGCTGCCAAGAGGCGGAGTGATCTCTTTTTCATAAAATGCAGCCCTCATATTCATAACACCTCCTTCTCCAATAGTTAAGCCCGCCATATGGAAGGCGGGCTTATTTCTATATTAACCTAGCATCAGTCGCCATTTCTCAAATTGATATACTCATTCATTTGGTCTATGTATTCCTGTCCGCCTTTCGTATACCAGTTTTCCATTTCTTTCTGGTAATCGGCGTAATCCGCAGAACCCAAAAGAACTTTGGTCATAACTTCCTGACGTTTGTTTTCAGCCTCAATGAAGGCGGCATCATTGGATATATCCGGCTTCTTTCCGAAGTCCTGGGAAAAGACAACGCTGTCCATCGCGATTTTGATCCATCCCTCTACTTCCGCCTGCCTGTCGGCATCCAGGGCCATCGTACTAGTATAGAATTCCGGTGCGGTACTCCGGCGCATGAAAATCGAACACCAGGAGTTGGTTTTCGCATCTACTACCGACTTGTCGTCCTGTTTCGGGATGATCTTTCCATCTTTTTCCTCATAATTCAGACCCGGTTTACCATACATGATAATCTTCCATCCCTCATCTGAAAGCATCCAGTCAAAGATTTCCATTACCTTTTCAGGGTGTTCACACTCTTTCGTAATAGCCCATCCACCCCAGATTCCCGGTACCTGCGTGGCTCCATGTAACACATCATCATCGTCGCGCACTCCGGATATATAGGTACAGGCGGCATCTGGATTCACTTCCTTTAACTTTTCCTCCGTGGAGTAGTTATAGCCTGCAAAAGCTGGAATGAGACCCACCTCACCGGCATAGAATTTTTCTGCAAAATCATAACCTTTTACAACCGGCCAGTCGGGATGTATATATCCGCTCGTCCAAAGATCCGCACTGTAATTTAAAGCTGCTTCCAGATTCTCATTATTTTTATCATAATAAGGGTTCATATAACCGCTATCAGTCTTTTGCCATCCCAATAGGTCGAAAGCCCCGAGCAGGACAGGCTCCAGATAGCCTGTTGCGCTTGCCACAGGAACCATACCGTAGGTGTCTTTTTTGCCATTTCCATCAGGATCCCCTTCCGTGAAAAACTTTAACAGCTCCACAAACTCATCTTTACTCAAAGAACGGTCTTCGGCCGGAGTGATGCCGCTCTTTTCCAACCAGTCGGCACGCACGCAAAAGCCGTCGTTCCGCGCGATGGAGGTACGCGGGATCATGTAGATATTTTCATCGTTCATCACACGGACCGCATCAAATGCGTCCTCATAGGTATGTTCCTTTATATTGGGCGTCTGATCCAGGTACTCATTGATCGGTACAAACAGCCCGTCCTGTACCCCCTGCACGAACAACTTGTCACTGAAATCGGGGAAGTTCACTACATCCGGATACTCCCCGCTGACCAGCATCAGCTGCAATTTTTCTGCGTAATTGGCCTGAGGCGGCACTTCTAACTCAATCTTTGTATTAGTAGCCAGTTCCATCTGTTCTATGAAATAGTCGGTTACTTCCGTGCGTTCCGCCGGCCAAAAGCTTCCGAAGATTTTAATGGTTACCGGCTCCTGTGCTTCAGCTGTCTGGTTCGCCCCGGCATCCGTCTGTGCCGGCTGGGCCTGCGTATTATCGGTTTTCTCATCTGCCGCAGGCTTACTTTCCTCTGACTTGCTGCCGCAGGCCGTCAGGGCAGAGCCCATCATCACTAAGGCCAAAATCAATACAAGATACTTTTTGATACACTTCATAAATCTTCTCCTTTTCTTTGTTGAATTTAAGATTTTGTAATCCATATTACCCCAACTTATTGCCCCTAAACTTATTGCACTTATCCTTTTACCGCACCGATCATCACTCCTTTCGCAAAATATTTCTGCAGAAATGGATATACACATAAGATCGGTATCATTGCCACTACGATAGCGGCATATTGCAGCATAACCGGTGATACCGCAGAAGCTGCCCCCTCCGCAAGGTTCCCCTGCGCCATCTGGCTCAGAGAGGTAGCTGACATGATCAATTCCCGGAGCACCAGCTGCAGCGGCCATTTTTGCTGAGATTTTATGTAGATTACACCATTCATATATCCGTTCCAATATCCAACGGCTACAAATAGCAGAATGGTAGCAATAATCGGCTTAGAGAGCGGTATCGCGATTCGGAACAGGATGGTCGGTTCATTGGCCCCGTCTATTTCCGCCGCCTCGAACAGACTCTGGGGCAGGCTCTGGAAAAAATTCCGCATAAGAATCACATTATAAGCGGTCAGACAGGCAGGCAGGATCAGTGCCCACAGGCTGTCATATAAACCAAGTTCTCTGATCAGCAGAAAGTTCGGAACCATCCCTCCGTTGAAAAACATGGTAAACAGCACAAATCCCATAATCACCTTGCGTCCGGCCAGCTCCTTTTTCGAGAGCGAATAAGCGGTCAGTATGGTAAGGCATATTCCAAAAAATGTTCCGACTACGGTGACAATGATTGTGGTCAGATACCCGCTGCCCAGCAGCGGATATTTCAATACCTGTCTGTAAGTTTCCAATGAAAAATCAGATGGAAGCACCATTCCCGGATTCTTCAGATATTCCCCGTAGGAGGAAAATGACACGGAAACCACATTAATAATCGGATAGAGCATAATCACATTAACTAACAGTATAATCAGTGTTATCACCAGGCGGCCGGCCCTGGTTTTCGTCACACGTTTTTTCTTTACCACAACGCACCCTCTCCTTCCCCGATTTTTTGCGCCACTTTATTTGTAGTCAGCACCAGAATAAGTCCTACGACCGACTGAAACAGTCCAACTGCGGTGGAAAAGCTCAGACGCCCCTCCATCAGACCCATTCGGTATGTATATGTTTCAAATACATCTGCGACGCTGTATACGGAAGGGCTGTACAGCATGAAGATCTGCTCGAACCCATTTTTAACCACCGACCCCATCTGTAAAATGAGCAGGACCATGATCGTCGGAGAGATCGTGGGTAATGTGATATGCCACATCTGCCTGAGCATCCCGGCTCCCTCAATACTGGCCGCTTCATACATCTGCGCATCGATACCCGAGATTGCCGCCATGTATACAATCGTTCCCCATCCGGCCGTCTTCCAGATGTCGCTGATGATCAGAACCGCCCGGAAATAGGTTTCACTCTGTAAAAAAGCGATGCGTTCCCCGCCCAGCATCTCGATCAGATTATTCACCGGACCGTTGGCAGGTGAGAGCAGATTCATAATCAAACCACCCAGGACCACCCAGGAGATAAAATAGGGCACGTACAACACTGTCTGGGAAAATTTCTTAAAGCGCTTCATCCTAAGTTCATTGAGCATCAGCGCCAGGATGATCGGCATTGGGAAACCACAGATCAGCCTTAAAAAGCTAAGCACCAATGAGTTTTTGAAAACGTTGTAAAAACTTTCCGTAGAAAACAGGTACCGGAAATTCTGCAGTCCAACCCACGGACTGTCCGCGAACCCCTTTATTGGACTGTAGTCCATAAAAGCGATCTTTACTCCGTACATGGGAAAGTAATTAAAAACTAAAAAGCAGAGGATCCCGGGAATTAAAAAAATGTACAGCCACAGGCTCTTCTTCATTTTTGACGGCCTGCTTCCGGCACGCTTTATCGTACTATTTTTAATGATGTTTTTGCGGATATCTTTGCTGATAACTTTACTGATATCCTTACCGATATCTTCTTCCATATGTGCACCGCCCCCGTTTCTTTTATTCTATTATAGCAGGCCGGGTCCGGCTCACAATCACATGATCTCGACCTGGCAGCATATGGATCTTGACCATTTTTTTATTCTGGTTACGTTATATTTGTTCTTTTTAGATGGAGGTAGTATGAAATCACCTTTTGGTATCATATTTTAAGCGGCATCTTCCTTATCGCCGCAGTGCGGTCCCCGCGGAGCGTTTTTTATTTCATAGGAGCACTTTCCTCGTGAAATAAAAACACGGACCGCTGCACTTTCTTTTATAAATCACAGAAAGTCCGAACGGTACGTGCCCATTTCAGCATTTCCCTTTCAAAATTTTACATGAAACTCCCCGGGCCTTTGACTGACGGCTGACAGGAACATAGGAGGGTTTATCCTGGTGTATCCGTCATTGGCTGTTATGCGGCGGAAATAATCAAATCGCTCCATTTTTCATGCACTTTTGAGGGTAGTGGATGTTTCCATGAAAAAAGTTGTCCTTCTGCTTTTCATCGGCAGATAAAGCAGAAAACGAATCATTTGATAATCCCGTCAACCGGCAGTCAAAGACCCGGGGAGTATATTATTTCTCCTGCGGTATCACAATCCTGGCCATGATTCCACCGCTTTTTTGTGCTTGATAAGAAACACCGTATTCCGACCCGAAGATCAGCCGGATCCTTTGGTTCACATTCTGTATCCCGATATGCTGCCCCATCAGGATCTCGACCTGCTGCAACCGTTCATTCATACGCGCGATCCACTCCCTGCTCTGTCCCGAACCATTATCACTGACCTGGAACACGATATTCTCCTCCTCGGAAAAGATCTCGATCCGGATCAGGCCCGGCTCATCGGATTGGTTGAACGCATGCCGGATGCAGTTCTCCAGGATCGGCTGCAGCGTAAACTTTACCGTATAGCAGGGCAGCAGCTCCTGCTCCAGCGTCCATACCACCTCGAACTCATCCCGGAACCTCATTTTTTCTATCTCCAGATAGGCTTTGCAATATTCCACTTCCTCCTCGATGGTCATCATATTGCTGTCCACTTCCATGATCTTTCTTAACATGGCCGACAGTTTCCCCACCACACTGGAAACGGCATTATCCGAGCGGGTCAGCCCGATTGCCAGAAAGTTAACCGTCTGCAGCGTGTTGAACAGGAAATGAGGATTAATCTGAGCCTGGAGCAGCGCCACCTGGGCCTCTTTCAGTGAGGTCATATATTGGGCGAGCTGTTCCTGCGACGCCTCTTTTTGGTGAAGGGATTCTAAAAAGGAGGCGGTGATATACCGCAATTCATTCAAGGGCCCATTCCTCCTGGCATTCTGATTATAAAATTTCGACGGATTGTCAATCATCTCCATGATCTCCCGAACCGGCCGGAACACGCGCACCGATATAATATAAGCCGCGAAACCGGTCAGCAGCAGTAAGCCGGCCAGGGCACTGCAGATCAGGTTGCGCAGCGTATGCTTCTGCTGCGTGTATTCTTCCAATCCGGCCACCATCACATAGCGCCAGTTGGTTACCCCTGAGACCGCCGAATCAATCATAACTTCCCCGTCCCCGGTGTCCTTAAGCAGCAGGCTTACGTCATCCGGATATCCGGTGGCCTTCTGAAAATCCCGGCCAAGATAATCCGGCTGATGGTGATACAGGATTCTGCCTTCATGATCCAGGATAAACAGGCTCCGCTTATTTCCCGGATCGTCTTTTTCCAGCTGCGGCCCCCAGATATCCGCCATATTGACCAATATCACCCCGTCCCGCCCGTCGTTTTTACTGATGGGAACGGAAAACACACTGGTGATACAGTTCTGCGTCCCACCGTTTCTATCCACGGCCACACGTCCATATACCCTGATATAACTGTCCCTGTTATCATCCTGCAGCCACTGGGTGTCATAAAATTTAGTTATATTAGAGGCGTAGTTCTCCGTGAGCACATAGTCATTCCGATAGGAATAGAGATAGATGGAATCCACGTAATCACCGGTTAGCATGGACAGACTGCGCATCATTTTATTAATATTCTGCACGGTGTCATAGTCAGGATATTCCCATTTCGGAGTTTTCACAAACTGCAGCGTGGTATCCTCACTTGCCAGATTATTTCCCATGGTGACGATATTGGACTGGATCGTATCCGTGACTGCCATGATCTGCCGCAGATCTCCCCGGACAGAATCACCGATCTTTTCCAGGTTTGTCTTCTGGAAATAGTGAAACATCACTCCCAGCAGCAGAGTCAGCGGAATAAACATAGTGATAAAAATCATACAGAAATTTTTAAACAGCAGGCTGTTGAATTTGTAATTCCTTATATACATCCAGATCGAATATTTTCTCATGGACCTTATCCTTTACGCTTCTTCCGCCTTTCGGTATTCCGACGGGGTACAGCCATAATATTTTTTGAACAGCTTATAAAAATACTGTACACTCTTATAGCCCAGACAATCGCTGATCTCATATACTTTGTACTGTCTGGAATCCAGCATCTCCGCCGCTTTGCGCATTTTCATACGGGATATGTAATCGCTGAACTTTTCTCCGGTCTGTTCTTTGAAATAGCGGGATAAATAATTCGGGCTCAAAAACACAGTGTCCGCTACCTGCTGAAGCGTAATAATTTTATCGATATTCTGCACAATGTACTGCTTTATGATTTCGACCGCCGAATTTTCCTGAACGCTGATCTGCCGCAGCGCTTTATAAAAAGCTGACAGATTCTCCCGGATCAGTTCATCAGGGTCGTATTTTCCCGCAGGCTTTAACTCCGGCACTTCAAAGGAGCAGCCCGCGTATTGTTTTAACAGAAGCTCCCGCATCTGTTCCAGAATACCCGCCGCGCATTCCCGTTTCTGGTACCGCGGATATTCTTCCGACATACTTCCAAAAATCGTACACACCAGCTGGCTGGCCTCCTCGAAACTGTCAGAGGAATTCAGAATCAGCAGATACTGGCTGGCATAAGACCTATACAGCTCCTTTGAAAGAGGTGACCTTTCCTGCTCCGCTCCCAGCATATCAATCATCTCGTAAATATCGATATTCAGCTGTCTGCCCCGCAGGTCTGCATGCACATTGCACAGATCATTGACGGCCTGGATGAACTCCCGCCGGTATGTGTAAAAAATCCCTTCCTCTATCTCGTTCACGGAACCCTGCACGATCAGATACCGCCCCGGCTTCTTCAGAACCGCAGGTATGAACCCGAAATTATACTTTTCCGATATCATGGAAGCGATGCCAATCAGCAGGTCTTCGTTCAGCTGCTGAGAATTGTTCTCCGGCAGCGGCGCCAGCTCAAACATATTACAATGTATGGAAACTAATTCGTCATAAAGGTCAAATTGTTTTAAGTACCCGTTGAGATCCACATTTTTCTGAAAGATTCCCATGACCGCGAATTCAAACAGCCGCTGCCGGGCCGCCCGCCGGTACGCGTTTAACTTCTGAAGGCCCGCCGTCCTGGCCGCGGATGTCTGCCTTTGTTTGTCCAGCTCCGCCTTAACCTTTGTAAAGGTTTCTTCAATCACTCCGATATCAATTGGCTTTAACAGATAGTGTCTTACATTATAGGCCATCGCCTGCCGGGCAAATTCGAACTCGTGATAACCACTGATCAGTACTACCTGGGTATCCGGTGCATGTTCATACGCGTATTGGGCCACATCCAGCCCTGAGACATTTTTCATACGGATGTCGGTCAGAACGACATCCACGTCTCCCTGGTCAAGCTGCGCGATCACTTCCGCGCCGTCACGGGCGATCAGTTTTAGCTGAAAACCCAGTTTCCCCCAGTTCAGGAATGAAGCCAGGCTCTCCCGGATAATCGGCTCGTCATCCGCAATGATAATGGAATAAAGTCCCATAGTACGCCCCCCATTTGATTTCACTGATTCATACTTTGTACTTTTTCACTCAGTTAAGCCAATTATAATATAATCTGCAGTCTTTTCGCAAATACCATTCTAACCGAACCGTTCCTATATCAGTTTTCCGGATATAACAGACTTGTGCCGCCGCTTTCTGCCTGCTGGAACTTAATATCCGATACTCTCAGGAACTCTCCATCCGCACTGGTGCTGTTCCGGGCCACTGTGACCCGCGCGGGCGCATCCGGGGAGAATGTAAAAGTGCCTGCATACACCCACCCGGCCGGTTCCTTCGTCCCATCAAAAACCACGGCGGGGGTAGCCGCGTCTGCGACATAAACCTCTGTATTCGGGTCCGAAGCAGCATGCTGCACCTTCCACACGTATACCTCATAAGTCCCATCCAGCGCAGCCTCAAATATCCCTTTTGCCCCGGTATCAGCCGAATAACGGGAAGTCGTGGCATACCCTGCCAGCCCGCTGGCATAGAAATTCCCCACCTCACTGTAACCTCTGTCAGCGATATTCACATACACCACATTTGCGGGATCCTCCTGGAGAATCACCGCCAGCGGGACCGTCTTCAGAAACTGGCCGTTCCGGTAAAAATGTAGCTTTGCCGAATAGATTCCTTCCGGTGTCTGTGCATCGCTCGTAAAGGGAATCGATACCGTTGTTGTGTCAACCACACGCAGTCCGGCAGCGTTCATACCGATCTGAGTATCCGCATCTACGGTAACTGTCAGCCCCTGGGTATCGGCGAATCCATTCATGGTAAAGGTACCCCCGCTGCCCCGGACTACTCTTATCACCGGGTGTACCGCGCGGATTCTTCCATTTCCGTAATCCAGCAGGCCGTCATAAGCCGCACTGAGGCCGGCCGCTCCGATAATCTGCTGCGCTCCTTCCGGCCAGTTAGCATCCGGCACTACGTTTGTTCCCGTATATACGACATTTTCCCCAAACAGCCTGGCGCTGCTTTCCGGTTCCGTAGTATAGTTTCCGTTCAGCGTAATATTGCGCTTCATCGAGGCAGCGGTGGATATTTCTCCAGCCCAGGAGAGTACATATTCAATGACATTCCCGCTGGTATCCCAGTTCGCGCTGTTGGCATCATGGTAAACTCCGTTGATATAATCCCCTGACGCGGCGCGGGCGCTGCCCACCAGGTAGTTGCCGATAATCGCATTATTCCCGTGGGACGGATTCGGCGTATAGATAAATCCGCCGTCCTTCAGACGCTCGCAGGCCCTCTCGATGCGGTTGGACTCTATCGTTATATTCCTCTGATAGACTACATCTTCATCCGGGCCCCAGCCCCAGCCGGCCGAGATCCCACTGTAGGACACATTGGAAATATCATTATGCCGGATCGACAGATCGGCAGCATAGAAGCCCATTATCCCGATCCCTCCATAGTATTCGTTGGCTATATCATGGAGATAATTATTCTCGACCGTAATATTGTGGGGGAACATTTTCTTATTAACCGGGGCACAGGCATCATCACCGATTTCAATCCCACTGCCCGCCACATGATCAAAAATACAGCCGGTCACGGAAACCATATAACCGCCCTGGCGGATCGTAAGCCCATTGCCTCCCAGATCCGTAAACCGGCAGTCTTCCACATGCACATCAATACCGCTTAACACTTCCACCGCGGCCGGGACACGGCCCATTTTCTGATTATACCGGTATTCCGGATCGTTTTTGTCGTTGTCCCCGGCAGGTGGTATCAGGGTAAGGGCCTGAATATCATTGAAGCTTTGGTGATTCGGCTGTGTATAGCCGGTACGGGTAAAATGAAGCCCTTTGAATGTGATACCCTGTACCGGATTATCCAGCGTCCCCTCCAGCCGGAATATTGTTGGCGCATAAGGCACTTGAACATCCATGGTATTCGGATTATCTTCTAGTTTCAGATAAACTTTACCGGCATCGCTGTCCAAAAACCACTCGCCGTCCTGATCGATAAACGCGTAGGCATTTTCCATCCAGTACACAGCCCCCCGGTAATCCCTTGTGCCCTGGGGTTCTGATTTCAGATTCTGTGCCGTCTCGCTGTCCAGGACAACGCGGGTGCAGCTGCCCTGTTCGGTAAGCCCGGTTATCTTGAGATATTTATGCATCCACATATTGGATACCGCGATCTCAGCGCCTGCCGGAACATCCTGCGGATCAAATAGACCTGCAGGAATGTCAAATCCGTTTCCAGCGGATGGACTTGCCAGATTATTGGTTTCTGTTCCGGACAAGGTATAGGTTTCTCCGGTATTTGGGGTGCGGGCACGCACCTTCTTTTCTCCATTTATGTACAGCTGCCTGAAATCCAGCCCCTGGGGTACGAAAGCTTCCCAGATACCGTCCGTATTCAGGCTCCAGCCTGTGACCGCTGTATCCATACGGAACTCCGGGGTGCCGTTATCCGCCTGATAGATAATCTGATATCCATTCGTACCGCCGTCCTGCGGTTCAAACACAACACCTTCCGTCAGCGCGTAGCTGCCTTCCGCTACATTCACAATGATATTTCCGCTCATATTTCCATTTAAAGTGCGGATATGATCCCGCGCGGCTTCCATAGTATCAAAGGGCGCTGCTGCGCTGCCGTCTCCTCCTGCTACAGCGTCAGCATTTACGTACAGCGTGTCCTGCACAGCCCCGGGGTTCCCGGGCACAGTCAAAGGACGATAGGGATTTTCGCCTTCCTCCGGTTCGTCCGGTCCCGGACCGTCCCCCTCCTCCGGCGTGCGGCCGGTCTCCTCGAACCGCACCGCGGTAGCCCGGGTCACTCCCCCCTGGGCCAGATCGATACGGACATATACCTCGTCCGCATTCATATCAAATACTCCGATCTCCTCCCACACACCGGACTGATTCTGGAAATCTACGGTCTTCGCGGATATGCCGTTCTTATGCCCAACCGTCACCCGCTGAGCAGCGCTGGTGTTGGCATCTCCTATTTTTAAGACGGATACCGCATAGACCGCTTTTTTCAGGCTCGTGGGCTGCCACTTCGCCCAGACCGCGTCATCGAGTCCATTGACAGCCGGAAAACGGTTGGCCTGAACCAGGCCGCTGTCCGCCCAGCGGCTGGGCGTCTGGGAGTCATGCTCACTATAGAAGTTCGCTGCCGCATCGGCACCATTATTAAGTATCGGATTAACCGCTCTATATTCCTGTACATCCGGCGGGGCCTGGGTTTCCTCAAAACGAATCTGGGTCGCACGAGTTACTCCCTGTGCCGCCATGTCGATCCGCACGTAAGGAGTGTCCATGTCAAAGTTGAAGATCCCCAGCTCTTCCCATACCCCATCCTGATTTTTAAAATCCGCCGACAGGACAGCCGTTCCGTCCCGGTGGCCGATCGTTATTGGAATAGCGTTGCTGGTCTGGGCGTCTCCTACCTTCAAAATCGATACAGAATAATACGTTTTCTTCAGATTCACAGGCTGCCACTTCGCCCAGACATCAGTATCAGCCGAGCCATCCACAGCCGCAAAACGGTTGGGGGTAACTAATGCGCTTGTGGTCCAGCGGCTGGGCGTCTGGGAGTCATTTTCCGTGTAATAATTGGCTGCTGCATCCGCCCCGTCATTCGCAGCCGGATCCACCGCGGAAAATATCTGGATATCCAGGGGGACCTGGGCCGCGCCCACCGCAACCGGGTTTACGTATGTCAGTCCGGCCAACATGAGAAAACACAACATGATACTAAGTACGCTCTTTGTTTTTTTCATATTTTCCTCCAGTGGTGCATTTGCTACACCATTCATTCAGATCAGGGTGATCCTCTTTTTATTCAACCTATCGCCGCTTATACGGACACGTCATAATCAATATACTAATTCCATGTTAGCAATTTTACAACACAACAAAAGTAACCAGTTTATAACACAAACTCTCCTTTTTAGAGGCCACTGACAGGAAAAGAAGTCTCAAACCTGGTACGTTTGAGACTATTGTAATACGATTTGATGATTTTATATTGGGATCTTTACCTTAATATAGATCAAGCGCGCTAGTTACAATTGATATAATTTTATTATAACTTAGTAATTACATTATATAAAGTCTTAGTATGCAGTCTTTTAAGTGCATTTAAGGGACATTTTTTATTAAATATACCGTCATATGCTAAAATATTTACCAACTCGAATCGAACTGATATGTGCAAGACTTTATCCAGGAACTTCTTCATCCAGGTTATAGGTAAAATATCTATAAAATCAGACTGCTGAAAAAGCGGTCTTTTTTAGAATACTCTGTTATTTACCGTATTCGGTATATATATCTAACAACTTTTCTCTTCTTAACTTCATGATACCTGTAATCGGCAAAATGCTTCATTTTGCTTCCCTTTTTATCGGCCGCGGACTGAGGTGTACCTCATGGTCGCACATATCATCGGTTGGTAAAATTTACCTAGTTGTCGAAATAAGGGAGGTTGTATGATGCGCCAATACAAATTGCTGCTTCAGGGCTTTCTTATGGACCGGATTCTGTTATACAGATCCGATAATCAATTCACCCAGGAACAAATGGCTGAATTGCTGCATATTTCTCCTCGTTCTTACTTTGATCTGGAACATGGGAAATATGGTTTATCCGCACTGACATTAATCTTTTTTCTTCTAATATTATCAAAGACCGATGTAATAAATCTTTTGGATGATTTTCAGCACCTTGTAGATCGTGCGGGAAAAGATGACGTTGCCTGACACCAAAGTCTGCGGCGCCTTTAGAAATGATAAATGAAAGAAGTACAAGTGTTATGGATTTAGGAGAAAAATTATCACATTACAGACATGCCAAGGGGCTTACCCAATGTGAAGCCGCTGAAATACTGCATGTATCACGCCAATGTCTGGGAAACTGGGAGGCCGGCCGCAGGGAACCATGTATTGCAGCATTTGCCCGTATATGCCGGTTATACGGAATTACGGCTGAACAATTGTTTCCGGATGATCTTGATCAGTATTAATAGAAATTCGAATCTGCATATTGGAAATCCCAGCCCCGGCATCGATCAGGCCGTACTGATCCTTTGGGGGGATCTCTGCGCTTACACATAAAAGCCGCCCATAGGGCGGTTTTTATGTCAAATTAGAGCACCGTTTTCCATGATGTCAGCTATTTTTCGCACACCTTTAAGAAACTGACCGGATATACCCCGTCGGATTATCGGACGATCATCACGGATCAATCGTAGCAATAAGCGAACTATACTGTAATTCCAGTGCCGTATGAAGCCATTCCATACAGGCGCGGTGCCACTGATCAAACGCATCCTCATATTGCCTCTCTAACGCTTCATATTCCGCTTCCTGCTGCCAGGGCATGTTCCTCCAAAATTCTTCCGAGCAGATCCAGGTGTCCCTCATCGTCCTCATTTGCCTATCCAGCCGGCCGCACACTTGTGAGGCGCCTTCCAGCTGCTCTTTGGCCAGCCGCATTTTCCAGTCCGCGTAGGCTTCCTCAGCCGGTATTTCTTTGAGTCTGTGGCGTTCCGCTTTCGGCACCGAACGCATGCCCGCGATCAGCGCCTGTTCCTCAGCCTTGATCTGCGCAGAGAGGGCAGGCCCATCAGATCTCTTCCTTCTGCGTTCCAGATAGTGCTCATAGCCGAAAGGATAGTACATCACCGACTGGTCTTCAAAGATCAGCACCGCATCCGCCACCTGCCGGACAAAATAACGGTCATGGGAGACAAAGAGGATCGTCCCGGTATAGGCACGGAATGCAGATTCCAAAGTCTCCTTCGCCTGTATGTCCATATGATTCGTAGGCTCGTCCATGATCAGGAAATTCGGACGGCTCTGCAGCAGTTGTGCCAGAACCAGCCGGGCCTTTTCCCCGCCGGACAGCGCGCACACCTGTTTTTGCGCCTCCCTGCCGCCAAACAGGTAGGCACCGAGAATGCTCCTGGCCTCCTTCTGTGTCAAAGCCGGGAAATAACTGCTGAAATGCTCAAAAACGGTTTGTGTGGATTCGATCGCCGCACTGTGCTGATCAAAATAGCCCATGGTGATATGACTGCCCAGAGAGTATTCCCCGTCAAGAGGAGGCAGACAGCCCGCCACGGTCTTCAGAAAAGTAGTCTTCCCTGCCCCGTTCGGTCCCAGAAGCGCGATCTTCTGTCCCCGGCGGATCCGCATGGTAATCTCCAGCAGCGGCCGGTCATAGCCGATTTTCAAATGTTCCGAGTCAAAAACCCATTTCCCGCCAGGCACCAGAGGATTGATCTCCCTGGTAAAAATATGGGCGTCATCTTCTGCCGGCTTTTCCACCCGCTCCATCCGCTCCATACTTTTCTTTTTGGACCTGGCAAAAGAAGCCTTATTCGGTTTATGCTTAAACCGCTCCACCAGCGCTTCCAGCCGGGCCAGTTCTTCCTGCTGCCGCTCATAAGCTTTGCGCTGGATCCGGATTCTTTTCAGCTTTTCCTGCCGGTAGTGGGTATAATTTCCTGGATACCGCGTCAATTTCCGGTCCGAAAGCTCATAGACCACGTCGGTCACCTGGTCCAGGAAGAACCGGTCATGGGATACCATCACCACAGCACCGGGATAGCTTTTCATATATTCTTCCAGCCACTCCGCAGCCTCCGTATCCAGATGATTCGTCGGCTCATCTAACAGCAGGATATCCGGCTTACGAAGCAGCAGCCTGATCAGCGCGATCTTCGTCTGCTCCCCCCCCGAAAACTGGTTCAGCCTCTTTTTCTTTTGTTCCTTATCAAATCCAAATCCGGTAAATAAGATATCATACTCCCGCTCGTATTCAAAACGCTCACGCTCAAACGTGTCCCGGCACGGGCAGGAATCCAGGAGTTCTTCCTCTACAGTCCGGTTGTCATTCTGATAATTATGCTGGGAAAGCATCCCTATGGTCAGCTGGCGGGAACAGCAGATCCCCGGTCCCTCACGCCTGTCATCCCGGTCCAGGGGCAGCTGTCCGGCGATCAGTCTGAGCAGCGTGGTCTTTCCGGCGCCATTCTTTCCCACCACGGCGATCTTCTCCGTGCCGTGGATCTCAAAATCAATGTTGGACAGAATTGGTTCTCCGCCCAGTGATATGGTTCCATTGGTTATCTGGTATAACATTGGTCTGCACTCTTTTCTTACTTGCCGTTATTTTCTGCTGTCAAAGTAATTTTCTCAAGTTTTACAGCTGTCCCTGTGGCAGCCACACCTACCATATTTCCTGAGAATGTTATATAATCAAAATCAATTCCAATGATTCCATCTGCTTCCACTTTACATGCACTTTTTTTAAGTTTTTCCTGCGCAGCTCCTTTTGCCATCTCTAACTTCTCTGCAAAAAGTTCGGATTTTTCTCCAAACAGATCAGATATCGATGCGCTGAATTCAGACAAAAATCCTGTACCCAAGACCACGGATCCGCTAATTACAGATATATATTTTGTAATTTTGTACCCTTCCAGATTATATCCTGTTGTCAGGATTAATTGACTCATACTTTGGTATATATTATCATATAAAGGAGAATTTTCTTTTGCTTCTAACCTCCACTTATTTTTTATTTCTTCTTTCTGAGCAGGACTTTTTGTCTGCCATTCGTCACTCGATATATTTTTACATATCATTTTGGTACCGCAAACATTACAATTTGGCGGGTTATTTGGTGATCTTTCCGCGCTGCCCACGAAACCACACTTCTCACAGAAAAAAAACAATCTTTCTTTTTCATTAAACAATCCCATATCTTAATCTCCTCACTACTATACATTTTCTATTTATATTATGACTGTTAAATTATCTCTACTAAATCACTTTAGAAATCTCAAAGCCTAAAGCCTTGATACTGATACATTTATTGTAGCATATCAAGATTAATTTTACACCACATAATATCCTGCAAATAAGAAACAGAAAATGCCTGTTCGATGTACTTATCTAAAGAAGCGTTTCTTAATTAGCCGCTCGCTGCCTACCCACAGGACAAAATAACAGTCCATTTCATTGGTAAGCTCTCTCACCTTACCGGTGCCGATGCCGCCATGCAGATCAAGAACATGAACGATTGGTTGAATGCTGTCCGGCTCCAAATCGTGCAGAAGCATACTCCCGATATCATAAAATTGTGATTAGATCACATCAAAACCCATATAATTTCGTGATAAGGGTTGTATTTTTTGCTGAATCAACATATAATAAAAATGTGATTAAAATGCCCCCAAACTCCAATAAAAATGTGAGGAGTGAACCTATGGAACGTTTTATTTTGAAAAAGCTGCTGGACTGGAAGAATTCTCCCTACCGCAAACCTCTGATCTTAAAAGGTGTGCGACAGGTAGGTAAGACCTGGATTCTGAAAGAGTTCGGCAAACGCTATTATGAAAATACTGCCTATTTTAACTTTGATGAAAATGAGGAATACAAGCAGTTCTTTGAGACCACCAAGGACGTGGACCGCATCCTGCAGAACTTGATGTTGGCCAGCGGTCAGAAGATTGTGCCTGAAAAGACTCTCACCATCTTCGACGAGGTCCAGGATTGCCCGAAGGTCATCAACTCCATGAAATATTTCTGCGAGAATGCTCCGCAGTATCATATTGCCTGCGCCGGTTCTCTGCTGGGCATTGCCTTGGCAAAACCATCTTCTTTCCCTGTGGGCAAAGTCAACTTCATGCAGATTGATCCCATGACCTTTTCAGAGTTCTTGATCGCTAATGGTGACGAAAATCTTGCTAAGTATTTGGAAAGCGCAGACACCATTGAGGCAATTCCAGGTGCTTTCTTCAATCCTCTGTATGAGAAATTGAAGATGTACTATGTTACCGGTGGTATGCCTGAATCTGTGTTGATGTGGACAGAGGCGCGGGATGTTTCTGCCATGCAGGAAGCTTTGTACGGCATTATCGGCGCTTATGAGCGTGACTTTGCTAAGCATCCTAACATCAGTGAGTTCCCGAAGATCTCCATGATCTGGAAATCTATTCCGTCTCAGCTGGCAAGAGAAAACAAGAAGTTCATCTACAAGGTTGTCAAAGAAGGCGCAAGAGCCCGTGAATACGAAGACGCCCTGCAATGGCTGGTAGATGCCCGTCTGGTGCATAAAATATACCGCAGCAGCGCTCCTGGCCTGCCGGTGGCAGCCTACGATGACCTGTCCGCATTTAAGATTTATCTGGTGGATGTGGGTCTGCTCCGCCGTATGGCACAGTTGGCTCCTACGGCGTTTGGCGAAGGCAATCGCTTGTTTACCGAATTCAAGGGCGCACTGACCGAAAATTTTGTGCTGCAGACCTTGATTACACAATTTGAAGTCGTACCTCGGTACTGGGCACAGAATAATCCTCCGTATGAGGTGGATTTTCTGATTCAACGGGAAAATGACATTTTCCCTATGGAAGTCAATTCCGAAGCCAACACCACCAGTAAGAGCCTTAAAAAGTTCAGGGAACTGTTCCCGGATAAGATCAAACTCCGTGTACGCTTCTCCCTGGATAATTTGAAGCTGGACGATGATGTGCTGAACATCCCTCTGTTTATGGCAGACCAGACTGATCGTCTGATTGGACTTGCAATGGAACTGCGTAAATAGGGTTACACAAATATCGGTAAAATAAATGAGGGGCGTTGCATAAGTAGATGAATCATCTACTGGAGCAATTGCCCCATTTTTGTACTCAAAAACAGAAAAACGGACTCCGAATATACTCAGCAGCTGTTCCATTTTATGCTGAACCAGAAACGGCTGCACGAGATCATGCATAGCCCCCATAATTCGTACCGGCACTCTCCGATAGACGCCTCTGTCCTCTCGTTTGTCAGCCAGCACCAAATAATTTACAAATTCAAACGCTTCCTTATGTCCGACTGCCTCTTTCCTTCTGCACATAGAGTCCGACTCTTCTATCTGAAATGCCCCATCTTTCCGAGACTTCTCTTACCGTCATGTACATAATCTGCACCTCACCTTCCAAAAAACAGGATATGTCATAACCGGAATAATATCTCAATAATATCGGAATAGTGTATTCGTCTGTATCGGAACAATACGAAAAGTACAGAAAACGAAATTCCAATTGATGAAAAATCACACTGCGAGATAAACATCCTTCTAATAATAGTAAAACCATTTCTAAGAGATACACACATCTAACCGAAAAATATACCCCGCAATGAAACTACGGGGTATAATCACTATTATTATTTCAATTCTACTGCCAACGCAGTCTTGGACAAATCAGCATAAAAATCATGATAAATAGTGCGGGAAATCGTGTGCATAACCGCTTCAGGAATTCCTGCCGCCCATTTCTCATACGTTATTCCGACAAGTAAAGATTCACCTTCTTCATCACCTCACCCGCGGCCGACTCCGGTGTGATCTCTCCTGTCAGACAGGGACCGGCCTGCTCCACTACCGCCTCAAAGATAACACTGTCCATCAGGGTAGGTGTCTTTAGCTTTTCGATAATTTGTTTCAATGTTTCTACCTGCTCCGGAGTAGGTTCCGTGACTTCCAGCGAGATTGCTTCTGAATTTTCGCCATCTATCATTATGGAGAAGCTGTTATAATCCGACGTGCTTAACTGTGCGGACGCGTCAAACGCTTTTTGATTCACTGGAAATCCGTCATTCGTCAGCAGCTCCTGAATTTCCCGTGACAGCAGCCGTTTTACTACTTCCCTGGCAGCATCCGCGTCATTGCATTTTGAGCTGACGCCGACAATGGATGCCGGTATAAATATGTCTTGGGCCTGACTTTGCTGTGCCTGCATATTAAGCTCCGGCATTTTATTTATGAGAGATGTTATAAGTCCATATCCTCCTGCCACATCTGCGATATATCCCAATTCCATCTTTGCCCCTCCTGTGAGGAAGCTCATGGGCGAGATTTCAGGGGTGCGGAACTTGATCTTGCTGGTGTCGCCGGTTACGAAATAATTCGTAGTACCAGTCCGGTCTTGTTCACTTAACGCGGCTGTCTGATCCTCAAACATCTGCTTTACCAATTGATAAAACTGCGTCAATACCTCTTCCTTTAGTGTACCATCCTCATTTAACCAGGCCGGGGAAGCGGCATCGTAAAAATATTTGAGAAACTGTTCCGGATCCGTCGTATTCCGATCCAGAACCGTCCCTTCCGGATTCTCTTCCCGGATTTTATGAAAAGCATCGGCGTATGCATTGAGATCCGTCAGCTGTCCGATGATATCCTTCGGCCCCTGCACAACCGGGATCAGGAATTTCGTGGGAACGGCACAGATCTTCCCGTCCTTCTCGTAGGTCCTGGCAATGTTATCAAACAAGGCACCCTGGGGATAATCAGAATCCAACAGGTCTTTCAGATCCATCAGCAGCCCTTTCTGCGCATAAGCTTCGATGGGCATTCCATCCAGGATCAGGATATCCGGGCCTTTGCCGGCCATAATCTCCGTATTCAGGGTGCGCAGCGCGTCCGATACGGTAATGGCGTCCTCTCCTGTCATGCCTGCCTGGTATTTGATCTGCATACCAGGATTTTCTTTCTGTATCTTAGCGATTGCCTGACGCAGCCCTTGATTGTCGTACAGACTGTATATCTTTACGATTTGATCCGGTACCGCCGGCGTGTCTGCGGAATAATAATAGCGCATCAGATGCGATCCATTCTCACCGCTGTATGCCGCCAGGAATTCATCATTGGCTATGGGAATCAGATTCAAAAACAGAAAAGTGGGATCTCCCATGGAAGTCAGGCTGCCTTCACTGATCTGTTCCATCATGGATCCTCCGAATATATGCCGGTACAGGCCTTGCCTGCCGGCCAGGAATACGCCTTCTCCTTCATCATCCGCGACCATCAGGTAGGGAGCCCCCTCCATGAAAAATTGGTTGCTCACCATATTTTGTTCTGTTTCCACCATTTTTTGCAGCTCTTCGTCCACAGGCAGGGTGGTTCCCGTTTCCAAAGAAAACATCTCCATACCCGAATGGGTGACTGCAATGAGCTTATCCCCGGCCAGGCTTATTCTCATGAGCGTATTCTGGGTCTCCCATGTCTGCACAACTGCTCCGGTTCCCACGTCCAGCTGATAGATGGTTCCGTTGACCCCCGCAGCCAGCAGCCTGTTGTCATTGCTGAACGTATATTGAATCAAAGGGTCTTTCGGATCGGTCTGCGGGGTAAAGGCAGATGCATTTCCTTCGGCGTCCACATATAAGTATTCATTGCCGGAAGAATTCATCGAGATCTGTTCTCCATCCGATTCTGTGGACGTCGACGCGATTGCGGTTGTACCTTCATTCTGCGCACCGCTGCTCATAAATTCCAGAACCATGCTTCGATCGGGACTAATAGCCGCCCGCCAAAGTATTTTCCCTGATACCTGTTCCTCCCACCAGGGAGTTTCCACCTGCTGCCAGGTTTTTCCCTGATCCTGTGATTCGAAGATTCCTTTCTCCTCGATGATCATACGGATATTCCCATCTGCCAGCTTCTCTATGGCTTTTATTTGGTTTGGCTTCTCTCCGGCCGCATCCTCCAGGGAGTATTCTTCTTCCACATATCTGCCCATCACCGGCCTCTTTCCATTATCTGCGGTCTTCTGTGTACCATGCCCGCCGTTTCCACAGCCTGAAGCTGTAATAAGTAATACGCATAGAATCGCACACAGGATTCTCTTTGATGCTTTCATAATTACCTCCGCTTTCTTCCGTTTGATACGGATTCATTTTCACTATTTTTACTTCTATGAAACCGTACCATACGTTTCTCTAAGGAATCTCTAAGGGGATATAATATCTATTGAATTCTGCTTTTTGGGACTTTTCATTCATCATAACACTTTCCGGCATAGTCCAACACCGACAAATCTTTCCTCTACGGGCATTGTATGTTATCTTATACTTAGCAACATCCCATTAATACATGCCCTACGGGCAGGTTCGCAGCATTCGCTGCTCAACAATGTATACTTAGCAGCATCCCATTAATACATGCCCTACGGGCAGGTTCGCAGCATTCGCTGCTCAACAATGTATATTTTAGAGAAACTTTAAAGACAATTATGTTATCTTTCTTATATAGTAAACATACATTCGTAAAATCGAGGAAATGAAAATGAGAATACTGATTGTAGAAGATGATAAGAAACTTTGCGGCTCTCTTTGCTTCCAGCTGGAAAAAGAGGGGTTTGCCGTGGACATCTGCCATGACGGGGCCGACGGACTGTGGCTGGCCGGACAGCAGGCCCATGATTTAATCTTATTGGACCGAATGCTGCCCACGATGAGCGGTACCGAGATTCTGACGGATCTGCGCAAAGAACAAATCAGCACGCCGGTCATCATGATTACCGCCCTTGGGGAAGTGCAGGACCGGGTTCACGGCCTGGACGCAGGCGCAGATGACTATATCGTCAAGCCCTTCGCGTTCGAGGAGCTGATGGCCAGGATCCGCAGTATCTTCAGGCGTCCCAGACGCTGGGAGGAGACGGAAGCCCTTCAATGCGGAGACCTGACTTTTTCCCCGGAAGCGAAGACCCTGACCGGGCCGCTTAAGTCCTGTTCCCTTTCCCGTCGGGAGTCCGACCTGCTGGAACTGCTGATGAAAAACGCCGGCCAGACCCTGCCCAGACAGCTGCTCATCGCCCGGGTATGGGGGCCGGAAACGGAGATCGAAGATGGTAATCTGGATAACTACATCCATTTTCTTAGGCGGCGGCTCCAAAAAGTGGGAAGCAGCCAGCAGCTAAAAACGATCCGTGGAATCGGTTATCAATTGGAGAAAACAAATGTTTCGTAAACTTCAGACCCGACTGTCCTTCTTTTGTATCGCTGTCACCGCATCGATTCTGGCCGCCATGTCTCTGGGGGCTTTATTGATCTCGGAAAGCGGTATGAGAAAAAATGAATCCGTCACATTCCAAAACCATGTCAGTACCCTGCTCTCCTACCTGCGGGATCAATCGACGATCTCCCACACCTGGGCCGCTACTGCTGAACAGACCAATGACATCTGGCTCTACATTGAGGAAAACGGCGTTCCTCTCTTTTTCAATACTTCCAATGCGTACCGGCAGCGGCTGGATTTATATCGGGAACTTTTAGAGACCGCTTCCGATGATTACCAGTTTGATTTCTCACAGATGTATGAAATCTCCAGAACCGTTACCCAGGTAGATTTTACTTATCGGGCTGATGACCGGCAGGAATATTATGTGGCATTAGGCATGATTCCCAAGGAAAACAGCTATATTGGGGTGCTGATGGTACATCCCTTAAGTACTCTGAAACGCTCGGTCATAACCCAGCGCTTCCTGTTTCTGCTGCTGGATATCATAGCGCTTCTATTCCTCTCCGTGTTCGCCTTCGTTTTTACAAAACGCGCGATCCGCCCTGTAGAGGAAAGCCAGCGCAAGCAAAGGGAATTCGTGGCCGCCGCTTCCCATGAACTTCGGTCTCCGTTAGCTGTTATTCTATCCGGTCTCTCCGCAATGAAAAAGGCGGATCCCCGGGAAGCGGCGCAGTTCGCTTTATCGATCGAAACGGAAGGGCTGCGCATGTCCCGTCTGGTGGATGACCTTTTAGCTCTGGCCAATGCGGACTCTGGAAACTGGTCCGCACAAATGGAGGATGTGGAGCTGGATACTCTGCTGTTGGATCTGTATGAGAGATACGAACCTTTAGCCAGACATCAGGATATTGCTTTTTTGATCCTGCTTCCGGAGACGGGTTCTTTTAACTGCGTCTGCGACAGGCAGAGGATCGAACAGCTCCTGTCCATCTTAATCGATAATGCCCTTTCCTATGTGGTCTGTGATCATGCCCTGCCCCGCATCGAACTCTCGCTTAAGCAATCCGCAGACCACCGTCTTCTGATCCGCGTGGCGGATAATGGCCCGGGGATCCCGGATGATAAAAAAACCAGCGTCTTTGAGCGGTTTTACCGCGCAGATTCTGCCCATGAGGACAGGGAACACTTTGGCCTGGGACTTTGTATCGCGGCGGAAATTGCCAGGATTCATAAAGGGAGCTTAAGTGTCCTGGACACTCCCGGCGGCGGCGCCACTTTCGTTCTCGAGCTTCGGACATGATTCTGGTGACGTTATTTTTCTGATAAACAGCCCCCTGGTATAGACGGCTGCGAAACACAGGGGCGGCAAAAGCCAGATCATTCTTCTGTCCGGCTGCTGCAGCGTTGCCCCATTCCCCATCCTGATCATGACGATAAACTCCAGAATAACGGTTGTCAGCAGCCACAGGTAAAAACTCCTGACCGTTTCCGGCCTGCATACTTTCTGCCAGAGCAGATAGAAAAATCCGGTCAGCAGGCTGCCTCCCACAACTGCCGCGGTACAGTCGGCATAGACTGCCTGGATTCCTGTTTTCTGAACGTATAAGAAGCTTTTTAAGCTCTCCATACTTCTCCGGTACCACTCTCCCCAGAATTCAAAGTCAGACCAGCGGGTTGGAATCATGGATTCCGGAATCTTCAGGTTTATCCCTGATACTTTACAGAATATCAGGGAAATAAAAAGGATCAGGCCCAGGCAGAATACCGCCGCATACGGCTGCTTCCGGCAGCGGATCAACTCAACCATCCACGGCAGGATCATACTCCCTCCGATCAGAACCAGCAGCAGGCTGGCGGCAAGACCGGCCAGATCCACATACTTTTGCATAGGGACCATCTCTTCCTCCAAGCCCAGACGCATGGCGAACCCAGAGGCTTTCTCATCGGCCTGTTCTTCACCGACGGCTGCGCTGATCTGATCTGCTGTTATATCCTTATCTGCCTGCAGGACCGCCAGTTTCTTTCCCTCCGCCATTCCCTCTCCTTCGGCCAGAATCCCTTGTACTGTGTATTCTAACTCATCTGTCTTTATTTTCTCCCCATTGACCTGAGTGCTTCCGAATAATTCCATAGCCAGATCTTCCGTCAGCAGGCAGCCATTTTTCCCTTCCGCCGTGAGAATGTCCGTACCAGCTATCAGAAGGTTGGAATCCCCGTTTATATACACCAGATCCGCTGTTATCTCCCGGTTTAGTTCAGGATAGACCAGATTCCCTTTCCGCTGGCTCCAGGCGGTAAAAGGTACCGGCGTTTCCCTCTTATTCTCAGCTTCTCTCAGGTTGTCGATCTCCTGCTGCGTCAGAGGCTTTTCTCTCAGATCAAATACGACAGTCAGCGGCAGTGTTTTCAGACGGCTGACCGTACCAAGCGTATGCGCCAGGCAGACCAGGACGGCTGTCAGCAGAAGGCCGGCCATGATCTGCCGGCCAACAGCTCTCATGATTTCCTCCATTCGTGGGTTTTCCTGCACATATAAGTTAGGGTAAACATTTGTTCAACCTTCTTCCTTTCGCACCCGGTCACCGGTATCCACAGGCTTGCTGGAGCGGACAAGCACCTCGTTACTTTCCAGGAATGCACCCTCGACCGCCGCGTATTTATCATTCTTATCCAATACATCCACATCCACCCGTTCCACCACCATGATATTCCCCAATACAGATTCTTTTTCCGCGGGCATGTAGAGAAAGTACTTACCATTCTCAACTTTCAATGCCCCGATCGGAACCACCGCCGGATATTTTTTCGTCGTCTGTGTTCCCTTTAACTCAGCTGTTGACGGTAATTTTTCCTTTTGCGGTGGTACATCCAGGGAAATAAGACATCGGTCCGGATCCTCTTCGGATGCCTCGATCGATTCGATACCAAGTCCGCTTACCGGGTCATTGTGATCTCCGAAATCGAGAGTAACTTCATCTCCCACTGCCAGGTATCTGATCTCATCCTTAGCTGCCGTCGCTTCGAACCGATAGCCGTTGGAAGTATCTGTCAGAAGCGCTGCCATGGTAGAAGAGGTAATCTGTCCTGTGGCTGCCTCCAGCTTTTTCACCACGCTATCCATGGTGGCCCGTACCGCTCCGCCGTCCGCTTTTAGCTGTTCTAACTTCTGAATTCTGCGCTCGATCTCTTTTTGATCCAGATCAGCGATCGAGTTGCTGTGGTTGGAGGGCGGCGGGACTGATGCGTCCTCCACCTGACGTCCGGCATTTCTCATATTCTCTTCTTTTTCTGCCACAGCCGCATCATAGGCCTGTTTTCTTGCGGCTGTCTCTTGTTCTAACGCGCTTATCTCTTCTTGTTTCTGCTCCTGTGTATAGCCCTGGCCAGTTTCCCCGTCAGGCTTAGGCGTTACCGGCCTGTCACGGACGATTCCCAGCCTGGCCTGCGCGTCCGCCCATTCTGCCTCCGCCTCCTGAATTTTCCGGTCGGATTCATCCACGGTGCGGTCATAATCTTCTCTGGCCCTCGCCTCTGCCTTTTGCTTTTCTTTCGCTTCCAGAGCATTGGCGCTGTTCGTATCTTTCTGCTGGTACTCAGACTTTTTCAGTTCGTCCCTGGCCCTCTCCAACTGTTCCTCCAGTTCTTCCAGATCCACTTGGAATAAGACATCCCCTTCCTTTACCATATCTCCCTCCTTTACCTGTACACTGCTCACCCTCTGGTCGGGCAGGGTAAATACCGCCTTCTCATATTTCGGCGTCAGAGTCCCGTTCAGGCTGGTGTTATGGTTCAGTGACATGGGCCGGATGGCTTCCGTCTTAATCCTCGCCAGTGTCAAGGCATCCGCAGCTCCGGATAACAGTGTGCACAGGACCATCAGTATCAAAAAGGCTGCCAGATACCGCATAGCCTTTTTCTGTATTGAGTTTTCTCCGTTATGCCTCCATTTGATATGCCATAGAGATTGGTTCTTCATCTGCGTTAACTCCTTTTCTATTGCAGTGGATTCCGCGATTCCACCTTGCAATCTTTTACCGCGGGCCCCGCGATTCCTCCTGGCTTTCTTTTACCGCGGGCACCCCCGATTCCCTGTCCTTTTATTCTTTTACCGCGGACGCCGCGATCCCCTGTTCCAGATATTCCCCGCCGGCGAAAAATACCAGAAGGGAAGGAATCAGGGTAATAACCGAGGCCGCAAATGCCATGCCCGCCTCCTCCAGACCGATATTGGGCAGATATAACGACAGCGGCCACTGGCTCTTGTCTTTCAAAAACACTAAGGGCTGTTCGATCAGATTCCAGTATTCCAAAAATCCCAGTACCATCGCCGAGACAATTCCCGAGGACCCCAGCGGGACACCGATCTTCCGGAATATGACCCACTGCCCGGCGCCGTCCACCCTGGCCGATTCCAGTATCGCTTCCGGTATATTCTCGAAAAACCGATACATCAGAAATACCGGAAACGTGGAAAATACAGCGGGCAGGATAATCGCGGCATGGGTATCCAGCAAATGCAGCCGGTCCAGCGTAAGATAATTAGACAACATGGTAACCTGAAACGGCATCAGCATCAGGATCACATAGAGCTGAAATAAGATCCGTTTACCCGGAATGCGCAGCCTGGCGAATCCCCAGGCTGCCGGCACTCCTGCCGCTAACTGGCCGGCTAAAATAAACACCGTTAATTTCACCGAGTTCCAGAACATCACAAAAAATTCAGGTGAGTCCAGCAGCAATTCCACATAGGACCGCAGTGTGGGATACATGGGCAGCAGCCCAAAGGACGCGAATCCACTTTTGTTCTGCATAACCGGCGCCAGATAACCGGCCACCTCCTGATTTCCCATCAAAGAACCATCGATCAGAAAATACATCGGTATACAGATCACCGCTGCCAAAAGGCATAACAGAAGCCATAACAACACTTTTTTCATCTGCACTGTTCCTCCTGGTCCCAGAATTTTTCCAACAGCCGGATCCCCAGGAAAATGATCATGCTGACCACGATCGCAGCAGCCGATAATTTATCCAGTGATAATTCCCGGAACCAGTTATTAAACAGATGCTGAAGCAGATACATACTCTCATCGGGATAATCACCCGCCACCAGATAGGCCTCCCGGAACACTTTGAAGGAGTTTAAAAAGGCCAGCACACTGATCGTACACAGAACCGACCGCAGATTCGGCAGCGTGATACAGCGGAATTTCTTCCACCATCCGGCCCCGTCCACAGCAGCCGCCTCATACAGCGATCTGGGTATGGAAGTCAGTCCCGCGGTCCAGAGCACGATATTGTATCCCAGGTTCTTCCAGATATAACTGCCCACCAGGATTACAAAAGCCGTGCTTTCCTTCATCCAGTCGGTCCCAGGTATCCCAAACTGTGCCAGAATTCCATTCAGCAAACCCTGTTTGTCAAATACCACCCGCCAGAACAGTACGATAGAAGCCACCGGGATCGCCATGGGTATCAGGTAGGCGTGTTTCAGCCTGCTTTTATTTCCAAAACTCTCCGTCAGAATCACCGCTATGATCAGGGACAGCAGCAATAACAGCGGGATGCATACCAGCACGAATTTGAAGGTATTCGCGGAAGCCAGCTGAAATGCGGAGGTCTGAAATATGGTCCTGTAGTTTTGAAGCCCTACAAAATTTTCACCGATTACATCCGTAAAAGACCTGCGGATTACATCCAGGAAAGGGACGATCAAAAATGTGCTCACTCCCAGGAGGCTGGGCAGCAGAAATAGCGCGCCGTCATATCGTTTTCTATGTCTCATCTTTTTGTTCAACCTTCGAACCTCCCATCTGAAACATAGGATAACAGGGTTATCTCTAACTTTTCTCTAAATAACGGCGGCCTGCATTATATTGATAATGAACCTGCAGCAAAAACAGGAATGAGAGCGGGGCTTCTTGCCCCTCCTCTCATTCCTGCCTATGAAAAAGCTAACTCTTGTTTCGGAGAGTCCCAGGACAAAATCCCCGTTTTCACCTTGAATGATTTATACCCCGCTGTCCCGCTCCATACGTACCACTGCTCCGGAAGGCGTTTGATATTGCGCATAGGTTATTTTAGGATATAAGATAACCGCATCCAGATTTACCGCCTCGTCCCCACCGTTACTGATTACGAAACTTCTGTTTCCCTCTGCTAATTCCATTCTGCCCAGACGCTTGATCTGTACACCGCTGTTTTTCTGTAAATCTGCGTGTACCTCATTGGGATTGTCTCCTTCCCCAAAGGAAAGAACCCCGCTGTCTTCGGAAACCGCACCGATACTGATGTACACGTCGTAGGTACCGGGATCGGCGATCATCTGCCCGAAACTCTTGCTGCTCCCGGCCTCCATAACCGCATAGCTTCCCTTGGAATAAGCGGAGCCGCCCGACTGAATTTCCGGGGACGCCATTTTGAACAGCCTCGCCTGAACAATCGTCCCATAGGCCTTGGCATACTCCGCCTCACCGGCAGTCGTGGTTACAGAAAACCGGATTTTCAGATGGGTTGTTCCTTCCGGGATCGCGCGGACCGCCTTGGTCTTCACCGAATTGTCTCCTGAGTACCAGGTACGGGCGCTGTAGATCATCTGGCTGTCATCTGCGATAAGGGTTTCCCGGTCCTTATCATCCACGGCAAAAACCTGGGCGGAAAGATTCGTGTCAAACTGTACCAATGCCATGAAATCCAGCTTCACATAGTCTCCCGGCTGCAGTTGTCCTTCACCGCCCACCCCGACCGCGGAAACCAGTTCGCCGCCGTTATACAGACGGATATTGTTATGTCCGACACCTTCGCAGAAAAACGCGTTACGCCCCTGCCAGTTGGAATATACTTCCTGCCATTGGCCGTTTTGCATAACATCCGGCAGCACAGTCTGTTCCGTCTGTACCTGGTTTTCATCCAGGCCCGGATCAGAGGAAGCTTTTTTGACCAGCGCCGCATTGGGATCATTCAGGCTCCCATAGGGCAGTGGATACTCTGTATCCGGTCCGGTACGGTATAGATCTTCTGCTTCGATCACAATGGCTGAGGATTCGTCTGTTTTTACCGCATATAGATATTGCTTCGCGGTGTCGTCCTGAAGCACCCTGGCCAGTACCCGGACTGCTTCCACTACAGATTCCGCGCCGGAGTTAAGATTCACATTGTCAGCTGATACGATGCCGTCAAATGCATATCCATAATCCTGGTTAAACATAGCCGCTCCCTCTGCGCTTGCATTGTCTCCTGTCCACCAGGCGGCGGCTAATCCGGCCCACTGGGCATATTTCTTTTCTCCTGTAATCTCGGAGAGTTTCAGCAGATTATCTACATAGCTGGCCGTACCATAATTGATCTGAGGGTAAGTCTGTTTGTTCGGTGTCAGCGCGTACGCTCTGCCGGATATCAGCAGATCCGCCAGGAAGCTGTCCGCTGTCAGCCGCGCCGTGTGAATCCAGGACTCCATCCCGCAGATATCGCCGGCCATAGCCAGGGCGGCTACCTGCGTACTGCCCCACTCATCCCAAAGATCGATACTATTGCCATAAAAATGCATGATACCGCCCAGCGGATACTCCGTCCGACCGCCAAACGCGCTGGCTTCGAGCGCCTCGCCTAACCGGTATAGATCCTGTTTTACCAGGGTGTTGTCGGGAAACAGCTCATAGTGCTTGGCCAGCGCGCCTATCGCAGCAGAGGAGACCCAATTATCTCCGCTTAGATTCCAGGCAGGCATAGAATAGCCAGACACTGGCAGATAGTCCCCATACTTTTGGCTGATTTCTGAGTCAATCCGTTGGACACACAGATCCATTGCCGACTTTACCCGGGCTTTCAGGGCCGGGTTACTGTCCCCCAAAGCCTCATACCCATAAGCGAGCGCCGTATAGCCGCGGCTTCCCCAATATCCAAAGGTTTTGTAGGAAGAAGCGCTGTCCTTTTTATAATAATTACCGGCTTCGTCTTTCGCCAGGAAGTTTTTAAATTCGCCGTCCTCTTCCTGCATATAAAGGACGAATTCCAGCATTTTCCCGATCTCCTGCAGGCTGTGGCTGTCCTCATACAGCCGGTAGTGTTCCGCCAGCGCCACAACCGCGCGGGCCGTGTCATCCAGACAGGCAAAGCCCTCCTGGGCGTCCCCCACATAGTGGTACCCTTTGGAGAGATCGCTTCTGTCATTGGGCTCCGCGTATAGATTCATCACCGTCATCTGCTGTCCGTCTATGGTGATATCTTCACTCATAAAATCCAGATGGTTCAGATTCAGATAGAATTCATCCGCGTCCTGAAGAATAAACTTGCGGAAACAACTGATATCCTTAGTTGTAAACTGGCCATCCTGATCCAGGTCAAACCCAAGGTCCGTACTTCCCTGTTCTAAAGCCTGTTCCATAAACTCAGCGTCCCTTTCGTCCACGCTTCCGTTCCCATCAAAATCCAAAGGCCGTGTTCCCGTCAGACCGTAAGCTTTTACACGGGCAGCCTCCTGGCTGTCATTGGCCAGGGTGATCAGAATACGCTCAGACTCCCCGCTGATCTGCCCCTCTTCGGGCGTCCCCCCGAAGGAAACTGTGTCCCAGCCTCCCCAGAGCTGCTCCCCATTGGAGGCCGTGAGTAATGTGCCGTGATCACTGGAAACGTTCACGGTTATCTTACTGTCATCTGCACATCGGTACGAGGTCAGAGAACCGCCTAAGATATCCCCTGCGTGAGGCGCGTTGTCCACAGCCCCGTCCACGTCCAGCGTTCTGGATACGGATGAGCCTGCTTCGAGACGTAACACGTTCTGGACATAAGGGGCCACGCCGCTGTTGGCGGATTTATCCCAGTCCGTATAATTTCCGGCCGGAAATACCACAGAGCTTCCGTCCCGTGTAGCCCAGATCTCCAGACCGGTAACTGTGTAAGTATCCGGAATCCCTGTCATACTGCTAAAATCACTATCTGCCATAGAATAGTCGACCACATTACCTCCCGCTCCCACCGCCAGCATGGAACATATCACAGCCAGCGCGGTTGACCTGAATATATTCTGCATATTATCCGCCATTCCTTTCCAATGTACAATTAAGATACATTTATCAATTCTTTCACGTTCTCCTCCATCCGTACGTATATCGGCACAGATAGGATTTGTCCCCCATTACTCTTCTTCATAAAGATACATCTCTTCCGTTCCATCCACCGCATCCCAGCCCTGTGCAAATGTAAACTTACCGTTATAGCGCAGAATACCGCCCCAGCTTAAGGAAGCTCCTTCATGCAGTTCTAACTGCCTAAACGGCTCGTTTTTGCTGTATAGCGCCTGCCCGCCCCCGTTCCTGCCGTCCGGACGCCGGTAATAAAAGTCCAGCAGAAGCGCATCGTCCTCTGCTCCATAGTCCGTAACGGCGCATGCCACCTCATATAACTGTCCAAACTCGCTGACATCCAGAAACTGTCTTGGTTCAAAACTCCAGGTCAGCAGGTCATCCGACAGGCCGATATGCTGTACGCCGCCGCAGCCTTCGCTGATATACATGATATATTTCCCATTGAGCTTCACCGGCTCTCCCTGAGGGTTACGCGGAATCACAGCGGATTTTGCCCAATATTTTGATATAGTGAGCGGCACCACCAGTCCTCTTTTTTCCCAATGAAACAGATCCTTTGATACCGCCATCTTTACATGGCAGGCCACCTCCATGGGCATGTCACCCAGCATGGCCCGCTCCCCGTCTTTTGGCAGCATTGCCACACCGATATAGAACATGACATACTGGTCCTTTCGTTTATAGATCTTGGGATCTTCACAGCTTAAGATCTCGTCCTCTTCTTCTGGAAATATAATCGGATTCTCTGCATAATCCTGCCAGCCCGTTTCAGGATCATAGACCGCCAGGCCGATCCGGGAACACAGCGTCTCTTTTTTCGGCGCGGCCCGATAGAACAGATAGAGCTTGCCATCCTGTTCGATCATGGTAGGATTGAAGATAAATCCGGATCTCCAGCCTATGTTTGTCGGATCTTTCCACAACGCCTTTTTTCTGTATGTCATGGCCTCATTCTTCTGAAAGGGACCGATCGCCCAGCCAGGTTTCGTGGCTTTCTCACATCCGAATTCTTCTACGGAAATATCCGATATTACTCCCGGGATCGATCTGTTTATGGCCTCCTCAAAGCACTTGCGGTGTCTGGCCAGCTGTTCCTGATTTAGCATTTGAATTCCTCCTTATCCCATATATGGATCTGCTCCTTCGCCTCCAAAAGAGGGGCAAAGGGCGCTTCCTTCCTTCCATTTGCGAAGCAGTAGACATTCTTTGAAACCGTCTGCGCCTGTATGTTTTGCCAGGCCAGCTCCGCGAGGATCACGGGTTCTTTTGCCGATTCTATGGAAAATGACTGCAGGAAACAGGGCTCCTGCGTCGTCGTCAGTGCATGGAATGCCCCCTGCCGGATCACACTGCCGTCCAGACGGTAAAACTTCCAGTTCAGCACAAGGGGCTTGGGTGCGTCGGCCAGCTCCACCCACAGCCCACAGGTAAGTGTTTCTTCATATAACACATGATCATAGCGCAGACTGGCAAGATTTCTGCGGAAGCTTTGTTTCATGGCGTAATATGCCGCTTTTGGCTTCAGGTCATAATTTAGCAGGCTTAAACTGGCCGCGTTGGGCCACGTCTCATTGACCGCCCAGATCATGACACCGCTGCAGTCCGGTTTCTTCCTTCTGCACTCCTCAATGATATAGCGGATACCCTCCGCCTGCAAAAACTGGCTGGCCCAGATCATATCCGGCAGGGACCCGGTCCGTCCGAAGAACCGCTCCACCATTTGGACATCCAGCCATTGATCCTGGCTGCCCCAGGCCGCCCCAAAGGCATTATGGAACCATAGGGAGGGTGAGCTTTTCTGAACCGGCCACTGCTGATCAGCCGGGATCACCGAACAGTATTGGTCCTCGTTTGCCATACCGCTGCACCCCGCCTCACTGTATAATACAGCCCGGAACGTGTTCCAGAACTCATAGAAACTCCCATCAAAGGTCCGGTAGCGCTGATCCCCTTTGCGAAGATCATATCCCCAGGGACCGTGTACCTCGCCCTCTCCCTCCAGCGGGGAGGATATATGATAAATCCTCGTATCGTCCAATTCCCTGCAGATATCAGCCAGAAGCTTCAGCGCCATTTCATCGTATCCATCGGCTCCGGCCATATAAGTATCTGTATGGAACGGTGTGAGCAGATCTTTGATCTCGCAAGCCAAAGCTTCCCCCTTCTCACCGCCGTCCTTCAGCCGTGACCAATCCACATAGAGCTCGTTTCCTCCGCAGTACAGCAGCACGCTGCAGTGATTGCGCAGGCGCAGCACAATCCTCCTGGCCTGATCCTCCAGCAGACGCAGATACTCTCCGGTCTCCGGGGGATTCTCACAGCATTGCGGGAAATCCTGCCACACCAGGATTCCCATTTGATCACATAAATCATAAAAGCAGTCCTTCTCCGTCAGGCCTCCTCCCCATATGCGTACCAGGTTCACCCCGCCTTCACAAAGCAGCTGCAGGAAACTTTCATATCGTTCTCTGTCGATGGTGGCCGGAAATACATCCAGCGGTACCATATTAACTCCTTTGATAAACACAGGCGTACCATTGCATGATACCTGCAAAGGCGTAAGCTGTGCGTCAGAGCCTTTGCTGTGCATCATCTGCAGGCTGCGGATCCCATGCTGTGTATGGATATGATCCAGTTCCTGTCCGTCCTGATCCCTGAGAATGATCTCCACCTCATAGAGATATGGCTCTCCCAGGTCATGCGGATACCAAAGCCTTGGCCTCTCTATCAGAAAGCTTACACATTCTTTTGCTTTTTCTCCCAATTCAAAGAAAAATTCCCTCTGTGCGAACCGCACGGTCAGACTGCCGGCCCCGACCGCGCCTGCGCGTTCCAGCCGGATCTGAATCTTAGCGTTATCTTCCACGATCCGGGAGGTGATATGATAGTCTTTCACATAACTGCTTTCCTTTTCCAGCAAAGATACCGAATCCCAGATTCCCATAGTCAGCATCCGCGGTGCCGCGTCCCACTTATAGCTGTTGGGACACTTCAGTCCGTAATGCCGTTTGGCCTGATCCCGCATTTCCTCCGTCAGATAAAACACAACCCAGATCCTATTCTTACCCGAATGAAGATACGGGGTGACTGCAATATTAACTGTACCGTACATACCGATATGGCTGCAAACCCTGGTGCCATTGACATATACTTCACAGCAGTAATCCAGACCGTCAAATGACAAGATATAATTCCTGCCCTCACCTTTCTCTATCTCTGCCTCTGTGTAATAGATCCAGGCCTTTTCTTCCGTCCAGAGAATGGTATCCAGATGATCTGCATAGAACAGCTCCTCTCTGCTCTTAAAAGCAGCCTGCTGTACATTGTACGGGACAGTTACCTCCCGGAAATTTTCTGCCCTTCCTAACCGGAGCGACGCTATCGATTCTATGTCGCTCCATCCCACTTTCCACGTTTTTAGTGGTAAATTCATAGCTCTTTCCTCATTCCAGCAAAATTTGTTTATCCTTTGATTCCTGACGTCGCCATCCCTTCTATGAACTGCTTTTGGCCAAACGCGAACAGGATGATCACCGGAACTATCGCGACTAACGTAGCAGCCGATAAGACGTTCCAGGGAATCAGATAATCATGGCCGCCGTTATTAAACAGATTTTCAACCATCTGAAGCCCCTGGGCCAGCGTATATTTATTTTCTGACAACAGATAGAGGTTTGCTTCATAGACATCATTATAGGTACCAACAAAATACAGCAGGAACAGCGTTACAAACACCGGCTTGGAGAGCGGTACCATAATGGAGCGAAACATCTGGAATTCACCGCATCCGTCGATCTTAGCCGCTTCAAACAGGGAGCCCGGTACTTTGGCAAAGAACTGGCGAAGCAGAAAAATGGCAAAAATATCTGTTCCAAAAAATTTTGATACTGTCATCGGGAGATAGGAATCCATCCAGCCCAGATTAATATAGACCTCATAACAGGGAATCGTAAGCAATTCCCCCGGAATCATCAAAGCGCACATAAGAATGCCGAAAATTAATTCTTTATATTTAAACTGATACCTGGCGAACCCGTACGCCGCCAGACTGCAGGTAAATATCGTCCCCAGGGATTTTACCAGGATCAAAAAAATTGTGTTAAAAAAGAAACGGACGATATGAAACTGCTCCATCTGAAATACTTCCCGGAAATTATCCAGGGTCCGTGTCTGCGGCCTCCAGTGAAACGGACCGATCGCTTCCTGCATGGTTTTAAAAGAGGTCACCACCAGATAGTACAGAGGCAGCATCAAAACCACCGCAGTCAGGATCAGAATCCCTGTTATCATCCACCGGAACGCCTTGCTGCCTTTTGGCTCATTATGTTTCATGTTTCGTTCCACCTCACTCCCCGTCATCACTGACATAAAACTTTTTCAGTCCGAAATTAATCACCGTGAATCCCAGGATAATCATAAAGAATAACCACGACAGTGTTGACGCGTACCCCAGCTTGAATGGCGTTTTAAAAGCCGTATTATACAGGTAAATCGGAAACAGGAGCGTGGAATTCGCGGGATACCCCTCGCCGTTCCCCATAAAATAAGCGATATTGAAGCTCTTGAAGCAGTCTATGGTGGTCATCACCACATTGAAGAAGAAAACGTGGGAAATCTCCGGAAACGTCACATGCCAGAATTGCTTAAAACGGCCAGCGCCATCCAGCCTGGCTACTTCATACAGTGACTCCGGTACCTCCTGCAGGCCGGCCAGAAATATAATCATTTTCACACCGAATCCCCAGGCGCTGACGATCACCAGTGTCAGCAGCGCTGTCTTGGAACTCATGTACCAGCCCGGCCCCTCTATCCCAAAATAATCCAGAATCATATTCACCACGCCGCTGCTGGGGTGGAACAAGCCCTTGAATGCGGCGGCCACAGCAAAGGTCGGTATTATACAGGGAATAAAAAATATAGTTCGGAATACTCCCCGCGCACGGATTTTTGCATTGAGCAGCAGTGCCGTCAGCAGCGCCAGCAGCAGAATCAGCGGCCCTGTCGAGAGGGCATAGATCAGGGACTGCTTTACCGCTTTCAGGAAGAGCTTATCCTTTGTCAGTACATCGATATAATTTCCCAGTCCGACAAAGTCCGTACCGGAAGAACCGATTCTTGTGTTGGTTAAACTGAGATAAAAAGTTCTTCCAATGGGATACACATAGAAGATCAGAAAACCGATCAGTGCGATTCCGGTAAAAGCAAAAAAATATCTCCGTTCTCTTTTGGCGAGGCATTTTGATTTTCGCTGCCCGCTATTCTTATTTTCTTTCTTAAACACAGCACCTGCTCCTTTTCTTAAAATAGAGTCCGCTTGTGAAACTTATCGATTGTATTTAAGAGAGAACGGCGGTGTACGCCACACCGCCGTCCTGAAGGTTAACGATTCGATTCCAGATAATCATTAGCCTGTGCCGTGGCTTCTTTCGCCGCTTCTTCAGGCGAAAGTTCACCTTCCAGCATCAGATCGATGACCGGCTGTACCACAGTCTGAGTGCAGTTATTGAATTCCGGGTCCCTTGGCAGGGTCATAGCGTCATCCATGGCCGCGTACAGGGCTTCCAGATTCTGGGGACAGCCGCGCTCTTCCTTGGGCACCGCCAGCTTTTCATCCACCACGGACTGCCTGCAGCAGGGATATCCCAGCTCATTCATAAGCTTCGCGCCCTCTTTACCGGTGAAATATTTCAAAAACGTCCAGGCCGCCTCCGGATTTTTCGTATCCTTGCTGATGGCGTAGCCCTCCACAGCGAACTCGCTGCCGGCTTTCTGCGCGCTGCCAGAAGGCAGTGCTGCGATATCCCAGTCCAGGCCCTCCACCGCGTTATAAGCCACCCACATACCGGTATGGCCGCCGTATTCCATCGCGGACAGGCCGCCTGCGAAACCGCCCAGGGCGTCATCCGTGCTGGAAGGTGCGAACTTGTACGTACCCTTCGTGGTCTTGTCAAAGAAGAACTGAAGTCCCTTAACCGCTTCCGGGGTATCTAAGGCGCAGAGATTATCAACCATCCAGTCGCCTCCCGCCTGGCGCACATGGACCAGCCACTCGCCCCACCAGCCAAGAACCGTCGTGCAGCCCCACTGGGAATATTTTCCATCCTCCTGTTTGGTCAATGCCTGCCCGGCCTTGATAAAATCCTCCTGGCTCCAGTCATCCGTGGGATATGTAACACCGGCCTCGTCAAATAACGTCTTATTATAGTAGAGAAGGCCGACATTGAAGGAAGTGGGCATAGCCAGTAATTTTCCGTCTACTTTCAGGCTTTCCAGCGTAGCGGGGAAAAAGTCATCCGCATTGACCTCTTGTGCGTCCTGTTCCATATAAGGAGTCAAGTCCAATAACAGATCCCTGGAGCTGGATACATGGATATCCCCGGATTTGATCAGATCCGGCGCCTGGTTGGCCGCAATCAGGGTATTATCATCTTTGTCCCAGAGAACTTCCACATTGATTCCGGGATATTCTTTTTCAAAAGCCTCAATAAATGGCTCAAACGCAGTTTTCTTCGCTGACTCCAGGCAAAAAGTAACGGTACCTTCCACAGCACCGCTGTCCGCGTCCGGCGCTACGCTTCCCGCAGGCTCATTGGCAGGCGTATCCGGCGTCTTGTTTTCCTGACCGCATGCCGTCAGCAGCGTAAACAGCATGATCATCGTCAGCGTTAACGATAAGATGGTTCTCATTTTTTTCATATTCTTTACCCTCCGGTTTTAGTTAAGTTACAATTTTGTGTATTTCTTAACTTGTAACTTTATAAATTAAGTATATTCGATAGGGATGATTGTTGTCAATGGAATTTTACCTCTCGGCCAGAAACCGTCAGATCGTACAAGATTACCTGTTATAATTTGTGCACCTTCACAATACTACTGCGTTTTTCACAGCATTTTATCAGAAACCTTGCATTTTTCAGAAGAATCATTTATAGTGTTAAGTAGTTAAGTAAATTTGAGGTGATAATATGAATAACAATAAAGTTACAATGCAGCAGATCGCAGATAAACTCGGTATCAGTAAAGTCTCTGTCTCCAAAGCGATTAACAATCAGGAGGGGATCAGCCAGGAATTGCGGAAAAAAATTCTCAGCGTTGCTGTGGAAATGGGCTACATGCCGAAAAAAAAATTTACAACCGCGGACAAACAGGATTACAAGCTTGCCTTTTTCACACCGAAACGCTATTTTTTTGAAAATGAAAATTTTTATTCTCAGATTTTCTACTATCTCAATAAAGAATGTTCAGACGCCCATTATACGCTTTCCGTTTTTATCATCAACGCGGAGGATGAACACGCCGGCATCCTTCCGTCTATCTACCTGAACGATGATTTTGACGGTGTATTCGTCGGCGGAGAAATGGAATCTTCCTATATACAGAATCTGCTGCGTTTCCAGAAACCGGTGATCCTGATCGATTTCTATAAGCCCGGCCTGGATCTGGATTGTATTCTGGTGGATAACTTTTATATCGGATATGAAGCGACCACCTATCTGATTCAGAACGGCCATAAGCGGATCGGGTTTGTCGGCAATATCGAGCAGGCATCCAGCATAGCCGACCGATTTTACGGTTACCAAAAAGCCCTGGCCGAGAACCAGCTCACCTATTCCAAAGAATGGAACATCGTCAACAACGAACCCCTGACCGGGCTGTACACGGAGAATATATCATTGCCCGGCGAGATGCCCACCGCTTTCCTCTGCTATTGTGACATGGCGGCTTTTTATCTGATCAAAACACTAAGCAGCAGGAATCTGCATGTCCCACAGGATATTTCCATTATCAGTTTCGACAATACGGAAATCAGCATAAGCAGCATACCGCCGCTGACCACCGTGGATATCAGCAAAAAGCAGCTGGCAAACCACGCTTTCCGGCAGATGCTTCTGCGGCTGGATAATCCGGACAGCAACACGCAGCGGGTGATTGTCAGCACTAAATTAGTGATCCGCTCTTCTGTTCGTCATATATCATGTGATGGTTAGGCCGCCTCTTTGTCTGGACATTTGTCGTAGGCGGTCATGCGCGGATGAAAACCCTGAAGCTTCTCAGAGACGTCCCGCGCGATGGCTCCGAAGCCCAGGAAGCCTATGGTACGGCTTTTCAGTTTACGTACTTCCATCCAGATGTCTGCCTTCGTTCCCTGTTTTACCAGCGCGATTTCCTCCGGGGTCAGTACCGCTGCGATCAGCAGGGATTATTCCGATATGCGCATTGGCAGCGCGCCCGTGACTAATAACGGATAGATGTCTTATCCGTTTAGAAATGTTATACTTATGGTGGTGGTTTCATCCGCTTTACTTAAA
>NZ_JAHQCX010000008.1 GCF_019042245.1 Diplocloster modestus
TATGTTCCCCGGTCGATTTGTACCTGTCCCCAACTGATTTGTACCTGTCCCGGATTGATTTGGACATGTCCCCTTTTAACTTTCCTGCTCCTTCAGCAATTCTTCCACCACATTCCTGGCGTATTCCTCACAGGAGCCGCAGGCTGTAGACACATTCGTAATTTCCTGTACCTCGTCAAAGGAGCCGGCTCCATTTTCGATCGCTTCTTTCAGATCGCCGATGGTAACCCCATAGCAGGTACAAACTGTTTTATTCATATCCATAAGTATCGCCTCCTGCTTCCATTGTTCCCACAAGCAGGAAAATGATACTGCTATTCTCCGATTTTTGAAATCAAAACACAGTTTGGCGTATCCACCTTTACTTCCTTCCCGTTCATCACCAGCGTCCCCTGTTCGTAATCCACTGTAAAGAAAGTGATGGAGTCCGATTCATGATTCAAAGAGATCAGGTGCCGTCCGTCCGGGAAAATAGCAATGTCCTTGGGATAGTCCCCGCTGATCGGGAGGATACAGATCTTTTCCAGCTCTCCGGTCTCATGATTCACCTTATACATCCCCACACTATCGTCACCCGCATTGGAACAGATCAGATAGTTCCCGTCCGGTGAAAACCGCAGGGCGCAGGCCGCGCTGCCGCGCTCGTATTTTTTATTTAACGTGGAGATCGTCTGAATCAGCTCGAACTTCGGGCTCTTGCCTGTTCCGTTGTATGTATAGACGTTAATATAATTCTTAAGCTCACAGATCAAATAAGCGAACCGTCCGTCCGGGCTGAACAGCAGCCGGGTAGGCGCGCTTTCTAACTCACAGCGCAGAATGTCAATCAGTTTGATCCGCCCTGTGTTATGGTCCAGCTTATATAGTTTCACCTGATCCACTCCCAGGTCCACCGCGCACAGATATTTTTCATCCGGAGTCATGGCAACGCAGTTCACATGAGGCCTGAAGTTCCGCTCCGCCAGCCCGCCAAGGCCCTGATGGAAAATACCATCCGCGATATCGCCTACGCTGCCGTCTTCATTTAAATGCAGCACCGATACCCGGCCGTCGTGATATCCGGCCACAAACAGGAAGCGGTCTTTTTGATCGGTGGCCAGGAAACAGCCCCGCATGCCCCCGGTTACTGCATTATTAATCGGTTCCAGATCCCCGTCCGGCAGGATTTTAAATGCTTCCACGCCTTCATCCGCGATAGAGTACAGATACTTTCCATTATGAGATTTTATAACATAGGAAGAATTGTTGATCGGAATCACTTTACGCTCCGTCATTCTGCCGGCTTCCACATCCAGATCATACAGATGGATGCCGATACTGCTTCCGTGCGTGTAGGTACCCACATATGCCACATATTTATCTTTCTTCATATTTTATGTCCTCCTCTTATGGCTTGACTACAAAATAATCTCTCAATCTTCTACATATTTTACCACAGAAATTTCGAAAAGAATAGGGAAATTTGATCCGTAGAAAATTGACGAAAATTTTGATTGACAGTGGTATAAAAACGTGTATAATGATATCTGATGCTGCGTTTAGCATTTGTAAACTTTTTGTTTATATTTACTGTTTTTCCACAGAAAAAGGAGTATGGTCATGGAGATCGGAAATAAGTTAAAAGAACTGCGGATCGGTAAGGGCTTAACCCAGGAAGAACTGGCGGACAGAGCGGAGTTATCGAAGGGCTTTATCTCCCAGATCGAGCGGGATCTGACTTCCCCTTCCATCGCCACACTGGTTGATATTCTGCAGTGCCTTGGCACGGATTTAAAGGATTTCTTTAATGATACCGCAGATGAGCAGGTGGTCTTTCACGATGCGGACTATTTTGAAAAAACAGATCCCGAACTTCTCAATAAGATCGAGTGGATCATACCGAATGCTCAGAAAAATATCATGGAACCCATACGCCTGACTCTTAAGCCCGGCGGCTCCACTTACCCGGATAATCCCCACGAGGGGGAGGAATTCGGATATGTTCTTCAGGGCAGCATAACGATCCACATCGGAAATAAAAAATATAAAGCCAAAAAAGGGGAATCCTTTTATTATATTCCCAGCTCCAAACATTACATCACTGCCAGCCCGAAAACCGGGGCCATTATTCTCTGGGTCAGTTCGCCGCCCAGTTTCTAACACAGGAGGATCGATATGAGTCATAAATTGATTGATTTGCAGGGTATTACGAAGACATTTGATAAAGAGATCGTGTTGGATGATCTGAACCTGTATATACGGGAAAATGAATTTCTGACCTTATTGGGGCCCAGCGGCTGCGGAAAGACGACTACCCTTCGGATTCTGGGGGGCTTTGAGACTCCCGATAAGGGACAGGTGCTTTTCAACGGAACGGATATTACGAATCTTCCCCCTAACAAACGCCAGTTAAATACCGTATTTCAGAAATACGCGCTCTTCACCCACATGAGTATCGCAGAAAATATTGCATTCGGATTGAAGATAAAGAAAAAAAGTAAAGACTACATCATGGATAAAATCAAGTATGCCCTGAAGCTTGTGAATCTGCAGGGATTCGAGAACCGTTATCCGGATTCCTTAAGCGGCGGTCAGCAGCAGCGTGTCGCCATCGCCCGTGCCATCGTCAATGAGCCGAAGGTACTGCTTTTAGATGAACCGCTGGGTGCATTGGATCTGAAGCTGCGTCAGGATATGCAGTATGAGCTGATCCGCCTTAAGAATGAACTGGGTATTACCTTTATCTATGTCACCCATGATCAGGAGGAAGCCCTCACGATGTCCGACACCATCGTCGTCATGAATCAGGGCTACATCCAGCAGATCGGAACGCCTGAGGATATCTACAATGAACCGCAGAACGCCTTTGTGGCGGACTTCATCGGAGACAGTAATATTATCGATTCCTTGATGATAGAAGACCGGCTGGTGGAAATACTGGGCACCCGTTTTGCCTGCGTGGATGAGGGCTTTGGCAATCATAAGCCGGTGGATGTCGTCATCCGTCCGGAGGATATCTGCCTGGTCAAACCGGAAGAAGGTACGATACAGGGAGTCGTCTCCAATGTGATATTTAAAGGCGTGCATTATGAAATGGAAGTGGAAGCCTCCGGTTATACCTGGCTGGTACATAGCACCGGGATGTATCCGGTGGGCACCAATGTAGGAATCAGTGTGGATCCATTTAACATCCAGATCATGAATAAGCCTGAATCAGAGGATGAGGAGGCCGTAGCTGCAGATGCGTAAAAAATTAATTGCCGGCCCTTACATGCTCTGGGCCATAGCCTTTATTCTGATCCCCCTGGCCATGGTATTCTATTACGGCCTGACGGATAAAAACGGCAGTTTCACCCTGTCCAATATAGCATCGATCTCTTCGCCGGAGGCGTTAAAATCCCTGGTGCTGGCGTTAGGCCTGTCCCTGCTCAGCACGGTGATCTGTTTGATTCTGGCCTATCCGCTGGCCATGATTTTAAATAACCTGAAGGTAAACCAGAACAGCTTTATCGTGCTGATTTTCATCCTTCCCATGTGGATGAATTTTCTGCTGCGCACCATGGCCTGGCAGACACTGCTGGAGAAAACCGGCGTGATCAACCAGCTGCTCGGTCTGCTTCATCTGCCTTCGTTAAATATTATCAATACGCCCACGGCGATCGTTCTGGGTATGGTATATAATTTCCTCCCCTTTATGGTTCTGCCCATTTATAACGTACTGGTCAAGATCGATCCCAATGTGGTCCACGCGGCCAGGGATCTGGGCGCTAACGGCTTCACCACGTTTGTGAAGATCATCTTCCCGCTGAGCCTTCCCGGTGTGATCAGCGGCATTACCATGGTGTTCGTCCCCTCGCTCACCACATTCGTCATCTCCGATCTGCTGGGCGGAGGCAAGATCCTGCTGATCGGAAATGTCATTGAGCAGGAATTCAAGCAGGTCAACAACTGGCATGTGGGCAGCGGTCTGTCCATCGTCCTGATGATCTTTATCATCATCAGCATGTTTATTACGAATAAGTACGACCGGGATGGAGAGGGGGCCGTATTATAATGAAGAAAACCGCACAGCGGATCTATCTGACGCTCGTCTTTGTGTTTTTGTACGCTCCTATCGTCACGTTGATGGTGCTGTCCTTTAACGGCTCCAAATTCCGAACTAAATGGGGCGGCTTCTCCACTAAATGGTATGTACAGCTGTTTCAGAATGAACAGATCATGGCCGCTCTGTATAATACGCTGGCCATCGGCCTTTTATCGGCCCTGTTCGCCACGATACTGGGCACTGCCGCCTGCATCGGAATTCACGCCATGAAGAAGAAAAGCCGGATGGTTTGGATGGGAATTACCAACATCCCCATGCTGAATGCCGAGATTGTAACCGGTATCTCCCTGATGCTTTTGTTTATCGCCTTTGGGGTTAACTTTGGTTTTATGACCATTTTGCTGGGACATATTACTTTTAATATACCTTATGTGATTTTAAGTGTCATGCCGAAGTTAAAGCAGACAGACAAAGCTACCTATGAGGCAGCCATGGATCTGGGCGCTTCCCCGCTGAAAGCGTTTTTCAGGGTGGTATTCCCGGATATCCTGCCGGGAGTGCTCTCCGGATTTCTTTTGTCCTTTACCATGTCGTTGGACGACTTTGTCATCACCCATTTTGTAAAGGGCGCCGGTGTGGATACCCTGTCCACGAAGATCTATACCGAGGTCCGGAAAGGTATCAAGCCTGAAATGTATGCTCTGTCTACGATTATGTTTATTTCGGTACTGCTGCTGTTGCTCATCATCAACCGGCCGTCCCGTAAAAAGGCACAAAAATCTGCAGTTTAAGAGGAGGACTATCTATGAAAAAAGTATTGACCGCCATTCTGGTAATGGCTCTGATCCCCGGCATCCTGGCCGGCTGCGGCAGCAAATCCGAGGGATCCAATGGGAAAGTTGTCGTATATAACTGGGGGGAATATATGGACCCCGATGTGCTTACACTGTTCGAAGAAGAGACCGGAATCAAGGTCGTCTACGATGAGTTTGAAACCAATGAAATCATGTATCCGAAAGTGGAAGCCGGTGCTGTATCCTATGATCTGGTCTGTCCCTCCGATTACATGATCCAGAAGATGTTAGATAATGACCTGCTGGCTGAACTGGATTTTGACAATATGCCGAACACGAAAAATATCGGAAGCATGTTCATGGAGAAATCAAAGGAATTTGATCCGGAGAATAAATACTCTGTCCCCTATATGTGGGGTACTGTGGGAATTCTCTACAATAAGACCATGGTGTCTGATCCGGTGGACAGCTGGGATATCCTTTGGGATGCGAAATATAAGGATAATATCCTGATGCAGAACAGTGTGCGGGATGCCTTCATGGTGGCGCTCTCTCGCCTGGGCTACTCCATCAACTCCACAGACGAGGCCGAGCTGCAGGAGGCCAAACAGACACTGATCGATCAGAAACCTCTGGTTCAGGCCTATGTCATCGATCAGGTACGGGATAAGATGATCGGCGGCGAGGCTGCCCTGGGCGTGATTTATTCCGGGGAAGCGCTGGTATGCCAGCAGCAGAATCCCGATCTGGATTACGTGGTTCCCAAGGAAGGTTCCAACATCTGGATCGATTCCTGGGTCATACCGAAAAATGCCGAAAATAAGGAAAACGCGGAAAAGTTCCTGGATTTCCTCTGCCGTCCTGATATCGCAGCCAAGAACTTTGAATATATCACCTACTATTCTCCTGTGGAGGGCGTGAAGGAATATGTGGAGGACGAATATCTGTTAAACAGTCCGCTTGCCTTCCCCGATCCGGAACAGTATACAAATTGCAATACGTTCCACTACCTGGGTGAGGAAGCCGATGAGTATTATAACGAGATCTGGCGTGAGGTGCAGGCCGCCGGGACTTCTGAGTAGCTGGTTTCTATCCGGGGCCGGGCCTTAAAGGTCCCGGCCCTGTGTTAATCTATGCAAATAATGTCCCATAGCCGGCAGCCTCTAATATTTGTTCTGTAACCCGGGCCACCTTCATGGAAAAAGCGTGGCTCACAAGCGGGTCTTCTCCCTCTAATATGCATCTGCCAAACTGTTCGATTTCCAGCTTATAATTATCGGGGACATCAAATTTATAGGTATCCGTTCCCGATTCCGTATGAATCATATAGCTTAAACGACCGCTGGAATTAAAGGGGACCGGAGCCTCCAGTGTTCCTTTACTACCGTGAATAAAATAGCGGGAAACTTCCTGGGGGGAACAAAATCCCATCGTCATACCGGCTCTTTTTCCATCTGGAAATTTTAAGACCGCACTGGTGAGCAGATCGATCCCCTGGGCTGTAAATTCCGAAACAGCCCCAACGCTGTATGGCATCTCCCCTAGCAGGGCGAGTACCAGGCTTGTATTATAACAGCCCACGTCATAGCTGGCCCCTCCAAGCGTCTCTTTATTTACCCGGATATTATCAGCCGCGGGTGTTGGAATCAGATAGGTGGTCTCCATATATTCCGGTTTTCCGATACATCCTGCATCCAGGGCTTCTTTTATTGATTTTATTATCGGAGTATGCAGATAGGCAAACGCTTCCATAAAACAAACCCCGGCCTTGTAACAGGCCTCTATCATTTCTTTCGTATCCTGCGGATTACCGGACAACGGTTTCTCACATAAAATATGTTTTCCACGGGCCGCCGCCTTAAGCACCCATTCTTTATGAAGGGAATTCGGGAGTGAAATATACACAGCCTCCACCTGATCATCTTCCAGGAGCTCCTCATAGTTTAAACAGGCTTTTTCAAAACCAAACTTTTGCAGGAACGCTTCCGTTTTTTCCGGGGACCTTCCAGCAACTGCATAGAGAGAAGCGTTTTCTGCCTTCTGCATAGCTGGAACAGTATGATTATTGGCAATATTGGATGTTCCAAGGACACCCCATCTGACTTTTTTCATAATGGATCCTCTTTTCATTTTACTATTTGGATATTAGTTCTACAAATTTTTTATATTGTTCCTCACAGGCCTCAGCTTCCGCTTCCCGCGGATAAAATACGACGGCCGGGCAGGTCTCCTTTACCAGACTGCGGCCCTCCTCTATGGATTTAATTTGTCCATGGGCAATCAATTGCACTATGACATTTCCCATAGCCGCCGCATTTTCCGGGCCTGCATAGACAGTTCTGTGGCATATATCCGCGGTAAGCTGATTCAGCAATCGGTTATTCGAACCACCGCCCACAATGTGAATATCGCACAAGCTCATCCCAGTGGCCTCCTTAAGCGCCTCTATCGCCCAACGGTACTTAAACGCCAGGCTTTCCAATACACAGCGGACAAGCTCTCCGACACCGGAAGGCGCGCTGTTGTACAAGAGCTCACATTTTTTACAGATATGGAGAGGCATATTCCCCGGAGTGAAGAATATTGGGTCATCCGGGTCTATCAGATATTGATATGGCTTAGCCGCCTCCGCTTTTTGGACCATTTCCGGGATCGATATATCCATACCTATCGCGTTATAATACGCCTGCACTTCCTGCAGAATCCACAGTCCCATCACCGACTTCATCAGACGGTGCCTGCCCGGAACCCCTCCCTCATTGGCAAGATTATACCGGCAGGTGGTTTCATTGATCACCGGTCCGTCCATCTCGATTCCAACCAAAGACCAAGTCCCGCTGCTAATAATGACCGAAGACTCCTCACATGGGGCGCTCACAAACGCGGAAGCGGTATCATGTTCACAGACCGTTATTACCGGGAACGGATCTGTATTCCATTCCTCACACAGAGCGTTGGAAAGGTTTCCCACCACTGTCCCGGGCATCGTAACTGTGGGCAGAAGCCGGTCCGGGATGTGATAGGCATCCAGAATCCGGGGATGAAAACTGCCCGTTTTAAAGTCAAACATTTCACTGACGGAAGCTATGGTATATTCCGATATCTGACAACCGGTCAGGAAATAAGTCAGCAAATCAGGGATAAAGAGAAGTTTATCCGCATAATCCAGCATAAATCCACTGTCCTCCAAGCGCATCGCCGCCAAATGCATCAGCGTATTACACGGTGCAATCTGATTTCCGGTTAGAAAATGCCGTTCTCTAGCTGAAAGAATCCGATCGATCTCCTGCCGGTGTGTCTGCGTTCTTTTATCCCGATAACAATGTACGCAGCTTAGCAGCTCCCCGCTTTTACTTACAAGCCCGTAATCATTTGAAAAGGTATCCAGTCCCATAGAAACCACCGGCTCCGATGACTCCTGAATACACGAACGGATCCCTTTTTCCAGATTGGCATAGATAGATATGATATCCCAATACAGATAACCATTCATCTGTATGCAGGAGTTTTGAAATCGGTAAATTTCTTTCAGGTTTAACATGTTATCTTTAAATGAGCCAAGATAGATTTTACCACTGCTGGCTCCCAGGTCAAAAGCGATCATGTTCATAGTGACTCCTCTCTTGCCCGTTTCACCTCAATCGGCCGCGGGCAGCCGTCACAAAGCTTCCTGCCTGCCCCCTCTTATTTCGTGGGTATGCTCACGAGCCTGCGACATACGTGTGTATCGCGTTTCCTTCCAGATAATCCAATTTTATCCTATCCGTCTTACTGTCCGTAATCACATTCTGGATATCAGAAAATTGGCACAAATGCACTGTTCCTGTGCTTGAAAATTTTGTATAATCGGCAAGCACATAATTTTCTTTGGATCGTTCTATCATAAATCGTTTGGTATCCACTTCATAGATGCTGTTATCGGTAAATGTTTTGTTCTGTGTCATCCCGGCACAGGATACAAAGGAACGGTTGGGATAATACTCATTCGCGTTTTTCAGGGTAACGCTTCCATGCATCGAAAAATTACCGGATCTGAAAAGGCCTCCCAGACAAATTACCGTCAGATTATCATTTGTCAGTTTGGCGATCTCCAACAATGCCTGAGCTGAATTCGTGATAATCGTCACCTTAATATTTCGATTGATATATTTAAATAAATGAATGGCCGTGGAACTATTGTCCACAAATACGGTTTCCCCGTCTTGAATGAACTGAGCAGCGAATTTACATATTTGATTTTTTTCCTCATAACGCTGTATCTTTCGCACCGCCACCGGATATTCAGGATTGGCCTCATTCGTCTCTACCAAAACCGCACCTCCATGGGTACGTTTCAGAATTCCATCCAACTCTAATTCTCTGAGATCCTTGCGGATGGTTTCCTTGGAAATATCAAACTTCTCAGCAAGAAAATTCACATCCACTTTTCCATGTTTTTCTAAAAAATTCATAATTTCAGATTTTCTTTCAATCGTATACATATCCGGTATCCCTCCAAATTTGGTTTATCCGCCTGCCCGGGCAGAAGTCTTTTCTTATTATACTATATCTGTGCGGACATGAGTAGTCTAATCCAAATCTTCCAACGGGATGGCTGTACGGCTTATATTGCAGTACATACCAAGTTTTTTCTCATCAGACAAAATTTTTAAACAGATTGCAGATCGCATCCGCTTCAATCCGTTCCAGCATACTGTACGCCATATGTAGGTCAGGGCCTGAGACCACCACTCCATGCATGGGCATTATGGCCCCAATGGGCTGTTCCTCTGCCAGTTCTCTTCTATTGTCAAAATATTCGTAAACCTGTTCATGTAATTCCTTTGTATAAGCCTTTGTATAGGGAATACATTCAACCGGCCCCCGTTTCATAGTGGCCTCCGTAATATTCCGGATCGGTTTACTCTGAGCTACAAAAACCATGCAAAACTGAGGATGGGCATGTATGGTAGCACCAATATTTTTAAAGTTTTTGAGCAACAAAACATGCATATAGGCTTCCCTTGACAGGTTTCCCGATCCCTCCAGAATATTCATATCGTAATCAATCAGCAGAAAATCACAAGCGTTTAGATCACAGAATTTTCGTTCTGACATCAGGGACGGAGAGATGAGCACCCGGTTATTCGCCACACGATATGCAAAATTCCCGCCCGCTGCGTTTGTCAGCTTCCGATCCCACATGTTCTTTGCTACCTTTACCATTTCCATTCGCTCAGCCATAAAAGATAAATTTCCCATACTATTTCCTTCTTTCTTTTTGATTCAAAAAGTTAAGCCAGTTTTTTTATGGTTACCAGATTTTCCAATTGTTTGGCCCGGTCCGTATCAAATCCCACAGAGGTGTTAGATTCCGCCGCTGCGGCTGATGCGGCTGTGGCGATTCTTAAGGTCTCCGCAATATTTTTTCCCTCATGTATTCCGTAGACCAGCCCTGCCAGATAGCAATCTCCGCAGCCAATTGTATTGCTCACCCGGACCCTTGGGGGGTACACACGATAAAATTCATCCCGGTATTTTACCAGCGATCCGTCCCCTCCCAGAGAGACCGCTATGATCTCGACTTGATATGGATCCAGCTCCTTTAAAGCTTGTATAATTTCCTCATCCCCGGACAGATTTTTTTTACTTATATAAGATAATTCATCCAGATTAGGCTTAATCAGATACGGGGATGACCGTATACATTCCATGAGAGATTCCCCGCTGGTATCCAGAAATACCCTCAGCCGCTTATCCGAAAGTTCTTTCATAATCCGATTGTATACCATAGGGTCGGAACAATTGGAAGCGTCTCCTGACAAAACCAGATAATCTTCCTCTTTTAGATTCATCCTCATCTGGTGAATCAGCCTTTCTAATATCCCTTCAGCCAGATCCATTCCTCTGTCCGCTATAATACTGCAGTCATTGGTATCTTCGATTACTAAATAATTTGTCCTGGTCTCCCCTTTGTCTTCATAAATAAACTGGACATCAATCTGAAAATCTTTCAGAAACTGTATCACTTTTTTTCCTGTATCTCCGTAGGCTATTCCAAAAGCCCTGCTTGCAGTATTCAGGAGTTTTAAATTAATGGATACATGCGTACCTTTTCCTCCTAAATAGTCTTTGGTCGATCGGATTCTGTTTGTAATATTCCTGGTGAATGAAGGAATATACAAAATCCGGTCTACCGCCGGATTCAGTGTCACTGTGTTAATCATAATTTCCTCCTTTCTCAATGGTATCTCCATTTTTCATGTCTGCAATTTTCAAACTTTCCCTTTACGTAAATGTACTTCTTATAACTGCGCCCCCATATCGGAACCATATGGAACTTCCGTTCACTTGGATTATAGCAATCGATTCCGTTTTTTACAACCTCTTTTTTGCAAAAAATCTTTTTTATGATTTTTGCATATTTTCTATCTGAAATTTAACCGTTCATATGAGCATTATGCTTATATAAGCTCATTTTAATCAATATTTTTCACATATTTCCAGACTTTATTTAATCTATTTTTACCAAAACCGATTTTTATTTCAAAAATATATTGCCATATCAAAAATTAAATAGTATAATTCGGAATATATCAAGCATTCTGTTTTGTTCCGTTTGTTGGTAAATTACATATAAAACGATTTATGTAGGATGGGAGGATGAAGTATGACCACAGACAGGCTTGAACTCAAAAACCTTCATAAAAGGTTTCCCGGCGTTTACGCGGTGAAGGGCGTTAGTTTCAAGGTCGCACCAGGTGAGGTCCATGCCCTGGTAGGTGAAAATGGAGCGGGCAAGTCCACTTTAATGAAAATGATCATCGGCGAATATCTGCCTGACCAGGGAGATATCTTTCATAATGGAACACCGTGTAAAATCCGTTGTATCGCGGATGCCCAGGAAATTGGAATTGCCATGATCCACCAGGAACTTGCCCCTCTGCCCAATATGACGATTACACAGAATATCTTTCTTGGGCAGGAACTCATGAAAAACGGGTTTGTCGATGACCGTGCGATGAATGCCGCCGCGAAAGAAATTCTGGCAGAATATAAAATGGATTACGAGCCAACGACATACGTAGAAAAGTTAAGTGTGGCGCAAATCCAAATGTTGGAAATTATCAAGGCAGTCCGCAAGAATGCGGATATTATTATTATGGATGAGCCAACTTCGTCCTTGTCAGAAGAGGAAGCAAATAAACTGTTTACTATTATCAAAGATATGACCGCAAGAAGCGTTTCTATCATCTATATCTCTCATCGCCTGGAGGAAATACTCAAGTTAGCTGACAAAATTACAGTTCTAAGGGACGGTGAATATATCGAAACGGTAGATGCGGCTTTGGTTACGAAAAATCGTTTAATTGAGCTCATGGTAGGCCGGTCGTTGGATCAGGTGTATCCAAAAGAGGAGGTCCCCATCCGAGATACGGTATTAAAGGTCGAAAATTTATGTTCCGCGGGAGTTTTCAAAAATATTTCTTTTGAAGTACATAAAGGTGAGATTCTGGGTATTTCGGGATTAATGGGTGCCGGACGCAGTGAAATAATGAGGGCTATTTTCGGTATGGATCCCTGCGACAGCGGAACAATCCGGATACACGGTGAACAAGTGATTTTAAAGTCACCAGCCGATGCGATTAATAAAAAGATTGCAATGGTCAGCGAAGACCGTAAAGAATACGGCCTGATCCTCTGCCGTTCTATCCGAGAAAACATTTCACTTCCCAACCTAAAAAAATGCTTCAAAGGGTTATTTATCAGCACAAGAAAAGAGCTGTTAGAGGCACAGACCTATGAAAGTTCCCTGGGGATCAAATGCTCCAACCTGAATGCAACCGTGGAAACCCTCAGTGGCGGAAATCAGCAAAAAGTGGTTCTGGCAAAATGGCTTCAGTCAGAGCCTGAAATTCTCATACTCGACGAGCCAACCAGAGGAATCGATGTGGGAGCTAAGTTTGAGATCTATAAGATTATGGTGGAACTTGCCAAGCAGGGCATGGCCATCATCATGGTTTCCTCGGAGCTTCCTGAGATTATGGGGATGAGTGACCGTATACTGGTTATCTCGAATGGACAGATTACCGGAGAATATAGCCGGAATGAAATACAGGCCGGAAATGTAACACAAGAAGAGCTGCTAAGCAATGCTTTTAAAATGTAAAGTTGAGGAGGAATCACTGATGAAAGAGATAATAAAAACCAGCAGGTTTCGTTCGAGAGATCTGACCCGAAAATATGGTATTTTGATGGTACTGCTTCTTTTATGTATTATCATGGCCATTACTTCCCCTACCTTTCGAACCGCGCAAAATGTAATCAATATTCTAAGGCAGGTATCTGTAAATGGGATTATCGCCATAGGAATGACCTTTGTGATCATGACCGGTGGAATTGACCTGACAGTGGGTTCTTTGTTTGCAGTTGCCGGTGTCGTCTGCGGTAGTATTCTAGTCCGTAATCCTTCCAATGTATTATTTGCCATTACAGCTTCCCTGGCCATCTGTGCCGTCTTCGGCGTAATGAACGGTTTTTTTGTATCCCGCATGAATGTGCCGGCATTTGTAGCCACCTTGGCCGCTCAGACGATGGCCCGGGGATTCGCATATGTCTATTCCGACGGAAAACCTTACACACTGGCGTCTCCCCTCTTCAGTAAAATTGGGAAGGGCTATGTTCCCATTGTCATATTTGCCGCTATCCTGCTCGTTTCCTTCGTTGTATTATCAAAGACCAAATTCGGCCGCTATATCTATGCCGTCGGCGGAAATCCAAAAGCAGCAAACGCGTCCGGGGTCCATGTATCCAGAATCCTGATGAAGGTCTATATATACAGCGCCGTCCTGGCCGGGATTGCCGGGATTGTACTGGCATCACGTACAAATGCCGGACAGCCCGCCGTTGGTATCGGATATGAAACAGACGCCATCGCTTCCGCTGTGATCGGCGGGACCAGCATGACCGGCGGTATCGGAACTGTAGGCGGAACCTTTATCGGAATTCTGATTATCGGCGTACTTAATAATGGGTTAAATCTGCTGGACGTCTCATCCTATTGGCAGCAAATTATTAAAGGAATTATTATTCTTGGAGCAGTCTGCTTCGATCTGCATTCTAAAAGCAGCACCAAATAATTAAATATAAAGAAAGAAAAAGGAGAAATGAAAGATGAAAGCAAAAAGATTAGTGGCATTATTACTTACAACCGTTCTGGTAATCGGTATGACAGGCTGCCAGGTCAAAGAGGAATCGGCCTCCGCCGCGCCGGAGGCCGGCAGTTCGGCAGCCACCGGGCAGCCACAGTCGAAGCCTGTTGAAACGGCTGCCCTTTCGAACAGTACCGGGGATGAGATTACCATTGGCGTGCTGATGAAAACCATGTCCGATACTTATTCCAATAAGCTGGGCACAGCCATCGAAAACTACGCCGCCGAGACTTATCCAAACGTCAAAATATCCCTAATGGACGGCCAGGCCGATGTCGCAAAACAGATCTCCCAGGCAGAGGACCTGATTGCCAAACAGGTGGATATTATCATACTGAATCCCCAGGACGCAGATGGTTCTTCCCAGGTGCTGGATCTGTGCGCCGCTGCCAACATTCCTGTTATCGAAGTAAACAATGCCACCCGATGACTATCTGTCCTTCGTAGGCTCCAACGACGTAGAAGCCGGTGAAATTATGGGCAACTATGTAGATGAAAAGCTCGGCGGCAGCGGTAACCTGGTTTTGCTGGAAGGGCTAATGGGCGAAAGCGGGCAGCTCTACCGCAGGGAAGGCCTGGAAAATACCATCCTTGCTAAGGATGGATATGAACTGCTGTCAGAATTGTCCGCGGAATGGTCCAGGGCGAAAGCAATGTCCATCACAGAGGACTGGTTAGGCAAATACCCTCAGATTGATGCGATCCTATGCGAGAATGATGATATGGCTATGGGCGCTTTGCAGGCAGCCGAATCCTCCGAAAGGGATCCGCTTATCATCGGTGTGGATGCTATCCCCGATGCTTTGCAGGCAGTAAAAGACGGCCGGATGGATGCCACTATTCTGCAGGATGCGCAGGGGCAGGCTCAGGTTTCCGTAGACGTTGCCGTCAAGATTGTAAATGGCGAATCCGTTGAAAAAGAATATTCTGTCCCCTTCCAATTAATCACAAGTGAAAATGTAGATCAGTTCATGGAGCCTTAGTCCCAATTAAACAGGCGATCCGGTTATGGATCGCCTGTTTTTCAATAGGAAAGTACTCCTATTGAATGAAAAATCCCTCCGGGGCGCGCAGCGGCGGAAATCCTCAAATGCTCAGATCTGCCCGTAATAAGCATTAGCCCCATGTTTTCTCATGAAATGTTTCTCTTTGATCACATCGGGAGCGGGTTTTACATCCGGTTTGATCATCTCAGTACGGCAGGCCATTTTCGCCACTTCCTCCAGGACCACTGCGTTATGAACCGCCTCATCCGCATCTTTGCCCCAGGTAAAGGTACCGTGGTTTGTGCAGAGCACAGCCTGTACATATTCCGGGTTCAGGTCTTTGAAGGTTTCCACGATCACCAGGCCGGTGTTTTTCTCATAGGCTTCGCTGATCTCCTCTGCCGTTAAGCTTCTGGCGCAGGGAACCGGGCCGTAGAAATAATCCGCATGGGTGGTTCCGTAGCAGGGAATGCTGCGTCCGGCCTGTGCCCAGGATGTAGCCCAGGGTGAATGCGTATGAACCACGCCGCCTACTTTGAAAGCCTTATACAGCTCAATATGGGTGGGTGTATCGGAAGAAGGTTTGTATTTACCCTCGATTTTATTGCCGTCAAGATCCATAACCACCATATCTTCCCACTTCAGCACGTCGTAATCAATGCCGCTGGGTTTGATGACGAAATAACCGGTTTCCTTGTCAAATCCACTGACATTGCCCCATGTATAGGTAACCAGCCCTCTCTTCGGCAGTTCCATATTTTGTTCAAATACCTGTTTTTTTAACGCTTCTAACATATCTCTTATCTCTCCTTTTCTATAATTGCACTCATCATATCATGAGCGAACTTCAGATCTTCTCTCCAGGCATCGCTGCCTGTGTACCAGAACTCAGTCACAAACTTGCGGATTCCCAGCTTCCATGCCTCATGCACCATACTCTCAAAATCCACATGTCCGGTTCCAAAGGGAATCTCCCGAAACTTGCCGGGAACCGTCTCTTTTAAGTGCATGGCTACCAGATGTCCTTCACCGGTCCTCAAATCATCCAGCACGTCGGTATCGTACATAACCGCGGCATTGGTGATATTTCCGGCGTCCGGATAAACGTTCAGATAGGTGCTGTTGACCAGTTTCACATAATGCATAGCCTTCTCCACCGTGTTCATAAACTCGGTCTCCATGGTCTCGAATCCCAGGGTAACGCCGGCCCGCGCCGCCATCATCGCAGCGATCTCCAGATTTTTTCCAAAACGCTCCACGGATTCCGGAGTGGATTCTTCATAATACACATCATAGCCGGCCAGCTGTATGATCCGGATTCCTAAGTCCTCAGAAAGCTCAATGGCCTTCTCCATGATCTCCATCCCCCGGCGGCAGACAGCCTCATCATTACTGCCGATGGGGTATTTGCGATGGCCGCTCAAGCACATCGTGCGGATCGGAACACCGACTTCGTACATGATCTTCACCAGCTCCAGCCGCTCCTCTTTTGTCCAGTTCAGCCGGTCCAGTTTTTCGTCGGTCTCGTCAATGCTGATTTCCACAAAATCAAACCCAGCTTCCCTGGCCTCCAGAAGCTTTTCTTTCCAGGTCAGGGTACCTGGCATGGATTTTTCGTAAAGTCCTAACGTATATGCTTTCAATTCGGTTCCTCCATATTAATCGTTTTCGAAGCATTTCCATGCTCCGCTCAAGCTTTCGATTACCTTCCGGTAATTCGCGTACTTCTCCTCATAGATCGCCTTGTATTCAGGCCGCGGCTGCACGGTCTTCGTGATATTCACCGTGCGGGCGATCGCTTCCGGGTAATCCTTATAGATACCGGCCGCGATCCCGGCTGCCATGGCACATCCCTGTGCGCCCAGCTCCTTATCCTCGATCACATCCACAGGGATCTGAAGGGCGTCCGCAAAGATCTGCACCCACACGTCGGAATTGGCGGCACCGCCGGCCAGCCGGATCGACTTGGGTACTTCACGGTTGCGCAGCAGCTTCCTTACATGGGTCAGATGGGAAAATACGATTCCCTCATAGACTGCCCGCAGCATATGTTTCTTGGAATGATAAGCGCTCAGCCCGATAAAGGTTCCCTTGGCTATGGGATCTTCATTAGAACCATTCAGGAACGGCAGGAAGATCACATTATTGTCCTGAGGCTCGATAGAAGCCACCCATTCGTTGGTTATATCATAGACCGACCCGCCATTTTCCTTCGCCTCCGCCTTCTCATAGGACATCAGGTTGCGGATGAACCATTCCATATTGCCGGCAGACGTGGGGCTGCTCTCCTCCACCAGGAAATATCCTGGGATACAGAACATGGAATTCAAAGACACCGTACCGTTCGTAACCGGCTCTTTGGCGATAAACTCATTGATGCTCCAGGTGCCGGCGATCATGCACATCTGGTCCTCATCGGAAAGTGCGGAAGCGATACCGCAGGCATTCACATCGAACATTCCGGCAGCAACGGGAATTCCCTCCGGAAGCAGGGTCTTTTCACTGACTTCCTTCGTAACTGTACCGCAGACATCCGCCGCATAGCGAAGAGGCGGAAGTTTGTCATAGATCTCTTCCAGTCCGAAGTATCCCAACAGTTCCTTATCATAAGCAAGCGTATGCAGATTCACAAGATTAGCTCCGGAGAAATCGGTATATTCCGCATAAGCCTCCCCGGTCAGCATGAAACGGATATAATCCTTCACTGCAAATATGTATTTGGTCTTCTGAAGCACTTCCGGGTGATGATCCTTAAACCATGCCAGCAGGCTGACAGGCTGACAGGCCAGGATGTCCTGGATAGACTTTTCAAATACTTTCTCCTTGGTTCCGTCCTGGGACCACTTCTCAATATACTTCCAGGCTCTGGAATCCGTAGAAACAATACCATTATAAGACGGTTTCCCGTTTTCGTCTACCATATAAAGTCCTTTGCCGTGTCCGGTCAGGGAGACACCCGCGATCTCCTTCGGGTCCAGCCCGCTCTTCTCGATAGCATTGCGAATCGCCTGAGCGTTAACTTCCCAAAGCTCTTCCATATCTCTCTCCGTATATCCGGGCTTCGGCGTGATCGTGATCGTGGGAACGCTGGCCACGGAAATCTGTTTTCCATCTTCGTCAAATATGGCAGCTTTGGAGAAGGTTCCTCCGTTGTCAATACCCATCAAATATCTCATGCTTCACAACTCCTTTTCATTTAATAAGCGATTGGAAAACGTTTTTCCAACCGCCTACTATTATACCATTCCTTAAGAAATCTTCCAATACCAAAAAACAACTTTTCCGCCTGATCACAATTCTGATCATTTTCTCAGTTTACGAGCTGCAAAATTGCTTGTTTGTCACGGGGTGAAGGGAGTCTTTTTCTCTTCAGCCTTTATACTATCTGCAATGTACCATTGTGTATGCCGCCACGAGAGTCATGGGATTCGATAGTAAATCTCCTGCAATCGTGATATAATAGGAACGAAAAAATAGGGTATTCGCAAGAAATGATTCCAATGCCCATGACTGGAGGTAAAAAGATGGTAGTAATAGACGCATCAAAATGTATCGGCTGTGGAAAATGTGCAAAGGACTGTATCGCACAGATAATTGAAATAAAAAATAAAAAAGCGCATGCCGCAGGAGAATGTATCTTATGTGGGCACTGTGTCGCTGTCTGTCCGTGTGATGCCGTCAGCATTCCCGAATATGACATGGATGAAGTGGAACTTTATAATAAGGAAACGTTTCATCTCGATCCCAGGGCTGTTCTACATACGATCAAATTCCGACGCAGTATCCGTGATTACCGGCAGATACCAGTAGAACAGGAAAAACTGGAACAGATCCTGCAGGCTGGGCGATACACGGCCACATCCAAAAATAATCAGGATTGCCATTTCCTGTTTGTGCAAAAGGATCTGAACCAGCTGAAAACCATGGTCTGGGGCTATATCGACCAAATCACGCCTGCCAAGTCCAGTGAAATTTCGCGGGATCTGCTGCCGTATGTCGCCTTTAACCGTCGGCGAAAATCTGACCCGGCAGATGACTATCTGTTCCGCAACGCGCCCATCGTCATCTTCATCACTTCCGACTGGAAACTGGACGCCGGGCTGGCTGCTCAAAACATGGAACTGATGGCCGTCTCCCAGGGACTGGGAATGCTCTACAATGGATACCTGGCCCGGATCGCCGATGACAACAAAGTTCTGAAGGCCTGGCTTGGCATTGAAGGCAAGACGATCAAAGCCTGTATGCTGTTGGGCTATCCCAATGTCACATATGCCCGCACCGCGCCGAGGAAACCTGCCAACGTCATATGGAAATAAGGGCAGTGGATACAAGGCTGCGTCATCTGCCAAGAATCTGCCCGTTTTCATTACCCTACAGCCAGCCTCTGCATTGCTCAATCCGTATTCCGTCATCGCCCTGCTGCTCATCATAAGCAAACTGCTTCAGCAGCTCGCATGGGAATTCCGGACATTGGCCGCAGTGCTCCTTCCCCCGCTCCTCACAGCTGGATTTCACCGGGCAGCTCTCTCCCCAAAACGGTTTCTCCATATGCGTCCTCTTTCCATCTCAAGAATATGTCCGGCCTGCCTCTTTCTGTCCTCGTATAATTCCTCGGGTTCGAGAACCCTTACCCTGTCACCAAAACTAAAAATCCATTCCCGCATATTGTCGTAGCTTACAAAATCCCACTCGAATAACAGCCTGTTATTTTCATCAACCGTATAACAGTCAATCCCGTATTCCTCAATTAAGCGGTGTTTTTCCTCGTTTTCGAATACAGCCTTCAGGCGGATGGGATCCGCCTTATAAAAGTCTTTAAAATCCAGCTCTTCTTTTGGGACCTCTCTTACCGCAAACTGTTCCGGCTCCAGTTCCAGATCCCATAACCGGTTTAATTTGAACAGCCGGTACGCCTGCCTTTTCAGGCAATAGCCAAAGACATACCAGGACGACCATTGGAAAACCAAATGATAGGGCTCTATAGTCCGCTGCTGTTCCCCCTTTTCATAGAAATATCGGAAAGAAATCAAATGATGTCCCCGGATCGCTTGTTTCATCGTATCTATTTTTTGTGTGAGAGGCCCCTGGTAATGGGACGCCAGGTCAATAAGAATCATATCATCCGAGGCGATCCGGTGTTCCCTGCCAGATAGCTTCTCAGCCAGTTTGGTCAGATACGAAGTTTTCGATACACTGTCTATTCCCTTTAATCCCGCGAGAATCGTTTGTATTTCTTCCTGTGTAAATAACGTCTTATCTAATTTATAGCCTTCCGCGATGGAAATACCGCCGCCGTATCCCTGCGTGGTAACCAGCGGGATGCCGGCTTTACACAGATCCTCAATATCTCTGTTAATGGTTCGTCTTGACACCTCAAAACGTTCCGCCAACTGGGGCGCGGTTATCTTATCCTTTTGCAGCAGAACCGTGATTATACCAATTAACCGGTCTATTTTCAATGAAATATCACCACCTGATATCCATTATACCCCAGGAACCTGACATGGCTGCCATCTTCCCATTCCGGGGCAACTTACAGCGCATAGTCCTCTTTGCTAAACGCAACATCCAGCGTACCCATCGCATCCTTCAACTGTTCCACATTCTGCGGGCCATACAGCGGCAGGCACGCAAAGTCCTGCTGATAGAAGTAACCGAGAACCACCTGAGACACGCTGGCCTCATATTTTTCCATGAGGGCTTTCACTTTCTTCGCCACTTCCAGGTTACCCGGTGTATAATATGGGCTGTTCTTCACCGCATCTTCGCCTTTGGCCACGTACAAATGGAAGAATCCGCTGCAAACACCCATATAAGGCATAGCCAGATTTTCCGGGGTTTTCCTGTGGTACTCATACATAGCGTCATCGATCGCGCACATGGTATCATCATCCAGAGGATTCATGTATTTGGAGCCAATATTCAGAAGCGCCTGGTTCGCCACAAAACCACGGTATCCTTTTTCCTTACAGTAAGCATCCGCTTCGGCCATTCTAGCGGCTGACCAGTTGGAGCACCCATAATAGCGGATCTTTCCTTCCTTCACAAACCCCTGCATGACCTCGATCAGATCTTCCACCGGCTGCGCAGTGTCGTCCCGGTGATAGAAATACAAGTCGATATAGTCGGTTCTCAACTGTTTTAGGGATTCGTTCAGATCTTTCTCCATATCGGACTTCTTCATCCGGCTGTTGTGAAGGTCGGGCGTCTCAACCGTCATGTCGGGATGACCGCCTTTGGTGATCAGCACGATGTCATGCCTCTTCCCGCTTCTTAGAAGCCAGTCTCCAACCACTCTCTCACTTCTGGCAACCTCCGGCTTAACCCAGTCGGAATATACGTGCGCGGAATCGATCAGGTTTCCGCCCAGCTCCATATACGTGTTGAAAATAAGATCCGCGTCCGTTCCGTCCCAGTCAAGGCCGGCACCTACGGTGCCCAGGCCGATGGGGCACAGGGACAATTCTGTCTGAGGTATTACTATTTTATTATGCATATTTTCCTCCATCCGCGCGTTTTCCCGCGCATATAATTATAGATGAACATGATGTTCAACCTTTTCCTCCAACCTTATTTGTCAGTAAATATTCCGGCTTTCCAGCACATTATTTCGTGATATCCAGCCACTGTACTCCGGGTACGCCTTCCCGCTCGCAGAACATATCCCATACGAGTCCTGCCGGCATGGTCTTCATCTCCTCACTGAGAGCCAGCCTTCTGGTCAGGTTGCCTTCCCGCTCCACCCGGATCAGCTCTTCGGACGGCTCTAACAGCGCGTACAGCAGCGCTTTTCTCGCATTTCTGGCTCCGATGACGGTTGCCGCCACACGGTTAATGCTGGCATCGAAAAAGTCCAGACCAATATGTACTTTATCCAGCGCCTGATACCGGACGATTTCCTGCATGATCGCTTTTGTCTCATCATCCAGCATTACCACGTGATCACTGTCCCATCTCACCGGCCGGCTCACATGCAGCATCAGTTCCTGGCCAAACACCAGATAAGAAGAGATCTTTGCCGATACGGTTTCCGTCGGATGGAAGTGTCCCGCATCCATGCAGAGGATACAGTTCTTCTGCGTCATCACATAGTTCGTATAAAATTCATGGGAACCCGGAACATACGCCTCGCTGCCCAGTCCGAACAGCTTACTTTCCACACTGTCAATATTGTATCTCCAGTCAATAGGCTCCGCAAAAATCTGATCCAGGGAATCCTTCAGGCGCATCCTGGGCGCTACCTTGTCGATGGTGTGATCCTTGTAGCCGTCACCGATCCAATGGTTCGTGATACAGGTCTGGCCCAGCTCTCTGCCAAAATACTCCCCGATCTTCCTGCAGCGTTTCCCGTGCTCGATCCAGAAGCTTCTCACCCCTTCGTCACTGCTGGCCAGGGTAAATCCGGAATCCGACATCGGATGGGAAAAATAAGTCGGGTTAAAGTCCAGGCCAATCCCTCTCTTTTTCGCATAATCCACCCAGCCAGCAAAATGCTCCGGCTGAATTTCATCCCGATCCACTTTCTTGCCCTGATTGTCCAGATATACTGCGTGCAGTGCAAGCTTTGTATTTCCAGGGATCAGATCCAGAGCCTGATCCAGCTGCTTGATAAACTCCTCTTTGCTCTCGGGCTTGCCGGGGGCGTTTCCGATCGCAGCGATCCCTCCGCTCAATACTGCGTTGGGATTCTCGAACCCGGTCAGATCGTCGATCTGCCAGCAATGCACACTAATGGGCACCTCACTTAAGGTTTTCAGCACCTGGTCCGTATCCACTCCCATTTGCGCATACAGCTCTTTTGCCATCTGATAATTTTCTTCCACTCGTTTCATTTCCTTTTCTCCTTTCTTTTGTCGTCCTTCTCAAAGGATGTATTCGGTATACCCACAGGGTGTTCCCTCTCCTTAACCTCTGATATCTCTACCAGTCCAAATATTTGAGGCTGTTCTTTATCCCGCGTTTCGTGGATTCCCGTTCCACAATTTCGGTATCCAGGGTTATAATTTTGCGTTTCACGGGCGGTTCTCCCTCCCGGATCAGCTCCAGCATATGCTTCATAGCCGCGGCTCCCATTTCAAACCGGGGCACATGGATCGATGTCAGCGACGGTTTCACGATGGACGCGGCAAAAATATCATCATTTCCCATCACCGCCACCTGCTCCGGCACCTGGATCTCCAGCTCGCTAAGCGCCTGCAGGACACCGACCGCCATCTGATCATTGGCGCAGAAAACCGCATCAAATGGGTGTCCTCTTCGAACCAGGTCCCTGGTAAGGGTATAACCGCAATAACTGGTATAATCCCCTTCCAGCACATTATCCTCTGTGAAAAGAAGGCCATTCTGCTCCAGAGCTTCCCGGTATCCGGCGATTCGCTGCTGTCCCATATAATGCTCGAAGGGAAGGGAAATATGAACAATGCTCTTCTTTCCCACCTCACGAATCAGATAATCCACCGCCCGGAATGCGGACTTCTTGTGATCCACGACCACCGCATCCACTCCGGGATTCGAACAGGGATACTCCAGAGTCACCACCGGTATCCAGCTCCCCTTTTTCTCCAGTTTACTCAGGGATTCTATATACTTTCTCGTCTTCATGTCATTGCCATAGGCACTGGAAGCCAGAATGATGCCGTCCACCCACTGTGATGCGCAGGACCGGACCAGCTTAATCTCCCGTTCGATGCTGTCGTGGGTCTCTGATATGAAGATCGAGTATTTCTCCTGATCCGCCTCTTTATTAATCCCCTCCAGCACTCCGGAAAAAAAGGTCCTGGATACGGAGGTTAAGATCACCGCGATATTATTCGTCTGAGAACTCTTAAGCCCCCGCGCGATACTGTTGGTAGAATAATTAAGGTCGTCGATGGCTTTCTCTACCATCACCCGCAGCGATGGGCTGACGCTTTTGGAATCATTGATTACCCGGGATACCGTCGAGATACTGACGCCTGCCTGCCGGGCCACATCCTTAATATTTGCCATGTCTGTTCCCCCACTATCTCTCTGCTTTATCTCTGCTTTCACTCTCAGATATTCTTCTTCGACCACTCTCAAATACCGGAAAACGTTTTCCTGTTTTCCTAATTTTATCATCGGTTTTATATAATGTCAATACATAGTTTTTAGGAATATATTGTATTATAGGCCTATAATATTTAGTTTTATTATACATATTCTCTATAAATCAAATCATTTTAACTCAAATCCACCTTAGATACCCATGCAAATTATCTTGACAACGTTTTCCCGCATCGCTATACTAGAATTAACATAAAAAAGGCAGAACTAAACAATATAGTTCTGCAATCATAGGAGGTATTTAAAGATGAAATGGTACATACCTGACTGTTTCTGGCATTCCAAAAGCAATGGCGTCTTCGTCAGCCATGAGGCTGTCTGCATCCTGAACACCAACGACACTCCGGTGAAGGTTGACATCACCCTCTATTTTGAGGATCGCGACAAGCTTCCGGGCTATAGCGTGGAAGTTGGCGCAGAACGGACCCTCCATATACGGATGGATCAAATGAGGAATGCCGATGGCATCCCGGTTCCCCAGGACACTCCTTATGCGGCGGTTGTGGAATGTGAGAAAAATATCACGATCCAGTACACACGGGTGGATACTTCACAGCCAGAAATGGCCATCGCAACCGCGATTATCTAGATTTGTGTCTCCCTGGGAGCGCATAGGGCTCTGGTATCCGCTAAGTGAAATCGGAAAGCCGGGTTCGGTTCCTGAACCCGGCTTTCCGATTTCACTTAGCGGATACCAGTGCAAGCCCTCTGCTCCCGGCTCCCCCTTTATACCACTCAATCCCGGAACACAATATCATATTCCTCCGGGATAAAATAAAACTTACACCGAACAATCGCGGCGTTTTCTTTGTTATAAAGAATCTCTTCTATAAATATAATCGGTGACTCATTAGGGATCTTCAAAAAGGACGTGACATTTTCTTCGGCGTACACCAGTTTGATGGACATCTGGACCGAAGCCGCCATCTCAAAAATCCGTTTGTTGATCAGCTCTCTGACTTCTTCTTCCTGATTCAGATCCACATTCAGCTCATCGATATATTTTACCGGAATCTGCATAAAGGAATGGCCCACCGGTTTTTGTTTGGCATAATAGACATTGTTGCTGGCGAGAACGATCTCACTGGGCCGAAGCCCCAGTTTGCGCTGACCGACTTCCGTAGCCGGGCCGAAGTTGTAGTAGGTATCCACATCCTCCACCTTATTTTTGCAGCAGGTGATCATCGGATTGAACATGGCTTCCATTGTGCTGGTCTTGTCCTTGTCGTAGGTGATAAAAGTTCCTTTGCCCTGCATTTTGGTAATCAAACCGTCCTCTACCAGAACCGTCAGGGCCTGCCTTAGCGTATTACGGCTGACTCCGTATTTTTCGGCCAGGACAGCCTCTCCCGGCAGCTGCGAACCGGACTCGTACACACCGTTGATGATATCCGAGTACAGCATGTCATAGATCGGCACGTAGGAGGGTATTCTGCTGTTCCCCAGTGTCTTAATGTTATTATTATCCATTTATAACCTTAGATCCTTTCCAGCGTTGTCCATCCGCCCAGCTTCTCAAAGCCGAGCCCGGTAAACAGCGCATCTGCCCCTTCTCCCGTGAACAGGCAGGGTGTCTTTCCCTGAGCTAAAATGTGCGCACACAGGGCGGATACCACACAGGAAGCATATCCTTGCCTGCGATACGCAGGCTCCGTGGCCACTCCGCCGATCATGATCGTATGCTCTGACCCGGTTGTACTGTTGCCGTGGGCTATGATTCTCCCATCCTTGCGGATAATCAGATGGATTCCATCGTTATTGGCGATCCGGTCCCGGATCATATCCTTCGAAGTGTATAATCCGCTGATCTCCTGTATACTGCCGAGGAATGCAAAGACATCATCCACGTCCGCCCCGCCTGCCTGCGATACCTCCCGGAATTCTGTCTTTAACAGCTCCCGGCTTCCCAATCTATATAACTGCTTCTGACAGCAGCGGTATTCTTTTTCCAGTTTTGCTTCCATTGGGGCAAGCAGACTGCTTTTTCCCATTATAACAATAATCTCATAATTTTTCAAAATAAAATCAAGGCTGCCGGCGTTTAGTTCTCTCTCCTGCGTATAAACCAGAAGATTGGTATAAAATCTCAAAAACACCCCGGTACATCTGCCCTCTTCCCATTCCATCCAAACATCCTGGCAATCTGTATCAAACCCATAGGTATTTACATCAGCCAGCAAAAACGTATTGTATTCCTTTTCCTGACTCAGATAACCGGTCAGGATCCCCTTATCTTCGCTTCCACACTTTTTAAGCATTACGATTCCTCCCATAGAAAAAGGGACTGTCACAAAATATACCGCTGCAGCCAAAAGCCAGATGCCGCTGAACAGCACGCCACAGGCGGAATAGATGACGATTACGCGGCCCGCCTTAAACGGCAGGCTGCGCAGTCGAATCTCTATCAAATGTAACAGCCCCTGTATGAACAACTACTGGCGGATCTTATCAATCCGGATCGTCCAGCCTTTCCCGCCTTTGATCTGATATTTTTGTGCAAAGCTTCTCTGATTCAGACCCAGTGCAACAAAGGAAGCCAGGCCGTTAAACAGAACCGGATCTCCGATTTCAGCGAATCCGAAGGACCGGTGGTAGAGCACAGGCTCATCATACACCACCTGATCCTCGTTTTTGATCTGAATACGAACCATGTCACCCTGAACGATACCTGTTTTTTCAAAATCTTCAATCAGGATATTTGTACTGATATTTCCGAATTTCTCCAGAGCCTCGTCGACTTGTCCCTCGGCATATCCCTCTCCGGTCTCTCCATAGGAAAGTTCCTGAACGATGATATCTGAAAGCGGATAAGCCGGCCCCACCTCCTCAAAGGAAATAACTCCCGCAGCCAGTCTGGCCCCGCAGTAGGCAAACAGATCCCGTCCATGGAAAATATTCACTTTCTCAGATCCCGGGTACCGGTTGACCGACTCGTCGATCTCGCGGATCTCATCGATTCCATACATGGCTTTGACATGAGTCAGGGTCCCGTTATCGGGAGTGACGATATAGTATCCGTTGGAAGTTTTCGCTACGCAGGCTTTTCGGGCCGTTCCGACACCGGGGTCCACGACGGATACGAAAACCGTGCCTTTCGGCCAGTATTTAACCGTATACTGCAGGCAGGATGAAGCCGCCATGGTGTTAAACTGTTCAATGGTATGGGAAAGGTCGTAGATCTCAAGATCCGGATCCACCTGCTTGCACACACCGTACATGGAAGCCACCGCTCCCCAGTTCAGGCCGAAGTCGGTCTGTAACACAACAAAAGATTTACTCATAGTTTCCTCCATCTGCGCATTTTTTTGCACATATAGAACTTGTTTTTGTTCAACCGTTCCCTAACACTTGCGGAAAGAGATCTTCCACTCAGGGCCCTGTCCGATTCCATATACTTTGACGAAATTTCTCAGGTTCAGCGCAATCTGAACCGTAAGGGATTCGCTGGTCATAACGACCGGTTCGCCTTCTGAGACATAGCCGAAGGATTTAAAATATTTTACTTTATCATGATATTTCTCTTCACCGTCGTGATGGATCGCCACCTCGACCGTATCGCCGTAGGTAATTCCTGTATTCTCCAGCATATCATATGGGATATTGGAGGATACCAGTCCGAAATGTTCTCCTGCTGCCTGAATCATTCCGCACACAGTCCCATCTTCTTTCACTTCCGGTTCTACGATCGGCAGCAGCACCACATCCTCAACCGGATAAGCCGGTCCCACCTGCTCAAAAGTGATAACACCGGAAGCCAGCTTGGCTGCGCAGTAAGCGAACAAGTCCCGCCCGTGGAAGATGCTGCAGGCCTTGGTGGGCTGCCAGCGGTTCACGGTTTCATCGATCTCACGGATTTCTTCGATTCCCACTTTTTTCGCCATATGGGTGAGCGAACCGTTATCCGGGGATACCACATACTGGCCGTTTTTCAGTTTGGCGACGCTGGCTTTTCTGGAGGTTCCGACTCCTGGGTCAACCACAGATACAAACACGGTGCCTGCCGGCCAAAAATCCACCACATAGTCCAGGTTAATCGATGCCGCAAAAGTATCAAAACTGGGAATTGCGTGGTTGTTGTTAAACAGGCGCAGTTCCGGATCCACCATCTGGCAGACTCCATACATAGTACAGACAGCGCTGGTATCAGCTGTAAAATCTGTCTGCATGACAATTGCTGGTTTCATGATACGAAAACCTCCTTTTTATTAGACAAATGGATACCACAGTTGCAGATAATTTGGAGCGAACATCTTATAGGCAATATAGGCGATACAGATCAGTATTCCGATGATATAAACCACTTTGAATACTTTATCCGCCTTTGTCATCTCATGCTCCGCATAATAAGATCTCTTTTTTAACTTTCCATAACCCCTTAAGTCCATGGCGTTGGCTATATTACCTACTTTATCAAACGATGAAAATAAAAGGGGGACAATGATTAACACCGCCTGTTTCAGTCTGGTAAACAGCTTTGTTTTCTTTTTATCCATCTCAACGCCTCTGGCCTGCATACTTGTGGAAATATTCTGGTAATCCCTCACAATATCAGGGATACAGCGATAAGCCAGTTCCACAACCGTACAGATCTTATATGGGACTTTAATGGAATATAAACCTGCAGCGAATTCCGATGGGGTTATGGAAAGGATAAACACGATGGAAACCATAAAGGAAGCTATGATTTTTATAAATCTGGTAAACAGATACCACAGTGTCTCTCCACTTACATAGAAATAATCGGTAAACTGTGCCAACACGGTTTTGGAAGCGCAGAACTTGGTCCCAATATCCGGGTCAGCGATGTAAAACAAGAACAGGTTGAACAAGTTCAATATGACGATAAACGCAAACATGAACTTGATCGGTTTCCAGTTTGGCTTCAGGGAAAACAAGCCTACCACCCCTGCGACCGCCACCGGAAGGATCAGCCGCAGATCCCAGGACATAATCAGATATACGGTCAGCACTACGAACAGACGCACCTTCGTGGCACCTGTCAGCTTATGTAATACCGTGTCTCCGGGCTGAAAATTAATGATAAATTTATTATTCACCGGCCTTCACCATCCTCTCATAGGAAATAAAATGGGAAATAAATTCTTCCGGTGAAACACCCAGCATACAGGCCAGCGTATAGAGGGAAGTCTGCTTTAAGCTGGCACGGGTGATCACATCATCATCTGAAAGTACCCGGAACACGTGATCATCGGCGATGATTTCACCATCTGCAAACACAATCGCACGATCGGTATTTTCGATGGCGAGATGCATGTCGTGGGTGATCAGAATGATCGTCTTTCCGTACTCTGTGTTAAGCTGATTGATAAATTCTATAATCTCAACGTAATGCCTGTAATCCTGTCCGGCCGTGGGCTCGTCCAGAATAATCACATCCGGTTCCAGCGCCATAACCGTGGCGATGGTGATCCTTTTCCTCTGGCCGTAGCTTACAGAGCTGACCGGCCAGTTCCTCATGGAATACAGGTCGCACATTTCCAAAGCGCGTTTTGTCCTGGCTTCCACGTCTTCCTGCGGATAGCCCCGCAGCTTCAGCGCCATGTCCACCTCGTCATGGATAATATCCTTCACCAGCATCTGGTTCGGATTCTGCATGACATAACCGATAAACTCACCGATCTCTTTAATAGACAGGGCCATATAGTCGTTTCCGCGGATCTTGATCTGCCCTTTCGTCGGCCGGTTGATCCCGCAGACCAGACGGGCCAGCGTCGTCTTGCCGGCGCCGTTTTTCCCGATCAGCGCCAGCTTTTCACCTCTTCTGATCGAGCAGTTGACATTTTTCACTACGACATCCTTGTCATAGGCGAAGTCTACATTCTCCACTTCAATGACCGGTTCTCCAAGCTCAGGCGTATATTCATCTGTCTGCCGGCGGAAGAATTCCTCCAGTTTGTCTCTGTTTTCCTGTGTCAGCTTCATCTGTGCCAGATCTGAGATTCCTTCCTGATTCTGCAGATTACAGCCTGCGTATTTCATCGCAGTCAGGTACAGCGGTTCCCGGATTCCGTACTGATCCAGCAGTTCCGACCGAAGCAGCTCCTCCGGCGACATATCGGCCACTATACGGCCTTCCGCCATCAGGATGATCCTGTCTACCGGCCGGTACAGTACATCTTCCAGCCGGTGTTCAATGATAATCGCCGTCTTGTTCTGATCTCTGCAGATCCGGTCGATCAGATCCACCGCTACCATGCCCATATGGGGGTCCAGGGCCGCTAACGGCTCATCAAAGATCAGTATTTTTACCTTGTCGTGCATGACTCCGGCCAAAGCCACCTTCTGCTTCTGTCCGCCGGACAGCGAATAGGGAAGATGCTCCAGAAACTCTTCCATACCGACGATTTGGGCAGTGGCTTCTACTTTCGGTATCATTTCGGAACGGGGCATATTTTCATTTTCCAACGCAAACGCGATGTCTTCGCCCACGGACAGCCCCACAAACTGGGCATCCGAATCCTGGAGCACCGTTCCGACTACTTTGCTCAGTTTAAATATACTGGCCTCTTTCGTCTCTATTCCGTCTACTTTCAGAGATCCCTGTATCGTTCCTTTTTCTGAAAAAGGAATCAACCCGTTGATGCAGTTGGAAAGTGTGGACTTTCCGCTTCCGCTGGGTCCCAGGATCAGAACTTTCTCGCCTTCATAAATAGTCAGGTTGATATCATGAAGAGTCGGTTTTGACTGCACCTTGTACTGGAAAGTGAAGTCTTTAAATTCGATCAAAGCCTTTTTCATTTTCTTATCCTATTCTTCTCTCAGATTTGATCTGGATGCATATCTCTTTGACAGCAGGAACAATACGGGAATACCTACAATCAACAGTACTGCAATGTTACCAACTGTAGCAAATCCAGCCATAATAAAGGTAACTTTTAACTCGCCGCCGTAGAACAGATAAGTAAAAATGGGGGTAATCAGACCAAATGCGATCACATTTCCAATGATACATAAAATCGCGTAGATCACCGCATGTTTTACTTTGAAGATACCTTCTGTTATGTAAGCGCCATAGACCGGAAGCAGGCCTACGAAAAATCCCAGAACCGCGTTTCCGATGGACCAGTCGAACCACATGCCGTTACCGCCGATCAGATCCGCGATGATGTTACCGATCAGCAGGGTCAGGCTGCACGGAAGCGCGCCATACATTCCTCCTACGACTACCGGTACAATCATGGCCGTTGACAGATTCGTCTGTGAAAATATGGGGATCGACCCATACATCATCAGCACGCCGTACAAGGCGGCTCCCACTGCCATCGTGACGATCGTCTTAGTGCTCCACTCACCTACAATTGCTTTTCCAATTCCTTTCTTCATTGCATTGCCCTCTCACTTTCTTTAAGTTGTTGAACATGTTTAATAAGTTGCCTTTATTATAAGAGACGAGGCATTTTTTGTCAACGGATTTTATGAAATTCTACATCTTTCGAGCCGGGATGTTGGTGATTATAGCTAAGGTTTATGTGAGGGGGATTTGTTGACTTAGGGGCGGGCTGAGCGGGAAGGGGGTGCCTGTGGGAGCCGGGGAGCAAAACTCGCGGGGCCAAATCACTTCGGCCGGACCTAAGAACGGCTAACTCCGAAGGCGGGAGAACCTCTTATTGGCAGGGTCTGGAACAAACTCGCCAAAGAACGGCTCGGACAGTGTTCCAGGCCCTGCGAGGTTCTCCCGCCTTCTGCGTAAGCCGTTCTAAGGCCCGGCCTCAAGTGATTTGGCCCCGCGAGTTTTGCTCCCCGGCTCCCACAGGCACCCCCTTCCCGCTCAGCCCTGCTTTATAAAAAGCCCTTTTACTATGTTCTGATAGATTGTGTGACATCTTATTTAGTCTGACGCGACTAAGATGGGCTGTGTGGTATCGTTGATATCTCGAAAAGCCCAGAAATACAGGGTTTAATGAAAACATTGTTGCATACCTGTTATATATGGTGGACTGCCTAGGGCTGTCCACGACTGCCGACAACACTCCCTGCGGTTGTTTCCATAATGGAAAATACCACTTACTCCTGTAAACATAATTGCTAATCAAATCAAGAAAGGGATCACATTATGAAAATACATTTTGCTTACTACAACCAGTTCAAGAATGGCATTGACATCGCCTTTGCCGATAACACTCTGCTCTTTTTATCCTGCGCTGAAGCAGAGAAAGGTTTACACACTACGCCCAATTCACAAAGGTTGATTGACAATCTAGCGATTGAAGAGCCAATTACTTATGCAGCTATGGCATTGGATGGTGAGTTACAGGTTTGGGCGGATGCTTTGGATGAGGATTGGGGCCATAATGGCAATCTACATTTTTATTTTTTCACATATATTTCTTAGTGCAATTCCGATAATCTTTATTTGTACCCCCATTTTTCATATGCACTTTCGTTATATGTATAAAGTGGTCCATCCAATACATTATCCCCTGTACTATTTACTGAAAATTGATTTATAGCCTCCATAATAGATTTTTCTTTAAATGCCACATGAATTGCACATGCTGTTTTATTTTTTATTCGTTCTTCAAGAGCTTTAGGCCATCTACTTGATAGTTGCGAAGCATTTAAAATATAATCATATCCGGTATATGCAACTATTATGGGGATTTTATAATAATCAACTGCTTTTTCTATTTCAAAATTTAGCATTCCTCTATTATAGTTAGTTTCATCAGATAATATTAAAAGCATATTCTTTGAATTTTTCATTCTTTCCATTAATCTATTTTCTAATGTTTTCTTGCTACTTGAATCCATAACCTGATATGTTTTCTTATGACTATCACTAAAGTTCAATTCATATCTTTTACTTGAATTCCACCTTTGTAACAAGCCATAATATTTCATATCACTTTTAGTTGGATCTGTTGTCCCCTGTCCATCAAATGCTATATATGTACCATTTCTATAAGCCATTATTTTGTCACCTCTTCTATAAATTTGTTATTGCCACTCTGTTTTTAGCTGTATTCCTTACAATAATATGTACATCACAGTTTATAAGATTTCTATTCATTTTAATTAGTTTTACTAAAAATTCCAAAATGTCCCTTTCTTGCTTCTTTGTGTCTGCGGCTCCTGCTCCAATTAATGGCACCAATAGTGGAAAGCCTTGTGAGCGTTTATTGCTGTATATAATCATTTTTATTATTGCTAAAACATATTCTTCATCCGATGTATGTGCATGCAATTCTTTATCAAATGTTGTTAATGCTAATAAGAAAAAATTTATATCATTATCTTTGATTTCCGCAACACTACCAACATCATATCTTTTCAAATTACCCGATCTTTTTAGACTTCTTTCAATATATTCGAATGAATTTTCTGTATTAGCAAGCCAACTTTGAATTTTATTATTCAAAGATTCAGTTGTAAATAAATTCTCATTATATAATTGTCTCATACATTTTCCATGAAGCGTATTTGAAGATATTAAATCATCATCCACTATAGTATCAAAACATCTGTTAACGGGAATAACGATATTCCTTCTTTTATCTGTACTCGGAATTTCATTTGGTGAAAATATATCGCCATATTGAACAAAAACAGCATGACCATCATTCACATCAAGCAATTTATATTTCTTTTTTAATAATACAAAGCCCACCGTTGCTAGAAGTACCAGTATCCATATACCTACTAAAACCATACAACTCCAAATTATTTTTTTAATCATTCCATCCTGCATGCTGAAACAATCTGTCAATGGAGCAAATAACCCTATAAAACCTATAATTGCAAATATCGCACCCGTATATTTTATTGATGTCACTAATATGTAGGATATGTTCGCTAATATTTTCTTCATTTGTTTTTCTCCAAACACATATTTTATTTTACGCAATGTCTTGTATGTTGCATGGAAAGTAATGATTCCTTAATAAGATCATATACTTCTTCATGACCAATTGCTTGAAGCACTTTTTTATCAAATGCCTGTCTATCTTTATCCTCCAATTCAACCTGAAGTTCCATAACATTACGATTCTTAATTTTTGAAAATAATACAATTATCTCAGCAGCATCTTCTTTTGAAATCAAATTAGGATTAATCATACTTATTTTTTGAAATCCCGTTTTACTTATATCTAGAACACCTTGCCCTCTACCGAATCCATTTGCTTCGATTGCAAACATTCCATATATCGAATTTAGCAAAGCAAAAACAAGTTCCTTATCTCCTACAGATTCTTTATACTTCATAGCTATCAATCTTTGATCAACAATTACGCTTTCTTCTAATTCCGCAATAAAAAGTCTTCTGTCTGGATTCTCTGAAGTAACTAAATCTGCTCTATTAGATGATGGCATTTGATACCATGGCGAATAATTAATACTCTTTGGAATCGGATCATAATTCTCATCTGAAAATTTACGAATCCATTTTAATGTTCCTTCTTCTCCGTCTTCCTTTAGCTGTTCAATTGACTTATCACAGCAAAACGCCATCATATTTGCAGAGGCAGTAAACTTTTTAACATTTCTTGACGATTTTAACATAGGATACAAAAATTTGTCCGCTATTGATGTTTCTCCCTTTATGTAGAAAACATCATTTTGACCTGTTCGTTCCCCTCTAATCATGTTCAATTCATTTGTAATTGGTTCAATAAATCCCTTTATTTTTTCAATCCACGAAATATTGTGAAATAATGCATTCAATGAAATTCCATATTGTGTAATATTATCAATATCACTAATTGAATACTCTTTCATTAATGCCACTGATTCATCAATGATTTCATGAAGAACAACACTATTTATTAATATTTCTTTATCTTTATCCTCAATTGAATGTATATCTTTATTAGTCAGCCAGAAACTGATCTTCTTTGTTTTATCTGGTACACTGATTACCTTTTTCTTTAAAATAAGCAATGTTCCAATAACGTCGGCATTATTAAACCATCTCTTACAATTGCTTATAACCACTGACTCAATAAGATAATAATATTGCAATGCATCAAAAAACTTCTTTCCAATGTCCGTTCCTAACCAAGAGTTCGAAATAATAATTCCGAGTTTTCCGTCCTTTTCTAATAACTCATATAACTTAAATGGCAAGTAATTATACAGATCTGTTTTACCAAGTGTAAATTCAATTCCAGTATTATTTATTATTTTTTCTCTGTACTGGGCAATATATGCCTGTTCATCAGCCGCCACCTTGTTGTACTCAACAAAAGGAAGGTTTGATACAATAGCTCCAAACTTTGGAATGCTTTTTTCTATTCCACTACCATCTGTTGGATTTTTTACTTCAATCTTATTTCCGGTCTGTACATCAAATACATCTGTTTGAAACATATTAATCGGTATATTTAATGCATGAATATCTGTAACTGCAATATTTGCAATCTGTAATGGATATGCATATTTATCTGACATCCACGTAGTCATAAAAGCTTTTTCTGCACTATTTATTCGTTTTGATTTATTATTGATAATTGCCTTTGCAATTGTACCTGTACCAGCACATAAATCAGCGCAATCCTTATTCCAGTCTTGAACTGTAATCTGACATAATATATCTGCCAAACAATATGGCGTCGCATATTGTCCACGAATTTCTCTCTTCGCAGTATTCACCGTCTTTTCTAGGATATCTTGCAAATCTTCTTGCTCTATTTTTTCAATATTATTCTCAATCAAGAATTGATTATAATCAACAATATCAATCCACGTATCTTCCGGTATCACCTCATTAAATTCTAATGGTTTAAATACACTATAAAAATCTCCTTGTTCAACTATATGTTCGATAATGATATTCCCTTCATTAGGAGATGTGGTGTAATCAATATCTTTTATCATATATGCGCAATTGTGGTACCTTTTAATTGTATTTGCAAACATAATTCGATTCGTCCAATTTAATAACACTGACTTTGCATATGCAGAATACATATCCTTTTCATCTTTATCATACTCTTCATGAAATGCATTCCACCATACTTTCAATCTGCTTTCCATTGGCATATTCTTACTAGACTCAATCGTAATATTTTCAGCCACCAACTCTTTATTTCGTTGAATTAATTCTGTCATTAAACCCTCTGATATTGTATTTATAATAGATGATGTTGCAATTTTTCCATTGACCAGATAATCATTCACAGTCATTACAATTTCTTTTATTATGGGAAGCCACTCTGCTTTATATGTCATTACATCTTCTCTTGATGTAATGTGACTAGTTCCAGACCACACTTTAGCCTCTTCAAAATCCCCATTCTCATTTTCCACGTATAATTTTCCGTACGTAAAATTCCATATTACAAAGCTATTAAGACCTAATGCCTTAGCTTTTCTTGTTGCATCAGCAATCAGTGCTTCATCTGTGATTAAGACATCTGGCATCTTCAATTCCCATCCTTGAAGAATTTTTGTCTGTGCCTCATCTTCATATAAAAGTACATCTGGGAACATACTTGTCTTATTTACAGACAAAGTACTTTCACCACCTGCACTCTTAATTTTTAGATTAAGTCCACTAAGCATTACTTTGATTTCTGATATTATCACAATAGCCCAGCTTCTCTCATTACGTCTTACAATAATCCCCATAGTGTCACCTCTACCTTTCCTTAAATTCAGAAATTAAGTTTTGCTCCTTAATATATTTACGAGTTTTTTTGTCTAATCCCTCCCAAGCAAGAAACAATCTTCTCTTTGCCACATCAATATAATCTATTTCTTCTCGTTTAAACAAAGCTACATTTTCATTTTTTTCTATCCCAATAAAATTACGTCCTTCCATCAATGCAGCTACTAAAAATGATCCACTTCCAAATGTATTATCCAATACTATATCTCCAGGATTTGTGTATGTTCTTACCATATATCTTCCTAGTTCGATTGGCTTTTGTGTTGGATGTAAAACAGCCCCCTCTGATTCTGCTGTTTTAACATAAATGATATCTGTTGGATATCGTTCGCCATCACTTGCAACATGAACTGGCTCAAAATCTCCATAATTTCCACATAATTGATTTTTTCTAATACCTTTATCATATGGTTCGCCCTGTGTCATTTGAGGGTGATAGGTAGGCTGTTTCTTATAGAAAACACATACATCTTCATGCTTTCTTAGCGGCTGCTTTTTAGCATTCAAGAAATTAGTTGGTTTTGATTTTTCCCAAACCCACTTATATTTATATATATTAGGCTGGCTCAAAATCAATTTTGCTGTAAAAACTCCATTTGAGGTTAAAACAATTGCACCATTTGGTTTTATAATACGATTATATTGTTTCCACAATTCATCCATAGGTATATAGCAATCCCATTGATTTTGCGTCATACCGTAAGGCAAATCACATAGTATCATGTCAACACTTCCATCTGGTATTTGTTGCATATATTCTAAGCAATCACCTTCAAATAAGCGATTTATTACATTGCTCATATCTATTGTTTCATCGTTAATCTTTTTCATTTCAAATCTCCTTAGTTGTATAATCTACTAATATATAATAGCATCTATTTTTATCGAACACAAGTTCTGTTTTCTATAAAAGTGTACAAAATAGCAATTTAAATTTTATCACATTTTCATCTCTTAATCTACTTGTAAATCCAACAATTAATCGAAAGATATACTCATATTTATCAACATAGAGGAGATTATAAAATACTTCTTATAAACTCCTCTAGTTGCTACCTCATTTGTTTATTGTCTTTTTTATAACAGCCAATTGCTTTTTTAATATTCAAAATATACTTATCCATCTGTTCCAAAGTTCCAACCCTATTCTCCGCCTTTATCTCTTCCTGAACACTTTCCACACTGTACTGCTCCTTTGTTACCAAATTCCGATATGCCACCAGCCTATACTCATACCCTTCATTCCGATAATCCGAGAACACCGGTGCCACTTCTCCCTTACTTGTCTGCCAACGCATCAGTCTTGGGAACCAACAGATTCCATCTACAATCAGTTCCTTAAAAGATTTCAGCACTTCTCCAATTGCATTTAACAATCCCCGAAAGCTATTTACAGCTTGAATATTTTTTCAAATCCGCTAGGCTTTTCTTAAATTGCTCAAGCTTCAACAATTCTTCTTTTACTCATTCAAGTTTGACTTCATCGAGCAAGTCTGATAGCCTAAACTTTCTATCTCCATTTCCCTGCTCCGAATATCATCTTTGATCTCATTCAGCCTTTTATCCTGTGTTCGACTCACTTCCTTATATGCCAGTTTCTTTGCAAATAAGTCCAGGTCTGAATCTTTTACCTGTTCTTTCAACTCTTCTAAATGTTCTGCTTCTTTCGTAACCTTGTATTCTACAACAGATAGATCATGATTTCTGCCTAATGATTTCTCTGCCAGTTCCTCTATCACATTGAATCTGAAACACATTCCTGCTTCCTCACGCAACCTATCTTGTAGAATCACTGATAATGTTTCAGGTGTAAATACATTTCTTTTAGATACCTTCTTTGCCAATCCACGCTTTGCGCCTTCCCATACTGGAACTCCCACTACATGCATATGCGGACTGGCTTCATCAAAATGAATTACTGCATTTGCGACTTTGAAGTCCGGAAGATACTCCTGCAACTTATTTAGAAGATAAGAAAAAACGTAGTGCATCTTTTCCTTTTTATCTGTATGCTTTTCCCAAAACTTTTTATCTCCACATTGAAAGATTATTTCAACTGCCATATCCTGATCACCCACTTTGATATTAAGGAGCTTGTAGATGCGATTAATCAAATATAGCTACGGGAACCTCCACTGGAGCTTCCATACGCATGCTATGGCAAACAGAAAAGGACATTCCCCAGTATTTTTACTGAAAAATGTCCTATACATATCATTGATATATTTGTTGCATACTTGTTGCATATGTGTTGCATTCCATTGAAATTCCAGCACATCTGATGGCTTTCCACAACCTCTGTAACCCTTGTAAAATGGGCTTTTCTTGATATTCTCACAAGAGAAATATTATCTCTTTGAGAACTGAAATTAACTTACATGAACTGTGTAGCACTTAAACTGAGTGTTTGATATTGCAGATCGACGATTTTATGTCTGTTGAAATAATAGGTTTGGAACACTGGGAGGATACCAGGCCCTTTCCCAGCTTAGGTGAAAACGAGGCTGTTCAGCAGTTAGGTCCCGTTAAGATACAGACTGGGGCTGTCAGGAAATAAATAGGTCATACCAGATATGGAACATGTTACAGGTTTCACATTAATATCTGGTAAGCAAATTCTATTTCCCGACAGCCCCAAAAAGCTTCAACTTTTACATAATCGGCATCCATAATTATGTTATGAATAATTCTATGTTATATGAATCCCCCTCTCCACGATGCAGCTAACTACATACTTCATAAGTCAGGCAACTCCCAAACAAGCCAGAACTACAAAAAAGCCAATAGTAAAGCAGGGAAGAGGGGGAAAGAGCGTACCCGGGCGGCGCCAGACGGCAAATCTCGTGGGGCCAAATCACTTGAGGCCGGGCCTTAGAACGGCTTACGCAGAAGGCAGGAGAACCTCGCAGGGCCTGGAACACTGTCCGAGCCGCCCTTTGGCGAGTTTGTTCCAGGCCCTGCTAATAAGAGGTTCTCCTGCCTTCGGAGTTAGCCGTTCTTAGGGCCGGCCGAAGTGATTTGGCCCCACGAGATTCGCCGCCTGGCGCCGCCCGGGTACGCTCTTTCCCCCTCTTCCCGGCCCTTAATCCCCCCCAGTTCGCCATAACCATCGGAAGCACCCGCTCTTTACCACCCGAACATATCCCATTCGCTGCCCGCGAATTGATCCGTAGACCTGCGGATAACCAGATTGCATTTGAGCTCCACTTTGTTGCCGGCGCTGCCTTCCCTGGCTCCCATCAGAAGCTTAACAGAGGTTCTGCCCATCTGGTACGTAGGCACATTGATGGTAGTTACGGAAGGGGCTACCATTGACGCGATACTTAGATTATCGATACCGGTGACAGCGATATCCTCAGGCACTTTTTTCCCCACGGAGAGGATCGCTTTAATGGCGCCGATGGCCATCTGATCGTTGGCTGCCGCTACTGCTGTATAATCGGAACGGCGGTCCATGATTCGTTTCATTGCCATGTAGCCGCTGCTGGGAGAAAAATTCCCCTCCTGGACAAGCTCTTTGTCATAGGGGATTCCCGCCTCTTTCAGCGCTTTTCGGTAGCCATCCAGCCTTAGAAGGGCCAGCGGATTATCCAGTTTACCGGCGATATGGACGATGCTTCTGTGTCCGGTCTCGATCAGGTGTCTGGTAGCCGTATACTGGTTGTCCAGATGGTCTACGTAGACACAGCCGATCTCCTCGTCCTGAACTTTACGCTCCATTAACACGATCGGAATCCTTTTAGGGATGAAGGTCTCCTTCAACTCGTCGTAGTAATCCCTCTCCTGTTCCGCCGTACAGACAGTATCGATAATAACTCCGCACAGGGACTGGCTTTGGATCATATTAATAAATTGCTTTTCTTTTTCGAAGTCATAACCTGAATTTCCGAAGATCAGTGTATATCCCTCTTCTGTAACAGTGTCCACGATTCCACTCAGCAAATTTGAGAAAAAGACACTTGTAATATTGGGAAGAGCCACCGCTATTACTTTATCCGGTTTTTTCTTTCTCTCCGGCAATTGATATCCAATCTCTGCTGCCGCCCGCATCACTCTTTCCCGGATTTCGTCACTTACATACTTATCACTGTCACTTAACACGGCCGAAACGGTCGATAACGATACTTGGGCAGCCCTGGCTACATCGCGCATTCCCGGCATCTGCTACAACTCCTCACTCCTGCATTTTCTTAATCCTAGCACGCCTGCCCCGGGCATGTCAAACCCATTCTTTTTTGGATAACTATCCGTATCAAAATCCTGATAATAGGTATACGAAATTCCCTAAATGACCCCTTTTTGCAGCATAATGTTAGCGTAGCGGGCGGTCGTTTTGGTCTGTACGATGACATAGGCGCTGCGGGCGGTCTCATAGAATGGAAGGCGGTCTATGAAACCGAACCCATGAAAGGCCTGCTCCTCATCATATTTCCCGATCAGTTCCCGGTACTGCTGCCAGATCCGGGGCTCTGGTTCTTCCGGGAGGTGCTGCATCAGCTTTACCGGTTCTTGTACATAAATGTCCAGCGGGAAGAAAGGAAGGATCGCTTCCAGCAGCTCCGGAATCTCCACGCCGTCGGCCCTGATATAGCGCTTGGCATTGGTAACGGCCGGGAAGTTGGCGTCTGCCAGAATCAGTATGTCGCTGTGTCCCATCTCCATCATATTTTTCATCAGCTTTGCCGGCAGGATCGGCGGTATTTTTTTCAACATGTCGTTGTCCTCCTTTTTGTCTGTGACAAGAGGCCCCGAAGGGCTTATATACCTGCTTCGGGGCCTCTTGTCAGTCAATTGTTTAGTAATCAAACTGCTCTACATTGTCTTTGGTGATAACCAGGGGATCTCCCAAAAGCACTTCACCGCTGTTGATGGAGGATGCTCCCAATCTTGTTGTCGTCATCTGTGTGGAATCTGCGGTAATATCTCCTGTGGCCAGTTGGTATGCCGCCTGCACCGCCAGATATCCCAGATCCATCGTATTCCATAACACACCGAATTTCAGAGGGTTCTGATCGTTGAGTATATAGGACTTCAACGCGTTAGGGGTCGCCACACCGGTCAGTACGATCTTGTCAACCGGGGGTTTGTTGGTGGATGCCTCATACTGGGACCCCAGAGCCGGAGCCGTCATGGAAGTGATTCCGAATGCGCACTGGATCTTATCCGTGCCTTCTCCCATTCTGGAAATCAGCGTGCCCGCCTGTGTCTGGGTCTCTACTTCGTCCGCACCCGGATAATAGATATCGGAGTCGGGATTCTGCAGTTTCATCCAGTTGTAGTCCTCTGTCTTAATCAGTTCCTGGATGTTGCTGTTCCATGCCTCTACGTTGGTATCGGTCTTTGTCTGTCCCATGATTGCGATATTTACCGGATTTTCGGGTCCATATCCTTTTTCTTTGAGTTCTGCGGCCGCATTCTCTACCAGTGCCTTTGCCACACCCTCATAAGAAGCCTGGTTGATGAAAAGGTCTCTGGCATCCGGCTCTGAATCGGAGTCAAATGTTACGATCTTGATTCCTTTTTCCTGCGCCTTCTTAAGCGTAGGGGAGATGGCGCTGGCGTCCACACAGCCCACCGCTACCGCATCGACCCCCTGGGCGATCCAGCCTTCCAGAAGGTCAACCTGTTTTTGGTTCGTGGCCTGATCCTGAGGCGGACCGTCATACAGAAGCTCTACGTCATAGCCCGCGTCCTTCAGCTCTTTGGCTGCGTCTTCCGCGCCCACCTGGCACGCATCCCAGTAGTTCTCCCCCTTCATCTTCGGGAGTACCGCTATCTTGATCTTTTTACCCTGGGTGTCTTTTTGATCCGCCGGAGCCGCCGACTGCGCTCCGTCTGAAGTTTGCGCCGGAGCCGGAGCGGATGTCTCCTTCTCTCCTGCTTTCGTGCATCCTGCCAGACTTCCTACCACTAAAATACCTGCTACAAATAACGCTGCGATTCTTTTTTTCATACCTTCTTCTCCTTTCTTTCATATGCCTTTTTTCCCAAGGCATACAGGGATACCCGTAGGTATTTCATAAATGCTCCTATATATTTTCCTGTCTCTTTAGAACGAACAGGTAAATACCTTACACAATCAACACTGCCTTGACAGATCAGCCGGTCTTTTTCAGAAGCTCGGTCTTTACTTCTTTCAGGCGTTTGCTGCTGGTCCTTCTGTTCACGATCTCATAGGCGATCAGACTGATGATCAGAATCGTTCCGTGGACAATCGTCTGGGTATCGATGGGGATATTCAGAACAGTCAGGCCGCTGTTCAGTACTGCGATGATCAGGGTTGCCAGGATCGTTCCTTTCAGATCGCCGGTACCGCCCAGGATACTCGTACCGCCCAGTACCACGATAGTAATTACTTTCAGGTTAATGTTGGTTCCAGCGTCATACCGAAGGCTTGAGAACCTGCCGATCATGATCAGCGCCGCCAGGGCACACATCAGGCCGGACAGCACATAGATCCGGATCAGCATCTTTTCGATATCGACTCCGCAGTACTTTGTGGCATTACTGTTCAGGCCGATTCCAAACAGCCTTCTCCCAAATGTGGATTTTGCCAGTATGATATAAAACAAAACCGCACAGATAATGTAGATAAAGATCTGCACCGGAATTCCCAGGAATAACATGCCTCCGACCGCCTCCGCGGCGGGAAACGCATATACGCTGTCTCCTCCCGTCATGCCCCTGGTAAGCCCCAGGAACAGGAACATGGATGCCAGTGTGGTGACCATGGCCGGGACTTTCACTTTTGCAATGATGATCCCGTTGAACAGTCCGCAGACCAGGCCCACCAGGAACGTGACGATCACACCGGCCGCACTGCCCATCTTACCCGCGGCCATGGCGCCGACCATAGCGGAAAGTACCATGATGTTTCCGACGGACAGGTCGATTCCGCCCGTTATAATAATCAGGGTCATAGGCAGGGCGATCAGCCCCAGTTCCACCACATTGCGCAGAACTACATTTAACAGATATTCCGTGGAGAGGAATACCGGATTCAGGATGGAGATAACCGCGAAGATAATGATCAGGATCAGCAACAGCGCAATATTAAAAGTAAATTTTAATTTTTTTACCGTTTTCATCTTATCTTCCTCCCGGCACCGCCGATATCCGGCGTTTTTTCTTAATATTCACCGCGCTGGCCACCACGGACAGGATGATGATCCCACCCATAATCGCGTCCGACCAGTCCGGGCTGATCCCCAGGTAGTTGATGGCCGGGGATACCAGGGAGAGGATAAACGCTCCGATCACCGTACCGATCAGTTTACCGCTTCCTCCCGCTGTGCTGGTGCCTCCCAGAACGACCGCGGCGATAAAGGTCATCTCTTTTCCATTGGCCATGGTGGTCGTCACCCTCTGGCTGGCTGTACCGATAATGATAGCGGTAATCCCGTACAGCGCTCCGGCGATCGTGTAGGCAATCACGATAGTCCGGTCCACATTTACCCCGGCAAGGCGCGCCCCGTTTTTGTTATTGCCGATGGCATACAGCTTCTTGGAGAACTTCGAATATTTCATAAAGAACAATCCAGCGATAACCACAGCCAGCATCAGCACCGTACTTGCCGGAAAGATACCGAAGAGCTTCGCATCGTACGCAAGCCATGTGAATGTCGCCGGAAGATCATAGATCGATCCGTTCACAGCCAGCGGCAGGACACCCTGGAACAGCTGCGTGGTCGCGAGGGTCGCCACAATGGCAGGTATATGCAGTTTGGTGATAAACAGGCCGTTGATCATACTTAACACAGCTCCCGCCGCCATCGTCACCGGCAGGAAGACACCGATCGGCAGCCCCTGTTTGCCCAGGGACGCGGCGATGATACACAGCACTGAGACTAACGCGCCCGCCGAGACATCGATGTTGGAAGTGATAATGATCATATTCATTCCCACCGCCGCGATCAATACATAATTGAACCGGTTGAGCAGGTTCATCAGGTTGCTGAGGTCATAGAATCCTTTGGCAAAGACGGCCAGGAATAAGAGCACGAGGATTAAAAACAGCAGCAGATAAAATTCCGTAGTCATAAGCTTTTTCCAGTTCTTCTTCTGGCTATTATCCATCTTATCCTTCCCCCTCTCCTTCCAGCGCCGCTTTCAGGATCTTGTCCTGTGTGGCGTCTTCTCTTGAAAAGCATCCGGCAATCCTGCCTTCCTTCATGACATAGATCCGGTCACACATACCCAGCAGTTCCGGCAGCTCGCTGGAGATCATCAGGATCGTAAGCCCTTTTCCGGTGAGTTCGCTGATGATTTTATGTATTTCCGCCTTTGCATTGACATCCACGCCTCTGGTCGGCTCATCCAGGACCAGTATCTTCGGCTGAATCGCCAGCGCTTTGGCGATGGATACCTTCTGCTGATTCCCGCCCGACAAGTTGTTCACCGTAAAGTCCGGCGCCGGCGCTTTAATCGTTATTTCCTTCATGTATTCCGCCGCCACCGCGCTTTCTTTTTTCCGGTCGATGATACCGAATTTTGAGAAATCGCGCAGCTGGGGCATCGATATATTTTCTTCTATACTCATATCCACAATCAGGCCGTACTTGCCGCGGTCCTCTGAGACATACACTAATCCTTCCTTCATGGCATCGGTGTAATTGGTGATGTGCAGATTTTTCCCATCCAGGGTTACCTTTCCCTGGGCTTTGGGCGCCAGGCCGCAGACCGCTTCCATCAGTTCGGTCCGGCCGGCACCGGCCAGTCCCGCAAACCCTAAGATCTCCCCTTTCCGCACCTCAAAATTAATATTTTCCAGAAATCCCTCGTCGTAGAAGTTTTCCACCCGGAAGATCACATCGCCTAACTCTGTCTCTGTCTTGGGATAATAGTTATGCATGGTACGTCCAACCATGTCGGCAACCAGTTCATCTTTATTGGTCCCGTCCACGTATTTCGTGGAAATATACTGTCCATCTCTTAAAACCGTTACCCGGTCGCAGATTTCAAAGATCTCCTCCAGCCGGTGACTGATGTAGACGATACCCATTCCTTCTTTTTTAAGGCTTATAATTATGCCAAATAATGCATCCACTTCCCGCTGGGTCAGTGAGGCCGTAGGTTCATCGAAGATCAGGATGCTGGCATCAAAAGTCAGGCTTTTCGCGATTTCCACCATCTGTTTTTGTGCCATTCCAAGAGTTTTGATCTTGGTGTCCAGGTCAATCTTCGTGTTTAACCGCTTGAATATCTCCTGTGCCTTCTCCCTCATTTCCCTGTAATTCAGAACCGGCAGAAATCCCAGTGTTTTTTTGCTGGTTTCGTGTCCCAAAAACATATTCTCCAGCACTGTCATTTCTTCGAAGAGACTGGTTTCCTGGAAGATTATGGACACCCCGCTTTTGTAGGATTCCATAGGATTGGCGAATTTTCTCTTCTGTCCGTTTACGTGGATCTCCCCGGAATCAGGCTGATAAACCCCGGACAGCACCTTCATCAGCGTGGACTTTCCAGCGCCGTTCTCACCGCAGATGGCATGTACCTCACCTTTTTCAAGATCGAAACTTACATCGTTTAATGCCAGGACGCCCGGGAATGTTTTAACAATATTTTTTAACTCCAATACCGTTTCTCCCATAATAATTTCCTCCCACATCCGAAAGCCCTTTACGGACAGGGCTCCCGGAGTATTCATTTTCCCAATTTATTCGACAGTCAAGTCCGGGTTATCCGAGAAATGCTTCAGAATCACAATGGGGTCTGTGGCAGACGGATTCACGATCCGGATTCCTTCTTTTGCTGCTTTTTCTGTCACAAAGTATTCGTCATGGGTTAACTCGCCGTAATGGATCAGGGCCGGAGACTCGATTTCCCACACCCCAAAAGTTCCGTGGCCCTGCAGGCAGATCAGCCCGTAAGGGGCGGGATCTTTGACCACTACCGACTGTCCGGGGAGGACTGTCAGGCGTTTCGCGCTTACATTTTCACATTTATAACAGATCCACTCCTCGATGAATCCGTCCGCCACCATATCTTCCACCGGTCTGACCGGTTTGGGGCTCATAAAGTTGTGTTCGTGGAAATCCGGGTCCACGTTCTTGTCCCAGTCAATGACATCCAGCAGATATTCATAATTGCCAATTTCTTCTTCCGGACAATTCTTCCAGAGCAGATCCTGCTGTACCAGCTCCCCGTTCATCAGCACCGACTGGTACATGGCGTACACATCGGATGCGAACTGCGGCTCATAGGTGCAGAAGGAACCGGGGGCGTGCATGATACCGGGCGCTACGTTATATCCGGTATCCACTTCCAGCTTAAACGCTCTTGAGAGTCCCAGGATGTTATTATCCCCCTTTGTATAATTCTTCAGGCAGTCGAGCACCTGCTCCTTCGTAGTCTCCGGATGGAATCCGAAAAATGTAAAGGGGAATTCTCCGCCGTGGTTGTTCATCTGCGCCGGGAAAAAGTACATCTCCGGCTTGCCGTCCGCTCCCACCCGCGCCGCGTGTTCCTGTCTGTGATGGATGTGATGGGGAAGCGGCCCCTGATTGTCAAAAAACTTGGAAAACATCGCCCACCGGTGGTATTTGTTCCATAAGGTCTCACCGATCAGCTCGGGTCCCATCAGATCCACCGCGTCCCTTAGGAGAATCCGCTCTTTGCCGTACTCATCCACGACGATATAGCTCAATCCTTCGTCTTCCGGTGTCCCGGGGCCGTTCTCCGCCCATGTCGTCGAGGAAAACCATCTTTCGTCGATGCCGCCCCGCATTCCCAGTACAAAATAGTCAGAAGGATGCAGCTTAATTCTTCTTCCCGGCCTGCAATACACTCTTGGTACCCAGGTCGGCGCCAGCCGCAGCACTCCTTTTCCTTTTTCCAATGCTTTTTCGATCCGTTCTTTCTGATTCATACTTCTCACTCCTTCATGATTTTTAATTATAAATTTGATTTGGCAGAAAATGTTTTCTGAAATTCCCGGATTTTTTGATGTGTTCGCTCATTTTTCGCTTTTCATTAATCAAAACGGGTAGTTTTAAAGGTTTTTGAAGTGTTTTTTAAGCGTTTTTGATCATCCCTTCTAGTAAAATCATATTCTTTTAACGAACGTTTGTCAACATTTTCCGTCGTTTTCTATATTTTACTCATTTTCACCATCTGTTTTTATGCAATTTTCACATAGCAATCAGGGGTCCGCCAGAAAACGTCAATATTGTTTTCTGGCGGACCCCTGATTGTCTCCCTTATTTATTTATCATAACCGCAATTGTGCTTATTTTTCCTTTTTTACCACCCAAACATATCCCACTCGCTGCCCGCATACAGATCCGTGGATCTGCGCACGATCAGGTTACAGGGAAGTTTGACGCTCCGTTTTTTCTCATTTGAACGGTCCATCAGCATTTTTACCGCCGTCCTGCCCATCTGATAAGTCGGAACATTAATCGTGGTCAGGGAAGGAGAAATCATCGACGATACGCTGAGATTATCGATTCCAACCACCGCGATATCCTCCGGCACCCGCTTCCCCTCGGACAGAATCGCCTTCATCGCCCCGATGGCCATCTGGTCGTTGGCCGCGAATACCGCCATACAATCCGACCGGATTCCCAAAATTTTCTTCATCGCGATATACCCGCTGTTCGGCGAAAAATCCCCGGAGGCGACCAGTTCTTTGTCATAGGGGATACCGCCCTCCTCTAACGCCTTCCGGTATCCGTTCACTCTCAGGAGCGTCAGAGGATTGTTTGATTTTCCCGTCACATGCGCGATGCTGCGGTATCCCTTTAAAACCAGATGTTTTGTGGCCTGGTACGCATTATTCATATGATCCACATAGACACTGCCAAAATTGGGATCCTGAATCTTCCTTTCCAGCAGAATCACCGGTATCTCTTTGCTGCCAAACGTTTCTCTCAATTCATCAAAATAAGCGTTTTCTTCCGTAATCGGGCAAACCGTATCGATAATGACCCCCTGCAGGGACTGCTTTTGTATCATGGAGATAAAGCGCCTCTCCTTGGAAAAATGATATCCGGAATTGCCAAAAACCAGCGTATAGCCTTCATCCGTAGCCGTATCTTCGATTCCGCTCAGCAGGCTTGAAAAAAATGTGCTTGTTATATTCGGAAGCACCACCGCGATTACCTTTTCCGCTCTTTTCTTTTTCGCGGGGCAGCGGTATCCCATCTTGTTCGCTGCCAGCAGAACTTTATTTTTGACTTCTTCACTCACATATTTTTCGCTGCCGCTGAGTACGGCAGACACCGTAGACAGCGATACTCCCGCTTCCCTGGCCACTTCACGCATCCCTGGCATTGTCCCACCTCATTTCGTACTTTTTATTCACCCTAACACGTCAGCGAACGTTTGTCAAGTATTGTCCGACACAAGCAGACGATACTGATAGATATCCTTACTTATATAAACAAAGCGGCCGGGGGATGTCACAGGGAGCGATTCTCCCTGTGACATCCCCCGGCCTCACTTTTAATCAAATTCCAGGAACAACTCCCGGAACCTCCGGATGATTCGGCCCGAAATGTTTGAGCAGCACCAAAGGCTCAACTTTACTTGTATTTGTGATCGTAACTCCGCGTTCAGCGGCTGCCTCTGAAACGAAAAACTCATCTGTACTCTGCTGTCCGAAACGCAGAAGTGTCGCCGCTTCCGCGTCGTAGACCCCGAAGGTTCCATGTCCCTGGATGAAGATACAACCGTAGGCCGCGCCATCCCGGACCACAACCGACCGGCCGGGATATACGGTAAGTTCCTTCGCCGCAATATATTCGTTGGCATATGTGATCCATTTTTCTATGTATGCGCCGCTCTCTGAGGCGGTTACCGGCGGACGGAAATAATGCTTGCGGTAGTGGGGGTCTGTATTCTTCTCCCAATCCAAAAGGCTGAAAATGTAGTCGATATCTCCCTGCTTTTCGGACGGGCATTCTTCGTCAAGCATTTCCGGCGGGTATACCTCTCCGGATACGATATTTTCATAGACTGAGTTGACATCGGAATTCCATTGGGGTTCGTATGTAAGAACGGAGGCCGGGGCATGGATCACTCCCGCCGGGGTGTACCAGCCGGTGCCCAGCTCAATACGATAGGCCCGTGACAGGTCTGTGATTCTCGTGTCGTCTTCCGTGAAACGGCTGATTCTTGCTTTTATCTCTTCCGGATCCACATCGGGATCGAAGCCAAAATAGGTGTAGTTGGCCTCTCCGAAGTAGTTGTTTAATTGCTTTGGAAAATAATAACATTCCGGTTTGCCTAATTTCCCCACACGTGCCGCGTCCTCAAAAGTCAGATGCAGATGGTGGAACAGAGGATTCTCGTTGTCGAAAAATTTGGAATACATAGGCCAGCCGCTGTATTTGTCCATCAATTCTTTTCCAACCAGCTCCTCACCCAATACTTTTACCGCGGTACGCAGAGAAAATTTCTCATCGGTATTGTAAGACACACATACATAACTCATGCCCTCGTCCGCCTTAGCCAGTTCGCCGTTCTGGGCGGCTATGGTGGAGGAAAACCAGCGCTCTGTGATAGAGCCTCTGTTCATCCCAAATGCGAAGTAATCGTCCGGGTGGAGTTTTAACCGGCGTCCAGCCTTTCCGAATCTTCTGGGGACAAACGCTGGAAACAGCCGGAACACGCCTTCTCCTTCCTCAAATACCCGCCGAATGATGTCCGCATCCTCCAGCGCGTCTTTGACAACCAGATTACCTGTCTTTTTAGCTTCCGCCAGCCGTTGATCCAGTTGTTTGCCTGCCTGTACGGTCAATTCTTTCTCTGTCATCTTTACTGCCTCCTGTTTTTTTGATTTTTATTTTTCTTTTCATTTTTTCTGACTTGTATGCGATGTATTCCGGTATTCCGTTGGATTTTGCAGAAAAACGTTTTTCTCTATTTTGGAAAAAAAGCCCGGTAACCCGTGGCTGTTTTCACTTTCTTAGTATCTATATTAGTCCAGAAAAACGTTTTTGTCAATAAATCAAAGAATTAAAATATTTATTATTCAAATTTTTTGTATAAAAGTATTATATTATAACAATTCTATATTCTTAAACTTATTTTTATCGAAAAATCGTTTTTCTACAAATCAAATAATTACCAGTCTGACAAAATCCAATCTGAAGGGGCATCGCTCTGTGTAGACCTGCGCACTACAAGCCTGGTCTCCATCTCAATTCTGACTGTTTCCCGGGAAACCTCATCTTCTCCTTCGATCTGTCCGATCAGTGCCCGGGCCGCTTCCAGTCCAATATGTTTTTTCCGTACGTGGATGGAAGAAAGGGGCGGATCTACCACACTGGACAGGAACACGTTGTCATACCCGATAACCTTGATATCTTCCGGCACTTTCCTGCCGCATTCTTTTAAGGCCATACACGCTCCGACAGCCATTTGATCATTGGCTATATACACCCCGTCCATATCCGGACAGGATTTCAGAAGCTGTTTTATTGCGAGATAGCCGCTCTGATGGGTATAGTCCCCATTGGCTATCATTTTTTCTTCGTCAACCGGCAGACCGTACTTCATTATGGCTCTTTTGTAGCCCAAAACCCGGTCTTTTACTACTTTCGCATAGATCGGACCGGTGATATGGCAGACCTTCCGACATCCCAGCCCCAGAAGATAATCTGTGGCCTTAAAGGCCCCCTCTTCGGAATTGGAAAAAACCGAATCGATTCCGTACTTTGAGAAATCCCGCTCGATACTGACCATCGCGATCCGCTTTTTTTGAGAGGTCATCCGTTTGATCTCTTTGACATAGGTTTCCTCCATGCCTTCGGTAACCATCGAGCAGAAAATGATTCCATCCACCCGGTTTGCCACCAGCGCTTTAAAATACTGGCGTTCCCTGTCAAAGCTGGTGGGACCTTCATTTACCCCGTTCGTATCATAGATCATGACGCTGTATCCTTTCTGGATCGCAACCTCATAGATTCCTTTCATGATGTAGGGATAAAAAAGGCCGCACATATCCGCAGTAATGACCCCTATGGTCTTACTTCTCTGTGATTTCATATTCCTGGCCACCGGGTCCACTTCATATTCCAGTTCAGAAACTGCGATATTTACCCGTTTTTTCAGATCTTCACTGACATATTTCGTTCCATTGAGCACATTGGAGACTGTTGAGATCGATACTCCCGCTCTTCTGGCCACGTCCTTGATGCTAGCCATATTCTGGTCCTCCCGCCCGATGTGCAGTACTGCGTGCTATACCAGAGCACGGATTCTGGGCACTTCGTCCACATGCAGATATTTGCTGATGCATTTTACCACCAGATCGTGATCTGCCACGTGATCCAGTCCGGATACGAGTACGGAACCGATCACGCCGACCTCTTCTACCCGGATGGGGAAACCGCCGCCACAGACCGCATACTCTTTCGGATCCAGGAACCATTCCTCGATCGTCTCCTGTGTTTTCTGTAATTCCATATATACATGCAGGCTGCTTTTTTCCAGCACCTTGACTGTGTTATGTTTTCTGCCCATCCAGTTATCATTGTGCAGGTTGGTACCATCAAACCCAAACTGAAATACCGTATATCCATTGTTCAGACGGATACTTGCCGCTATGGGCAGCCCTCTCCTGGCCGCTTCTGATACGATTACATTCCCCAGCTCCCATGCATCCGCATTGGTAAAGTGGCTGAACTGTAAGATTTCCTCCTGCATTTCCAATATCCTGATTGCTTCATCGATCGTCATGTTAAGTCCCTCCTGTACTTTATATTTTCTAATTTCGTTTTTCTGCTCTGATTTTTTCTAAAGTTGTCAGTTAACGAATCCGGTCCGGGAAACCGACCTTTCTTTGCACCTTACGCAATGTCTTTGTGGCAAAATAATTTGCTTTCTCGGCGTTGTCTTTGATGATACCGTCAATAAAGGCTTTGTCCTTGCTCAACTGGCCAAAGCGTTCCTGTACCGGCCGCAAATGATCTGCTACCACTTCCCCTACCGCCAGTTTGAATTCGCCGTAACCTTTTCCGTCAAATTCTTTCACCGCTTCCTCCACGGTTTTCTGCGTAATCGTACAGTAGATATCCAGCAGATTCTTAATACCCGGTTTATCGTCCGTATAGAGGATTTCCTTGCCGGAATCCGTTACCGCCCGTTTGAACTTGCGGACAATGGCATCCGGATCATCCATGAGATAGATGCTGCTGTTGGGATTCTCATCAGATTTGCTCATCTTCTTGGTGGGATCCTGAAGGCTCATGATCTTGGCACCGGTCTTCCCGATATAAGGTTCCGGAATCGTGAACACATCCCCATAGATATTATTAAAGCGCTGCGCGATATCCCTGGTGATCTCCAGATGCTGCATCTGGTCGATCCCCACAGGGACCACATCAGACTGGAACAGCAGAATATCCGCCGCCATCAGCACCGGATAGGTGAACAGGCCCGCGTTGATGTTATCCGCATGCTTCTGGGATTTATCTTTAAACTGGGTCATCCGGTTTAACTCGCCCATATAGGTAAAGCAGTTCAGTATCCATGACAGCTCCGCATGGCCCGACACATGAGACTGATAGTACAGGCAGTTCTTCGTGGGATCCAGTCCCGCCGCAATATAAAGAGTCAGGAGGTTCCTGGCCCTCTTGCGAAGCTCCGCAGGATCCTGCCGGATCGTAATGGAGTGCAAATCCACTACGCAGTAGAAACATTCATATTCGTCACTTAAGGTCACCCAGTTTTTCAGTGCCCCCAGATAATTTCCCAGTGTCAGCGTTCCTGTCGCCTGCATACCGCTGAACAATACTTTTTTGTCGTTCATCATAGCCGTAAACCTCCGTTTTTCTTTATTAGATGATTGACGGAATACGCTTTGTGCATCCCGTATGTAATCTTATTTTTTCTTCAGTATTTCCTTTTTTATATAGGCAAAGGTCTTATCCTCTCCCATTTCTGCCAGCATGTGCAGAAACCGCTCCAGCATTACCCTTGTCTCCGGATGGATCAGGGCACCGATTTTTCCTTTTTCATAATAGGTCAGAGGACTGGCGTCGGTATACTTTTCCTTCTCATATATTTTCGACGCTGCTATCCTGTCCATCAGCATTTCCACGACATACCTGGTCGGCATCTTGCAGCCCTCCAGCAGACGCCCTTTCCCCAGGCTGTAATCGATCCAGTATTCAAAATGATGCTTGTTGCGCCCCTTGTGGTGCAGCCAGGCGGACGAGTATCCGATCTCTTCCCGCTCCGCATTGTTCGGGCTTCGGTTTCCCTGAAAATATTTGCAGCCTACTCGGAACTCTGTAGGACTGTATTTCGACATGTCGTGCATGATTCCCTGCCGGTAAAGCCCTACCTTGAAGCAGCCTTTCATGACCAGATATTTGTGATGTGTAATTGTACAAAAGTGTTTCCAAGCATTTCCCATGTTCATTAACTCCGCTCATTTCTTTCTGTCACAGTACTCCGCGCTAAGGAAAGCGCTCCGGCGCAGATATAATGTCTGACGACATTATATCACGATTGCACAGCAATCATGATACCTCCGTGGGATGCACACTCCGCGCTAAGGAGAGCGCTCCGGCGCAGATATAATGTCTGACGACATTATATCATATAAATATACGTATGATACACAAAAGCAATAAATGTGCAGGATAAAATACATAAAAGAAATATTTCATCTTAGGCCCACGCTGTCCGTTGTACAGCCAGATGGGAAGAATGGATAGAATAGCAAAATTCTGTATTCCTCCGAACATACCCCAGTCCAGGAAGGCCAGTGAGGCCGCTTTTCCAAGTATGGATGTTTGGAATACGTAGAAGGCCAGAATCAGCAGCACGCCCATCATATTGTAGTCCGTCATGAAAAAGTACGCAGCCAGGCAGACCAGCACAGTCATCAGCATCCTCCACCATACCTTCGGTGAACGCTCGATCAGTATGAGCAGCAGCAATCCCAAAAATAGCGTGAAGAACACATTCTGCTGCGCAAAATAATTCGTCTGGCCCATGGACAGATAGATTGCCAGATCAAAGGGGATTTCGGAGACCACCGCAAACAGAAGCAGCCGCAGCGCATATTTCTTACGGTCATGGGTATGAAGGAATCCTTCCACCAACAGAAAACAGAAGATGGGAAACGCCATCCGCCCTACTATTCTGGGTATACTGCTGTATGGGAAAAACATCATTCCTGTATGATCAATCACCATCGTTATGATGGCGATCCATTTTAAAGTAAAGCCGTTGATGCCTATTATTTCTCTGATCTTTTCCATTCCATTTCCCCTGCTGTCTTTATTTGCCGACCAGAACTATTACCGTCCTGGCTTTTACCGTCATCATTTTTGGTGTTTGAACCACCGGCTCCCGGCCGGATTCATAGAAACTTCCATCCGCGGCAAGGGAGGTATCCATGACAATCCTCCAGGACTTCCCATCCGGCAGCTTCGGAAGAGCGAACTCATGCTCGATCCAGTGCATATTATAAGCCACATAGAAAAAATCATCTTCCTGCCGCGGTCCGGTCTTCGCGTATTTTCCACAGTACATCAGTCCGATCTGCCTGCTGAACGGCTCGAATTCACCATACCAGGCCTTTTTGCCGTGATAAGACAGGTCCGGATAACCGCAGGCGATATAATCCATGATCCGAAGTTCCTCCGGCCTGTGCAGAATCGGATGTTCCTGGCGCAATGCGATCAGTTTCTTTACATAATCTAAGACTTCCCGGGCATCCTTCGTGAGATTCCAGTTGATCCAGGCCGTATCGTTGTCCTGGCAGTAGGAATTATTGTTCCCCTTCTTCGTATGCATCAGCTCATCACCGCTGAATATATAAGGGGTCCCCTGGCTTAACAGCAAAAAGCTGAAGGCGTTCTTGACCTGCTTCATCCGAAGCTCTCTCACCGCTCTTTTGCGGCTGGGCCCCTCGGCTCCACAGTTCCAGCTGTAATTATAATTCGTCCCGTCCCGGTTATCCTCTTCATTTTCTTCGTTATGCTTCCCGTCATAAGATACCAGATCCAGAAGGGTAAATCCATCATGATTCGTTATATAATTGATCACGCCCTGCCCGGAAGGGTTTCTTCTGACCCGCCAGGTAAAAGCGTCCAGCATATCCTCATCACCCTTTAAGAACCGCCGGGCATCCACCAGGAAGCCGCTGTTATACTCCGCCAGATTCCTGAATTTTGGCAGCGCGCCCCCATGATTGATCTCTTCCATAGGAAAACCATGATACATAAGCTTCGTCCTGGACAGAATCGGATCGGCGGCCAGCAGGCCGGCCGGAACCTCCTCCCCGTTCAGATGGATTCCGTCCAGATGATAGGTAAGCACCCAGTACCTCAGGCAGCGCAGCATCAGTTCCACACCGGTCCCCTTTGGAAAATAAAATTCCATGGAAATCTCGATTCCATTTTGATGAAGCATACGCACCATATCCCTGAATTCCGTCACCGGATCAGAGGATGCGGCGTAGGATGCTTTCGGCGCGAAATAACTGCCCGTCCCGTATCCCCAGGTATTCAAACGGTATGATTTCCCCTCCGTTTCCACGTTTTCCCTATAATAACTTGTGGGTCTGCGGATCAGGATCTCGTCAAACTCATAAGACGGCATAAGTTCTATATGATTGATTCCCAGCTCTTTCAGATAAGAAATTTTCTCTGTAATTCCCAGAAAGGTTCCTTTTTGTTTTACTTTCGAAGAAGGATGCATCGTAAAATTCCGGACATGCAGACCGTACATGACGGTATTTTCATATGGGATCTCTAAAGGCTTATCCCCGTCCCAGTCATAATCCGAAACCGCAAAACCGCAGCGTACAAAGCCGCCTTCGCTTTTTTTCACAGGCTCTCCAAAATGTTCTCTGCCCAGTATCCTTTTCGCGTAGGGATCCAAAACAATCTGACGGCCAATTCTGAAATTATATTCGTACTCATCTGCTTTAAAATCCCGGATCGCAAGAGAATATACATTTCCTGTCCTGCTCTCCCCGGGAAAAGGAATCTCGATCGCCGTATGTGTCTCATCCTTATGATACAGGATCAGGGCACACGGCTGCCCGTCCTCTGCCGCCACGGCAAAGTTCATATAACCATCCTCATAGCTGGTCCCCAGCGGCAATGGTTTTCCCGTCCGTATCATTTTCCGGAATTGATTCTTGGTCTCCATCCTTATGCCCGCCCTTCTTGCATTATTTGTAATTCCTGACATCAGCCCATGAATAAAATTATTATATCATTTTTTTCCGGTTTTTGTATACTCTTTTATCGCCATGAACACTTAGCTAGCTGATAAGGGAGGGGACTGGCTCCTTTCGGCTGTAAAGTAAGCACGTCAGAAACCACGTGGAGAAAGGGGCCTGTCCCCGTATATTGACTCGAATAACCCCACATCCGGGGACAGGCACCTTTCTCCACGTGGTTTCTGACGTGCTTACTTTACAGCCGAAAGGAGCCAGTCCCCTCCCATTTGGCCGCTGTAGGCTGGGGGCAGTTATATCTTTTTGAGAAGCAATTATTGACATATGTCATAAATAGACGTATACTAATGATACTAACCGGAGAGAACAGGAGGAGTTTATATGCCGCGTCCATCAAAATGCAGGAGAATCTGCACACTTCCGCGGACAAGCCAGTTCGGGCCGCTGGAGCTTACGGATGATACCCCTAAGATTGAAATGACCCTGGACGAATTTGAAACGATTCGCCTCATTGACTATCTGGGTTATGATCAGGAAGATTGCGCGGTTCAAATGGGTGTCGCCCGCACCACGATCCAAGCCGTTTATAACAGGGCGCGCCATAAGCTGGCCGAAACGCTGGTTTCCGGGAGTGTTCTTCTGATCGAGGGCGGCAACTATATGCTCTGTTCTCACTCCGGCGACTGCTGCGGCAAAAACTGCGGGAAGCATTCCTGCTTTGGCCGCCGCTGTCAGGGCGGTGGGATAGCCGGACAAGCAAAAAATAATGTTGTAAAAAATGGAGGTTGTAAACATGAAAATTGCAGTAACTTATGAAAATGGTCAGGTATTTCAACATTTTGGTCACAGTGAACAATTTAAAATCTATGAGACGGATGAACATTCCATCCTCTCTTCTGAAGTGGCAGACACCAACGGCAGCGGCCATGGGGCTCTGGCAGGTTTCCTGAAGGACTATGGGATAGAGGTTCTTATCTGCGGCGGTATCGGAGGCGGTGCCAGAACCGCGCTAGCGGAGGCAGGTATCACCCTTTATCCAGGTGCAAAAGGTGACGCGGATGAGCAGGTAAAAGCCCTTCTGGCCGGGAACCTGAATTATCAGCCGGATATTGTATGTGATCACCATAATCACGCCCATGGGGAAGGCCACACCTGTGGGGAGCATGGCTGTAAGGATCACGGGACTGCGCATTAGAATGGGATGATAACGGTTAAACATTAGGGGGCACCTGGTAGCGTAGTCACAGACCTTTATATGTCTGCGGCTAGCGGACCTAAGTGCCTCCTGAATTTTTTGCTTATCCAGGTAGACATCCAGGGACAGGCCCCTTTCTCCACGTAGCTGCTTGAAGGGGTGGCGTTACTACCGAAAGATGCCAGTCCCCTCCCAATTGACAATGGATAGATATTTAACTAATAAAGACAATACTACAAACATTATGTTATAATAAAAACCAAATATATTTTTTTGAATACAGTAAGGAGAATTTATGAGAAGAAAAGATAGAGAAATAAAAGATTTTAATGAAATCATTGAGATTATTAAAAAGTGTGATGTATGTAGAATTGTATTAAATGATAAAGATTTTCCATATATTGTCCCCCTGAACTTTGGATTGGAAGTACAGGGAGAACAAGTTTTCCTTTATTTCCACGCCGCAAAGGAAGGGAAAAAATTGGACTTAATCGCAAAGGATAATCGTGCGACATTTGAAATGGATTGTGACCACCAGTTTATTCTTTACAAGGAGAAAATGAGTTGTACAATGGGGTATGCTAGTGTGATTGGACATGGCAATATAGAAATTGTACCGGAGGAAGAAAAATACGAATCACTAAAGATTTTAATGAGGCAATATCATGCTGAAGAATTTAAATTCAATACAGATATGATGAAAATCACGACTGTTTTGAAAATGACCGTTACAGATATGGTAGGCAAGAGAAGAAATAATATACATTAAAGATAGAACAAGATTTTTCGTTTACAGTGATCAAGTTCGCTCTTATTACAACATTACCTTTATGTTAAAAAAGAAATAAGGTTATAAATGTACTGCTATCGAATCATAAGAGTTCTATAATACCCTTGCACTGACTGTCACCTTGTTTTCCCGGGAATACGAATTTGCATAGGGTCTGGAAGAAAGAAACAATGCAAAAGACCTCCGAAGCAGCTTCACTCATTGTGCGCTGCCCCGAAGGTCCGCTCATATCATTTCAAGAAAGACATGCTTTCCTTACCTTCCTTAACTTGAATAATTCTCCAGAAAATTATACAGCTGCTGAATATCCGTAATATAGTTTCCTGATTTAATTTTTTTCTGAATCTCTTCCGGAAGAATCTCTACTTGAATATCCGTGTATTCATAGACCGTCTTTTTATCCATGTAGTAGACGGTAATATACCCATTTTCCTCGATCAGATAATATTTATAATCCTTAGCCGGCGGCTGAAAAGTCTTACGCAGCACGATCCGGTCCTTTGAAAATGAGATCAGCTCAAAGGAAGTAAGCCCTTCCTCCAGATCCTCGATGGGCGGTGCCTCTTCATAGGTCTTGAGGTATTCAATCAGTTCCTCTCTGGTTTTACCTACGAACTCCGCCGGTATATTCTTCTGCTCTTCCTTTAGGGAAAAATCGGTCGCATTGTAATGTTCCAGGACGTATTTGGTGGTGTTGGTAATCCGGTCCTGGTCAATGGTGTCCACGGTCAGGAACTCATTGCCGGACGGATCTGTATCACCGATCCCGGACAAATCTATATTGTCCAATTTATATAAAGAATAGCGGTAGCTGCCGTATACGATTCCTGCCAGCAAGACCGCCGCAATACAAAGGCCGATACCATATTTTTTCATAGGATTTCCTCCTTTTTCCATAGTATCGGCCTGAATTTATGAAATTATACATTGTCGAGCGGCGTATGCCGCGAGCCTGCCCGAAGGGCATGATTAATGGGATACTGGTAAGTATACATTGTCGAGCGGCGTATGCCGCGAGCCTGCCCTTAGAGCAGATGAACTTTTTTTGCGATACGGGCGATCAGATTCCCTTTGGGGAAATTCTGGAGCTCCTGCTCATTCACTCCCTTTAACAGCAGCAGTACGCACATATAGATCAACGCGCCCAGAACGATAGCGATCAATACGCTGACCGTATTTGATTTTATCAGCTTCATCAGTCCGGTATAGATCAGGAATACGGCGATTCCCATCACCGCGGAGGACAGCGCCGGTATCACAAACGTCCTGCGGATCTCCTGCCGGTATCCCATGTGCTTGCGGATCGCCAGCCCATTCAAAATACACATCATCAGGGAAAAGAATATGTTCGCCCAGATCACCGCTTTGATATCCATATGAAATACCTGGAGCAGCAGGACCAGGAAGGCCAGGTGGGACACCAACGATATCGCGGCATTGCGCACCGGTATCCGCATCCGGTTAATTCCCTGCAGGATACCGTTTGTCAGGGTAGACAGGGAATAGAACACCACGGATACCGCTCCCAGTCTCAAAAGCTGCGCGGGCAGCTCGCTGGAATCGTGAAACAGCAGCTGCTGCACCGGCGCGGCCAGCGCAAAGAACCCCGCGGCGCAGGGGATCGTCAGGATCATGGTAAAACGAATGGACAGGTCCGTCCGCTTCTTCACCACGCCCCCGGCCCCTTCCGCCATGGCCCTTGTGAGCACCGGAACCGTAGAAGCCGCCATGGCCGACGCGATAGCTATGGGGATATTGGTCAGCACTTTAAACTTGCCGGAAAATATACCCCACTGGGTATCCACCATCGCCGCCTCGAAGCCATTGGCATACATCAGATTCTTAAAAACCCCCTGATCCAATATCCCGCTGATATTATAGACTGCCGTACTAAGCACCACCGGTACAATCGTAAGAAACAAAATCCGGTAGACTTCTTTATAGGACTCCTGCTTTCTCGTGTGGTCTTTCGCTATAGCCCGCCGGTTTACCCGCCGGTACAGGCTCCAGATCCACATCAGGAACAGCATTGTCACAAGGGAAGCCGCCACCACGCCAAAGGTAGCGCCCGCCGCGCCGTAAGCCGCGCCCCAGACTTCACTCTCCAGGATCGCGCTGATCTTCATTCCATACCGCACCATATAGTATGCGGCGATCAAACCTACAGCCGTCTTAATGACCTGCTCGATGATCTGGGAAACCGCGGTGGGCATCATGGTCCCCATTCCCTGGAAATACCCGCGGTAAACTCCGATAAATGCCACCAGCACAATCGCCGGCGCGATCACCTTCAGAGCCATGGCGCTTTCCGGGGTGGACAGGATCTTACCTGTGAAAAAATCCGCTCCCAGATATGTAATCACCGCGATCACTGTTCCGATGATACCGGCAAATACCATGGCGCCCTTATAGATCCGCTGCGCATTTCTCCTCTGTCCCGCGCCGATCCGGGCGGCTACCAGTTTGGATACCGCCAGCGGCAGACTGTAGGAGGAAATCAGCAGCATCATCGAATACAACTCAAATGCACAGGAATAATAACTGTTTCCCGTATCCCCCAGAATTCTGGTCAGCGGGATCCGATAGACAGCCCCGATCAGACGCACAATAATAGATGCGGCCGCCAGAATACTGCCCTGTACCAGATAATTAGATTGCCTGCGTTTTCGTCCTGTTCCCATAGGACACCTCTGTTCCGATTATTCTTCCGTCTATTCCCAGCGAACCTCTCCCGCATCTGTCGCGGAAATGATGCAGACCCAGGTTTTGCCTTGATTCAAGAGGAGCTCATTGCCGTTCTGGTCATAATAACGACCGGAATCCGTATCATCTTCGCCTCTCTCCCAGGTTCCTTCGATCACTTTACCATCGGTAAAATATCTCATAGGACCGCCGGTCTTGGTGTCTACCCACCAGTAGCCTTTTGCATCCCTGGTATCCGCATAGCAGTACTGCAGGATCACATTCTTGACAGCCAGCTGCTTACCGGTCATATCGTCGATCTGTTTTCCTCCATACTGGCTTCTGTAATATAAACCATCACTTTCATTGTACTCGAAGGCCGGCTTGTTCACCGGATATCCGGGTTTGACCACCTTACCGGACTGTCCGCCAGACATGTCCGCCGTCTCTCCCTCGGAGACAAAGCCCAGTTTTCCGGTGTATTCCTTGTCATAATCCATGCTGTATCCGAGCTTATCGATCCCTTTCAGAATGCCCTCGCCGCTTGCATAGCAGTTATGAGGCGCCTTTCTGTCGGAGGTACGGTAATATACGATATCTCCGGGATAGCCCGCGCCGCTGCTGGCCAGTCCGCTGACATTATTTACATAATCCTTGGACAGCAGATCCAGCGCGTATACCGCCTGGCCATAGTGACAATAGATAGCGTCAAATTCCAATGCGAACTGCACAAAGTAATCACGGCAGCTTCGAACCGAACCAATTTTCTTTAAATCCTGCCACTCTTCCATCACACCCATCAAACGGGTCATATATCCTTCCACCGGTGCCTCATAAATCACGCCGGATCTGGAAATACCAGTCTGGGGGCAGGCAACCTGCGCGTTGTTGAATACATAGGCGATGGGCCTGGTATCTCCAACGGACTTGTCCACCCATTCACCGGTCAGATAACTCTGTACCTGATTGCCGTTGGTCTGCCGAACCCACATATTGCCCGTGTTCTCTTCCACTTCGGCAGGCTCTTCCTCCGGGACCGGAGTCTCTGCCGGCGCTTCGGGTACCGGTGTCGCCGCCGGAGTTTCCACAGGTGCCTCCTCTTTCTTACCGCAGGCAATCATGCTGACCGCCATGGTAAGAACAAAGGCAAATGCTAATATTTTTTTCATCACTCTTTCCTCTCTTCCTTTTCTATCTGCAAGCAATGCAGGATTTCTTCCTGTTTTGCTTCCATTCGCTTCGCTTCTTCCTCGGTTATATGATCATAACCAAACAAATGCAGCATACTGTGGGCGATTAAAAACGCGTATTCCCTCTTCTCGGAATGCCCATATAGCTGCGCCTGTTCCCTGACCTTTTCCAAAGAAAGTATGATATCCCCCAGCATCAGTTCCCCTGTTTCCGGGTTAAAATAATCCAGCTCATCCGCCTCAATACCGGAAAAATCCGCCGGAGAGTCATAGTCGACCAGCGGAAATGACAATACATCCGTCGGCCTGTCGATCTGTCGGTATTCCCGGTTAATCTCACGGATCGATTCATTATCCGTCAAAGTTACGTTTAATTCCACCTCATAGGGACAGTTTACGTAGTCCAGGGCCTGCTCCACCACCTGCCCCGCTACTGCCTCCATATCCAGATCCAATTCAGTCTCACATTCTCTGATTATCTGTAAACTCATACGAGAACCTCACTTTTTATATTGCCTACACCATGTATCAGTTATCCGGTCATATACTTATCTTGTCTTTTCAGGATTACTACCGGGTTTCGTTCTCCCGCCGCTACGATATCGATCGGTCTTTTTCATGGTATTCTGTTCGTACTCCTCATAAGCCTGTACGATCTTCTGCACCAAAGGGTGACGGACCACATCTTTGCTGGTCAGATAGGAAAATCCGATATCTTCTACCTTTTTCAGAACCCGCACGGCGATATCCAGTCCTGATTTCGTGCCGGAGGGCAAATCCTTCTGAGTCATGTCTCCGGTAATGATCACCTTGGATCCGAATCCGATCCGGGTGAGGAACATCTTCATCTGAGCCGGCGTCGTATTCTGCGCCTCATCCAGGATAATATACGCATTGTCCAAAGTACGCCCGCGCATGTACGCCAGCGGGGCCACTTCGATCAATCCCTTTTCCATATTCTTCATAAAGCTTTCCGAACCCATGATCTGATACAGCGCATCGTAAAGGGGCCGCAGATAGGGATCCACCTTGCTCTGCAGATCTCCCGGCAGGAAACCTAATTTTTCCCCCGCCTCGATGGCAGGCCTGGTCAGGATAATCCGTCCCACCTCTTCGTCCTTAAACGCCTTGATCGCCATAGCCATAGCCAGATAGGTCTTGCCGGTACCTGCGGGGCCGATGCCGAATACGATCATCTTTTCCCGGATCTGGTCCACGTACTGTTTCTGGCCCAGCGTTTTGGGTTTAATGGGCTTTCCATTGATGGTATGGCAGATGCAGTCCTTATCGATCTCGACGACCGCCTCTTCCTTTTCTTCAAAAGAAAGGGCTATGATATAATCCACATTCTGTTCCCCGATAATATTTCCCCGTTTGGACAGCTCTACCAGCTGTTCAAATACTTTTCTGGCCTTGGCAGCCGAACCTTCCGGCCCTATGATTTTCAGGCCGCCGTCCCTGGCGATTACCGTTACCTGGAAGGCTCTTTCGATCTTCTTTATATAAGCATCAAACTGTCCGAACACATTTTGGGCATGTTCGGACGGAACATCGAGAATTTTTTCAGTTATACTCATTCTTCTTCGGTCCTCTCTTCCGGATCAGGGATGGTCAGCATCTCTGTCGGCGTGCGGGCACCGATTTTTTCTTCAATCAACAGCTTTCCCGCGGCTTTGCAGAAATCCCCATCAATTCCTATTTTAACATTATTTTCAACAATTTGAACCCCTTTTTTTCTTAATTTTTCTAAAAATTCCGACAAATGCTGTTCTGCTATGGCATCTGCTTCTTCCTGTGTATACATTTTTTCCACAGGTGTGTAGTCATTTACCGTGGAAATCTGTAAAGTTAGGGGCAAATAAAAGTTTTCCCCGATTTTCAGTGTGTATTCATCGGTGACGATGTCGAAGGTCTGATAGGGTATCTTTGGCTGAAACAGGCGGATCTGTTTTTGCAGGATTTTAAGGCCAACCTGAAATTTATGTTCCCCGCTGTAATTTTTATCTGTATAGGCCAGCGGGAATTCATCGCTGTATTCATGGACTGTTTTCGCATAGATATCCGCGTCTGCGGACCGGAACTGATAGTTGATGACGGTCGCATCGTCTCCTAATACATCCACCCGCCCCAGCACCAGCAGGTCCCCTTCTTTTACCACATCCCCCACTTTTACCTGAGGGGTCCCCGCCCGTGTGATCATCTTTGTAATAAGCCCGTCTTTATCGGCGATCAGATCCGTAACGGTATCATCCCCCTGTTCCTGGACCGTATCCACCACATCTGTATCCGTATTTTCCCGGACATGGATTAAAAGCCTGGTTCCCCGGATCTCCGCCGAAGCCCAGATGATATCGTTAAACTGAGCGCGGATCATGGATTCCACTTCCTGACAGTCCACCTTTTTTTTGGAGATTCCGTGATATACCTCCTGAGTCGACAGATAATCCAGGATCACATCCGAAGTCTGGGTATAATTTCCTTCTATATGAATGTCCCAAATAAACAAAGACATCACGTAGAGCATGGCTGCGCACAGAACGATACCAATAAAGAACATTTTACGCTTCCGGTATTTATGTAAAAAAAAAGGAAGTCCACATTTGTCCAATATCACTACCTTTGTCTTGGTTTTCTTCAATATTGGCTTCAGTTTGCGGAATCCCTTAATCGTGATATACATTTCATAATCATCACCGACATTCTCAATATTCCATAGCAGAATATCATGGTAACTGCATAAATTGATGAACCGTTCCGGGGAATATCCCACCAGCCGGATTTTAATATACCCTTTTATATACTGAATGATTTGAATGAGCAACCAGATGCACCTCGACTTATTTTAAGTATAATGGATCTCTATAATGCGTCCTGTAATTTTCATTTCATCATTGGTATAATAATCTATATGCAGATTCGTCCCTTTCATCTCCAGCTGGCAGGTTTTTGTCTGTAGACGGATTCTCTCCTTCGTATATTCTATAATTCCCCGGTAATTTTCCACGTAAGCTTCACACTGCCCGGTCACGGTCAGGATCACCGCGCCGAACATCAGATCCTTGGGAAGCTTCAGGGAATCCACCACATTTTCCTTTACACCCGGAGTCTCTCCTTTTTGTTTTGCGATGCGGTCTGCGTTTCTTGATTTCCTCATAGTCATCCCATATGGTTTATTATCTAATATATGTGGAGGATTACCGGATTATGAATTTGGACGGCGGCTGTGCCGCTTTTGTGAAGGAGGGTCCGCAGTCCCGTACCCTGGATATTATCGGAGCTGATGTGGAAGGGATTATGGGCCGGGCAAGCAGGGAAATTCTTGCGGCTTTGCTTGAATAGATGAGGTTTTTCATTTGTGCTTTCCATTTGTTCATTTATAATGATTCATGTGAACCGGCAGGTGCCTGAAACCCCTTCCGCGCGCCTGCCGGTTTATATGAAATATAATGTGCCTAGTTTAAGTAAAAATTATGATTGATGATCGGCTTGTATGATCGCTTTAATAAAAGCAGGGCGTTCCACCGGCTCTTCCGAGAAATGGCAGGTACTACGGAACCGTTCTTTCGCCTGCCGCAGTTTTTCAGGATCATTGGCGTGGATGGCAGCAAGGGATTCACCCGTCTTTACGTAGTCCCCTACTTTTTTGTGGAGAACGAGTCCTACGGATAAGTCGATCTCACTGTCCTTCGTCTCGCGGCCGCCTCCCAGGATCAGGGATACGATCCCTACGTCCTCGGTATCGATGTGGCATATATAGCCGGACTGTTCAGAGGGGATCTCTTCGACCAGGGACGCCTGGGGCAGAAGCTCTGTGTTGAATACCGCCGCTTCCTCACCGCCCTGGGCATGGACGAATTCCGCCAGCTTGGCCAGTGCGCTGCCGTCGTCTATGGTTTTCTGCAAAATATCTTCCGCCTCTTCCATAGAATGGGAACGTCCGATGCTGACCAGCAGTCCGGCGCCCAGCTTCCTGCACAAATTCTTCAGATCTTCAGACCCACGTCCTTTTAAGGTCTCGATGGCTTCCTTCACTTCCAGTGCATTTCCCACAGCGAAGCCCAGCGGCTGATCCATGTCGGATACGATGGCCGTCATCTTCCTTCCCGCCGATGTCCCGATCTCGACCATGGTTTTGGCCAGGGCCAGGGCGTCTTCCTCTGTCTTCATAAAAGCGCCGCTTCCAGTCTTCACATCCAGCACGATAGCATCTGCTCCGGCTGCCAGCTTCTTGCTCATTATGCTGCTGGCGATCAACGACAAATTATCTACCGTAGCCGTTACGTCGCGCAGCGCGTACAATTTCTTATCCGCCGGGGCCAGGTCTGCCGTCTGCCCCATGATGGCTATTTTGATTCGGTTCACATTTTCTATAAACTGGGTTTCCGTCAGGGAGACAGAAAAGCCCGGGAAGCTTTCCAGCTTGTCAATGGTTCCTCCGGTATGGCCAAGGCCCCGCCCGGACATTTTGGCAACGGGCAGTCCCAGCGCGGCCAGCATGGGCGTCAGAACCAGTGACGTCTTATCTCCGACGCCGCCGGTGCTGTGTTTATCCACTTTAATTCCCTCGATGGCGGAGAGATCCAGCATATCACCGCTGCGGGCCATGGACATGGTCAGATTTACGGTCTCTTCTTTGCTCATTCCCCGGAAATAGACCGCCATCATCATGGCCGACATCTGATAGTCCGGTATTTTTCCGTTTGTATAATCATGGATCATAAATTCGATCTCCTCTTTGGTAAGGACACCGCCGTTTCTTTTCTTCATAATCAAATCATACATTCTCATAGACCATTCCTCCATAATCCTTTTCGGATCGATCGAATTTTTTCTGCTGCGCATTCTTTTAAATCTTTTCGAAGAATTGATTACTGATACTTCTCGCTGCAGCTATAGCATGGATGCCCGGAGTTCCTCGCCGCTCTTCGCGCTCAGATACGCGGGCGGTATATCAAACACGGTTTTACAGCCCGTCTCCCCCTGCGAGGCTAGCCGGTATGCTGCCCTGGCATATGCCACGATCACGCAGGACGTGAATTCCGGATTCGAATCCAGCTTCAGACTATATTCGATCAGATGGCTGTGCTCTTCCTCCCATCCCGTTTTCCCGCTGCGCAGCACGAACCCCCCGTGGGGAATCCCGCTGTGATTCGCGCGAAGTTCTTCCTCGCTGATGAAATAAACTGTCGTATCGTAATCTGCGAAATAGTTGGGCATCGTTATAATTTCATTTTCAACCGCTGTAGCGTCCGCACCCGGTTCCAGTACCACAAAACATTCCCTGGTATGCTTTTCACGGGTCGATAGCTGAGGATTCTCCCCTTTCCTCACAGATTCCAGCGCTGCTTCTACAGGTATCGTATACTGCTTGGCATCCTTCACTCCCGGAATCCTCCTGAGCGCGTCCGAATGTCCCTGGCTCACACCTTTCCCCCAAAAAGTATAATCATTTCCCTGCGGCAGAATCGCATTCGCATACATCCTGTTCAGAGAGAACAATCCGGGATCCCAGCCCACGGATATGATCCCCACTTTATTACCGGCCTTCGCCGCCGCGTTCACATTGGCAAAATGCTCCGGAATCCGCGCATGGGTATCAAAACTATCCACCACGTGAAACGCCCCGGCATATTCCGGGGTCTGCACCGGCAGATCTGTAGCGCTTCCTCCGCACAAAATCATAACATCAATCCGGTCTTTCCAATCCATTGCCTCCGCCACGCTGCACACAGCCGCTTTCTCAGTCAGGATCGACACTCCGGCCGGATCCCTCCTGGTAAATACTGCCACCAGTTCCATATCCGGATTCTGTTTAATGGCGCATTCTACACCGCGTCCCAGATTACCGTAACCCAATATACCAATTCTAATACTCATTTTTGTTCAACCTTCCTCCTGTGTATTAAAAATTTCTTAACAATGTTATCTTATTAGACGATTATCTTTATTACACGATTATCTCTATTACACGGTTATCTCTATTTGATTGCCTTCAATACCTATGATGCAGCTTTCATAGTAACCGTCGCCCGTTGTCCTCGGCCCGCTTATGACCTCATAGCCATCTGCTTTCAACTGTTGAGTCAGTTCGTCCACTTTTTCTTTACTTCCCACAGAAAAGGCAATGTGAATATACCCCGTTCTCTGTGTTCCCTTGATTTCATCAGACATACCTGGCTTATTCATTATTTCAATCCTTGCTCCGTCCCCGAAGGAAAGAAAATAAGATCTAAAATCAGTTGTCGTATTATGATAGCCTGCATTTGCAACAGCGTTCAAATACTTTATAAAGAATTCTTTCGCAGCTTCCAGATGGTTTACGTACATAGCAATATGCTCTATTTTCATTTTTCCTCCATGGGTGCTCTTTCACGCACATATAGGCAGACGCAAACATTTTATGATCAGCCTCCGCTCTCCTTTCCCTGATAAATCCTGGCGAACTCCCTGATCTGGCGTTCCAGCGCCTGCAAAGCCTCCGCTTCCCTATGCGGCTCCTGGTCATATTTATTCAACAGGAAAAAAAATGGGGCATAAAAATTGACTGCCATAGCCTCCGGATCATTTCCAGTGAAGATCCCCCGATGAATCATTTCGCCGAACAATGCGGTCTGGTATGTTACGGCCGCATTCATGAATATACTGCGGTACACTTCATAAATATCCCGGTCCCGGTACTGCTCGATCGCCAGCATCCGGCGAAAGCGGGATGCGAACTCATCCTTGAGATAAAATAGAAAAATCTGTTTGCTCAAGTCCAGCAGTTTATCGATCCCGACTGTGCCGTAGAGGCCGGCCGCCTCCAACAGGTTCCCCTCGTCAGGCAGTCCGAACGCCCGGGACATCTCCTCCATCCGCACGGACATCTCCTGGACGATGGTGTCGAAGATCTCTTTCTTGCTGCTGAAATGCTTGTACAGGGAACTGTCCTTGATCCCCACTTTATCCGCAATAATTTTCACACTGGTGCCCTGGTATCCCTGTATGGAAAATAGGGTCAGAGCTTCTTCCACAATCCGTTCTCTCGTCGTCATTGCCCGATTCCTCCAAACATTTTTTTACCGACTCCTCCTGCTCAAACAGGACGCATCCGCCCGTATGTGTTTTCTTTAAAATGCCCTCATCCTTTAATTTAAGAAAGAGCGGGGATCGCAGCGCCTCCCGCAATCCGGTATGTAGCAGGCTGGTATCCGAATATGGGGAAAACGGACAGGGTTCCGCCTGGCCGGCCGCGTTAATATGGAAGAAACCTCTGCCGGCCGCCAGGCAGCCGCCGGCCTCCTTTTCGTCTCCGGGAAAGGATAGGAGCAGCATCTGCTCCCCATCCCTGCGTAATTGTTCCAAAGTCCGGGCCAATGTGTCGCGTTCCTTTGCGTCCAGGCATAAATGCCGGGACCTTTTGTCGGCCGGTACATACTCAACAAAAACAATTCCTCCGCAGCCGCTGGTTTTCATGTTGTGTACGAATTCCGCGGAGGCCACTTCCCGTAGATTTTCCGACGTGACCGTAACAGAGGCGCCAAAGAGCCGCCTCTCCTGCTTTAGCAGTTCCATCGCTTTCAGGAGCTGACCATATACTCCTTCCCCTCTTCGCCGGTCCGTCTCTTCCCGGTCTCCTTCCATGCTGATAATCGGGATCAGGTTCCGATTACGCAAAAAAATCTCCGCTTTGCCGCTGTCAAACATGGTTCCGTTGGTAAATACCGGAAACAGAATCTTTTTATGACGGCCTGCTTCCTCCAGTACATCCCCCCTGGCCATCGGCTCTCCGCCGGCCAGCAGCACAAAACTGACTCCCAGCTTCTCTGCCTGAGTAAATATATCTCCCCACTGGCTTCCCGTCAGTTCATCTGCAAATCCCGCCGCGTCCGCCATATCTGCACACGCGTTGTTCGCCCTCGCGTAGCACCCTTTGCAGCTCAGATTGCACCGCCGGGTGATACTGGCGATCAGAAACGGAGGTATATGCTCCCCCTTCTGCTCCGCTGCCGCCCTTAATTTCCTTGCTCTTTTCTCATCCGAGGCATAATGCATCAGGAAACTTCTCTCTCCGGATTTTCCGGCAGACGAAAGAATAATCCCCCGCACAATATTTTGGACGCCCCGACTCAAATATTCTTCTAACTGAAATTCCTGCATACGATCCACTCTCTTTCTGCCCGCTGTAATCCGTCAGACGCCGGCCCAGATTCCTTGATCTTCCCATTAGCTAGTATCCACTAGCCTCCATTGCCTTTTCAGTATAAGCTAGCATTCACTAGCCTGTCAAGAAAAATATTTAATCCGGTCATGCTTTCACGGCCCACCTCATTTTTGTAGAGCGTGCCCGGCTGTTCATGGAACACTCTTCTGCCGTCGGGCGTATTACCTCTCTGGAGAAATCCTGGTAAACTCCCGCCCGGCATAAACGTTGAAAGGACTTCTTCACCAGCCGGTCTTCCCCGGAATGGAAGGTCAGTATCGCAGCCCGCCCCCCGCTTTTCAGCGCATCCGGAAGCTTATCCAGAAATTCTTCCAAGACTTCAAATTCGCTGTTCACATCGATTCTAAGTGCCTGGAACGTACGCTGACAGGATTTCTTGACCCCCTCTTTTTTCTCGTTCTCCGGAAGGAACGAGAGCGCTTTCCCGATAATCTCCCTTAGCTGCGTCGTGGTAGCGATATCCTTTCCCTTTCTGATCTCTGAAAGAACAGCCCGGGAAATCTGCGCCGCATAAGGTTCATCCGCATTCTCCGCCAGCATTCCTTCCAGCTCTTCCCGCGTAATATCACGGAGCCGCTCTGACGCCGGAATCCCCTTCTCCGGATTCAGCCGCAGATCCAGCGGACCTTCGTGCTTATACGAGAATCCCCGCTCCGGATTATCGATCTGCATGGAGGATACCCCCAGGTCGGCCAGCGCGAAATCAAAGGGGCCTGTCTTAGCCGTCAGCTGATCGATCTTAGCGAAATTCATCTGCCGGATCGTCAGAATCTCCGACCCATATCCACATTTCCCCAGCCGCTCCCTGGTTTTTACAAGCTCAATCGGATCCACATCCAGAGCATATAGATGCCCCTCTCCCTTCAAGCATTCCAGCATTTTCTGCGTATGTCCCCCATAACCCAGGGTAGCATCCAGCCCGGTCTGTCCCGGTTGAATCTGCAGAAAGTCCAGGATTTCCCTGACACAGATCGAGATATGCATACCGGCAGGCGTGCTTCCCTTCCGTATAACCTTCTCCACAGTTTCCGCATATTTCTGCGGTTCCAGCTCCTTATATTTCTCCTCGAATCTTTTGGGATGCGTCCCTTTGTAGCGGACCCGCCTCTGATGCTTCTGCTCCCGCTCAACCGAATAAACCAGATGCGGCATGTCGCAGTGATAATAATGCTTCACAAGGTTCCCCTTAAGTGACATGCCGTTTCTCTTGGCTACCTGGATCGAAGCCTGATTCGTATCCCGTATAATGGAAAATACCTCATCCATATCCAGGGGCCCAAACGCATATTCCCTGCAGGCAGCCGCGGCTTCCACCGCATACCCTTTATGCCAGCAGGCCTTTTGGAACAGGTATCCAATCTCCGGTACCCTTCTGTCATTCCAGTCCTGCATCGTAATCCCGCACTGTCCGATCATTTCCCCGGTCTCTTTGAGAATAACCGCCCACAAGCCGAACCCATACTCTTCGTACCGGCCAAGCTGTCTGTCCAGCCACTCCTGCACTTCCTCGTCAGAAAATGCATGCTCGTAGGCATACATCACTTCCGGGTCCTGCAGTATTTTGCACAGGGAAGAGATATCTTCCTGCGTCATTCTACGCAAGTATAATCTCTCAGTCTCCAGAATTATATTTTTGTTCCTTCTTTCAACTCCGTCTCTTTGTTCCATTTTTATTACTCCTCATTTTGTTCCATCCAATGGTCCTATGTATGCAGTATTTCATTTGACTATTCTTCTATCACCGGCTCCAGGGCTATTACCGATATGATATCCCCGTCACTTTTTCAAATAATACTTGCAGAGATAGCGGCCTTTTCTGTCTATTCTGGCATGAAGCTCCAATTCTTCATCACTGTTCCCTCCGAAACCATACTCATCTTCCCAGTATCGCCCGTCCGGCTGGAACAGCCAGTTTATGCCGGCCTCGCCGTTCTCAAAATTGTAGATAATAAAAGTATACAGGACATAGGGGAAGATCGCCCAGCATTCGGCAATTTCGAATACTTCCTGCTCATTTTCCACACCGGGGAAATTACAGATACCCCCTTGTTCATCTACGATCTGGTATCTCTCCTGAGTCGTCGAATCATACAGAATCACGTTGACCACTTTCGTCCCGCCCATCCCATTGCTGATGAGATCATTAGTCATAGTCATCCCTTCGCCCAAATCCCTTTGTTCAGAGCGGATAATGTAGCTTTGCCGGCTGTCGGTGCCTGCTGCCTGGCTATTCGAATCTGTCCCCTTCTGCTGTTTTGCCATCAAACTTTTCCTTATCTTGTTCAGAAGCATTCCCATCCCCCCCATGAAATTAATCGCTAATTAATGTGTAAATCCGTACACTTTTGGCTCTGTTTTCTTTCCATGAACCAGAACAGCAGCATTGTCCAATTCCTGTATTCCTTCCAGCAGGTCATTCATAAGCAGTCCTGCCATATCATAATTTAGGTCGGCCCGGCAGACGATGCGCTGTATAATAATGTTTTCTAACCGGGCAGGCAGGGGATAGGTCGGAATCTGCCAGCCTCTCATAAGCAGCCGGTCTGATAAGTCATACAATGTCCATTCCAGTTTTACATTTTCTTTCAGAGCGTAACATACTACCGGCAGGTCGCTTCCGTCATTGTAAATGCGGAACCGGCCTGTCTTTTCCAGCCTGTCTGCCAGGTAATGTGCCACATCCTGGGTTTTCTGCTGGATGCGGCGGTAACCTTCTCTCCCCAGTCGGATAAAATTATAATACTGGCCGATAATCTGGCTGGCAGATCTGGAAAAATTAATAGCAATGGTCGGCATTTTACCTCCCAGATAATCTACTTCGAAAATCAATTCCTGAGGCAGATATTCTCGGTGTTTCCAGAGGGCCCAGCCGATTCCGGGATATACGAGGCCATATTTGTGACCGGAACAATTGATGGAGATCACATTTTTCAATCGGAAATCCCAGCGCAATTCCGGTTTGACAAATGGGACGAACAGCCCGCCGGAAGCGGCATCCACATGGATATACACTTTATGCTCCGTGGTCTCGTTATATTGACTGAGAACCTGGTCAATGGCTTCCAGGTCATCAAACTTTCCGGTATATGTAATACCCAGAATTCCCACCACCCCGATCGTATATTCATCTATATAGGTAAGTAACGAATCCGGGCACATACTCATACAGTCCGCATCCATAGGGACCTGGCGGAGTTCGATATCCCAATAGACACAGAATTTCTCCCAGCATACCTGATAGCCGGACGAGATTACAAGATTTGGCTTTTTTGTTAAATCCAGTCCTAATTGTTCGGCCCGTTTCCGCCAGCGAAACTTCATGGCCATTCCGGCCAGCATACATGCCTCTGAAGAACCTACGGTAGAGGTGCCTATCGTGTCCTGTTCCCCAGGCGCGTTCCACAGATTAGAAATAATTTGAATACAACGCTGCTCGATTTCAGCTGTCTGAGGATACTCCGTCTTATCAATAGCATTTTTTTCCAGTGTTTCGGACATCAGTTTTACCGCTTCTTCCTCCATGAAGGTCTGGCAGAAAGTCGCCAGGTTTAATCTGGCATTTCCCTCATTCATTAATTCATCCTTGATCAGCTGATATGCAAGCCTGGGTTCCAGGGGCTGCTCTCCTATCTTATTTTTAGGGATCGGTGAGTCGGCGGCCAGCGTTCCAAACAATGGCGTATCGTAAGAATCTTTTACTTTTCCGTTTTTATTATCGTACAGCATACTCATTACTCCTTTTCTTTGGCAGGCGGGCATTTATTCGGTTACATACTGCTTTTCTGAATGGAAACTCCAATTATTTATGATACGGTTCCCCATAAATAATCCGGTAACTCCGATAGATCTGTTCCAGCAAAATCACCCGCATCAGCTGGTGCGGGAATGTCATTCTGGAAAAGCTCAAAAGCTTATCCGCTCTCTTCAAAACCCTCTCTGAAAGTCCTAAAGATCCTCCTATGATAAAAGTCAGCTGACTGATTCCAGCAATCCCATATTGTTCCATCTGGCCGGCCAGCTCTTCAGAGGAAAGCATCTTCCCTTCGATGGCCAGAGCGGTCACATAACTTCCGTCCCGGACTGCTTTGAGGATTCTTTCGCCTTCTTTTTCCCTGATCTGATCCTCCAAAGCGCGGGACGCGCCATCCGGTGTCTTTTCATCCGCCACTTCAATGATCTCCAGCTTACAATACCGGCTCAGCCGTTTGCTGTACTCCTTTATTGCCTCCACAAGATATTTTTCTTTGATCTTTCCTACGGCGATCACGGTTATTTTCATATTTTCCCTCATATGTATCCGGGCTTGCAGCCCGGTGACACACTATCATGCTTTTCTGATTCTCTCGAATTATATCATATCCGGCTCTGTAATAATATACTTCGTACAGGAAATTTATTTGACAACTGTCAGTACCATGTAGATAAGCCCTGTACTGACCAGTTCGATCGGCAGCCCTCTCATCCGCTTACCGGTCCACGAATAGCTCAGCCGGTTTCTGACGGATAACACCAAGATTCCTACAAGCAGGATCCCCAGAATCCAGTTTACCAGCTGCCAATCCGAAAACAATTGGATTGGCACCGCCAACGCGGCTGCCGGAAGTATGGACAGCAGGCTGCCCCTTTCTTCTGATATCTCATTGGTAACCGCATTGGCAATACCCAGCACAGCTCCGGCCGTGAGGAACCCGATGATCGGTGACTGAAATGCCTTTGTCAGATATCCGCCCTCCATAAATGCCCGGCCGAAAATCTCTCCATAAGCAAGGAATTCTCTGAGGAGCCCCGCCGCCATCCATATCGCATATACCATAGCCATCGGGTAGAGTACCGCATCGATATCGGTATGCATCTTTCCCCAAAGGAAACTGCAGGCCATCAAAAGCCCCAGAATTAACCAGATTAGCATCCTGTCCCGGCCAAATGCCAGCCCGCTGACGTAGTTATAAGCGATCCTGCCTGCAGCATAAGAAAGTGCTGTTTCCCCGATCAGCAGGGAGGGAATCCTGGACCATTCCGGTACGCCTGCCTTACACATAAGATCATGAAGCAAATAAGCGGCCACGGTCAATACGATCGTCAGAATTCCTGCCACCAATGCTTCCTTCAGGGTTCCGGAGCAGAAAATTATTACAAAGGCAGCCGGAACCATCGGATATCTCTCAGTCATATATATCCCTCCTATATTAAGGTCCCTGCTTCTAAGATAAGGTCCCCAGATAATTTTTGATAAATGTATAGCCTTTATCGATTCCTTCTATCACTGCCCGTGAAGAGATGGTAGCCCCCGATACTCCGTCCACAGTGGTTCCCGTACCGTTATCCGATGTGCCGGCAGTATCCGCTGTGCCGGCAGTATCTGCCGGCTGAGTACCTTCAGTCTGCATTCCGGCTGCCTGCACGAGACACTGCTTCACCAGGGTGACAAAATCTGTGATTGAGATACTGACCCCTGCGACCGCGTCGGTCTTTCCCTGATCATCCGGACTTAAAAAATCTGTAGACTGATTTTCAATCACGGCCGCGGCCAGGGCCTCCGCCTGCTCTTTCCATGTGGGACCGCTCTCTGTCATCACATATTCTCCATTATCACTCAACACCCTTTTTGATTTTCCCTCGGCGTCCAGCGCATCCCATATGACTTCTGTAATCTTCCCATCTGTTATCGTTAGTTTCATCGTATTCCGATATCCGTTATAATCCGGCTGGTCTGCTTCCACCGTATAGGTACCGTCTTCAAACGCCGTGCCTTCCGCCGGCAGTTCCGGCTCTGCGGCCGCATTTTTCAGTGTAACAGGGAGCGGTACGTTTTTAAATTGTTCCAAAAAGGCGGGTTCCTTAATCAAAGCGCCCAGCCCTTCCGTCTCATTGTGCTCCAGGACCTCCATCCGGGTTATGGTATCCCCATTTTTATCAAATATCAGTTCCAGCAGAAGATCTCCTCCGTAACCCTTTGTCTTTGTCACCACTTTATAACCGCCTGCGTTTCCCTGTTCATCCAGGATCCGGTAAGCTGATTGAATAGCCGGATCAATATTTCCAAAGCTGTTGATATCGATCTCCTTTTGCTCTCCTGCCACCGACTGCTCTGTCTCCCCAGCGGTTCCCCTGCCAAAATAATTCGCACCCAGGATAACTCCAAAGGCTATGATCGTTACGATAACCAGTGTAATAATTCCTTTCCATCCGTTATCTTTCATAATTTCCTCCTTCTATGTCCATACATGATTTACATAGCTGTTTTTTGATCTTTGTCGTACTTTGTGCCGTATACATGCTTCTGTTCAAATCTGGATAGCAGGCCGACCATACAGTTGGCAGCCAGAATACCAAAACAGACACCTTCCGGATAGTTACTGTAGATACGTACCAGCGCGGTTATGACCCCTGCCGCAATGCTGTAGATCAACCTTCCTCTGGCTGATATGAAAGAATAATCCGTCAGCATATAACAGGCTCCCAGGATCAGGCTTCCTCCCAAAAGATTGGTCACCGGATCACCGCTGAACAGACGTCCTCCTCCCAATACAAACGTAACGGCCAGCACGGTTAGGATATAGGCCAGAGACGCCTTTACATTGATCAGGCCGCGGTAGCACAAATACCCCGCACCTACCAGCAACAGCAGCTTACTGGTCTCTCCCAGCGCCCCTGGAACGGATCCCAGGAACATATCCAGCCAGGAATATTGCCCCTGCTCACCCGCTTTCATGGCAGCCAGCACTGTCGCGGAAGATACCGCGTCATTTCCCGCAGCCGGTACATACTGAATAATTTTTCCGGGCCATACCACCATCAAAAGCAGACGTCCGGCCAGCGCCGGATTCATGAAATTACTTCCAATCCCGCCGAATAATTGCTTCACAACAATAATCGCGAATATGCCCGAAATAATAATGAGGATCACCGGTGTCGTTACCGGTACCTGAAACGCAATCAAAATCCCTGTAACTACAGCGCTGAAATCAAATGCCGTGATCTGCTTTCCGGTCAGCCATTCCCATACGAACTCCGAAAGTACGCAGGTGATGACAGACGTCACGACCAGCAGCAGGCTTCGCAGCCCAAAAAAGTAGATCGATCCCGCAAATGCCGGCATCAGCGCCAGCGCCACATCCCCCATAATCCGTCTGGTAGAATTTTCACCTCGTAAAAAAGGCCCTTTTCTTCCATGTTCTTCTGTCATTGGATCACTCCTCTCTTGCGGAACGTCTGCTTCACCGCATTCCTGGCCGCGATATTCCGAAACGCCAGTTCGATCCTGGCCGGGCAGACATACGAGCAGGCGCCGCAGCCAATGCATTCTGTAGCATAGAGTTTCCTGCAGACATCCAGTTTCCCGTTCCGGTATGCAAAATCAATCTTAAACGGATTCAGTCCCGCCGGGCAAACCCGTCCGCAGGCACCGCAGCGGATACAGGGGGTCTCTGTGGTGATCTGCTCCGGCAGGATCAGGATACCCGATGTGGTCTTCGCAACCGCGCCTTCCGCGCGTTCTGCCCGCACATTCGTTCCGATACAGTAACCGGTCATGGGACCTCCCACGATCATCAGGTTCTGGCCGGCGGATACATCACCAGCCTTGCGGAGCAGTTCCTGAAACCTGGTTCCCACTGGTACCAGAAAATTCCCGGGCCGTTCCACACAGCCGCTGACCGTTACATAGCGGCTGATCAGCGGCTGGCCGCCGAACACCATATCGGCCGCGGCATTCGCAGTCGCCACATTCGATACGATAACTCCCACATTCGCCGGCAGGCCGCCGGCAGGTACTTCCACATCAAGTACCGACTGTATCAGCTGCCGTTCTCCCCCCTGGGGATATATGGTGGGCAGTTCCCGCAGACGGATGGGTACTTCCTTTTTCTTCAGGATCGTCCGGAAATTTTCGATTACGTCCTTTTTATTATCTTCAATACAAAGAACCGCCTCGGCTGCTCCTGCCGCTTTTATCAACAGCTGGATTCCGTTCAGTATCCCCATAGGCTGCTCCCGCATCAGTATGTGATCACAGGTAAGATACGGCTCGCACTCCGCTGCGTTGATCAATATGGTCTGGATACTTTTATCTGTCTGATATTTTCGAAATGCCGGAAAGCCCGCGCCTCCCATACCGATAATTCCGCCTTTTTCCATGGAGTGCAGGATATCCTCCCTGGTCATCCCATCAATTTCCATCCATTCAGACTGATAGCTGCGCACTTCCGGCGCTGACCAAGCCCCCTCAGATCGTATGACACAGATCTCCCCCTGGCTTCCTATCCTTTTGATCTTTGTCACATGGCCGGTAACGCTTGCATGAACCGCCGCTGCGGCAAATGTCTCCGGAATTCCGATCAGCTGGCCGCGTTGAACGAAATCTCCTTCCTTCACCAGCAGCCGGCAGACATTCCCGGGAGTTTGTTCCATTGAAATCTCGACTATGTCGGGATTTACTTCTGTCACCGCAGCCTGAACAGTCAATTCCTTATCTGAACCATCTGCCGGATGGATCCCACCCAGGAATCCGGACGAATTTTTTTTCATGTCTGCTCCCTCTTTCCTTTTATCCCATTCTTTCTTTTCCCGCAGTAGAAAAACATCCTGCTGATCTTCCATGCCTTGACAGTTTCCACAATCTTATTTAATATGAAAAGAAACGCTTTAAGCAGATATTTTACTGCTTCCTAAAAGCATCTCAGATGGTACTACGCACACATGGAGGAAAAAATGACACGTCATTTTCATAGATATATACTATTTTGGCTCATATTGGCAATTTTTATCCCTTCCTTATCCGGATGTGATATAAAAAATGCAGGACAGCCTCTCAGCGCTTCTGCAATCAAGTTAAATACCTTTGTCACCGTCAAGATTTATGACAATAAAAAACAATCCATACTGGATCACTGCATGGAAATGATCGATCAGTATGAACTGTTATTTTCCCGGACGAATCCGGATAGCGAACTGTATCAGTTAAACGAACATCAAACAGAGGCGGATCTTCTCTCCCCCTCCCTTCAGGAGCTGATTCAAATAGGTCTGGACTACAGTTCCACTTCCTCCGGCGCCTTTGACATAGCCATCGAACCGATCTCCTCCCTTTGGGATTTCACTGCCGAACATCCGGTTCCCCCAGATCCTGCCGCCATACAGGCTGCGCTTCCTTATGTAAAAGCCTCCGGTATCCACCTGCAGGACGGCCGCATCACCTTTGACGATCCTCATATGGGCATCGATCTGGGAGGCATCGCCAAGGGTTATATCGCCGACCGCCTCAAAGACTATCTGATATCGGAAGGTGTGAACAGCGCCATGATCAATCTGGGCGGCAATGTCTTATGTGTGGGTACGAAGCCTGATGGTTCCCCCTTTGAGATCGGCATTCAAAAACCGTTTTCCGAGCGCAACGAAGTCATTACCACAATCCCCGTCACCGATCAGTCCGTAGTCTCCTCCGGAGTCTACGAACGTTATTTTGATTATGAGGGTGTCCGCTATCACCACCTTCTGGACCCCGCTACCGGTTATCCCGTCAAAAACGATCTGCTGGAGGTCACCATTCTTTCCGACCAGTCCGTGGACGGTGACGCCTTAAGTACCACCTGTTTCGTACTGGGACTGCAAAAAGGAATGGAGCTCATAGAATCCCTTCCAGGCGTGGAAGCCATGTTCATCACCGACGACAATCAGCTTCATTATTCCAGCGGGTTTCCAAAGATGTGAGCTCAAATTGAAAAGCCCTGCCCGGAAACATTCCAGACAGAGCTCTTTTTGAGTAGTTATATCGTTAGCTTCTTACTTTTAAAATCTCTGATTCGTAGGCTTTTACTTCTTCCAGCCAATCCAGGCTTACGCCGGCATTCTGCTGCGCACAGTAGTAATCCCATACAAGAGAGAAGGGAGCGGCTTTGAACTCCTCTTTGAAGGCCAGTCTGGCGCTCACATCTCCGGTTGCTTCCAGTTCTTTCATCTTATCAACCGGCTGTAACAAGGCGGCCAGCATTGCTTTTCTGGTATTGCGAAGGCCGATGGCCCATGCACAGATTCTGTTGATGGATGCGTCAAAGAAATCGGTTGCAATATAGGTATCCTGGAGTCTGTTCAGGCGGACCAGCTCTTCCATGATCGCTCTGGTTTCGTCGTCAAAGCTGACTACGTGATCGGAATCCCACCGTACCGGACGGGATACGTGTAATAAAATATGATCCACAAACGCATACAGCGCGCCTAATTTTGCGGAAACCACTTCGGTTGGATGGAAATGACCGGTGTCCAGAGTCATGATGATGTTATCTTTTCGGGCATTTAACGCATATGCCATACTGAATTCATGAGATCCGACGGTATAGCTCTCAGCTCCGATACCGAATACTTTGGATTCGATACCATCCATAACGCCTACCACGTCTTTGGTAGCTTCGAAGATCTGATCATAGCTGTCTTTCATCCGCAGTCTCGGTCCAACCGTATCGATCGGGAATTCTTTGTCCCCGTCGGGAGTCCAGTGATTGATCACACAGGTCTTACCGGTTCTCTCATAGAAGTACTGTCCGATCCGGCGGCAGTTGATTCCATGCTGAATCCAGAATTTACGGATCTCTTCATCCGCGGAGGATAAGGTCGCTTTCTCACTTAACGGATGAGAGAAGTATGTAGGGTTGAAATCCAGGCCAACGCCTTTTTCTACAGCCCAGTCCGCCCATTTTTTGAAATGCTCGGGAGCAACTTCGTTTCTGTCTACAAAAGTATCGGCTTCCAGGTAGCTGGCATGCAGATTTACTTTTATCTCTCCTGGAATATATTTCATCGCAACTTCCAGGTCCGCCCGAAGTTCTTCCCCATTTCTGGCTTTTCCGGGATAGTTACCGGTCGTCTGGATTCCTCCGGTCAGAGCGGTGTCTTCCTTTTTCTCCAACCCTGCCACATCATCTCCCTGCCAGCAATGCATGGAAATCGGAGTCTCATTGGCAGCCTTTATTGCCTCGTCTACCTCTACACCAAACTGTGCATAATACGCTTTTGCGGCTTCATAGCCCTGCTTTACATCGTACATTGTTTTTTTCCACCTTCCCTATCTGATTCGTTTTCGTAAAAGTTCCTTGATGACATTTATTATACGGGATTTCCCCACAGATAACAAGGACGTTAATTCTCAATATTTACGTCCTTATTTTCCATCCAAATCCTCACTGTCACGGCGGTCGGAAAAGTTCATCCGGTATTGTCTGGGACTCATCCCAAATCTGTCCTTAAACATCCGGTGAAAATAGCTGGTATTATCGTAGCCCACCCGGAAAATAATATCTGTGATCGGAAGCGCCGTTTTCATCAGCAGATGCACGGTTTGATTCAACCGTTTTTCGTGCAGCAGTTCCTGGAACGTTCTGCCTGTGCTGCTCTTTACCAGTTTGCTCATATTGGAGACGGACTGTCCAAAACTGTCCGCCAGCTCGGTCAGCGTGGCCGTCTGATAATTTTCTTCAATATATTTCAGCGTCTGCATGGCGGTAGCGCTCTGCTGCTGATCCGGGTTGGACTGCTCGATCTTATCCGTATAGTTCACCAACAGCATAAATAACAGTCCCATGGTCGTCTGGTTTAACTGCCTGTGGTTGACCGGCTGATTGAGCAGAGACCAGATCAGGTTCTCCACCAGATTCTGGACCGGCAGTACATCCGCCACCTTATAATGCAGATAACCCGCGCTGTTATTATTTTTCCGCAGCGTGTCCACCACAAAATCGCTCAACACATTTTCCCTCTGAATCATGGGCAGCACTTCGTCGAAAAACTGGGGCAGGATAAAAAAGTTAATACAGATATCCTCTTTTCCGGCTTCCAGAATCTCATGGGAGGCGAACTGATTTAAAAACAACAGCTCCCCCTCCCCCAGCACCAGCCTGGTCTCCCGGTTGATGATATGAGTCGTCTTTCCCGAACACATATACATGATCTCTATATAATTATGTCTATGTTCCGGGAACGGTATGAACCTGGTATGGGTACGGATATCAATCAGGCGGCCCTTATCCATCATTTTGGCGCTGTCTACTGTAAATTCACTGGAGCTGGTATACAGTTCTCTCTGCACCTGCTTATCCCCCGTCAGGATCCTTCTCTCCTCTTCCGTAATCGCGGACAGTCTCTCCATCAGTTCCTGCTTCATCTTCTCCGGAATTCCTCCTTTTTGATGGCATACTTCTCTTACCCTGCTATTTTACCACAACTGCAGAGGGGATTACAGCTCTTATTCCTTTTGCGTATTGATACCTGGGTACTGATAGCTCCCGTTACCATTCACAGCCGCACCGGGAGGGGACTGGCACCTTTCGGCAGCAGTGCTGGGCTTTCCGGCAACTGTGTAGAGAAAGGGGCCTGTCCCCGGATGTCAACTGGAATACTATACTCCCATATACGCAGAAGCAAGCATTTTTTCCTCGTATAGACCGGCATCCGGGGACAGGCCCCTCCCAGTTGACCGTATTTGGATAAATCTAGGAGGGAAATATGAAGTTTTTGATTGTGAATCCACAGGCTTTTGTATATAATTTTAATGAGGTATAGAGAGTGAGATATTGAGAATATGACATTGAGAGTATGACATTGAGAGTATGACATTGAGAGTATGACATTGAGAGTGTGACATTGAGAGTGTGACATTGAGAGTGTGACATTGAGAGTATGACATTGAGAGGATAAGAGGAATGGATCGATTGGATTTTCATGTCAGGTACCAACCTGTGACTGCGCATCCGTATACTATGGATGACAGTTATATTCAGGTACCGGCCTCAACGCTGCTGCAGCCCTTTGTCAGGTGTTTTTGGGGATCGGTACGCAATTTTAATCCCCATGACTCCAGGGCTTATGACGGCGTGCTGCTTATACCGGATACCTGTTCTGACTTGATTATGATTCAAAACCGTGACAGCGGGCTCATCCGAATGCTGTTTGTTGGTTTGAATGATACCTATACCGTTGATGCATGGGATGTACAGGAGAAGAATATCTCTGTATTCGCCATACGTTTTCATTCCTGGACGATGAACCTGATCAGCCGGGTTCCGATGAAGGATACTTTAAACCAAGCTGTAGCCCCGGATGATTTTTTCCCTGGCGTCCGGGAATTGGGGGAAAGAATTTTTGAAATTAAGAATTTTAGGATTCGGATGCTGACCGCGGAAGAATATGTGAAGAGCCTTATCCATTCCGGACAAGTCTGCCTGCCTTTCTTTGACGGTATAGATTTTATACTGAAGCATAAGGGGGTGAGCACCCTAAAAGGACTGGCTGAGCATCTGTGCTACAGTGAGCGGCAGACACAGCGGATATTTATGAAATCACTGGGTATAACACCCGGATATTATATGGATTTGGTACGGTATCAGTCAGTCTGGCAGGAAATGCTGGCCGCCCGTAGTACCGGCAATAAAATCGACTATATAGATATGGTTGCCAAATATAGCTATGCAGACCAGTCCCATTTCATTGCTAATTTTAAAAAATATCATTCCATGACGCCCAGTGATGCCTTAAATAACCTCTAAACATGTCGTCTTTTTCCTATATAACCGATACCCTTTCGTGATATTGTAAAATATATCACAAATCAAACGAATGGAGGTTTTCACATGATTTTTAGCTGTCTGTTCGCAGTAGCGGATATCCATAAAGCAAAAGCTTTCTATGAGGATTTATTTCATTTAACTGTATCAGATGATTACGGGCGTATGATATCTTTCGACTGCGGTCTGGTACTGCAGCAGGATTTTGACTGGCTGACCGGCATACCCAAGGTAGAAATGAAGAAAAAAGAAAATAACTGCGAAATCTATTTTGAAACAAAAGACTTCGACACCTTCCTTCAAAAGCTTAAATCCCATCCAGAGATCGACCTGCTCCACCCCTCCCGGGAAATGCCCTGGGGCCAGCGTGTCATCCGCTTCTATGATCCGGACCAGCACCTCATCGAAGTAGGCGAAAGCATGAAATCCGTAGCAGAAAAATACATTACCGCTGGTATGACACTGGATGAAATAGCTATCCGCATGGATGTCAAAGTCCCAGACGTCCAGAAAATGCTAAGCGAAGCCGATTAACCGTCTCTGTGCATCTTTCACCAAAGCAGGAGCGGCTGTCGCAAAGGCGGACGCCGAGGCGGGTGACTGTCTGAAAACCAGGGCGCCGGCCGCCGGGTGTCCGCTCAGTCCAAGCGTGTCCCGGGAGGCTGGCAGAGAGAGCGGGGGCTATGGTCCTCCTCCTCACATAAGGCACCCGTGTAAAATCTTAATGAAATCGGGCCGGCAGGTTTGTGGCGAAAGACTGCGTTCCCTGCAGTCTTTCGGTGGCTGCTGAACCGCGAATGCATCGGCATTCGGGGTGAATCAGCCACGAACCGCAAACCTGCCGGCCCGATTTCATTTAGATTTCACCGGGTAACAGCCTTAAGTGAGGAGGAGGACCATAGCCCCCGCTCTCTCTGCCAGCCTCCCGGGACACGCTTGGACTGGGCGGACACCCGGAGGCCGGCGCCCTGGTTTTCAGACAGTCACCCGCCCCCAGCGTCCGCCTTTGCGACAGCCCGCTCCGGCCCTAAGTAAAATCCCCAATCAAAGTATAATCTTCCTGGGACACTTCTCCTTGCAGGCACCGCAGCCGGTACATTTTTCCGGATCGATGTGAGCTACATTATTCGTTATCGTGATGGCGTCTGCCTCGCAGACCTTTTCACACATGCGGCAGCCGATGCAGCCTACTTTACAGATCTTCATGACATCTTTGCCTTTGTCCATGGAATTACACTGAACCAATCGCTCCTGCTCATAGGGAACCAGCTCGATCAGGTTCTTCGGACATTCGCTGACGCATTTTCCACAAGCCTTACAGGCTTCTTTGTCCACCAGGGCGATCCCGTCCACGATATGGATGGCGTCGAACTGACAGGCTTTCACACAGGATCCGTAGCCGATACAGCCGTGGTTGCAGGACTTAGGCCCGCCGGCCGGTACGAATGCCATCATCTTACAGTCTTCGATTCCATGATAATTGTAATCCTGCTCCGTGCGTTCACAGGTTCCGGCACATTTGACGAAAGCCACCATCCGGGTCGCTTCCCCGACTTCCTGGCCCATAATGGCCGCCACCTGTTCCGCCACCGGGGCTCCGCCCACAGGACAGCCGCCCACCGCGGCTTCTCCTTTGACGATAGCAGCTGCCAGACCGGAACAGCCCGCATAGCCGCAGCCTCCACAGTTGTTACCAGGGAGTACGCCCAGGATAGCCTCCTCCCGCTCATCCACTTCTACTTTTAATTTTTCACCGGCTACGCCTAACATCAGGCCGATCAGCAGACCGGTTCCGCCGACTACGGCGGTCGCTATCAATATTCCAGTTAACATCTGTCTCCCCCTCCTATATCAAGCCGGCAAAGCCGCAGAAGGCGATTGCCATCAGGCCGGCCGTAATCAGCACTATGGGTGAACCCTTGAATGCAGGGGATATATCATTGTATTCAATTTTTTCCCGGATACCGGCCAGAATCACGATGGAAATCGTGAATCCCACTGCTGTCGCAAAACCGTTTACGACTCCTTCCAGGATGCCGTAGCTTTTCTGTACATTCGTCAGCGCAACGCCCAATACCGCACAGTTGGTGGTGATCAGCGGCAGGTACACGCCCAGCGCGTTGTACAGGGAGACCATTTTCTTCTTTAAGAACATCTCCACAAACTGTACCAGAGCCGCGATGACCAGGATGAAGACGATGGTCTGCAGGTAGGTCAGCTGTGCAGGAGTCAGGATATACTGATAGACCAGGCTGGTCACAAACGAGGAAATCGTGATGACGAAGATGACCGCTCCACCCATACCGGCGGCCGTCTCCACCTTTTTGGATACCCCAAGGAAGGGACACAGACCCAGGAATCGGCTCAATACAACGTTATTTACCAGCGCAGATCCGATGGCAATTAATATCAATTCTTTCATCTGTTATTTTCCCTCCTTTTCCTGTCCCGGGAACAGATGTCCCCCACAGGCGTTATTCATGCAGGAACTGCAGTCCCCGCCGAGACATCCCTGCGCGGGAGGCAGGGGTCTTCCCTTTTTCTCCGCACGGGCGCGAACCTTATTCATGATGGCAACCAATACCGCCAGCACGAAAAACGCGCCGGGGGCAAGCACAAAGATCGTAATGGGCTCATAGGAAGCCGGCATGATCTGTCTTCCAAGCAGCTGCCCGGAACCTAACAGCTCTCTCACCGCTCCGATGCAGCACAGACCTATGGTAAAACCCAGCCCCATACCGATTCCGTCGAAAATAGACGGAAATACCGGATTCTTCGAAGCATAGGACTCCGCGCGGCCCAGGATGATACAGTTCACCACGATCAAAGGAATATAGATTCCCAGCGAGTCATACAGGCTGGGCAGAAATCCTTCTACCAGAAACTCCGTTACCGTAACGAAGGATGCCACGATGACGATAAATGCGGGCACACGGGCCCGGTCCGGGATAATATTGCGCAGCAGGGAGATCAGCAGATTGGACATGACCAGCACTGCTGTCGTGGATAATCCCATCCCCACACCGTTGATCACCGACGTGGTTACCGCCAGCGTGGGACACATACCCAGCATCAGGACAAACGTCGGATTCTCTTTGATGATACCGTTATAGAGACGTTCAGTACATTTATTCATTTACACTGCCCCCTTCCAATGTCTGAAACCAGCAGAGCCCGGCATTGATCGCGTCCGTCATGGCTTTGGTCGTGATCGTCGCACCGCTGATCGCATCGATCTCATTATCCGCAGAGGCACCTGTCTTGGTATAGGCAAAGCTGTCAACTTTTTTGCCGGAAAACTGCTGTTTGAACGCATCCTCCTTCGCCTTCATCCCTAAGCCGGCCGTCTCGCTGATGGAGAGGATCTCATAGCCGTTCACGGTTCCGTCGTTTCGAATTCCCAGTGTAAAGGTGATGTCACCGCCGTATCCCTGGGTTGTAGTGATATTCATCGCATAGCCCAGAACATTGCCGCCGGCATCCAGAGCTTTCATCGTCTCATTAATCACGATACTGGCCTTTTCGGCATCCGCACTGTTGAACCCGCCGTCCACAAGCGCTTTTGCGCTTGCATCCTCTGTATCCGGCGCCTGCTCGAATTTCTCCGCGTCGGAAAATACGGTCTTGTATGCTTCCTGTTTTTTCAACTCTTTCTGCACTGCTATGGGGTCCTTGGTCACTTCATACACCAGCCCCAGCAGGACTCCGGCCACCAGTGTGATGACTGTCAATATAATCGTATCTTTTACGATTCTGTTCATGCGCGTTTTCCCCCTTTCCCAAATGCCTTCGGAAGGGTAATGCGCTCAATCAGAGGAACCAGCAGGTTGCTGATAATGATCGCATAGGATACCCCTTCTGCGCTGGGCCCGAACAGACGGAATAAGCCGGTCAGAACCCCCAGCAAAATTCCATAGACGATCTGCCCGGTCTTAGTGATCGGGGACGTGACGTAATCCGTGGCCATAAACCAGGCACCCAGCATCAGGCCGCCGCCGGCCAGCTGTGCGGTGATATAATTCATGTCAAAGCCGTGTCCCCCGAAAATGACCAGGAACACAACGAAAGTAACAAGATATGTACCGGGAACGCGAAGATCTATGATTCCCATCAGGATCAGGAAAATAGCGCCGATCATAATCGCAATCACGGAAGTCTCACCGATGGTTCCCGGTATACGTCCGATCACCATATCCAGCGTGTTCACAGAACCGCCGCTCTTTAATACGGCCAGAGGAGTCGGACCGGTAACCCCGTCATAGGCAAAGGATGTCATTCTGGCCGTAAAGGAGATCAGCAGGAAGCATCTGGCGCCTAACGCCGGGTTCATAAAATTCTGTCCCAGACCGCCAAACAGCTGCTTGACTACCAGGATGGCAAACACACTGCCGATAACTGCGATCCACCAGGGAAGCGTCGGCGGCAGGTTCAGGGCCAGCAAAAGACCGGTAACAACCGCGCTGAAATCCCCGATCGTAATCTTTTTGTGCATCAGCTTTTCATACAGGTATTCTGTCAGCACACAGGTAGCTACCGATACCAGTATCAGGCTTAACGCCGGTAATTTGAATTGAATCACACCGAACACCGTTGCCGGTAAAAGGGCAATGACCACCATGAGCATAATAAAACTGGTGGTGGCTTTATCTCTGATGTGCGGTGAGGAAGATACGCTTTTTAAATCACTCACAATTTCCACCTCTCTTATTTCTTTTTCCGATTCGCCAGAATCATTTTTCTCATGGATTTTATGGACTGCGTCAGGCACCGTTTCGCCGGGCAGACGAAACTGCAGCAGCCGCATTCACAGCATTCCATGCCGTCCCATTTCTGGAAGGCTGCCTCATCATAATGCTCTGCATAATCAGCCAGCCTGGACGGAATCAGATGTTCCGGGCATCCTTCCACACAGCGCCCGCAGTTAATACAACTGGACGGCTCGTACATGGCGATCTCATCTTTCGTCATACACAACAGTGCGGAGGATGTTTTCGTGGTGGGCACATTCAGATCATAGATACCAAATCCCATCATAGGGCCGCCGGATACAATTTTTGCCGGTTCCTGTTTGAACCCGCCTGCTTCTTCGATCAGTTCCGCATAGATGGTGCCGGTATGTACACAGAAATTCCGGGGATCCTTTATGGCATCTCCCGTCACTGTAACGATACGCTCCATCAGAGGTTTTCCCTCCAGAACCGCCTTATAAACCGCCACAATGGTATCCACGTTATTCACGATACAACCCGCATCAGCAGGCAGCATAGATGAATTAATCATGCGGTCTGTCGCAGCGTAGATCAGCATACGCTCCGCTCCCTGAGGATATTTGGTCTTCAGCGGTCTCACTTCTATCCTGGGTTCGTCCTTAGCCACCTGTTTCAGCAGCGTGATGCAGTCCGGTTTGTTATCTTCCACCGCCAGTATTCCTTTTGCGTTGTCAAACAACGACAGGATCACTTTCAGACCGCCTACCAGCTTCTCCGGTTCTTCCAGCATTCTCCGGTAATCGCTGGTCAGATAAGGTTCACATTCTGCACAGTTGGCAATGATATATTCGATCTTCTCCGGTTCCTTCGGTGAGAGCTTCACATGTGTCGGGAACCCGGCCCCGCCCATTCCGACGATACCGGCATTCTGGATCCTTTTTATGATCTCCTCTTTTGTTAATTCCGACACGTCATCAACAGGCTCATATGCAACTTCTTCGTACTTCCCGTCGTTTTCGATGATAATCGCGTCCATCAATGTACCCGTAACCGTAAGTCTGGGTTCGATTCCCTTCACTGTTCCGGATACGGATGAATGCACCGGAGCGGATACAAACCCGCCGGCTTCGGCAATCAGCTGCCCTCTCAGCACGGGATCGCCCTTCGCAACCACCGGCTTGGCCGGCGCCCCGATATGCTGAGACAGCGGAAATACCAGATCCCCCTTTGGCAGCACACTAACGATTGCCTTGTCTTTGGATAAATCCTTTCCGTCATAAGGATGGATTCCTCCCTTGAACGTCAATCGCGCCATAATTCTTTACCTACCTCTCTCATGATTTCCTGAAGCGGCACAAATTTTGCGCACCGCATATTCAGGTATCGGTGAACCTTTGGCTCACCTTTTTTTCTCCTGATTCTCTGAACAGATTAATAAGTTATATTCAGAGCCCTACTACTAATATACAGATTTTTACATAAAATTACTACCCTATTTCTTTGCAAAGTGTTATAATAAACTTGGATTGGGAACCATCTGACGTTAAAATTTTATCAATATTGAATTCCTATTCCTATCGAATAAAAAAGAATGCCCTGTTGGACATTCTTTTTAATTTACAACCTCTGTTCGAACCAGTGTTTAAACTTCTTCGGTATATTCCTCTGTATTCTCTACAGAAGCCGCTTCCAGCGCTTCCTCATCCGTCTGTTCCGCGATATAAGCATCCACATCCATCGAAACTGCTTCTTCTGTATGCTCTTCCAACGGAGCCTCCAGGACTTTCATGCTCAAGCTGATCTTGCGGTCATCCCCGTTGAAATCTACCACTTTCGCAGTGATCTCCTGGCCGGCCCGCAACACATCCGAAGGTTTCTCCACATGTTCCCTGGAAATCTGGGATACATGCAATAATGCATCCACACCCGGCTCCAGTTCCACAAACGCACCGAAATCGGTCATTCTGGCCACCTTACCGGTTACGATATTCCCAACCGCATATTTTTCCGCGGCTGTTAACCAGGGATTCTGATCCTCAAATTTTAAACTCAGGGCAATCTTATCGCCGTTAATATCCTTGATCAGTACTGTCAGCACTTCGCCAACCTTGAATACTTTCTTAGGGTTCTCCACTCTGCCCCAGGACATTTCAGAGATATGAAGCAGACCATCCGCACCGCCCAGATCAATAAATGCACCAAAATCGGTCACATTCTTGACGGTACCTTCCACCACATCGCCCACATGGATTCTGGCGAACAATTCCTTCTGAAGTTCCGCTTTCTTCGCAACCAGCAGCTGTTTGCGATCGCCAATGATTCTTCTGCGTCTCGGATTGAACTCGGTAATCACGAATTCGATCTCCTGATCCGCGTATTTCGTCAGGTCTTTTTCATAAGAATCGGACACCAGACTGGCCGGAATGAATACACGAGCTTCATCGATAACTACGCTCAATCCGCCGTCCAGGACCTGGCTGACCTTAGCGGTGAGAACTTCCTGATTATTGAAGGCTTCTTCCAGTTTCTTATTGCCTCTCTCGGCAGCGAGACGTTTATAGGTCAACAGAACTTGTCCTTCCCCGTCATTTACCTTCAGAACTTTCACTTCCATCGTATCCCCTACGGAAACAATCTGGGTCAGGTCCACATTCGACTCATTGGTATATTCATTTCTTGTGAGAATGCCGTCTGCTTTGTAACCTATGTTTAAGATGATTTCATCTTCTTTCACACCGATGACTGTGCCCTCGACTACCTCTCCTGTACGTATTGTTTTAAAAGATTCTTCCAACATTTGTTCAAAGCTCATTTCTGCCATTCCTTTTGAACCTCCTCAATTATTTTCTTTGGGGTGGAAGCCCCTGCAGTAATACCTACGCAGCCAACGGACAACAGCTTCTGCACATCTAAGTCATTCAGAGTCTGTATATAGTAAGTATCGTTACATTCCTTTTTACATATTTCATATAGCTTCTGTGTATTGGAGCTGTGCCTGCCTCCAATCACAACCATAGCATCGACTTCCCTGGCAATTTGCCTTGCTTCTGCCTGTCGCTCTTCTGTGGCATTGCAAATCGTATTTACAACAAGTATATCATAACCCTTTTTAGAGAGAATTTCAACTAAATCTTGAAATTTATTGTTGTTAAATGTCGTCTGGGAAACCACGCAAAGCTCCTCGTTCCCGGGAACCTGGAAGCTTTGGGCCTCCTCCAAAGACTCTATAACGGTAGTTTTACCACTGCTCCAGCCTTTGATTCCCTCCACTTCGGGATGCTTATCATTGCCAATAATTACAATATGTTTTCCCAGGGCACTCTCCCGTTCCACGATCCGATGGATCTTCAGGACGAACGGACAGGTCACATCGATCATTTTCAACCCCTGTTTCTCGATTACCTGGTAAATATGTTTGGATACTCCGTGAGAACGTATGATAACGGTACCTTTTTTCAGCTGTTTTAATTCTTCCTCCGTATGAATTACCGATACACCTTTCCGCTCCAGATCATCCACGACCTCCTCGTTATGAATGATCGGACCAAATGTATAGATCGGGCTTCCTCCCTTTTCCACTTCTTCATACACTCTGTCCACCGCGCGCTTTACTCCAAAACAGAATCCCGCGGATTTCGCAAGCTTTACTTTCATAACTTTGCTCTCTTCTCCTTATATAACTTCAGGATCTGATCTACCACTTCTTCAATATTCATAGAGGACGTATCTACCAGAACCGCGTCTTTAGCCTGCCGAAGCGGAGCGAAATCCCTGGTCATGTCTCTGTGATCCCGTTCTTCTATATCTTCGGTGATCTGTGCGAGATCGCATTCCATTCCCTTTTTCTGCAATTCCAGATATCTTCGATTTGCCCGGGTCTTAACACTGGCCGTCAGATAGATCTTCACGAATGCGTCCGGCAGCACATAGGTGCCGATGTCCCTGCCGTCCATCACCACATCCGCTCCGGCCGCCAAAGCTCTCTGCAGCTCCACCAGCTTCAGTCTCACCTTTGGATTTACCGATGAGGCGGAGGCCATATTTCCAACTTCCTCCGTGCGGATCAGCCCGTTTACATTCTCCCCGTTCAGGAGAACCTGCTGCTCACTGTCCTGATAGCGTATCGTGATATCCGCCTCCTGGCATACCTTTCCGATCTGATCGGAATCGCCCGGCCAAACCCCCTGTCTGATCAGGTGCAGCGCAATCGCCCGATACATGGCCCCGGTGTCCACATATACAAATGACAGCGATTTCGCAATCCGCCTCGCAATCGTACTCTTCCCCGCTCCCGCAGGTCCGTCAATTGCAATACTATAGCCCATAAACCTTCCTCCCTTGTTGCTTCTTCGACGCACAGCTTATGAGACCTGTCCGTCTTCCGCCGCTGCTATGATTCCCTGCGCGGCCGTATATGCTGTAGACCAGGCGATCTGAAGATTAAATCCCCCGGTCACTGCATCCAGATCCAGAACCTCTCCGATAAAATAAAGTCCTTGTGTCATTCTGGATTCCATGGTGGACGGATTGACTGCTTTTACATTCACTCCACCCCTGGTAATAATCGCTTCCTGATATCCCCGAAGCCCGGACACTGTCATCGTCAGATGTTTGATCAGTCTCACCAGCTGCTGCCGTTCTTCTCTGGAGATCTCATGGATCTTTTTCTCCTCCGGTATTCCGCTTAATGCCACGATCACCGGTATTAATTTTGCGGGGAATAATTTCCCCAGTGAATTTTTAAAATCCCTGTTCCGGTTTTCCTCAAAATCCCGCAGAATCCGATGGTCCAGCTGTTCCTGGGTAAGCGCAGGTTTCAGGTCGATAGAAAGCGTTAGTGTTTCCTTCCCAATCTGGTTCGTGATATAACTGCTTCCGCTTAAGATCAGCGGACCGCTGACCCCGTAGTGGGTGAACAGCATTTCCCCAAAGTCCGAATACAGCTCCTTCTTTCCGGCTGAAATCGTTACCTGTACATTTTTCAGGGACAGGCCCTGCAGACGCTTTACATAGTCCTCTTTTACTTCCAGCGGGACAATGGATGGCGAGAGCTGGGTCACCTGATGGCCGGCGGCCTCTGCAAACCGGTAGCCATCGCCGGTGGAGCCGGTCGCCTGATAGGAAAATCCGCCTGTTGCTACCACACAGGCATCAGCGTCCACCACCCGGCCATCCTTTAACCGGATTCCATGAAAACGAGTTTCTTCTATTATAATGTCTGCCACTTCCGCACGCAGATGGATCTGCACATTGAGGCGTTTCATTTCATTTTCCAATCCACGGATGATGTCCGAAGAATGGTCGGACACCGGAAAGACCCTGTTCCCACGCTCCACTTTCAACGGGACTCCCAGATCTTCAAAGAATTGCATTGCATCCTGATTTGTAAATCCATAGAAAGCGCTATATAAAAACTTCGGATTGGACCGCACACTGGTGAATAATTCTTCCGTATCACAAGCGTTTGTCACATTGCAGCGTCCTTTTCCTGTGATAAATAGTTTTTTTCCCAACTTCTCATTTTTCTCAAAAACTTCTACCTGACAGACACCGCTTCGGGCGGCAAAAACAGCCGCTGCCATGCCCGCAGCGCCTCCGCCGATAATTAAAACCCTTTTCATTCCTGTCTCCATTCCAAATATCTGGTCTATTCATGTCTGACGACATTATATCACGATTGCATAGCAATCATGATCCCTCCGTGGGATGCGCACTCCGCGCTAAGGAAAGCGCTCCGGCGCAGATATAATGTCTGACGACATTATATCATGGCCCCAGGTTTTTTGTCTATTCTAATTTATGGCTGGGTGATTCCTCTCTCCTCCAGATACTCGATCACATCCCGGACCAGATGCAGATGCCAGACCTCCCGCGGTTGGATCGAGATATCAAAATGATCTTCAAAAATGACAATAATATTCATAATATCAAATGAATTTAAAGCCAGATCTTTTATAAAATCGGTGTCATAGGTGACCCCTTTTTTACCGGTCACTGTATAAATTGCGTCCTGGATAAATTCCAGCATGATTCATCCTCCACCCTTTCATTTCTAATTCCATAGTTGATTCTCAAGCCAAATCGAAGCTTAAGCCATATGCCGCTTAATCTTTTTCGTGCCTGTCTTAGAAAATTCTTTTTCCCGTATATTAATCATCTGGACCTGCTGATAGGTCGGCAGTTTTTCATTAATGGAGTCGATCTCTTTTTGCAGCGCTTCCAGTATTTCATAGGAAGACATATGACCGGTGCGGTCCGGATCCGGATAGATACTGGCCGTAATCTTAACGTCATCCACGGATGTCCCGCTGGCCGTACCGGTTACGACAACCTCCTTTACCAGGGGTACCTGCATGATCATCTCTTCCAGCTTCTCCGGTGATGTTTTCTTCCCATTTTTAAATACAATCAAATTCTTTTTTCGTCCGGTCAGATACAGGCATCCATCTTTATCCTGATATCCCAGATCACCGGTTTTAAACCATTCATTCTCCATTACTTCTTTCGTCTGCTCCGGTGATTTATAGTATCCTTCCATCACGGAATCTCCCCGGACCCATATCTCATCCTCCACGATCCTGACCTCACAGCTGGGCAGCACATACCCTACGGACCCCATCTTGTAAGACCGATTGCTGTTTACGGAGATCAGCGGTGAACATTCGGTGATTCCATAGCCCTGTAAAATAAGGATACCTAAGGACTCAAAATCCTCCGAAATCTCTTTTCCAAGATGAGCCCCGCCACAGATCATGATGTGCAGATTGCCCGCGATCTGTTCCCGGATTCCTTCCAGAGTCTTACTCTTAATACGGATTCCACATTTTCTTAAAGTCCGGACCAGTTTTAACAGTTTTTTCAGCTGCTCTGCTTTTCCTGCTTTCTCCGCATTCAGCCAGATTTGATTATAGATGGATTCCACAATCAGGGGAACTGTCAGCATAGTATCTGGCTGGGCCAGTTTCAGATCCCGCAGCATCGTTTTCAGATCCCCGTTTATATAGACGTGAGTCCCTCTTAGCAGCGATCCCAGTATGGAACAGGTCAGCCCGTATGTGTGATAAAAAGGCAGCGAGCAGAAAACGGTCTCTTCAAAAGTCACATACAAACAGGAATCGCACATATTTTTCAAGATATTCTTATGGCTTAAAATCACCAATTTGGATTTGCTGGTAGTGCCCGATGTAAAGGCAATTACCGCTGGCTGCTCCGGCTGTATCGAAATACGGTCACTTTTCTGTTCTTTCGCATGTTTTCTACCCTTTTCGCACAATTCTTCAAGGCTCAGTGTTCCCTCCTTTTGTGCTCCCATTAATATTACATGCTTTAAATCTAACTGGTCCACACTGACCGGATCAAAAACCGACCGGTATCCTGCGGAAGTAAAGACTGCCGCCGCGTCCGACATCTGAACCATCTCTCTGATGCTGTCATCGGACTGCTCGATATCCACACACACGGCAACCGATCCGCAGGCCATAACCGCCAGGCAGGCCACAACCCAGTCGCAGCTGTTTTCACTGACGATCGCAATATGGCAGCCCGCCATACCCATTGCAATCAGCTCTTCTTTCAAATATGTGACGCGTAAGATCAGTTCCTCATAAGTGATTGTAACTTTTTCCTGTTTTCTGGTAAAGTAAGAAATAGCCTCCCGAGTCCCGAATTTACGTGAAAGTCCGTCTAGGTATGCTGGTATCGTATCAAAATATTCGGTATCATACAAAGGGAATTTTTTCATTTAAGCCTCCTGCTTTTTAAGTGTTTTCTTCTACAGAACCGCCTCTTCATATGTCCAGGTCAGCTCCTCTTTTATCTTCTCGTAATCGTTTAATACAATTAAAAAGGCATCCACTATGTCCGGATCAAACTGGGTGTTCCTGCCGTCTGTCAGTTCCCTCACCGCTTTGTCAAAACCCAGGGATTTCCGGTACTGCCGGTCGGAAGTCATGGCGTCGAAGGAATCTGCCACCGCTATGATCCTGGCCTCCTCCGGTATATCATTCTGCCTGAGCCCGTCCGGATATCCGCCGCCGTCATACCGTTCATGGTGTCCGCGCACAATAGGCGCGATATCCCCAAATCTTCGGATCGCTGAAAGTATCTCCGCTCCTTTTGCCGCATGTTTTTTGACCCTTTCGTATTCGTCTTCGCTCAGCTTGGTTTCTTTTAGAAGGATAGAATCCGGTACCCCCAACTTCCCGATATCATGGAACAGGCTGGCGACTTTAAGCCTCTCGCAGTAGTCGCTGCTCCTGCCTAGCTGCTGCGCCGTGCGCACCGCGTAATAGGAAACCCGGTCCGAGTGGCCGCGGGTATAGATATCTCTGGCATCCACCATCAACCGCATGGTGCTGACCACCTCTATATAGCCGTCCCGCAGATCATCATAAGCTTTTCCCAGTTCTTCCTTATGTTTATTTACCATGGCATGAAGTATGGTATTCTGAACAGCCTGCGCGGACTGTCTGGCAAAAATCTCCAGAAGCTGCTTTTGCTCAAAACGGATCCCATGCAGGCATCTGATCCCGATCAGCCCAATACACTCCAGCTGGCCGCTGCGGATCGGGATCATCAGGAGCTCTTCCTCTTCCATCGGCTCCTTTCTGCCCTCATCCCGGAACATATGTACATACCGCGCCACCACTTCATCCGAAAAATAGTGCCCGTTCCGCTTCATAATGCATTCTGGCAGTTCTGTCCCAAGTCCGTTCCCTGCCGGAAACGTAACGCAGTTACAGGAATTTATCCCCACAAATACATCTTCCGACCGGGTGATTTCCCGGACACCTTCCATAATGCTTTCCGCCAGCTTTTCCGCTGCCTGAAGGTGATAAATACGAGGCAGAATATCCAGAATGGCAGACAAACCATGTTGATACTCCTGAATCGTCCGCATCTGGCGAATCGATTTTACACAGGATTCCACAAGCAATTCCAGTTGATCAAACCGGTCACTTTTCTCAAAATATCCCTGTATCTCCAGTTCCCGTATTGTCTTGATCGGCGGAGCCATGCTTTTGTGACCAGTCAGCAAAATAATATAAATTTCTTTATTAAACCGACGGATCTGCTCCACCACCTGATCTCCACAGATAGGAATCATCAGGAAATCCAGCAGAAGGATGTCATATCTGCCGTTTCTCACCCGCTCCACAGCCTTCGACGGATCATTCTCCGTGTCAACGAGATATCCCGATCTCTGGAAATAAGCCTGCAGCGTTGATGTCATAATAGGATCATCATCCACTGTCAAAATCGAGAAAGTGTTCCTTTTAGTCATTCGTTTTCCCTGTCTCATACACTGTACCTCTTACGATTCCTCTCTCTTAACAACAGGAGCAGCCCCCAATGGAATTGAAAATCCAAAGACAGCGCCTCCGCCAGGGTTATCCTGTAACCACATGGTTCCGCCAAACTTCCCTCTTACTACGGCGTTAGAAATATACAGTCCCAATCCGCTTCCCATCGTTCCTTTACTGGTTATCATTTCTTTAAACAGCCGTTCCCTCACATTCGGGCTGACTCCTGGACCGGTATCCGCCACAGATACATGCAGCTCTTCCCTGTCCGCTTTCATACCGACCACGATCTTCCCGCCGCCGGCCTGCTTCTGTGCATATATCGCGTTTGAAACCAAATTGTTCATTACCTGGATCAGATTATTGATGTCCCCATGCAGCGTTACATTCAGGGACGGATCATAGTCGGCCACAAGAGTACACCCGCTGGTATAAAGTTCATGGCGCATCAGCAGCGTCGTCCGTTTCATCAATTCATTCAGGGTAAATGTGGAATCCCCAAATGGGGTCACGCTGTTGGCCTGGCCCTTAATCGCCGTGATGATCTCGGACATATAGGAGGTGGATTCGCTGATTTTCTGCAGCCAGTCCCTTATCTCATTGCAGATCTCCCGATAATCTTCCTCCACCACCTGCGGATCATTGAGGCTGGACTCATATTCATCTACCAGGCTGTCCACCGTTGCCACACAGCCCGATATACTCATGATCGGAGTTTTCAGATTATGGGCCAGCCCCGCCATCATCTGCCCCAGAAAGGCGAACCGTTCCTGCTCCATCATATGCTTTTGTCCGTCCTGCAGCTGCTGCATACTTCTCTTTAACTGCGTGACATCTTTAAAAATTACTACAAAACCAGCCAGCTGATCTCCATTTTTTAACGGAGATACATCTGTCACATAATAGTATTTTACCGGCGTACCTTCTTTTTCTAACGTGACGGCCTGTTCGTAAGAAATCACCGTGTCGGCTTCCATACAGGCATCGACGGCAGTCAGCATATTATATATTGCCGTCTTTTTAGAAACATCCTCCTCTTTGACACAGTCCTTCAGATATCGGTTCTCCGTAATCCCGTACTGGGAGGCGAACACCTTCCCAAATGGAACATTAAAATTAATCACGAGACCTTTATCACTTAGGACCATGTACAGATCCGAGATCCAGTCCAGTACGTGCTGCATGGCGATCGGTTTGATGTCCACCAGATGCAGCTGATAGATCGCGATGCCGTCGAAAACAATAATAGGTATAAAGCTAAGGGCCGTCGCCGAGATAGGCAGGCTGTTGGTAAACGTCGCGATCACACTCACGATCAACGGGCTGAAACCTCCCAGCGCGAACAGGATACTCTGCTTTAAATACAAGCGGCTGCGGTTCTTTATAGCGAAATTAATCATAATAAAGCTGCTGGCCCCTAGACAGATATAACTGTAAAATCCAGATATCGGAACATAGGGCCCCATCACCAGTTCACTTTTGATCACTGAAAATTCCACATAATACAGATGGTGGAGCGGGTTCGTGACACACAATAAAGTCGTGAGACAGGGGACGATAAACAGCAAGTAACAATACTTCGGCAGTTTGTCGTAGCTTTTTACAAATGCAATCGCGATCGTAAGATATAAGGCCGCCATATGCGCCCCCGCCGTCGTGATACAGTCCAGCACCATGAGCTGCGTCGTGTTATCCGGTTTCGTAAATTTCATTCCCAGAAGCGCCACCACCCACAGACTGTACAGCAATACCAGTTCCATAAACAGAGTGTTGAGCAGGCCCTGTCTCCGATTCTTTAAACTTGAGCCAAAATAAAATACAATTGCTGCCAGGGATATAATAAATATAACAGCGGTCAGGTCGGAAACCATCTTCTCCCCCCTCGTCAGTATAATATGTATTACTAATGGGATTCGCCCTCATCCTTCCAGGCTGCAAACAGAAAATTCTTCAATAACCGTTTGGGGCCCGGGATCTCCCGTTGAAATCCCAGCTTCTCCAACAGCTGCCATGTGTATTCGGCAGTAACTTCGATGACTGGAGGAGCCGTTTTTATATGATTCCAGAAATCAGCAAGAGGCATCAGCTCCGCGTGATATCCTTTGGAAAGCCGCTGTGACAACCGCATTTCAAATTCCGGCTCCGGCAGGAACCGGGTATCCGGCAGTACTGCCCGAATAATTTCTTCCATCCTCGTCTGACGCGGGCTCAATATGTGAAATACGCGTTCCTGTGAACGTTCCAGAGCCAGAATCGCATCCGCACTATAATCCACCGGTGTCAAGTCTGTCAGATGATCCGCCATGGTATCCGGAAACGCTCCCAGAACGGCGATCCCTTTCATCAGCAGATAGAACGCGTTGCTGTCGGGATTCACCTGGAAAGTACCGTCCGAACATCTGCCCACCAGCCTGCCCAGCCGGTAGATTCTGGCGTCCACTCCCCGCTCTATGGCGTCAAATACTCTGGCTTCCGCCAGGAACTTTGTCTTTACGTACAGATTCGACTGCCAGTCCTGTCCAATGTCGAAATCGTGCTCGGTAAAAACTGCAGGCCCTTCCCTGCCTACCAGCTGCTCAGCGCTGACGCTGCATGTGGACATGTGATGAAGGATGGCCCCTGACCGCTCCGCCAGCTCTATGATATGCTCCACGCCGGTTACATTGGTAGCGGTATATTCTTCCGCGTCGGAGGCATAATGGCGCACATCCGCCGCGCTGTTGTAGATGGCATCCAGCCTGCCCACCAGATCGATATAATTCATATGGGACAGACCCAGTTCCTGCCTGCTGATATCCCCGGCGATCACCTTAATCCTGGCGGCAACACTCTGCAGCCAGCCTGCACCAAAGTACCAGGACAGCCGCTCCATCAGCCGCTCCCTGCTGCCGTCCCGCATCAGACACAGCACGGTTCCCGCGCCGGCGTCTATCAATGCATGCAGAAGATGAGCTCCCATGAAGCCTGTCGCACCAGTCAGTAACACTCTGCCCAACCGGTGGGGGCGATGTTTCTCTCTTTGGTTTGTTTCCTTAACTACTTCGTTCTGTACCGGCTCCTTAATGCGAGGTTCCCGGTTATTCTCCGGTTCCTGGCTGTTCCCTGATTCCTGGTTATTCTCCGAATTCTTTTGACTCTTCCAGTTTGGATTCAGAATATTAAGCTGCTCTGCCACGGTCGGATGTTCATAGAATTCCTGAAGAGACATCTCCCATTTATGATTATAATATCTGCTGAGTACGCTGAGGGCCGCCAGGGAAGTACCTCCCTGCTCGAAGAAGGAAACACCCGGTTCCAGATTCCCCCTGGCCAGTACTTCCGACCAGATCTGTAACACGGAATCCACATTCGCCTGCGGGACGGATATTTCACTATTTGTATCGGAGCTTTCTTCCGGCCGCGCTTCCTCCTCTGCTCTTACCCGTTGCTCTTGAAGCTCCTCCTCTGCTGTCCTCATTTTCCCGGAAGAACTTCTCTCTGTCGAAGGTGACGCCTCCTTCATGGACGCGGCCATCTTTTTCAGCGCCTGCAGATCCAGCTTGCTGCTGGGGGTAAAGGGCATTTCCTTAAGCTCCACCAATCTTGACGGCAGCATATAAGCCGGAAGAAGCTTCTTCAGATGTCCGAGCAGTTTCTCCTCGTCAACCCTGCCGCCATCTTTTGCCTGGTAGAAGGAACACAGCTCCATCGCTCCATCCGGTTTAGCAACCGGAACGGTAGCGGCCTGGACCACGAATCCGGAATCCAGTATCGCCCCTGATATTTCATCCAATTCCACACGCTGTCCGTTCAGTTTGACCTGGGCATCCCTGCGTCCCTGGAAATCATAGGAACCATCCAGACGGAGCCGGCCAATATCACCGCTTCGATACATCAGCTCTCCCGGAACAAACGGATCCGGAACAAACGCCTTTTCAGTCAAGTCCGGCCTGGATATATAGCCCGCTGCCAGGCATTCTCCCGCCAGGCACAATTCTCCGCAGGCGGCCGGCATCACCGGCATCAGATTCTCGTCCAGCACATAGATTCTGCTGTTGCGCAGCGGACGGCCGATTGTTATGTGCCCGTCCGGAAATACCTCTGTCATAGTCATATAGACGGTCGCCTCGGTAGGCCCATACATATTGATACTCACCGCTTCACTGGCCTGATGCAGCTTCTGTAACAGCGCCGGCATCAGCACCTCACCTCCCAGCAGCACCAGCCGTAAACTCTTCGCTGCCGCGCAGAAGGAAGTGTTGCTCAGACACATCTGCAGACGCGCCGGTGTAACCTGGAATATCTCCACATCCTCATGGACGATCAAATCGGCCAGCTTCCACGGAAGCATCATTTCCTCTTCATCGGCCAGTACGATCTCTTTCCCCATAGCCAGAGGGAACAGACTCTCGCCGATAAAACTATCAAATACCACATTGGTAGTACACAGAATCGGCCCCGCCGCACGTTCCAACAGTTCCCGTATACTCACATACAGATTGGATACCGAACTGTGTTTTAGCATAACCCCTTTTGGCCTGCCGGTGGAACCGGAGGTAAACATCACATTTACCAAATCCTCTCCCTTGACCGGCACATCCTGAAACTTACCTGCCGCCGGTGTCTGACAGGCATCCGCTCCGAAGATTTCCCCGTCCTTCTTTTGTCCCACGCAGACAAGCGGACAGCCTAATTCTCCAGGGAGCACCGCCTGTGCCCGCTCATCACAGAGGATCAGCCGCAGCCCTGCTGTTTCCCGCATAGTCTTAAGCCTTAGTTCCGGATAAGACGGCAGCATCGGCACATAAGCGCAGCCCGCCTTCAGGATACCAAGCATGGCGGCAAACAGATCCGGCGTCCGATGCATAATCAAACCGATCCGGTCACCTCCAGCGGCTCCTGCCGCTGCCAGCAGGCCGGCGATCTCATCCGCCCGGGCGAGAAGCCCCGCTCTGGTAATTTTCTCTCCGTGAAATACCACCGCCACTGCGTCCGGATTCAGATCCACCGTACGTTCCATGATTTTATGTATCGGTAAATTCAGATACGGCGTATACATAAAATTCGGTTCTTCCACCAGTTTCATCTGGTCGCTGTTGGTTACCGGATACAACTCATATAAAGTCTGATCCGGATTCTTGATAAATTCTTCCACGATCTGTTCCAGGCAGCGGCCCAAATAGGCTGCGGTTTCCTCCAAAAACAGACTGGCTGCATATTCCAGGCAGAAGAAATAGCCCCGCTTATCTTTCGCCGCCTCCAGGGTTAAGTCCGACTTTGCGGTACCCATGGGGATGGGGTAATAGGTCAGAGATTCTCCGCCCAGCTTAAATTCTCCTGCATCCAGGGGCCTCTGGGAAAACATTACCTGATACAACGGATTCTGGGAGAAGGTTCTCGGAAGATTATGCATCGCTATAATCTCCTCCTGTGATATCCGTTGATGATCCAGAAGGCCTGTGGAAGCCCTTTGCACCGCATGCATATATTCCATTACCGTAATTCCACGCTCCGGATGCAGCCGCAGTGGAAGTGTATTGATAAAAGGCCCGCAGATCTCAAGCTCCTGAGGCCGTAATCTTCCGGAAACCGGTGTCCCGACCACGAGATCTTCTTTACCGGAAAGCTTTGCCAAAAGCAGGCCAAAGGCCGCCACGAAAAACGTGTAGCTTGTAATCCCGGCCGTTGCACAAAAAGCATCACATTTCCCGCTCAGCGAACCGGACAGCCGATGAGTCAGTATTTTCCCCCGATAATCAAACTGGTGCGGCCTGGCAAAATCCGTGGGAAGATTCAATGCTTCCGGCAGCGAATTCAGGTTTTCAAGCCAATATTCTTTACAGGCCGGATCCACGTCATTTTCCCATTGCATCTGTTCATACGCATAGTCCAGATAACTGACTCCTAATTCGGAGAGTCTCTTTCCACAGTACAGCTCATCCAGCCGCCTGATCAGAAGCGGTGTGCTTAATCCATCCCCGATCATATGATGCATATCCAGCAGAAGCAGCCATCTACCATCTGGTCTGCACCAGAATGCGGCACGCAAAAGCGGCGCTTCCTCCAAAGAAAACGGACGCAGAAATTTTCTGAATACCTCTTCCTGATCCTCCCCCTGAAGTACGGGGATATCAAACGGAACCCGGTCATTCACATAAGCATATACCCCGTCCGGATCCTGCTTAAATGAAGTGCGCAGCACAGGATCCCATGCGATCAAATCCCGGAATGCCTGCTGTATCCTGTTTAAGTCCGCCTCTGCAGGCAGACGGAAAGCGCCTGGCATATGATAAGCCAGCTGTCCGTCCTCAAAGTGGGACTGAACATAGATCCCCTGCTGAATCGGCATCATGGGATAACGCTCCAGTTTCGGAGCCGGCATCAGTTCTCTGAGCAGTCCCTGCCCGGGAACCGTATCCGTTTGACCTGTATATCCGACCGCCTGCCCGGCCGCAGCCCGGCCATCATCACCCAGATATTCTGCCAGTCTCCTGACATTCCGGCAGGCATACAATTCCGCGATCCGCATGGCATGCCCTGTCTTATTCTCTATTTCATAGATCACCTGCATGGCATTCAGAGAATTCCCTCCATACAGGAAATAATCACTTTCAATATCCAGATCCGCACGCTCCAACACTGCGCGGAATATCCCCAGCAGTTCTTCCTGGAACCGGGTACTGACCTTTCCGGTCCTGCCGGCAGGAATCGGACCCGGGAGTGCGGACTCATCCACTTTTCCATTGGAAGTAAGCGGTATCTTTTCCAGCCGTATGATCACTGTGGGAAGCATATAGCGCGGCAGATAAGAGGCGGCATAGGCCAGCAGCTCTCCTTCCGTCAATGTTTCCCCCGAGGTGTAATAGGCAGCCAGAATCTCCTGGCCCATGTCTGTAAATACTTTGATCGCAGCCTCCTTCACTTTCGGATGGGAAGCCAGGCAGGCGGCGATCTCCTGGGGCTCCAGCCGTATGCCTCTAAGCTTTAGCTGCTGATCCGTTCTTCCCCCGAGAACGATCTCACCTTCCGGTGTCCATCTTGCGGTATCTCCGGTCCGGTATATGCGGTCCCCCAATACAAAGGGGTTTTCAAGAAAGCCTTCCTTCGTCAGCTGATCATCATTGCGATACCCCTTGCCCACACACGCACCGCCGATATAAAGATTACCATAGATCCCAATGGGCAGCGGATTCATCCAGTCATCCAGCACATAGAGCCTGCAGTTTTGCATCGGAGGGCCCGCTGTGATCTGATCCGTATGATTTAAAAGCTTCATACTTACCCCCACGGTAGCTTCAGAGGGGCCGTATTGATTGTAAATACGGGCATTGGAACAGATCTGCAGCTGCGAAAGCAATTCACCGGGAAATGCTTCACCGCCGCAGACAATACTTTCCAAAGAACGCATGGCCACCCGAAAAGGGCCGTTCTTTAAAAATGCCATCAGTCTGGAAGGCGTCAGAGCCATAAAACCAACCCCATACCCGGTAATCAAACCGGCAATTCTCTCCGGCGATTCGGTATCCTCCTCCCTGGGCAGCACGATCGTTCTGCCGTTCAGCAGCGCCACGATACTTTCCAGCATAAATGCATCGAAGCCCACATTACATATGGAAAGAACCGCTCCCTTCCCATATACGTCAGACATTGCCTGGGCAAAATTGCTGACATTCTGCCGGGTAATCTCCACACCTTTTGGTTTACCGGTACTGCCGGAAGTGTAAACCACATACGCCAGATCCCCCGGCTGCTCCTGCGCACAGCCAACCTGATCCCCTTCGTTTTCCACCAGGCTTCCTATATCCAGAACAGGTACCGGAATACTGCTAAAACCTGCTTCATGCAGGATCTTCTCTTCCGAAATCAAGAATTTCGCACCGCTCTGGTTTAAGATATCTAAAACCCGCCCTACCGGCTGGTCCACAGATAGCAGCAGATAGGCGCAGCCGGCCCTTAGGATACCGGCCATCGCCGCCAGCAATTCCGGTTTTTTCGGAAGGAATACCGCCACCAGCGCATTTTCCATAACGCCGCCCTGGCGGATGGCTTCATAAACCGGATACGCCAAGTGTTCCAGCTCCCGATAGCTGACTCTCGTACCGTCACAGATTACAGCCGCCCGCCCCGGATGATCCTGCGCCTGCTGATGCAGCTGCCCATACAGCCCCTCCTCCGGCACCGCTTTTGTAGTTCTGTTAAAGGTATATAAAACCTGCTCCCGTTCCTCACTGCCCAGCACCGCCAATTGATAGATCGGTCTTTCCTGCGCATACAGCGCCTCCTGTAAAATATTCAGCAGACATCTGTGTAACTCTTCAATCTCCTGGTCCGAATAAAACTGAGTCAGATAATCATAATCCACCGAATACCTCCGGTTATCCTCCAGATTACTCAAATGAATGCACAAATGCTCGGCCTGGTAGCCGTTATAATGCCAGCGCCCGGAAAAGTGCACCGATGTATCCCTGCTTTTTAAAATCGTACTATCCTGATAGGACAACGCGATATGAAACAATCTTCCCGACAGTTTCTGCTCTTCCTCCGCCATCCGGACAATGTCCGCAAAAGGGAATTTCTGATGACGCAAAAGCTCATACCAATTCAGTGCCAGCTGCTCATTGAATTCAGAAAAACACCATTCTTCATAGATATCACTGATAAAAGGAAGCGTACTGACAAACATCCCTGTGGTCTGTTTGGACACGTAACTACTGCGGTTATAGATCGGAACCCCGATCGTAAAACGGTCCGCACCGCCGATCCGCTTAAAATAGATAGCCAGAGCCATGTAAAACACCGCAAAAGGCGCTACCCGGTTCTGCATACAGAAGGAATAGATCGCATGATTGATCACATCCGGAAGCCTGAAACTGCTCCTTCGGCCCACAGGGCTTACCGCCGCACTCTTCACCTGCTTGATCATGGAGGGCTCACCGGCATCCCGCATCACCCCGGACCAATATGCCAGGTCCTTCTGATAGGCCGCTGATTTCAAATACTCCTGCTCTTCCTGGACATGCAGCTGATAGCTGGGAAACTCTTCAAGCTCCACCTCCTTATCCGATAGCAGATCCAGATAAGTCTGTCCGATCCGGTTACAGAGCAAAACCTGCGCCCAGCCGTCCGAGATAATATGATGGACCTTGATCAACACTCCCCCTGAATTCTCTCCGGTACGGAACAGTACAAATCGATACAGCGGACCATCCTCCAGCGGAATCACCTCTCTGGTCACCGCATGTTCCCAGCTCTTAATCCCCTGTCCGCTGGTATGCGAAAAATCCAGAACCGGAAAAATCTCCTTCGCATAAGGCGCATGATACTGTACCGGACGGCCCCCATCCCTGAAAATGCGGGTACGCAAAGAACCATCAGAAGCCAGCACCCGATTGATGCTTTTCTGCAAAGCATGAAAATCAATCCGTCCCTGGATTCTAATGGTCGTACTGATATTATTAATGGATGTTCCTGGATAAGCCTGCTCCAGATTCCAAATATTCTGCTGGCTCAAAGACAAGGCAAAAGTTCTCGTTTCCAAAGCAACACCATCCTCAACCATACACGTCCTTCCTCTCTCTAAGTTACCAACATCAAGTCCTCCGAAAGCCGTCATCCATCCTATCTCCAATTTCCATTTTTTGCAAACCAAAAACCCTTACTTATATTTATACCGTTTGTTGTATCAAAAATCAAGCAAACCAGACAAAAATAATCAAAAACGCCACAATTTCTACCAAATTTCGTCATAATACCAATGTGATTTCAAACAAATCTGACAATATTTTCCATTCCTGCCTTTTCTTTTCATTTGCTTTTCTTTTAGAAGCTTGCGGGGTTCCGCCTCCGGCCTTCCCGGCGGATGGCTCCGGGCCCAAACTATGGATCCGCCGGGAAGGCTTGGCCGAGCTGTGACGGGCTAATGGAAAACGAGTGGGACAGGAGAAACCAACTTTTTGCTTCCCGCAGAAAGTTGAGTGCCTCTGAGCCGGGAATTTCTTCAGAAATTCCTGGTGAATAGGCACGGTGTTTCTTCTGTCCCACTCGTTTTCCCTTAGACCCGTCCAGCGAAGGACAGCCTTTTGGGCGGATCCATAGTTTGAGCCCGGAGCCATCCGCCGGGAAGGCCGGAGGCGGAACCCCGCAAGCCGGCCAGCCTGTGTACAGCCAAGCTTCCGCTCCCCGCCATTACCGGCCCTTAGTCAAAATCTAAACCGGATAAGCCCCATTTTTCGTATCGGCCACAGCCGCGTCCACTTTGGTCTGCTGCGCCTGACGATATTTGAAGAAGTCCACTGCCACCTGAGGGAACAGCGCATAGGTGAGGACATCCTCATCCTGCTGCTTCCAGGGTGCCACTTCTTTCTCTAACTTGTCTAATTCTGCCTCGATCAAATCTGCCGGCCGGCAGGTAATCGGGGTTGCATCTCCGATCACTTTTTTCTGGAGCTCCGCGTTGAAAGGTTTTGCGGTGGCGCCGTATTCACCCATAAGTACCGCCTTGGTCTCTTTGGTTACCATCTTGTAGCGTTCTCCCATCAGCACGTTGAACACTGCCTGTGTTCCGACGATCTGGCTGGAAGGGGTAACAAGCGGCGGTTCTCCCAGGTCTTTTCTTACTCTCGGAACTTCTTCCAGAACCTGATAGTATTTGTCTTCCGCATGCTGTTCCTTTAACTGGGACATCAGGTTTGAGAGCATACCGCCCGGTACCTGGTACAGTAAGGTCTTGATGTTGACGCCCAAAACCTTCGGATTCATTAAGCCGCTGTCCAGAGCACTGTCTCTCATGGGACGGAAATAATCGGCGATCTCAGCCAGTAAAGCCTGATCGTATCCCGTATCGTATTCAGTTCCACGGAAGGTCTCTACCATAACTTCGGTTGCCGGCTGGCTGGTTCCCAGCGCGAACGGGGACATGGCGCAGTCGATGATGTCACATCCAGCTTCGATAGCTTTTAGGTAAGTCATGGAAGCCACACCGGAAGTATAATGCGTATGCAGGTCGATCGGAATCTTAACTGCTTTTTTCAAGGTTTCTACCAGACGGGTAGCTTCATAAGGGACGAGCAGTCCTGCCATATCCTTGATACACAGGGAATCCGCGCCCATTTCCTCTACCTGTTTTGCTTTCTCAGTCCAGTATTCCATCGTGTAGGCATCGCCCAGGGTATAGGATAATGCCACCTGCGCGTGTCCGCCCTCTTTGTTGGTCGCAGTAACAGCTGTCTGCAGGTTGCGAAGATCGTTCATACAATCGAAAATACGAATGATATCAATTCCGTTCGCGATAGACTTCTGTACGAAATATTCTACCACATCGTCTGCATAAGGACGGTATCCCAGGATATTTTGTCCGCGGAATAACATCTGCAATTTGGTATTTTTGAACCCAGCTCTTAATTTGCGCAGTCTGTCCCACGGATCCTCTTTCAGGAAACGAAGGGATGCGTCAAAAGTTGCACCACCCCAGCACTCTACTGCGTAGTAACCAACTTTATCCATTTTGTCAATTATCGGAAGCATTTCTTCCGTTTTCATTCTGGTCGCGATTAAGGATTGATGTGCATCACGCAAAACCGTTTCCACTATTTTTACAGGCCTTTTTTCTGCCATTCTATTTTTACCTCCTTCTTATATTTAAATTACACACCGAAGATTGCCATAAACACACCGGCTGCCACGGCCGTACCGATAACTCCGGCCACGTTGGGTCCCATCGCATGCATCAGCAGGAAGTTGGTGGGATCTGCCTCCGCACCCACCTTCTGGGATACACGGGCGGCCATCGGAACTGCGGATACACCGGCGGATCCGATCAGCGGGTTCACCTTGCCATGGGTCAGGTGACACATCAATTTACCAAACAGGACTCCGGCCGCCGTACCAAATATAAATGCGATCAGACCTAATACCACGATAGCGATGGTCGTGGGGGTCAGGAAAGCCTGGGCACTGGTGGTCGCGCCAACGGAGGTACCCAGCAGAATAACCACGATATACATCAGGGCATTGGATGCCGTCTCGGTCAGCTGACGTACCACTCCGGATTCCCGGAACAAGTTACCTAACATTAACATACCGATCAATGGAGCGGTAGAAGGAAGGATAACACAAACGATGATGGTTACGATAATCGGGAACAGGATTTTTTCCAGCCTGGAAACCGGACGCAGCTGTTCCATTTTAATCTTCCGTTCTTTTTCCGTCGTCAGTAATTTCATAATCGGCGGCTGAATAATCGGAACCAGTGACATATAGGAATATGCCGCTACCGCAATCGGACCCAGGATCGCCGTCTGCCCGAGCTTTCCAGCCAGGTAGATCGAAGTTGGGCCGTCGGCTCCGCCGATAATGGAGATCGCTGCCGCAGCCTTATCACCGAATCCTAAGGCAATCGCTCCGAAATATGCGATAAAGATACCGAACTGTGCCGCAGCTCCCAGTAAAAAGCTCTTGGGATTCGCAATCAAAGGACCAAAGTCCGTCATCGCTCCCACGCCCAGGAAAATCAGCGGAGGAAGGATTCCCCATTCATCCAGCAAATAGAAGTAATGGAGCAATCCACCGGTACCATTCGCGGAATCTTCAATCGCCAGCATGATATCCGGATAAATATTAACCAGCAACATACCAAAGGAAATCGGAACCAACAGGAGCGGTTCGTATCCTTTTCGTATTGCCAGATACAGGAAAACACATGCAACCAGAATCATCACCACGTTTCCGATCGTTAAATTAAAAAACGCGGTCTGGTGTATGAGGTTTTCCATAGTCTCTAATACATAACTCATGATCTAACCTCCCATATTTTTGATTGGGAATTCATACTTTATTGAGCAGCGCAGCTGCACACCCGCCCAAAGGACATGTATTACAAATTGCCCGGAAGGGTATTGTCTTTACGCGTATGAATCCTAGTTGAGTGTTGCTAAAACGTCTCCGGACTCAATGGCGTCGCCTACTGCCACGTCGATACTGGCCACTGTTCCATCCTGAGGTGCCACAACCGGGATTTCCATTTTCATCGCTTCCAGAATAACCAGATTATCTCCGGATTTTACTGCCTGTCCCACTTTCGCTTCGACCGCATAAACCTTGCCGGGTACACTGGCTTTTACCTGGACGCTGCCTGCTCCTGCAGCCGGTTTTGCTGCGCTGGGAGCCGGTGCCGCTTTGGGAGCTGCTTTCGGAGCGCTTGCCGCCACAGGAGCACCTGCGCCTTCTTCTACGGTTACATCATATACGTTGCCATTTACGGTAATGGTATAATTTTTCATGGATAAATCCTCCTATCTTCAATTAGGCCTTTTGCCATTTTGTTCTTTTTTTGATTGATCTTACCACAAAGCCGTCCGCGGACGTACCTTCTGACGCAGCGATCGCCGCACTGATGACCGCTGCCAGTTCATAATCATCTGTAAGTTCCTCTACAGGTTCTGCGAGAACCGGAGCTGCCGGAGCTGGTGCTTCCTGAACAGCCGTTATTTTGTTCATTTTTGCTTCCAGTTTATTAATATACTTAAATAAAGAAATCAGTAGACTGATCAGGATCAGAATGACAAACACCGTGCCCATACCCATCAGGGTATTCAAGGCGGCCTTGCCCATTCTCTCCCCCATACTGTAATTCACATCCACAGTGATCGAAGTTGGCTGCAGATCCTCATTGTAAGTAATGGTTAATGTTCCGTCTCTATTCTCAAACTGAGCGGTCAGGACAGCACTCAACTGCTTTCCTTCCCGTTTCACCTCAAAGTCCTTTACCCCTTTATAAGCGCCAAGCTCTTTTTTGACATCCAGCCAGTTTTCGGCAGCGGCAGATATCACGCCGTCTTCCTGGTCAATCAGGCTCTGCAAATAGCTGTCATCGGACTGGCTGAGACCCTGAATAAAGCCTTCGGAATTCGCGCGAAAATCTTCATCCTGATAGTCATCAAAAGGGCTTTCTACTTTCTGTCCACAGGCGGTCAAGGAAAAGAGACAGGTCATGATACATATTGCTACAAGGAATTTTCTCATATCTTTCCACCTCTCCTAGACCGTGCCATGTTTTTTACTCGGACGATCCTCTCTTTTCGTAAACAGCATTTCAAACGCACCGATTACATATTTTCTCGTATCCTGTGCATCGATAATGTTATCTACATATCCTCTCTTAGCCGCCGCCAGCGCACTTGACTGAAGCGCAGCATATTCCGCTGTTTTCTCATTGATGATGTCCGCGCTCTCGCCGTCATACATGATTTTGGCCGCTAATCCCGCATCCATCATACCGATCTGTGCCTGAGGCCATGCGAATACCATATCCGCCCCTATGGATTTGCTGTTCATCGCCACATAAGCGCTGCCGTAAGCTTCGCCTATGATCACATTTACTTTCGGCACTGTAGCGTTGGCAAATGCGTAGGTCATCTTCGCTGCCTCTCTGGCAATATTCTTTTCTGCGCACATGCTGGATTTGAAACCTTTTACATTGGTCAGGGTGAGCACCGGGATATCAAAAGCATCGCAGAAGTTTACAAACTCCGCCGCTTTTCTGCAGCCTTTGACAGACAATACATTGTCGAATTCCGCAGTTTTCTCTCCGTTTTCGTCATACAGCTCTGTGCGGTTAGCCAAAGCGCCTACCGTCACGCCGTTTAATTTGATGAATCCGGCCACCATGTTCTGTCCGTAAGCTCTCTTAACTTCAAAGAACACGCCGTCATCAGAAATATTGGAAAGTGCAATCGCCGTATCACCTGCCGCGTTTGCCAGATCTGTACATGTCCGGTTCAAATCATCCGTACACTCTTCGTAGGACATATCATCCTCATTATTAGCAGGGAGCATACACACTAATTGTCTGATTTGTTCTAATATGGAAGCGGCGTCTGCCACTACATCAACAAGACCTGCTTCTTCACTCTGGAATTTAGCGGAAGCACTGTCACACTTGGACACATTGTTTCCGTCAATCGCGTTGGGACTGTTTACAAACAGCTTCGCGTCTTTTTCTTCCATAAAGGTAAAATCCGTCAATCCGGGTACCAGAGCCAGACCGCCGCCGCAGGTACCGAAAACAGCCGTGATCTGAGGAATCACACCGGAAGCCAGGGACTGTTTCAGATAGATCTCGCCAAAACCGTTTAACGCATCGGTAGCTTCCTGAAGCCGTAAGCCCGCGCAGTCTACCAGACCGATCACAGGAGCTCCCATTTTCATAGCATAGTCGTACAAACCTGCTATTTTCTTTGCATGCATTTCGCCAATGGAACCGTTCATCACAGAGGCATCCTGGCTGTACACATACACCAGATTCCCATCAATTACACCATAACCTGTTACGACCCCATCTGCGGGTGTTTCTTTTGCTGCTAAGTTAAAATCTGTGTTTCTTGCCGTAACATATCCACCGATTTCAACAAAACTGTTTGCGTCCAGAAGAGCGTCAATTCTCTGTCTTGCCGCATTTGTTGCATTGTTACTCATGTTTCACCCTCCATATTATTCTATAATTTATATCTGATCCGCCATTTTCAAAGCGGATAAGCCTACCATAATTTACATCCCGTAATCTCATGCCCTACGGGCGGGCGCGCGGTGGCCGCCGCTCGATATAAATTCCGCCAGATCCTATAGTCATCTTATGAGAGGGCTGTCCTATCTTCAGAACAGCCCTCTGTTAGTTCTAATTAGTTTAATTCGTCTACTACCTTCTGAATTGCCTCTAAAGCATCAGCAGGAAGCTTATCGTAACCGTCTTTGAAGGTGTCTCTGGATTTTACAAACTCTAATCTATCGTTCATTCTGGCTTTTAACTGAGCAACATAATCTGCATCATTCATATCCGGTACGAAGCCTTCCCAGTCAAAGATCTCAATATCAGAGAAAGGTCCCCAGGGTTTGAAATCCGCTTTGCCTTCGACGATCGCTTCCAGGATGCCAAGCGTATCGGCAGGTTTTACTTTCTTGCCCATGAAGTCGCCGGTGTTGACGATATAGCAGTCTACATTTTTCTCAGCAACTAATTTTTTAAATTTGTCAAAGTCATGGGACAGCGGATAGGTCCGGAACGGGTTTGCGTAAGGAACCACAACCAGTGCGTTCGGGTCCACGCCTTCCGCTAATCTCTCCGCAGAGGATCTCTTAGTTGCAAGAGTCGCTCCCATAACGGAGGCTAAGGAAGCACCTTTTAATTTAACAACCGGAGGAATCGTCGGGTCTTTCATGATCCAGATAATGGAATTAACGGGAGCATCGATCTTGTCAACACGGTTCGGTGACCACAGTTTGGATTTGATCGCACGTCCGTTACCATTCCGGATATCTTCTGTTACGATAACAACTTTTCCGTCCTCATCCAGAGTCGCGGAGTTATTCATAACAGTTAACAGATATTTATTGTCCTCGCAGTTGGTCGGATAATCCTGGGTCTTATCAAAGTAAGTAGGCTCCAGAGCTACGGATGCGCAGGTATCGGTATTGATAACGAAAGCGTCATCATGAAGCACCTGGATCTCATATTTTCCATCGTGTTTTGCATGGGTAAGAGTGGATTTTCCGGATCCTGACAGACCGAATACGGAAGCAACATATTTGGAGCCGTCAGCCAGAGTGTATTCCTTCTGTCCGCCGTGGCAGGAAGCGTAACCGTTACGGTTAGCGATCGCCCAAGCCATAGTCAGGGTTCCTTTTTTATGTTCACCGAAATATCTCATTCCAAGAATAGCGGCACAGTTCTGATCTGTATTGAAGTAGCACAGGCATTTCGGATCATATCCGGGTTTGTCGGTGCCGGGCCACTGGGGATTTGAGAAGATATAGATGTCAGGCTCCTTTCCGTCACCTACCGGTACGGATTCCTTGTACATCTTTACATAATAGTCACTCAGATACTGGAAATTCAACAACCAGGAATACATGATATTCTCTTCGCCTTCCGGAATCAAAAGGTGGGCTTTTACCATGAATTCAGGATCCAGTCCTACATATGCCTCTGCATGATACATTTTTTTCCATCTGGTATCATATACAGCGTCCATGGTCATTTTATCTAGTTCATCACAGTTCACATTGGGTTCGCCGGCAATTCTTCTTGCAGCAGCGTAACGTCCGGTAATGGAACCGTCATTAAATAACAAAACCTTAGCGTCGGGCTCAAGGCCGAATTCTTCACCTCTGTAAACCGGCATGTCTGTAACAACGGTTCCAGGAGAATTCTTGGCCAGATTATAAGCCTCTTTTAAGGTGTTAACCTTAATCACATTGTTCCCATAGAAAGCAGCTTCGATGATGGACCTGGTTTTCGCAAAGCCAACCTTGCCAGCGCCGATTTCGTTTCTGGGATAAAACGCTTTTGTTGACATATCTTGTCCTCCTTTAGTTCTATAGATCCGGCATCTTTTCATTCTTCCCGGCCGGAATATGCAACTGCGATAAGATTCGCAATTTGGATCTATTATCTCATTTCACAGTTTAAAAGTCAAGCTATTCCGCGGGGAATTGTGAAATATTTGACAAGTAATAGTTACTATTCACGGCTGATTTTTGTGGAAAAATGGGGATTTAGTTTACTAAGGTCCGGGCTGAGAGGGAAGGGGCGGACCTTGGGGCGCGGGCGGCAAATCTCGCGGGGCCAAATCACATCGGCCGGATCTAAGAACGGCTAACTCCGAAGGCGGGAGAACCTCTTATTGGCAGGGTCCGGAACAAACTCGCCAAAGGGCGGCTCGGACAGTGTTCCGGGCCCTGCGAGGTTCTCCCGCCTTCTGCGTAAGCCGTTCTAAGGTCCGGTCTCAAGTGATTTGGCCCCGCGAGATTTGCCGCCCGCGCCCCAAGGTCCGCCCCTTCCCTCTCAGCCCTGCTGTACGAAAAGCCTTTTTCCATGTTCCTACAGTCTGCGTGGCGTCATATACCGCAGATCGACTGGCGACTGTTTGGAAAAATTAGAGGTTCTTAGCTTTCACAATGGATAAGACCCTTGTATAGACCCTTGAAGGCAGTGACGGTTTGTAACAGCTTACCATTTTACCAGGGCAGACAGGTATTACAGCTATTACAGGTATTCTGAGAGACGGGAGCAGCGCTATAGTATCTGACACCCTGCGAAAAAGCCTTTCGTAAAATAGGGATGAGAGGGAACAAACAAGGGTTGGTATAACTTCCCCTTGAGCCGCTCAGCCTGATCCGGATTTTTGATCAGATTCCAGCCTAAAGGACTTCACACTCCCGCCAACGCCAGAATTCGATACTTTAAATACTTAACCCGGATAAACCGGAACTAAAATTTTGCCTTTTTGCGCAAGATTTCATGGATAAGGTTCTAACAACCTGTCAGAACATGGAAAAAAGCTTATTATAAAGCAGGGAGCAAAGGGGCGCGGGATGCAAAGCCGGGCGGAAAATCTCGCGGGGCCAAATCACTTGAGGCCAGGCCTTAGAACGGGTTACGCAGAGGGCGGGAGAACCTCGCAGGGCCCGGAACACTGTCCGAGCCGCCCTTTGGCGAGTTTGTTCCGGGCCCTGCCAATAAGAGGTTCTCCCGCCTTCGGAGTTACCCGTTCTTAGGTCTGGCCGATGTGATTTGGCCCCGCGAGATTTTCCGCCCGGCTTTGCATCCCGCGCCCCTTTGCTCCCGGAGTCCCGTGGAAATAGACTGCATAAAAATGCTGCCCCGTGTACAAAGGGCAGCACAACAATTTTTACTCAGGTGCGCGTGTTATAGTCCGCCTGGTTCCCGGCTTATATAGATTCCGAGCTCGGGCTGGAGGAGCTTGCCATCGCGGAATACTTCCTGACCGCGGAGGAATACGGTCTGGGGCTTGCCCAGGATCTCAATTCCCTCGTAGGGGGTGTAGTCTACGTTGTGATGCTGGGCCGCGGCGGTGATGGGTTCCTGGCAGTCCTGCCAGATCACGATGTCCGCGTCGCTGCCGGGAGCGATAACTCCTTTTTGAGGGTAACAGCCGAATATCTTGGCATTGTTGGCAGTCAGGATCTCGCACATTTTTTCTTTGGTGATGCGGCCGGTTTTGACTCCGTAGGTATAGATCAATTCCGGACGGTGCTCGATGCCGGGCAGGCCGTTGGGAATCTTGGAGAAGTCGTCAATTCCTAAGTCTTTTTGGCCGTGGAAGTTGTAGCTGCAGTGGTCCGTGGCTACGGTTTGAATTTCTCCGTTTATGAGGCCTTCCCAGAGGGCTTCCTGGTCTTCTTTTTTGCGGACTGGCGGGGAGCAGACGTATTTGGCTCCTTCGAAATCCGGCTGGCTGTATACACAGTCGTCCATGAGCAGATACTGGGGGCAGGTCTCAACGTAGACGGTCTGCCCGTTGGCCCGGGCTTTCCGGATTTCTTCCAGTCCCAGTTTCGTGCTTAAGTGAACGATGTGGACGGGGCAGTCGGCTAACTTCGCTATGTACAGGAGGCGGGATATGGCTTCGGCTTCCACTTCTGCCGGCCTGGAGGCCGGATGGGCTGCGGGACTTGTGTTGCCTGCCGCCAGCTGTTCGGCTACCAGCTCGTTGACCAGATCACCGTTTTCACAGTGAACGCCGACGATTCCACCCAGTTTCTTCATGTCACACAGGAGTTCGTAGAGCTCACGATCGTTGATCCGCAGATTGTCGTAGGCCAGATATACTTTAAAGGAGGAAACTCCGATCCGGAACATATTGGTCAGTTCCTGTCTGGTTTCCTCATTCCAGTCTATGATGGCCATGTGGAAAGCATAGTCACAGGAACACTTCTGCTCAGCTTTCGCCATCCACTGATAGAATGCCTCTCCCATCAGATGGCCCTTATCCTGGGTCGCAAAATCTATCAGCAGGGTCGTGCCTCCCGCGATAGCCGCCCGGCCGCCGGACGCGAAGTCATCTGCGGTTACTATTTTACCGTTATCCATATCCATATGGGTATGGGCATCGATAAATCCGGGAAATACTAGTTTTCCCTGGGCATCATAGACCGTGTCTTCTGCGGATACCGGCAGGTTCTCCCCCACCTGCGCGATTTTTTCTCCTTCAATACGGATATCCTGCATGGCACTCTGGGTTGGTGATACAACCGTACCGTTTTTGATGATAACTGCCATTGTTATAACCTCCCTCTATCCTTCTTATATTGATGAGATTATCTTTCTCTCATATCACTATTTTTACTTATATAATCTGGTTGAACAGTTGATGAACAGCTTCTTTTTTTATGGGTCATTTCTTAGCTGCAGGCTCTTTTGGTACGGCTGGCTTTTTGGCTGCTGACTGTTCCTTGATGCACAGCCTGTGGTTTACCGCTTCCCGAAACAGGCAGTAAAGGACCGAACAAAGTGGAACGAATACCAGCATACCGATAACGCCGAACATGCTGGCGCCGATCGTAACCGCCAGAAGCACCCAGATTCCGGGCAGTCCCACGGAAGTGCCCACCACTTTTGGATAGATCAAATTTCCCTCGATCTGCTGAAGCACCAGGAAAAATATAATGAAAATCAGGGCTTTGATCGGGCTGACGATCAAAATCAGGAACGCGCCTACCGCACACCCAATGAATGCGCCAAAAATGGGAATCAACGCCGTGAGACCAACAAGGGCACCGATAACCAGCGGATAGGGCAGCTGTAAAAGGAGCATACCCAGCCAGCACAGTGTTCCAAGAATTACCGCTTCCGTACATTGTCCGCTGACAAAGTTACCGAAGATCCGGCTGGACAGGCTGCATACATAGAGAAATTGATCCGCTTTTTTCGTGTCGATAAACGCCCGGAGAAATTTGCGGATCTGTCCGCCCAATTTTTCTTTCGCTGCCAAAATATAGATGGCAAAGATAACCGCAAGGAAAAAATTGACGACTCCATTTACGATGGAGGTGGTGACTCCTATGGTTGTATTCAGCACAGTAGTCGCCCCATCCTGCAGAAACGTGACCGCCGTACTGATCATCTTATCCCAGTCAATGGATATATTCTGGATGGTGTCGGCGGATATGTCAAAATCTTCCGCCAATTTTATGAGCCAGTTTTGTACATCATTCACAAAGGCCGGGATGCTTCTGCTCAGTATGGTAAAGGTTCGAATCAGTTCCGGCAGCACCAGGAACATGACAAAGAATACAATCGCCAGTATAATGACCATGGATAAAACCATACATACCGGACGGCAGATTTTATTCCATGTTTTTTTTCCCTTCAGGCCCGCAAACACTCTTTCTTCCAGAAAGCGCATGGGAATATTTAAAATAAAAGCTATGCAAAGGCCCAGAAGAAACGGCCAGAACAGACCCAGGATCCAGCCTGCAGCACCCGCAACAGCGCCCAGATTTTCCATTGCGACAAATAGAATGATTCCAAATGCAATAAATCCAAATATCTTTCGGGAATTTTTTTTGTTCAGGTCCATACGCAGACTTCTCCTCATCCTTTTATCGATGTTATAATTACTGCTATCATACTACAATCTATTTCATTTCGCAAGAATAGCCGGATTACATTTATTTCTTTATAGTTCCTGATATTATTTCATCCAGTTCCCTGTATTATTTCATTCCAATTTTCTGCAGTCTACAGCTGTAAATACAAAAACTGCTGACCAATAAATTCATCCCATCTCTGTAATATTACACAGCGGGCGAATGCATTGTTCAGCAGTATCCGATCTCAATATTATTCTTTATATGATATGATTCTTCTATAATAGATATATATTTCCTATGGAACAGGTAGATAGATATGTGCTATACATAGATCAGAATACCAGCCGAAGCCAGTCTCTTCCTGAGTATTGCCCCAACAACATAAGCTAATACAAGTGAAATCACGTCCTTGATCAGATAGGGGACAGACGCGATTAACAATGCCTGACCTATGGATGTGGAAGTGATCATGGAAAACTGCAGCGCTCCGGCCAAATGACAGACAGACAGTCCAAGCAGGCTGAACAGGATTGCGAGGGGTTTATCTTTTTGTCTTCCTCCAAGCCCGCACAGTACGGCCATACCAAGGAAGCCAAAGATAAAGCCGCCCGTCGGCCCCACGAGGACCTGAAAACCTGCTGTAAAATTGGCAAAGACCGGAACGCCGACTGCTCCTAGCAATACATATACGACTACCGCCCCCAGTCCCCGCTTCCACCCCAGCACATATCCCGCCAGTGCGATTGCAAATGTCTGAAGCGTGATCGGCACCTGTGACGGCATGGGAACAGATATCTGTGAAAGGACTGCAATCACAGCGGCAAATACTCCCACGGCAACGATAGATCTGGTTGATATCTTCTGTTTCATCATTCTTTCCTCCATTTTATGTATCCATTAGTTTCAGCAATTGTTAACCATATATCTTATGGGTTGATTTTATTATATAGATTCACCGTCAGATTGTCAACCTCTATTATTTTTAGTTAACTTTATAGTGTAAAAAACAGCGCACATGATCTGTCCATTCCATGTATCTCCATTACACATCTGTCCATTTCATGAGCACTGCTGCAATAAAAGCACAATATGAACCATTATAGATTCTCATCCATAAATTTGCGCAGAGCCTCTTCGGCTTCATCCTCATCCTCGCCTTCAACCTTTAACTTGATCTGCTGTCCCTGTTTTACACCTAAACTCATCACACCCATAATCCTTTTTACATCCACTTCTCTGTCGTTACAGCAGATCAATATCTGGCTTTTATATCCGGCTGCCAGCTTAGCCAGCATCCCCGCAGGTCTGGCATGAATCCCTAATTCATCTTTTACCGCATACACAAATTCTTTCATTCGTTCCTCCAGTACTGATTGTTACGTAAATATTTACCGATCCTCTGTGTTTTCCTCAACTCATTCAGGAAACACAGAGGATTTTTCCTGTTTCCCGTAGTTCTTATTCAGTATCCCCCAATTCTTTCTCTTTTATTGACAGGACTGGAACATTTTATCCTTTACTGAACCGTTTTTTATTTCACAGGAGCACTTTCCTGCGAAATAAAAAACCGGCCGGCCCAGACAGTTATCCTGTCCGGCCGGTCGGTTCCTCTATGCACAAACACAAACAAACCTAAATTAAAGTACGTACAAATTCTTTGGAAGGGCTCGGTATCACTGCATAATCCAGTACCAGGCCTTCCTCTTTTATCATTGAAACGCTGGATTCCACAGCCTCTGTCACTGCCGCCACGGAACCGGTCAGCAGCACATAGGATTTTCCGCACATACCTCTGGCGATCCGGATCTCGAAGATATCCACTTCCGCCGTCTTGGCCGCGTGATCGGCCGCTACGATCGCAGAAGCACCTGTGAAAGTTTCCACAATGCCCAGCGCATTTACATCATCGATCTGTGCTGTGCAGGACAGTGCCTTAAAGATGGAGTCATGAGGATTACCCAACACGAATTTGTCTATCATGCTCTCCGGGAACTGACGTTCTGCCGCATCCACAGCCACGCGGACCGCACTGATATCACCGGAAAATAAGATAATGAATTTACCGGGACATACGGTCTGGGCCTCAATCAGCGTCACATCCGATGTCTTCACGATCAAATCCGCCGCCTGTATACCGGAAGAAACCGTTTTGTATTCTACCATTCCTATTGCTCTATTCATCGCTTTCATCTCCACACTATGCCTTAATGGTTATAAATTGATCCGTAACTGCCGTAACTTTACCGCCGATACTTGCATGCAGGCAGGTACCTAATGCTTCCTTCGGTGGTCTTGCGACGGTCTGTCCTTGTGTTACGGAATCTCCCACCTTAACCTCCGGAACACAAGGGGCGCCGATGTTCTGACGGAGCATCAGTTTCACCTCTTTGAATTCCTTCTCGCATTTTACCAGTGGTGCCGGAACATCAAACTGGTGTAATCCCAGACGGTGAACCAGACGATGCTCGGGGACTCTTCTCTCTTCCCGAAGCGGGCTTGCCACACCTTTTCCTGCTTTGTCCGGAATCTTAATTCCTTTGGCGCGCATCTTGCCTTTGTACTCATCCATCAGTCTTCTGGGGGACAGGTCCTGGTGGCAGGAATACATCTCACACAGGCCGCAGGAGCAGCAGAAGAATGTATTCAGATACGGTTCCACATTGTCCGTCAGGCCGTTTGCGATGGACCGCATAAACTCATGAGGCTTAATGGACTGTCCCAGAAGGTTTCTCGGGCACAGGCTTGTGCACATGGAACACTGGGAACATACAGACATCGCGTTACGGATATCCAGACGGCTCTCACGACGTCTCTTGGCGATCGGAGGGCAGTCAGGGGGCAATATAAGAATTGCTTTTGTAGTCTTGGTCACGATGTCGTGGGCAGAACAGATCCGTCCCGTCATAGGACCACCCATTAAGATGGCGTAGTCTTGTGTTGACACTCCGCCGGCCAGATCGATCAGTTCCTGTACTGTGATGCCTACCGGAACTTCAACGGTCAGGGGATTGTTTACCAGACCGGCTACCGTGACGAACTTGGATGTAACATCTTTATCACTTGTTACCTTATTATATAGATTCAGCACTGTCTCCACATTGACGACAACACAGCCTACCAAGATAGGAATTTTACCCTGCGGGACGATCTTACCCGTGGTCTCATAGATCAGCACCACCTCATCCCCGGCCGGATAGATGTCCGGCAGTATATGTAACCGCAATTTCGGATATCCACCGATGCGGCTTTGCACTGCCTCGATCGCCGCCGTATAAGATTTCTTCACTGCCAGAATGCCTTCTTCTGCTCCCATGGTGTCCACCAGCATCTGCATACCGGAAAGAATCTCTTCTGCATGGGCCATGATCAGCTGCCGGTCAACTTTGATCAACGGTTCGCATTCCGCACAGTTCAGGATTACGGTTTGTGCTTTGTCCGACAATTTTGCGTAGGTCGGGAATCCTGCTCCGCCTGCACCTACGACACCGCCTTCATATAGCGCTTCCTTCATCTGTACCAATTCCATGTTATTCACACCAACCTATTCTACAATAACGATTTTCTGCGGATCATCTACGATACCTACGACGCAGGCATCTACGGGAGAGTTCTCATCCCCACAGCCGACACGCGCCGCACTGCCTCTGGCTACCAACACAATTTCACCGATACCGGCTCCCACATTGTCCACTGCCACTATTCTGGATTCCATCTCAGATGCCATTTTCTCCATGGGATCTATTATGAGGAACTTATTCCCAACCAGATGATCATTTTTTCTGGTACAAATAACCGTACCTACAACCTTACCAATTATCATGTCATCTGCGCCTCCCCGGCACTCTTCGCTTTCAAACTCTTATTTTATCAGAATTCCCATTTGCTTTCCAATCCCCAGTCCGTTTGCCTCATCGGTATCGATATGCATTTCCAGCGTAAAGGTCGGATGCACCCGGATCAATACATCTTCAAAAATCCCCCCGCGCTCGCTGCCGAAACGTACCTTGACAATCTGCCCGTTTTCCACTCCGAACTTCTTAGCGTCATCCGGAGACATATGGATATGACGCATAGCTACGATACAGCCCTCACTTAAGTAAACCACACCTTTGGGGCCCACCAGGGACACCGGTGCGCTTCCCGCGATCTTACCGGACTCCCTGACCGGAGGATTTAAACCTAAGCGGATCGCATCGGTCTTGGATACTTCCACCTGTGAAGCCTTTCTTTCCGGTCCGAGGATACGGACATTTTCAATGGCACGCAGTTTCGTTCCCACCAGAGTCACACACTCGTTGGAAGCGAACTGGCCGCCCATCAGATCTTTTTTCTTTGTGAGCTGATAACCCTTGCCAAATAATATATCGATATGTTCCCTGCAAAGATGCACATGTCTTGCGGATACGCCGATGGGAACTTTGTTTTCTTCATTATACACGTCAACGTTCTGAAGCTGTTTTAATACGTTCTGGGTAATTTCCTGTATAAATTGTTCTTGCATGGTTTCCTCCAAACGTGCATTTTTCTGCACATATAGGTATGGATGAACATTCGTTCAGCCTTTCCTCCAAACGTGCGTTTTTTCTGCACATATAGGTATGGATGAACATTTCGTTCAACCCTTCATCCCTTCCTTAGGGTTTAGTTACAATCCACAGAGAAGAAGGAGCCCTCCTTCTTCTCTGTTTCGTAACAATTGTCTTATCGATTATTTGATCTGGGGAAGAATTTTCTCCACATCCGAATGAGGTCTCGGGATTACATGTACAGCAATCACTTCACCTAATTTTGCAGCGTTGGCGGAACCTGCTTCTACAGCAGCTTTTACAGCACCTACGTCGCCGCGGACCATAACACTTACCAGTCCGCTACCGATTTTCTCGGTACCAACTAATACTACGTTTGCAGCTTTTAACATTGCATCGGCTGCCTCGATCGATGCTACCAAACCTCTGGTTTCTACCATTCCTAATGCCTGAAGATCCATTCTTTTTTCCTCCTTAATTTCGATTTGTTTTGCCTGTCTCGTCTTTGTCTGTGCCATTTTGTTTCCTCGTGAACCGCTCTGAAATTTCATCTTTGACGCTTAATCAAATTTGAATTTATATTTCCTGCGGCTAGTCTCTACCAGCTTCATTGTTTCTTCATGAGGGTTTGCGATTACCGCGGAAGCAACGACCCGGCCTGTACCGCAGTTCTTAGCCCGTTCTACAGCTTCGGTGACGGCGGATACTTCCCCCTGGACGAAAATGGTCACTAACCGGCCGCCCAGTTTCTTTTCCCATGTAAGAAACTTCACATTCGCCGTTTTCAACATCTGGTCTAACACGACGATTGCGTCCGTACAATTCGGTAATTCCACCAAACCTAAAGATTTCATACGCATTCCCTGCTTTTATTATTTAATGATCGGTAAAATTTTCTCAACGTCCGTATGAGGTCTCGGGATTACGTGTACAGCTACTAATTCTCCAAGTCTTGCAGCAGCTTCTCCGCCAACTTCTGTTGCAGCTTTTACCGCACCTACATCGCCGCGAACCATAACGGTTACCAGTCCGCTTCCGATTTTCTCAGTTCCGATCAGAGTAACGTCTGCAGCCTTAACCATTGCATCGGATGCCTCAATTGCTGCTACTAAACCTCTGGTTTCTACCATTCCTAATGCTTCCTGTGTCATAATTAAAAATCCTCCTTAAGGGCGTTTGCTTTTCATTTACTATACATTCTATTTCAACATCATATCTTATATTGCACTGATTTTCAACATCTTCTCCGTATTCTCATCCGGAGCCGGAATAATATATTCGGTAACTACCCCGGTGATGCTGCTGGCTGCAGCCTTGGCCGCCTCCATGGCAGCTCTTACATCTGCAACCGGACCGCGGATTTTCAGGCACATGATCAGCGGTACGGGTAGTGCGTCTGCATTGGCCGGTTTGTTCTTATCCAGTGATTCAATGGAAACATTGCCCGCCTTTGCCGCTGCATCTGCCGCTACAAAAGCCGCTACACAGCCAAATACTTCTAACAATCCAACTGCCTGACCTGCCATAGCTCATCCCACCTTTTTTATTCGTTGATGATGGCGATCTTAAGTCCTTCCATCCTCAGGTTCGTGTGATGTGCCTCATTGATCTGGTCTAACGGGAACTTGTGGGTGATCAGCTTGTTGATCGGAAGGCCGATCTGTTTCGCACTCTTTAAGAAATCGAAGGTGGTCGCGTAATCTCTCAGGGTATATACCCAGGAACCAACCGTTGTGATCTCTTTGGAGCAGATATCAAAGTGAGGATTGATGGTAGCGTCTCCACCGTTGATGAAGAAGCCCAGCTCACAGAGTCCGCCGCCGTTGCGGATGAATTTGTAGATGTTCGCATGAGCCACCGGAGATCCGGTACACTGGAATGCAAAATCTGCCAGGTATCCGCCGAAAGCATCCTTCACAGCCTCGGTCAGCTCTTCAATTCCCTTGTGATCCTTGAAGTTGACGCTGGCGGAAGCTCCCAGTTCTTTTGCGAAGTCCAGACGCTTCTGTTCTCCGTCGATGGCTACGATGTTCTGGATTCCCATAGTCCTCAAGATCGCGATGCAGATCAGACCGATCGGTCCGCAGCCCTGTACGGCTACTCTGCTGTTGAATCTTAAGATTCCGGTGGTTTTCGCACGCTCTACCGCGTGGATCAGAACGGCGCAAGGCTCGATCAGGATTCTGGAATCCAGATCCAGGTCGCTTACATTGAAGATACTGGATCCGCCTCTGACTACCAGGTAGTCGGCAAACCATCCGTTCAGATGGATATCATCATCGGGAAGTAATCCGTATACATCGGCTCCGCCCACATTCTGCTTGTTCAGGTCGAACATGGTGATGTCCGGGTTGTCTTTGAAAATCATACAGGTAACAACCTTGTCACCCAATGCCAGAGGTTTTCCGGCGCTGTCCACTTTCACATTCTTACCCATTTTCACGATCTCGCCAGTACCCTCGTGTCCTAAGACAACCGGGATCAGTCCGAAGGGATCTCTCTTAAATTCATGGGCATCGGTACCGCATACGCCGCAGCCTTCCACTTTAACCAGGATATCGTCGTCACCCAGTTCCGGGATCGGATATTCCTTGATGTCGTAGTTTTCCAGGCCGGTCAGCATCGCTACTCTGGAGGTTTTCGGGATGGCGCCTGCAGGTGCTGCACTCCTGGCGGGAGCGGCCGCCTGGCTGCCTGCGCTTCCTTTCATCTCAGATAATACCTGTTTTACGATTTCTTCTATATTTACCTGTTCCATATCTGTTTTTCAGCCTCCTATCGTATGCACAGTGCATCACACATAACACAGCGTCTTATTTTGGTAAAGGTCTTGGCGGATGTCAGTCCTTCACCGGTTCTGCTGGCGATCGTAAAGGTCGGATATCCTTCTCCTCCGAAGCCTAATGCCGCGTAGGAAGGACCGTTCTTTACGAAGATCGCGGTGTCGATCGCTTTGCCGTATCTGGTCAGGTTCACGACACTGGTGGAATGCATATGTGCGGAATGACGGTTGCCGTGTTCCAGTTCCACTGCGATGGCGATTCCCTCATCCACGTTCTTCACACGGACTATTCCAAGGATCGGCATCATCAGTTCTTCCCAGATCAGCGGATTGGTCTTTTCCCCTTCGAAGATGATGCAGCGGATCTCATCACCCACCGTAACACCGATCTTCTCCAGCAGTACCTTTGCGCTTCGGCCAACACATTTTCTGTTCAGAATCTTTCTTCCGTTTTTCTCGATGAATACGGTCTCGATTAACTTCTGTACTTCTTCCGGACTTGCTTTGTAGCATCCGGCCTGCTCCATATGGTAAATCAGTTCGTCTGCGATCAGATCCACGGCGACTACTTCCTTCTCCGCGATACAGGGCAGATTGTTATCAAAAGTACATCCGTTTACGATATCTTCGGCTGCTTTCTGCACATTTGCAGTTTCATCTACCAGAACCGGAGGATTTCCGGCTCCTGCTCCCAAAGCCCTCTTTCCGGAGGAAAGAACGGTGGTAACTACGCCGGGGCCACCGGTCGCTACCAGAAGCTGAATGTCCTTGTGTTTGAAGATGACCTGGCTTACTTCCATGGAAGGCTCATAAACCGCCGTAGCCAGATTCTCCGGTCCGCCTACTTCCACGCTGGCTCTGTTTACCATGTCAATAGCCAGATTGGAGACCTTCTTAGCCGCCGGATGAGGAGCGAATACAACCGCGTTTCCGGCTGCCAGCATTCCGATGGAATTACAGATGACGGTTTCCGTCGGGTTCGTGGAGGGAGTTACCGCTCCGATGACACCCCAGGGCCCCTGCTCGATCAGAGTCAGGCCTCTGTCCCCGGACCATGCGACTGTGCTTAAGTCTTCGGTTCCCGGTGTTTTCTCCGCTACCAGCTGGTGCTTCAATATTTTATGTCCCACATTGCCCATACCGGTTTCTTCTACGCCTAATTCTGCAAACAGCTTCGCATTTTCAAGCGTTTTCTTACGGATATTGGCAATGATCTTTTCCCGAAACTCTAAAGGCATCGGCTGAATTTCTTTCTGAGCTTTCTTCGCCGCTGCGATAGCATCTTCTACATTCTCGAAGATACCCATGAGCTGTTTGGGCTGTGTGGTATGTACCGGCTCCGGATTCACAGTTTCTGCTGCTCCGGACATACTGCGCAGTACACCGCGTACAATGTTTTGGATCTCCTGTTCACTTACAGCCACGGGAACACCTCCTTTATTTTATATTTTTAGAATATTTCTGCGGAATCTTATTGACCTGCGGTCAATAAGCATCGAATATTTGCTCGCTAATCGCGCTCGCAAACATTCTCTATTTCATCTGTTCGAGGATTTTTTTGGTTACTTCTGCTACGATCTTTTCCACATCTGCAGTATCATCTTTCTTTTCTGCGCCGCAGCTGCATGCGCCGTGGCATCCGCCGTCACATTTGCCGCCTAATTCTGCACACAGGTTCGCGGGATGTTTGCCGGGCAGACCCATTTTTCTTCTGATCTCGTACAGTTTCGCGATCTGATCTTTGTCGAATTCCTTCGGTCCTCCAAGCATTCTAGACTTGTACAATAATTCCGCATAGAACTCTACGGATTCCATCTTTAAGTATGCGCTTAACAGATCTCCTGCATAGCTTAATGCACCGTGGTTCTCAAGTAATACTGCGTCATAGTAAGGCAGGTATTTTTCAACAGCATCCGGGATCTCATCGGTAGAAGGGGTGCCGTACTCAGCGATCGGTACACAGCCAAGTGCGATAACAGCTTCCGGCATGATCGGCTGGGTCAAAGGAATGCCAGCGATAGCGAAGGAAGTCGCAAAGGTAGGATGAGCATGTACTACAGAACCTACATCAGGTCTTAATTTGTACACTCTCATGTGCATCTTGATCTCAGAAGAAGGACGGAAGTTTCCGTTTGCCTGCAGGCAGTTACCATTTTCGTCTACTTTACAGATATACTCAGGGGTCATGAAACCTTTGGATACACCGGTAGGGGTACACAGGAACTCATGATCGTTCAGCTTTACGGAAATATTACCGTCGTTTGCTGCAACCATATTCCGGTTATAAATTCTCTTACCGATATCACAGATTTGTTTTTTAATTTCATACTCGTTAGCCATGAAATAAATCCTCCTTAATATGTTTGTTTGTGTTGTTTTGTTTTGACTTTAAGCTTATTCTACCACTTGTTTATTCAAAAATCAACACATTTATAAAGAATTTTCGGGTTTTTCGTATGAAAATATTGGCATTGTGTCATACTCTAAGCGAGGTGACTTACATGGACTCTCTTTGGATAAAAAATTCTGGGAAATCAAAAAAAGATTTTCCAGTTCTGGATCAGGATCTGGATACGGAAGCAGTCGTCATCGGTGCCGGCATCGCCGGAATACTGACGGCCTATCACCTGGTGAAACAGGGCATCAAGGTGGTGGTTCTGGAAGGGAATACGGTAGGCAGCGGCACTACCTCCCACACCACCGCCAAGATCACCGCGTGCCACGGTCTGATCTATGACCGTCTGCTGCACCAGGCCGGAAAAAAACTGGCCGGCTGTCACGCCATAGCGAATCAAAAAGCGATTCTTGCCTACCGGGATCTCATCGACAGTGAACAGATCGACTGCGGATTTGAAATGTTACCCTGCTATCTCTATACAACCGGAGATACAACCGCCCTGGAAGCGGAATATAAAGCCGCCGCTTCTTTCGGCCTTCCCGTATCTATGGTAACCAGCACCGAGCTGCCCTTTCCTGTAACAGGGGCGATCCGCTACGAGGATCAGGCTCAGTTTCATCCGCTGCAGTTTCTTTGGCAGCTGGCTTCACACCTGAACATCTATGAACATACTATGGCCACAAAGGTCAAAAAAAATACGGTATATACTTCTTCCGGATTTCAGGTACATGCCAGACATATCATTGCAGCTACACATTATCCGTTTAAAAATATGCCCGGACTCTATTTTACAAGAATGCATCAGGAACGCTCCTATGCGCTGGCCATATCCGGTCCCCCTGCCTTGTCGGGTATGTACGTGAACACATCCAAGAATGGCTGTACGTTCCGTTCTTATGGGGATTATCTGATCATTGGCGGCGGGAATCACCGTTCTGGAGAAAATAACCAGGGCGGCTACTATGACAGGCTCCGGGCGGAAGTAAGGAGACTCTATCCGGAAGCCAGGGAGCAATTTCACTGGTCCGCCCAGGATTGTATTACCCTGGATGGTCTCCCTTATATAGGAAGATACTCGATCTTCACTCCCGATCTTTATCTGGCCACAGGTTTCCAGGAATGGGGAATGACTTCCTCCATGGTTGCCGCCAGGCTTCTGACGGATCTGATCATCGGGCAGCCCAACGACTGCCATGACCTGTATTTACCAAAACGCTTTGATGAACTTTTTGAGTTTGGAAATTTTGCCAATGAGATCGGCCACGCGGTCCGCGGTCTGATCGGACGTAAGGCCAAAAAGAATGCATTAAAAATAGAAAATTTGGAAAACGGACAGGGTGGTGTAGTGGAAAAAGACGGTGAACTGCTTGGGGCATACCGGGATGATGAGGGCAATGTATCGCTGGTTCATCTTCGATGCCCGCATCTTGGCTGCACCCTCAGTTGGAATCCTGACGAAAAGTCCTGGGATTGTCCGTGCCATGGAACCAGGCTCGATTGTAAGGGAAACATTATCAGTAATCCTGCAATAGAGGATCTGAACCATACAGAGAAGCATTTCTCATAATTGTTTCGCAATATTCTATAGAGTATATCTAAGTACTCTATAGAATATTTTTTAATTAACTTTTTTTGTTACACTATATATGATGACAGGAACAAGCAAGGAGCGATCACGTGGAGATAAACAAAGATTTTAACTTACTAGTTGGACTCCGAATACGGGAAGTCCGCGAAGCTCTGCAAATGTCAAGAGAACAGTTTTGCGAGAAATGCGATATTTCAGAAAGTTTTCTGGCTGCAGTGGAGAGTGGAATAAAAAGTATCACTTCCAAAACAATTTATAAAATATGTTCCGGGTGCAATATATCTGCCGATTACCTGATCTTTGGTAATCACGCCGGGTATCAGAATGATATGATTCTGGAATTACTGAATTCGCTAGATGATGCCTCCCGGGAATCTGCCATACGCATATTAACCGAGTTTATTAATGCAATACGCAGAAAGCCTTCTCCGTAAACATCATACAAATTATACTATATTATAATGAAACCTTTCCTTATATAAATAGCTATACAACGTATATATTTCATTCCACCTATATTCAGCTCTTAACCCTCTTTTGTGCGCTATATCTTACTATCAAAATTATCTTCCATAAATTTTTTGACAAGTTTTAATCGGTTTCTGCTCACCGGTACTTTATCAGCGTTTTCCATTTCTATATAAGAGGTCTGTACCTCTTTCATTTTCTCCATGTTAACGATCCAGCTCTGATGGCACCGTAGAAAATACCATGGGAGACGTTCCTTCAGCTCGTCCAGCTTACCGTAACACTTCCATATACTCTCTCGGCCATAGATCGTGATCGTATGTCTGCAGCTCGCAATGTTCTGAATCTCCTCACAAGGGATAATTTCGATTCCCGATTGATTTTTAACCAGCAGGGATTCCCTGTATTTCTCCTTCGTCCGGCTCATCAGACGTTCCAGAACGCCTGCAACTTTTGCCGGCTGAAATGGCTGCTTCAAGCATGCGGCGGTATTCACCTGAAAAACTTTCCCCAGTTCATGATTGAAATCCATGAGAAAAATGTATTGGATCTTCTCATATGTCTCCTGAATCTGCTTCGCCGCACGGATACACTCGTCCATATTACCGGTTATATTTAAAACAGCAATATCCGGTGGCCAATGTAAAAGCAGTCCTACCCGGAATTCCTCGAGATCCGTATAGCCCCTGACCGCAATCTGGTAACCATATCTCAATCTTAAAGTGTACAGAATCCGGTTTACTGCATCTGCCTGTTGATCATAAACCGCAATTTTTACCATCTATTCTCCACATTTTCCACTATGGTTATTTCTACTGATTATTAGTAAAATTATATACCCATATTTTAAGGTTGTCAACTCTATAGAATATATTATCACACTCTATAGAATCAATTTATTTGCTTTCGGTCAGAAATTATACCCGTTAATTTGACAACCATAAGTAAGTGAATTAAACTATAAAAAGGGATCGCGAGAGGAAATCATTTAAGGAAGAAAGAAAAGAACTGGAACTTTTAGAAACCGGAAAAGTCTAATCAAATCACCGGCCAAACCGGATCGTTTCGGCAGAATCGTACGAAAGACGAGGTACCTCATGACACCAATATCGTATCCACGGACATACAAATTAAAAATCCAGGTTTTCAACGAACAGCCTGACTTCGGGCCAGGGGTAGCGACCATACTCTCCCTGGTAAAAGAGACCAATTCCCTTCGCCAGGCTTGTGCAGCCATCCATATGTCCTACAGCAAAGGCTGGAAAATAATCGGCCGCGCGGAACAGGACCTGGGATTTTCACTCTTGGAGGGAACCGCCGGCGGCAGCCAGGGCGGAGGCTCCCATCTGACCCCTGAGGCGGAAGAAATGCTGGAACGCTACAGCGCTTTTATGGCCGAAGCCCAAGGCAGCGTCGACGCGCTGTTTCATAAATATTTTACTTGATTACTAATTAAAATAGGTATCTACCATCTAATAAATAAAATCCTGTATCGACAAGTAATACAATAGCAATCATTATTAGTATGCCATAGAGCGCATAAGTGACAGGCCTTATATTTTTCTCTTTAGATTTAGGCTGTTGGCGGCATAGACCCATTCTATCATTCCACAAGGCATAGTAAAAGCGGGAAAGAAGTCATTGACCTCTTTCCCGCTTTACCTCAAACGATTACAAGTTCGGCCGTATGATCTTCGGCCGGTAACCGTTTTTCTCCAGGGCCTTGACGATCTGGTTCTTGTGATCCGTGCCGAAGGCTTCCATGGTTATTTTTAATTCCACTGCAGCATTCCGGTTCACGGCCACGAACTGGTTGTGATCCAGTTTGATGACGTTCCCCTGCTCTTTGGCGATAATACCGGCTACCTGGACCAGTTCGCCGGGCTTGTCGGGCAGGAGTACCGACACGGTAAAGATCCGGTCTCTCTGGATCAGGCCGTGCTGGACGACAGAGGCCATGGTGATCACGTCCATGTTGCCGCCGCTTAGGATGGATACGACTTTTTTCTTTTTGGAAGGCAGATGTTTTAAGGCAGCTACGGTCAGCAGACCGGAATTCTCCACGATCATCTTGTGGTTTTCCACCATATCCAGGAAGGATACGACCAGTTCGTCATCCTCCACAGTGATAATATCATCCAGATTCTGCTGTATAAAAGGGAAAATATTGCTGCCGGGGGTCTTGACCGCGGTACCGTCTGCGATGGTGTTCACAGCAGGGAGGCTTACTACTTTGCCCGCCTTGATGGATTCCTGCAGACAGTTGGCTCCGGCCGGTTCCACGCCGATTACCTGGATCTTCGGATTCAGCAGCTTGGCCAGGGTGGATACGCCGGTGGCCAGTCCACCGCCGCCGACAGGTACCAGAATATAGTCCACTAACGGAAGTTCTTTGACAATCTCCATCGCGATGGTTCCCTGTCCGGTCGCCACGGCCAGATCGTCGAACGGATGGATAAAGGTATAGCCATATTCCTCCGCCAGCTCATAGGCCTTGGCGCAGGCTTCATCATAGACATCCCCAGCCAGCACCACTTCGGCCCCATAACCTTTGGTGCGGTTCACTTTCATAAGCGGTGTGGTGTTTGGCATCACGATGACCGCTTTACAGCCAAACTCTTTGGCCGCATAAGCCACCCCCTGGGCGTGATTGCCGGCGGAAGCGGTGATCAGCCCCTTGCTTCTTTCTTCTTCCGTAAGCGTGCTGATTTTGTAGTAGGCGCCGCGGATCTTATAGGCTCCGGTCACCTGCATATTTTCCGGTTTAAAATAAACCCGGTTCCCGGTTCTGGCGCTGAAATAATCGCTGTATACCAATTCCGTGGCAGTTGTGACCTTCTTGACGACCTCTGATGCTTCCTCAAAACTTTCCAATGTTAACATAGCTTATCCTTCCTGCGCTTCCACATGGAATAACGCGTTTACAAATTCATCCGGGTTAAATTTCTGTAAATCGTCGATGCTCTCTCCCACACCGATATATTTCACCGGTATTCCCAGTTCGGACTGGATCGCCACCGCGATTCCGCCTTTCGCCGTTCCGTCCAGTTTTGTCAGAATAATACCGGTAATATTTGTCACGTCCCTGAACTGCCGGGCCTGAGACAGGGCATTTTGCCCTGTAGTGCCATCCAGTACGACTAACGTCTCCCGGTAGGCGTCCGGGAATTCTTTGTCTATGATCCGGTCTATTTTCCGCAATTCTTCCATCAGGTTTTTCTTGTTGTGCAGACGGCCCGCCGTATCACACAGCAGCACGTCCGCGTTTCGGGCCTTAGCCGCGGCAATGGCGTCATACACAACCGCCGCGGGATCTGCCCCTTCTCCGGCGCTTACGATGTCCACTCCGGCCCGGAAAGCCCACTCTTTTAGCTGTTCTCCTGCCGCGGCCCGGAAGGTATCCGCTGCCGCCAGAACGACTTTCTTCCCCTGATCCTTTAATTTACCGGCCAGTTTTCCGACGGATGTGGTTTTCCCCACACCGTTGACTCCAATGACCAGCACCACGGATTTGCGGTTCTCAAATTCGTAAGCGGTATCTCCCACGTCCATCTGCTCTTTAATACTGTTAATCAGCAGCTGTTTACACTCGGCCGGTTCCTTGATCTTGAGTTCTTTCACCTTCTCCTTCAGATTTTCAATGATGGATGTGGTCGCATTGATACCCAGATCTCCCATCACGAGTATCTCTTCTATCTCTTCATAGAAATCCTCGTCAATCGCTGAAAATCCACTGAAAATATTGTCAATTCCAGCTACAATATTATCTCTGGTCTTGGACAGTCCGTTGACCAGACGCTTAAAAAATCCTTTTTTTTCTTCTGCCATATCATTCTCCCTCCTGTAACAGCCTTTGAGGCACTTCTCTATTTATCCAGGTTCCCTTCGATCAAATCTACAGAAACCAGAGTGGATACTCCCTTTTCCTGCATCGTGATTCCGTACAGCCGGTCGGCGGCTGCCATGGTACCACGTCTATGTGTAATAATAATAAATTGCGTGTTCTTTGTCAACTTATGCAGATAATGGGCAAATCTGCCCACGTTGGAATCATCCAGCGCAGCCTCGATCTCATCCAGCAGACAGAACGGCGAAGGCTTCAGGTTCTGGATCGCAAACAGCAGGGCGATGGCGGTTAACGCCTTTTCCCCACCGGAGAGCAATACCATGCTCTGAAGCTTTTTCCCCGGCGGCTGCGCGATAATGCGGATACCGGCTTCCAGGATATCCTCATCCTCCGTCAAAGCCAGCGATGCCTTGCCGCCGCCGAACAGTTCCTTAAAAGCTTTGTCAAATTCCAACCGGATCTGTTCAAATTTTTCCATAAACTGCCTGCGCATTCCCTCGTCCAGCTCGGCGATGATTCCCATCAGGGATTCCTCCGCTTTCTCAAGATCATCATGCTGGGTTTTCAGGAACACATACCGCTCCGACAGATTTTTAAAGTCTTCAATGGCGTTTACATTGACATCCCCAAGTTTCCGGATTTCTTCCTTTAATCGGTTGATTCCCCGCTTGATCTCAGCCGCTGACTTAAGCTCCTCGTCGCGCATCGGCGCCGCCATACCATAGGTCAGTTCGTACTCCTGCCACATATAGTCCGATTGCTGAAGAGACAAATCCTCCAGCTTCTCTTTCTGGCTGCCGAGCCGGTATGTCTCCTTATCTAACAGGCTGATCTGCTCGCTTAATTCCTCCCGTTTTACAAACAATGCTTTGTGCTGCTCATTCTGCTGTTCTTTTTCCCGGGTCAGCGTTTCTATTTTCTTATCATATTCGTTAAAAGAGCCTTCCGTCTGCATGATCTTCTGCTGCAGCGTTTGGATCCGTTCTTCCTTCTCCCTGATACCGTCCGCGGTCTCGCCCACATTTCGTGAGAGTTCGGATTTTTCAGCCAGCAGTTTCTTCATTTCCGCATCGATACGGCTGATATTCTGGGTGATAAATTCATCCTTCTGCTTTAAACTTACGTACTCCAGACGGATTGCTTCCGCCTTTTTGCTGCGCTGTGCTTCCTGTTCATGGAACGACTCCAGACGGGCCTGGCCTCCCAGGGTCTGCGCCTCCAGTTCTTTTTCCCTGGCTTCTGATTCCGCGATCTCTTTCTGGATCTCCCGTTTGTTTTCCTGGATTTCCTGCAGCTGTACTTCGATCTGCTCACCTTCGGACTTCAGAGACAAATATTTGTTCTGCAGCTCTTCTTTTCTGGTCTCAGCCTGGCTCTTATTCAGTCCCGCCGTATTGCGCAGGATATATTGCTCCTGGATCTGCCCTTTGATCTCATCGATCTGTGTATACAAAGAAGCCCGGTTCTTTTTTGCCTGCTCAATCTCCTGGCCCGCTTTCTCCAGGTCTGCCTTTAACAGCTTAACATTGGCCTCCAGCTCCTCGATCTCCCGGCGTCTTCCCAGCAGATTGCTGCTGTTTTTAAAAGCACCGCCGGTCATGGAGCCTCCCGGGCTTAAGGACTCTCCTTCCACCGTAACGATCCGCAGGGAATAGTGATATTTTCTGGCCAGCGCGATCGCATGGTCAATATGGTCCGTGACAATGGTGCGTCCCAGCAGATATCCCGCCAGTTCCCGGTATTTTTCTTGCGTATGGACCAGATCACTGGCCAGTCCGATGACACCGGGTTCTTTCAGCGCCCTCTCATTCTGAAACTGCTCACGCCGTTTTATGCTGGTCAGAGGCAGGAAGGTGGCCCTTCCGTATTTATTCTGTTTTAAATATTCAATCATCCGTTTAGCGGTTTCCTCGTCATCGGTCACGATATTCTGGATACTGCCGCCCAATGCCGTCTCAATGGCTGTCTCATAGGTTTTCTCCACCTTGATCAAATCAGCCACAACGCCGTGAATTCCCTTTTCCCGGTCTTTTTGCTCCATGACCCGGCGGATACTGTTGCCGTATCCGTCATAGCGCTCTGTGATGTTGCGGAGTGCTTCCAGACGGGACACTTCCCGGTGATACGCGCTCTGCCCGACAGCTTGCTGCTCGTTCTGCCTGCTCAACTGCTCCTGGAGCCGCTCGATCTGTTCTTCCGCTTCCTGACGCCTTGCATTTAACTGCCCGATCACACCGGTTACCTGATCCAGCTCTTCCTGAAAACTATGTATCAGACTGTCCTGCTCTGTCTTATGGCTCCGGTTGCGCAGTAATCTCTGGTTTAACTCAGCCCTTCTGATCTGGATCTGCTCCGTCATGGTATCATAACGCTGCAGCTTTCCCTTCGTGGAGGCCCGCTGGTTCAAAAGCTCGATCACTTCACTTTTCCCCGCGTCGATCAAAGCAGTTGCCTGAGCGATCTGCTCCTGGACCTCCAAAAGAGCCGCCTCCGCTTCCGTGCGTACCTGTCCGGCCTTTTGCAGCTGCTCATCCATCCTAGTCTTGTCCTCTGCAAATTCAGACCGGGAGGCTTCCCGCTCCCCGATCTCCTTTTCAATCGCTCCTATCCGATTCTGCAAATGCTCGTCGTTCATCCGGTCCGTGTTGATCTGCTCTTTCAGGACACCGATCTGCCCTTCCATCTGCTGTTTTTCCAGATGAGCCGTCCCGGCCTGTTCCTTTAAGGTTTCGATTTCACCAGCGATCTGCTCGATCTTGGTTTCGATCCTCTCATATTCCTGTTTGCTGCCCTCATACCGGCTTCTGGACTGCTCCAGGTTGGTCTGGGCATTTTTCAGATTTTCCTCTATTTTTGAAAGCTCCCCGCGAATCCGCTCGGACTCCATCAGGAACATATTCACATCGTATATTTTTAACTCTTCTTTTTTCTTCAGATAGGCCCTGGCGATCTCAGACTGTTTCTCCAAAGGCCCCAGCTGCTTCTCCAGTTCAGACAGAATGTCACATACGCGGACCAGGTTCTGTTTCTCATCCTCCAGCTTTTTCTGCGCCGTAGCCTTTCTCCGTTTAAACTTCACGATCCCGGCCGCCTCATCGAACAGTTCCCGCCTCTCCTCCGGCTTCCCGCTTAGGATCCGGTCGATCTGGCCCTGTCCGATGATAGAGTACCCCTCTTTCCCGATACCGGTATCATAGAACAGCTCATAGACGTCTTTCAGACGGCAGCCGGAACCGTTGATCAGGTATTCGCTCTCCCCCGAACGGTACACCCGCCTGGTAACCGTCACTTCCTCGTACTCGATCGGCAGCTGATGATCGGCGTTATCCAGCGTGATCGCCACAGAGGCGAATCCCAGAGGCTTACGGTTCTCGGTCCCGGCAAAGATAACGTCCTGCATGTTAGAACCCCGCAGCTGCTTCGCCCGCTGCTCACCCAGCACCCAGCGCACCGCGTCGGCCACATTGCTCTTACCGCTTCCGTTTGGCCCGACGATTCCGGTGATCCCGTTGTGGAATTCTAACACGGTTTTATGGACAAAAGATTTGAACCCCTGTACTTCAATACTCTTTAAATACATAAGTCACCTACTTATTTCCCTTTAGTTTTACGATCGCCAGATAGGCTGCTTCCTGTTCGGCGGCTTTTTTGGTACGGCCCGATCCCTCGCTGATCACCTCATCACCGATCTTCGCCCGCACTACGAACTTCTTATTGTGATCCGGCCCCTCTTCCGCGACCAGTTCATAGGAGAGACTCTGCGTGTAATTGCTCTGTACAATCTCCTGCAGGATAGTCTTGCTATCAAAAAAGAGCTGCTTATGTTCGATATCCGTTACAATAAACCGATGGATAAACTCTTTCGCATTAGCAAAACCACCATCCAGATATATCGCTCCGATCAATGCTTCCATCGCATCGGAAACGATAGAACTTCTCTCCCGTCCGCCGGTCATATCTTCCCCTTTGCCCAGCAGCAGATACTTACCCAGTTCAATCTCCCTGGTACAAAAAGCCAGCGTCTGCTCGCAGACGATACTGGCACGCATTTTCGTAAGATCCCCTTCCGGCAGCGTATCGAACTTTCGATACAAAAATTCACTGGTAATAATCTCCAAAACCGCATCGCCCAAAAACTCCAGCCGTTCATTATTCGTCAGACGGTTTAAGCGGTGCTCATTGGAATACGAACTGTGGGTCATTGCCTGCCGCAGCAGCGAAGCATCCTGAAAATGATAACCGATCCTTTCTTCCAGTTCCTTGAAATCTTCCTGATTCATAGTTACCTCCTTTTCTTTGTGAGAGTGTTGGGTAATCAGCCCCCGGGATAAGAGACTCCTGTGGGGGGATTGTGTAGGGGCCCCGGGATGAGAGGGACACGGCGGCGGGCTGGCGGTCTCTGGGCGCTTACGGCTGGGACGCATGGGCGGTTCCCGGGGCATGTTTCCGGCGGCCGGGTCCTTTTGTGTCTCCCTGGGAGAGCATAGGGCGGCTGAGCATCAGCTTAGTGAAATCGGAAAGTCGGGTTCAGGATGCACGGCGGACTTCACGTCCGACGGACAAGAGCCTCTGAACCGGGAACACTTCATGTGTTCCTGGTGAATAGGCTCGGTTCCTGAACCCGGCTTTTCGATTTCATTTAGCTGATGCCAGCGCAAGCCCTTTGTTCTCCCAGTGAGACACAAAAGGACCCGGCCGCCGGAAACATGCCCCGGGAACCGCCCATGCGTCCCAGCCGTAAGCGCCCAGAGACCGCCAGCCCCCAGCTCCCTCCGTCCCTTTATTAAACCATCTAATTCACCGCATTCTTAATCTGCTCAACCGCATCGCTGACTGTAACGATCTTCTCCGCATCCTCGCTGGCGATCTCGATATCGAACTCCTCTTCGATCCCCATGATGATCTGGAATACATCCAGGGAATCTGCACCCAAATCATCTACGAATGTGGTTTCCATCGTGATCTCATCCGCATCCACATTTAATACTTCCGCGATAATCTGCTGTAATTTTTCAAATTCCATTTTTGTTACTCCTCCTTATTTTCCCTCAACACGATTTTTTCTTTGATTTTCTCGTTGATTCTCTGTTCTTTAAATACGACACACTGAATGATGGAATTCGTTACTTCCTTTGCCTTGGAACTGCCGTGTGTCTTGACAACCAGGCCTTTTAATCCTAACAGCGGCGCACCGCCGTACTCCGAAGCGTCAAAGGATTTTAACACCTTTTTCAACGAAGGCTTCACCAGGAGAGCCCCGATCTTGCCTCTTAATGAGGACAGCATGGCGCCTTTGATCTTACTGATCAGCGTGGCTCCCACTCCTTCGTAGAGCTTCAGTATCACATTTCCGACAAAAGCCTCACAGACGATGACGTCTGCGCCTCCATGGGGAATTTCTCTTGCTTCAATGCTTCCGATAAAGTTGATATCGTCGCATTCTTTCAGCAGCGGAAATGTCTCTTTGACCAGCGCATTTCCTTTTTCCTCTTCTGCACCGATGTTGACTATCGCAACCCGGGGGTTCTTAATGCCCATCACATGTTCCATGTATACCGAACCCATTTTGGCAAACTGCACCAGATGGGAAGCTCTGGCGTCTACGTTAGCACCGCAGTCGACTAACAGGGATACTCCGTTTTGCGTCGGGATCAACGGCGCAAGAGGCGGTCGTTCCACTCCTTTGATTCTTCCCACAAGCAGCTGTCCGCCTACCAAAATGGCACCGGAACTGCCTGCTGAGACAAAGGCATCCGCCTCCCCTTTTTTAACCAGATTCATGCCAACAACGATAGAGGAATCCTTTTTCTTCCGTATAGCCATAACCGGCGGTTCCGCCGTATCAATGACCTCTGCGGCAGGAACGACCACTATCTGCTCTTTCTCATAAGTATATTGTGCAAGCTGGCCATTCACTACCTCTTCCTGCCCTACCAGTAACACTTGTATATCCTTTCTGGTATTGGCAGCATCCACAGCGCCTTTGACGATCTCGCCCGGCGCATTGTCACCACCCATGGCGTCTACCGCCACCTTGATGAATTCCTGCATTTGTCTTCCTCCTTGCATATCTATTGTAAAATATACTATATCTGTTTCTATAAATCAATATGTAATTTCGTGCCGTGGTGGAAAGTGATGGGGAAGATAGTTACTATAGGATACTATTGTAAATTTTCTCTGATAAGTATATAATTTATTCTAACATTTATTTATAGAGATGCATTAATTTGTATACTAAGGAGGATTCTATGGAAAGTGAAAAAAAGATGCCCAGCTGCCCCGTGGAGATGACGCTTCAGTTGATCGGTGACAAGTGGAAGGTTCTGATTATCCGTGATCTGATGGAGGGTACAAAGAGATTCAATGAGCTCATGCGCTCTGTAACCGGAATCTCGCAAAAAGTTCTGACCAGCCATCTGCGCGCTATGGAAAAGGCGGGGCTTGTGAACCGGAAAGTTTATGCGGAGGTCCCTCCCAGGGTGGAATACTCGCTGACAGAAACCGGGTTTAGCTTAAAACCGATTCTGGATTCTATGGTGGCCTGGGGGATGCATTATAAAGAGACTTTGGAAAATTAGGTTGATGTTATTTCTCCTAAAAATCCTTTAGAAGAATAAAGAATGGATTTATGCGAGAGAACCATTAACTTATTACAAAAAAAATCAAGTATTCAATTTTTATTGAATGCTTGATTTTTTCTGGTTTTTTAATTAATCCTGAGCAATGATCTCTTTTTTGTTGTAAGAACCACAGCTCTTGCATACTCTGTGAGGCATCATCAGTTCTCCACATCTGCTGCATTTTACCAGATTGGGAGCGCTCATTTTCCAGTTAGCTCTTCTTTTATCTCTTCTAGCTTTGGAAGATTTATTCTTCGGACAGATTGACATAGGTTACACCTCCTCATCATCGCGATTCTATCGTGAATTATTGAAAATATCAAATATTTTGGCCATCCTGGGATCCAACTCCGTCATGTCGCAATCACAGGCGCCCTCGTTTAGATTTTTTCCGCATTTGCGGCAGATCCCCTTGCAATCCTCCCTGCACAGAATCTTCATCGGCCAGTTCAGTATGATCTCATGAAAGATCATAAGATCCACATCCAGCTTATAACCATCCAGAAAACCGCATTCATCTAATTCCCTGCGCCGGGTTTCTTCTTCTACCTGAAGATCAAATCCTCTGCTGATGCTCAGATGAAATCTCCGATCCACATCCGCCAGACACCGGTCACATGGAATACGAACCGTTACATCTACCGCTGCTTCAATCAGGACTTCCTTCTTACCGACGTGGGTTACCGTCAGTGAAACAGGGGTTTTCGCAACAACCTGAAATTCTTCCCGCTGATACGTAACCGCGTTCAGCTCTAACGGGATTTCTTTCTGAATAACTTTATTTTCACCGGATAGTACTTCTGTCAAGTCAAATAACATGGTTATCTCCTACACACCTACACAATTATACATAGCCCTGCTTCGTTTGTCAACATAATTTTCCAGTCGTTGACAAACAAAGAGGCTGTTTTTGTTTTATTTCTGTACCAGGGCCAGAGTTTCTCTTGCGATGGCAAGTTCTTCATTGGTAGGGATGACCATAACCTTCACCTTGGAATCGGGAGTGGAGATCACCAGATCCTCGCCTCTCTTGGCGTTCTGCTCTTGATCCAGCTCGATGCCCAGATATCCCAGATATGCGCAGATGTCGTTGCGGACATAGCGGTTATTCTCGCCCAGTCCTGCGGTAAAGCAGATCACGTCTACACCGTTCATAGCCGCCGTATAAGCGCCGATGTATTTCGCTACACGGTAAGCGAATACCTTCATGGCGCGGATCGCATCCTGATTTCCTGCCAGATATGCATCCTCCAGATCCCGGAAGTCGCTGGTCATCTCAGAGACACCCAGAACACCGGATTTTTTGTTTAATACGTTCATCATCTCATCGATATCCAGGTTTTCCTTCTTCATGATGAATTCCATGATAGCCGGATCGATGTCTCCGGAACGGGTTCCCATGATCAATCCTTCCAGAGGGGTCAGTCCCATGGAAGTGTCTACGGATTTGCCGTTCTTTACTGCGGATACGGATGCTCCGTTGCCCAGGTGGCAAACGATAGTCTTTAAGCCGTCATAAGATTGCCCCAGGACTTCAGCAGCCCGTTTGGATACATAGCTGTGGGAGGTTCCGTGGAAACCGTATCTTCTGACTTTATATTTTTTATAATATTCGTACGGAAGTCCATACAGGAAAGCTTCTTCCGGCATGGTCTGATGGAATGCGGTGTCAAATACACCAACCATGGGAGTATTGGGCATGATCTCCTGGCAGGCTGCGATACCGATCAGGTTTGCGGGATTGTGTAAAGGAGCCAGCTCGTTGCACTCTTCCACTGCTTTGATTACTTCGTCATCAATGATGGTGGAACAGGCGAACTTCTCGCCGCCGTGTACCAGACGGTGTCCTACCGCTCCGATCTCGTCCATGTTTTTCACTACACCAGTCTCGGGGTTCGTAAGCGCGTCGATTACCATCTTGATTGCCTGGGTATGGGTCGGCATCGGGGATTCTGTCACGGTCTTCCCACCGCCCGCCGGCTGATAAACGATCCTGCTGCCGTCGATTCCGATTCTCTCGCAGAGACCCTTGGCGATTACTCCCTCGGTATCCATATCGATCAACTGATATTTTAAAGAAGAGCTTCCGCAATTGATTACTAATATTTTCATTCTATCTTCCTCCTGGAATTCAGATCCTGTTTTTTTAATCTCTATCTTCTGTCCCTATTTATAAGGAGACCTGCTCTGCCGTCCGGTTTCTTATTTTACCTGTGCCTGTACGGAAGTAATCGCTACAACCCCTACGATATCCTCCGCGGAGCAGCCTCTGGACAAATCATTGACCGGTTTCGCTATCCCCTGGGTTACCGGGCCATAAGCCTCCGCTTTCGCCAGCCGCTGCACCAGCTTATATCCGATATTTCCGGCATCCAGATCGGGGAATACCAGAACATTCGCTTTTCCCGCCACCTCGCTGCCGGGCGCTTTAGAAGCCCCTACACTTGGAACGATGGCTGCGTCTAACTGAAGTTCTCCATCCAGTTTCAATTCCGGATGTGTTTCTTTTGCAATTCTGGTCGCTTCCACTACCTTGTCCACGTCCGCATGCTTAGCGCTTCCCTTGCTGGAATGAGAAAGCATCGCAACGACAGCCTCTTTTTGTACCAGCAGTTCAAAAGACTCTGCGGAGGAAGCAGCGATCGCCGCCAGCTTCTCAGGATCCGGATTCTGCTCCAGGCCGCTGTCCGCAAATATAAAAGTGCCGTCCGCGCCATATTCACAGTTGGGAACAACCATCAGGAAGAACGCGCTGACCAGTTTCGTTCCCGGTTTTGTCTTCAGGATCTGAAGGCTAGGGCGCAGAGTGTCTGCGGTAGAATGACAGGCACCGGAAACCATTCCGTCTGCATCTCCCATTTTAACCATCATCACTCCATAATATAAGTAATTATTCAATAATAATTTTTCTGCCTCTTCTCTGGTCATGCCTTTTGCCTGTCTTAGCTCAACCAACTTGTCAATATATGCGGGCGTCTTATCCGACGTGGCCGGATCAACAATCACAGCACCGGTCAGATCCAGACCTTGTCCCACTTCTGCAACCGCTTTTTCGCTGCCAACCAGAATCAGGTCTGCAATCCCCTCTTTTAAAATCTGAGCAGCAGCTTCGTAAGTACGCCGGTCTTCTGTCTCCGGCAAAACGATCGTCTTTTTGTCCGCCTTTGCCCTCTCTTTAATCGTGTCAATAAATCCCATAATCAATATGGCTCCTTTCCTTCGACCCCCATCACAGGGCCCCTTTTATCACAGTTATCAATATTATACCCCTTTTAAAATAGAACGTAAAGGCAAAACCTTGTATTTTTCGCAGTACGCTATAGGATTTACTGCTTGATATTTACTGCTTGGTAAATTTGCTGCTATAGGGGCGGGAAGAGGGAGACGCGGCTGCGGACTGGCAGGGAGGGGCAGATCCCGCGGGGGCATATCGCTTCGGCCGGACCTAAGAACGGATAACTCCGATGGCGGGAGAACCTCTTATTGGCAGGACCCGGAACAAACTCGCCAAGGGACGGCTCGGACAGTGTTCCAGGCCCTGCGAGGTTCTCCCGCCATCTGCGTAATCCGTTCTAAGGTCCGGCCTCAAGCGATATGCCCCCGCGGGATCTGCCCCTCCCTGCCAGTCCGCAGCCGCGTCTCCCTCTTCCCTTGGGCCTTAATGGCTAAGTTTCATGGTCAAATGAATCCCTTTATCTCATGCTTCATTAACGTAGGAGCGTGCAGGCGCAGGGAGCGGTTCCGGGGGCCGGACTTTGCAAGTAATGGAAGCCTGATCGCTTGAAGACAGGCCTTAGAACGGGTTACGTAGATGGTAGGAGAACCTCGCAGGGCCTGGAACACTGTCCGAGCCGCCCTGTGGCGAGTTTGTTCCGGGCCCTGCCAATAAGAGGTTCTCCTGTCATCGGAGTTATCCGTTCTTAGGTCTGGCCGATGCGATTAGGCTTCCATTACTTGCAAAGTCCGGCCCCCGGATCCGCTCCCTGCGCCTGCACGCTCCGGCCCCCTAATGATAATAAAATCATTTAATCCATCTTATCCTGGAAAAGAGTGTTCTCCACAATCTGGGCTGCCATGGCGACTAACTCTGCGCAGGGACGTTTCTGGTAGTATTGGGGCGTACGTTCTTCGGGGGTGGCGCTTGTTTCCGGCTTGCTCAGGCCCAGGAGCTCATGACAGACGATAGAACCGTTTTGCTCTTTGAATTCTTCCGCCATGCGGCGGACCAATTCGTAATTTTCTTTTTTGGCCTGCTGATTTTTGCTGTCGGGATTGCCGTTTGACATGCCGGCCAAAAGGGTCATGCCTGAGACGGTTCCGCAGACTTCCCGCATGCGGCCGAAGCCTCCGCCGAAGCCGCAGGATATCTTAAGAGCGGTTTCCTGGTCTATGTCGAAAAGGTCTGCGTATGCTGCGAAAACTGCCTGGGAACAGTTGTAGCCTTCCTTGAACAGACGGACGGCTTCGTTGACTCTGCTTTTCATTTGTTTCCTCCAGTGACGCATTTACAGCGTCATTTATTCTTATATTTATGCGGCATCTTTTGCATCTTTTTTTGCAATATATAGGCAGTGTTGAACATTAGTACCGGGTTGATATGGTTACATGTTGCCTGCGAGTTTGTCTTTGATGACGCCAAAGCACTCGCGAACCATGTAGTTGATCTGCAGGATCGGATCTCCGGGAGCGGGGATACCACTTATTTGGGTCAGTCCCTGTTTTCGGCCGATGCTGACGGCCCGGTAGATATGGAAGTTGTTTGTAACGACGGTTGCGGATGGATTTTCTCCCTGCATGAGCGCTATGCTGAATTCCAGGTTTTCGGCGGTGTTGGTGGACCGGTTTTCCTGCAGCATGTGGGACGCCGGGATGCCTCTTTCATATAGGTAATCGTACATGGCCTGGGCCTCGGAGATATTTTCCCCTGTCCCCTGTCCGCCGGAGAGGATCAGGATAGTGTCCGGATGCTCCTGGTAGTAGGCGTAGGCCGCATCCAGACGGTGGCGGAGGGCTTTGCTGGGAACGCTGCCTCTGACCTGGGCCCCCAGCACTACGGTGTAATCCACGGTCTCTGTGGTCTCCTGGCTCATTCCTCCAATGATAAAACCTTCAATGATGCCGAAGATCAATAGAATGGCAACGATGAAGGTTATGAGGCTTATGCCCGCCCAGTTTGGAAGCTTTATGGATAGAGCATGGTGTTTTTTGTATTCCAGCAGCGCGTATATGCCGATGAAAATGATTCCGCCGGCCAGCCAGAGCCAGGAAAAAGAGGCCCGCCAGCCGGCGTATATAATTATAGTAATATAATATAGAAGAAACACGATTCCGGATAGGAGAAAGAAAAGTCCCATCTTATCTTCCGCAGCATTTCTTGTATTTTTTACCGCTTCCGCAGGGACAGGGATCGTTGCGGCCGACTTTGGGGCCTTCCCGCCGGAATGTCTGGGCTGCCTTCTGCTCTTTATAGTATTGCTTTAATTGTTCCTCTGTGAAGATTTCTTTCCACTGAGGCAGTTCATAGAGCCAGTCTGCTTTGGCGTCTACCATATTTTTATAGAGCTTTTCTTTGTCGAATTCCAGACTGACCCGGGTGTCCTCTTCCATCTCCTCAATCGGATTAGGGTTCTTTAAGCTATCGTTGATTCCATCCAGGAATCCTACCATAGTCATTACATCGATCTCGTATTTTTCTGCCAGCTCTTTGACTGTTCCGGTTACCGTAGTGTCCGGGTCATTCAGGAGCTGCTCATAGATTCCTTTTTCAATCTGGAAGTACTCGGTCCAGAAATCCTGTAATTTTGCTTTGTCGGCATTCTGATCATATGCCCTGTCTCTCCATTGATCTAATAATCCCATATTTCTTACTCCTTCGTGTCTCCTATGAGCAGCCAGACGGCAGTCATAAGATTAGATTTTGATTAACGGTTATAGTATATACCATTTTACTTTATTTTTCAAAAGATATTTCACGGTTCAGTTCACCTCGGAAATCTTTTCCGTATTTATCCGTGACCGCGGTGTAGTAGACATCGGATGCCCAGATGTCCTGTTCCAGCATCCGATAGAAATTTTCATCCATCTGACTCCTGGCTCCAGACAGTTTGGTAACCATGGGGATCTCGCTTTTTTCCTTGATGGCCGATAACAGTTCCCCGGCGGAACGGCGCAGTCCAAGGACTTTAGCGTAACCAATGTAACCATTCTGCACCCACTCTGTCACATCGTCCCTTCGGATCTCCAGCAGGATATGAAGGAGTGAACGGCAGACACGGGTATAGGTAAGCTGCCTGGTTTTGATGTGGTCCGCAAAGGAACTAAAACTTTTATAACGGTTTAGTTCATTTTGAATACGGTATGACAGATCGCCGGAAATATCCTGATACTCACTGATGGGAGTCTGTCCTCTTAAGAGCAGCTTGTATTTTAACATGGAGGAAAAGTCATCCTCGTAGATCGGATAGGTGCTCCTGTATTCCTGCCCCAGGATTTCAAATACAGATTCCGGAACCTGGCCTCTGAAATCTTCGGGTATTCCGCCGCTGTGCAGGGTTTCGCGGATAGCGGTGGCGGAACAGACCGGCTGGTCTATGGACCTGTCGTGGTAACCGGCGCAGATGCGCTTTACCGATATGGGAGTGATCGAACTCTTTCTATTATATAGTGCTTTCCGGTATTCCAGGGCCAGAATATTGTTCGGCTGATCCAATATACAGGCAAGCTGTGGATTATCCAGGCAGGTGGTAAGGGCCTGGCTTCTTGCAGCCGGATAAGTCAGTCCCTCCTTTAACGCGGATCGTATGAGGCCGGAGATTTCTTCCGGTTCATCTGCCAGGATGGCAGCCGCTTTGCTTAGAAGGGTATCCTCCTCCGTCTCGCAGCCAAAGCACAGGTAGTCCACCACGTGCAGTTTGTCCAGAAGCGCAACAGCGCCGGATGCAAAATATTCGGCACTGCCGGCAGCGTAACAGACCGGCAGCTCAATCACCAGGTCTGCTCCGTTTAACAACGCCATCCTGCTGCGGGCATATTTATCTATGAGCGCAGGAACTCCGCGCTGCAGAAAGTTTCCGCTCATGATTACGACTACATAGTCGGCCCCGGTCTTTTCTTTAGCTGCTTGCAGGTGGTACAGATGGCCGTTATGAAACGGATTGTACTCCGCGATGATTCCTACTGTTTTCATGGTTACCTACTCCGTTTCTCTCCGATTGACTTAGGGTGCAATTATCCTGAACCGTGGAAAATGATCTAAGATGTTATTATCTTATTTCTTTCTATTTATGCTGTCAACGCGGGGAAAAATAAATTTTTTAATTTTTTTTACAACTTTTGTATAAAAGTCAAAAAATCTTCCTATAATATGATTAATCTCACAGATGATTTGACAGCGAAGTCAGGTTGTTTGTAGATTAACAATTGCGTATGCTCTTTGCCGCTGCCGCATCCCCCCCTTAGGCAGCGGGAAATACGAAAGACAAATTAATACTTATCCTCCCCTTTTTTTAGCGGAACCCTTGATTTATCAGGGGTTTCGCTGTTTGTACGGGCAAAAGTGCGACCAAAAGTGTAAGTTCGATCTGATACTTTCCTTATCCTTCTTATCACTGCGTTTATAATAGAAATCTAAGGTAACCCTGACATCCATAATTATGCTTCGTAAGGCCGTCAAACCGAAACTTCTTGTCCTGTTCATCGGTATCTGTACCGTGGGCATCTTAATCGTTGGCTATCTGTTTCATGCGTTTCAATTTTTGTTAATCTAAGGAGGAATCTACAATGGGACTGTTCGGAAAAAACAAAGAAGGGAAAAGGGCGTGCTGCTGTGATATCACCTGTGATGCTAACACTTCAAGATGAACGTTGGAAAAAGTATTCTATACGATATCGCCTCTGTATGGAAGGACAATCGCTGCTGCTTCCCGCATCCCCAGTCTGCTTAAATATCGTGCGACATACCCGGTCTCTGCAATCTGTAACTCCTCCAGGCAGGCGGAGAAGCCGGCCGTGTCAGCACGGGCCAGGAAATCGATCAGCGACTCCAGATAAGGAAGATAGTAGCTGTTGGTCTGCTCCCTGTCCCCATGCAGATTCCGCAGCGGGAAGCCCCATAAAAGCTGGCGGGTCAGCTCGGCATATACCGCACAGATTGCCGGATAGGGGGCGTGAAGAGAAATAAATTCATAGTTAGTATATATCAGATTGTCATAGATATCGGATTGCTTGATCTTCTCCAGCTTTTGAAGCCACTGCCCACGGGAACGGCCGCTGATGGAATCTAAGGTAATTTGGGCGCAGTCCCGGCAGGAAAATGCTAAAATATGGAGGCTCTGAAGAAACTCCAGCAGACGTTTTTGAATCAAAGGGTCCATAAAGTCGCAATTTTCAGCACCGTTCAGAGGCGGCAGCACCTTTGTTCCCACTCCATTGACAGACATCGTGGCACCGAGCTTATTGAGCAGTGCTATTGTCCGGCGGACAGTATTGAGGCTGACCTGCTTTTCCGCGGCTAGTTTTTTGGGGGAGGGCAGGTAACTTCCGACAGGATAGACCCCCTCATAGAACGCCAGCAATAAATCCATGCACAGTGAATAGCAGACCTGAGAAGTCTTTTTATAAATACTCCAGCTAAAATCAATTTGTTTGCAACTGCTATGTTGAGGGATATATTTATTATAAAATATGCGCAGGCCGTCAGAATACTTCTCCGTGCTCAATTTCACAGCATCCCAGAGTGATTCCCAATCGTTTTCCCGAACCGAGCTGATCATATTGAGGAAAGGACTGGTGCCCGCGTTTATTGGTTGTAAGTTTTGACTGATGCTGACGAGAGGCGCTTGAAAGTACAGGAACATCTGCCACAAAAGCTGCAGAAGCAAATCGTTGCCCAGTGGACTATAAAGCAGCTGCAGCTGTCGTGACATTCTGTATATCGGTGATATATCTTTTTGTCTGGAGAGCCGTTCTAACTCATCGAGATTCTCCCGGGTGGCAATCTTTAACGCAAACCACTGTGCAAAATTAGCCAGTATCCCTACCGACTGCGAAAAAACCAGTAGTGACTCCTTCCGGCAGGAAAAGTAGTAACCGAAATTCTGCCGGATTTCCTCGTCCGTGTACTGAATCTTTACCGTGGCTCCCACACAGGTTCTCAGGGTAATATATCCTTCTTCCTTCAACCGCAGGTATGCAAGACGTACGGTATCAATCGAAGCCAAAAAATAGGTGCTCGCATCTTTAATCGTTGGAAGAGAATCTCCGTATCTATGCATCCCGAACTCGATCTGCGTCTTCAGCAGCTCATAAATAATTTGCTGTAACTCTCTACCTTTTGACAAAGTAATCTCCTCCCTTTGTTTAAATCAAGGAAATTATACCATACTTAACTACCTTTTTGAAGAATTTTAGGTATATTCCCGAACCCAAGGAAGAATCCTGCTGCATGGTCATGATCCTTTTTTTTAACCTATATTTGTACAGTTGCTATTTGTATCCTGATTTGTTATACTTTATTGGTAAGTGAGTAAGGAAAGCGTATACCGATTTCCTTTTAAGAGCTTTTGCCCATATCACCAGCAGGGGTCTTTGGGGAATTCTAACATAAGGAGGCTGCATATGGCTCAACCATTGAAAAACAACTGTGGGGTGGAACTGACCGGCGGTGATGTATCTGAGGACTATGAGCTGCTGATGAACACCATGCAGGTGAGTGTCAGTAAACATATTCTGGATGAACATTTTACTGCTATCTGGAGTAACGCCTTTTACTATCAGCTCATCCGTTATCCCAAGGCGGAATATGAGGCTTTATTCCATAACCGTCCGGACCTCTATTATCCATACCATCATTACGAGGAGGAGCTGCATAAAATTCAGGAAGTCGTACTGGATGCCATTGAAACGGGAAAAACAGAGTACGGCCTGACTACCCGGATGCCGGTCAAGGGAGGCGGGCACATCTGGGTACAGCTGCACGGTGTAATTACCAAAAACATGTACGACGGCTATCCGGTTGCCTATTCCGTACTTGTTAACATTGATGACACGGTAAAGATGCAGCAGGCCCAGTCTATCACCTACAACAATATTCCCGGCTTCGTGGCTAAATATCTGATCAGGGATTACCTCCATATAGAGCTTCTGGAGGCAAATAAACAATTTACAGAGTTTTTTGGGACTACCCAGACCCGTTCTTCGGACGATCAGCTCTTTCGGATGAATGTGGAGTCCAACAGGGAATCGATCATCCCACAGATGGAACAGGTGAAGCGAGGCGAACACGTCCGGTTTCTTGCCATCCTCCAAAACCAGAAGGGAAAATCTCTCTTCATGCAGGCCAACGGCGACTGTGTAGACTGGATTGATGGCTCTCCGGTCTATTTGCTGACCTATATCGACGTGACCGACCTAACGGAGCTGCGTCAGATGCAGGAGAAGCTAAAGGAACAGAAACAACAGTTGCAGGACGCCCTGTTCAGTGCGCAGAAAGCCAATGCCGCCAAACGGGATTTTCTGTCCCGGATGTCCCACGAGATCCGTACACCGATGAATGCCATCATCGGTATGACAACCATTGCCGCAGTACATCTGGATGACCAGCACCGCATTGAGGATTGCCTGGAAAAAATCAGTTTCTCCTCCAAACATCTATTGGCTCTTATTAACGACATTTTGGATATGTCCAAGATCGAGGACGGTAAGCTGACCATCAGTCATGCTCCTTTTTATCTCAAGCAGGTGTTAGATTCCGTCTCCACGATCATTTATCCTCAGGCGGCTGCGCGGGGGCTCGGCTTCAAGGTATCTGTGCAGGATATGGCGGAGGAAGAACTGTTGGGAGATTCCATGCGGGTCAACCAGATCTTAATCAATCTCCTGTCCAACGCGGTGAAATTTACGCCGGAGCATGGAAAGGTACAACTGGAGGTAAAAAGACTTAAGCGGCACGACAACAGCATAAAGCTGAGCTTTACCGTCAGTGACACGGGCCGGGGCATGAGCGAAGAATTTTTAGAACGGCTCTATCAGCCATTTGAACAGGAAAACACCATCGGCGGCACAGGACTTGGGATGCCGATTACGAAGAACCTGGTCGGCCTTTTGGACGGTACCATCTCTGTGAGAAGTGTGTTGGATCAAGGTACTACCTTTACAGTGGAGCTTCCCTTTGGTTTATCCCAAAGACAGCCGCCTCTGACCTATCCCACCATGGGTACTCTGCGGGTCCTGGTGAGCGATGATGATCCGGATGACTGTACCTATGCCACCCTGCTGTTGGACAAATTCGGCATCAAACCCAAATGGGTGCAAAGCGGCAGGGAGGCGGTTGCGGAGATCCGCCAGACTTATGACGCGGGGGAAAACTACGATATCTGCCTCATTGACTGGCAGATGCCGGAGATGGATGGCATCGAAACCACCCGCCAGATCCGGCGGATCGTCGGGTCGGATACTCTCATCATTATTATTACAGCTTATGACTACAGTGAAATCGAAACGGCTGCCCGGGAGGCTGGTGCTAATCTCTTCCTTTCAAAGCCCCTGTTCGCGTCCTCCCTGTATAACGCTCTGATGGCCGCAACCGAGATGGGAGCGCCGCTTCCCAAACCTCATGCATTGTTCAAAACGAATTCGCTGGCCGGAAGAAAAATTCTTGTGGCGGAGGACAATGATCTGAATCTGGAAATTGCTGTGGAGATTTTGAGTATGGCCGGCGCGGCGGTGGACTGTGCTCACACGGGGAAGGAAGCGGTCGATTGGTTTCAAAGCTCTGAAGGGAGAACCGGTGACGCGATCCTGATGGATATCCAGATGCCCGAGATGGACGGTTACCAGGCGGCCAAAGCGATTCGCCGCTGCGCTTACCCCAATGCCGGCACGATCCCGATCATCGCCATGACCGCCAACGCCTTCCGGGAAGATGTGGATGCGGCGTTGGCCGCGGGCATGGACGCCCATGTGGCAAAACCCATTGATGTGGAAGAACTGTACCGGACATTGGGGAAATGTTTGAAAGATATTAGATGACAATGAAATGATCATAGTAAATTTCCATGGGATTATACCCGCTCCTGCATTCCTCCGCCATAAAATATCCCAGCAAAGACCATCCCCAGAATGGGTTCAGTCCCGTCCCTTCTCCGGTTTCGGTGATATAATATTCCCGGTCTCCGGATTTATCAATCAGTTCCCGTGTCTTAACCGCAATCGTCAGCGCAATATCCGGATACCCATATGCCATCAGTCCATGCATAACCATATAGTTTGTGGGTACCCAGGTATCGGCCCGCCAGTTACAGCCGATATCCCCGTCCAGGTGAACCGGACTGTAGCCAGGCTCGGATGCCGCCAGGGCCGGCAGCGGATATGGACGCCAGAATTCCTCCGTATTCAGGATATGCTGCTCAACCAGCCGGCCCGCCTGCTCATGATCAGCGATCCCGGCCCATAGCGGCAGCAGTCCGGATATGGATTTGACCCGGATCGCCTCGCCGGACCGCATATCCCGGTCATAAAAGTAACTGTCCTCTTCGTCCCACATCGAAAGTACCGCTGTTTTTCTAGTTTTTGCGATCCTCTGGTACTTCTCAGCTCTCTTCGTATCCCCGCGGAATGTGCAGATCTGGGCCAACGCCAGACACTCCCTGTACAGGTGGCAGTTCAGGTCCACTCCCTCACAGTAATCAGACCGCCATACACCAGCCCGCTCGTGCTGATCGTCCATACCGGTTTCCACAGAGCTTCTCCAGTATGACAGATTGTTTTTATCCGGGTCCCTTGCATAAAGCCAATAATCCAGGGATCTTTGCAGTTTCCTGTAATTCTCTTCTTCCAGCCAGTCCAGATGCCCGTCATGACGCAGACATAACAGCGTAATCTGGGACAGGAACGGTTTTACCATTTCGAAATCCTCTTCCCCGGAATAACCGTTTTGTATCGCCCTTTTGGTGAATCCATCCTCCTGTTGGAAGGCCAAATAAACCAGGACCGCATTTCTCATACGCACCGTATCCTGCCCCATATATAGCTGTACGATTCCTTCAAAATATTGATCCCAGTCATATAACGTAGTGTTGGCATAGCCCGTATAATACGCAAGCCCTGTTTCCTTATTTACTGCCAAGCCGTTTTCCATCAGTTTCTCAATCCGGATGCGCTCTTTTTCAGTCAGGCCGGACGCTATCTTCTCCATCCTCGTTCGTTCCATTTGCTCCATCGTCTGCTTCATCATCTGCTCCATCCTTTGCACCATCCTTTGCACCATTTTCTTCCCGCGCCAAACGCCATGCCCGCGGCGATTCCATTAACCCCTGTGGCAGCAGTACATAGCTATCCTGCCACTCCTGGCCTTCTGTCAGAAATGTTTCCGGGCCGTAGGCATACGCCCTCCCGGGCAGTCGGTGGAGGGGACCGAATGTATTTCGTCTCGTCAATTCCACCCGCATTCCGGTTAAATCCTCTACCGTTCTGTCATACGGCGGCCAGGCTGCAAGCTGCCTGTCTTTCCCCTCATACACGAGACAGGCCCCTTCAAATTCCGGGCTGCCAATCCTGATACATTCTCCCATAAGATTTGGAATCCGGTAAATCACCCCTCCGGAATAAAAAGGCAGTCCCTGGACAACAATGTCACCGGATTTCAGCTCTTGCGGAAGCTCATCCAGCACCACCTTTGTTCCCTCTTTGATATAGACACCGAATGTACCCAGCAGATATACGGCTTCGATGCCGGAGCCGGCTCCGTAGTATCGTTCTATTCGGATCACATTCCGTCCTTTTCTCACCACATGCGCAGGAATGTCTATTTTTTCAAAACAGATATCGATCCATTTCCCGCATAATATCGATCTGTCTTAGCAGTTCCTGTTCCTCCAGTTTTCCATTCCAGGCCCAGAATGGCCTGGCATAATATTCCTTACCGGGATTCCGGAACTGCTGCAATATCTCTTTTATGTGTGAGGGCCCACCGCTTCCGATGGAATCTCTGCATTCTGTCCGGTCTATGATTGTATGATCTTTTCTTACCATATGACCTCCTATTCCCAGCAGATTCCCGGCATTTTTCGGATCTCGACTTCATCCGGCGCGCTCACACTGGCATGTATCGTACCGTCCTCATCCTGTCTGGCCTGAATGCAGACCTCACCGCAGGGAGTCGGAAAACTTCCTTTCACCCATTTCAGATCGCCCAGTTTTGGTTCGGCCTCGATCAGTCTGCACCCGGGCTCCAGCACTTTCAGGCCCAGGACGTTCTCTGTCAGCCAGGGAGTGACGCCCGACGCCCATCCATGACAGAGGCTGTGCCGGTACCCTTTGTAACAGTATCTCCCGAAGGTCCCGTGAATGTCCACCTCCTTTGGACTATGGAGCAGACTGTCAATCGGAGCCGCATGCTCCATCCATTCCACATCAAAATCCTCCCAGAATGTCGTGGCTCCCAGCCGGAGCATCCCGCCCCAGTAATCCCGGACGCAGTCCAGACATCCCGTAAGATCCCCCGCCATCGCCCGGGCAGTCAGAATATAATATCCCATAAAGGTAGACATTCCCTTTGCCCCGCCTGCCTTTAACAGTTTCTCGTTGGCGGTATTTGCGTCCAGGAGTCCTGCCATGACCAGAAGAGCGGCGGCCTGTTTGGACTCTTTATAATCGGCCGGATATTTTTTCAGTCTCATCAGATCTTCCCCGCAGCGCAGCTCATGCTCTTTTTCTCCCAGGATCTGAAAGATCCTCTTAAGCTTCTGTGCCGCAATCGTATGCAGTGCCTGGAGTCCGGCATCCACCACCACAGTGTCCGCATGGGAGGGCCAGTCCAGGAAACGGATCTGCGGGGTGGTATCTTTGCCGTTTTCATCGATGGACGCCGAGAGCTGATCACTGAGTCCCAGCAGGTACTCACGGTTGGACTTTAAGTATTCCAGGTCATTGGTGTGCAGGAAATAATCATGGAGGATCAGAATCCACCACATGGAGTAGGCCGGGTAACCGTTCATCCATCCCGGCAGCGGTGTCTCTGCTTTTACGAACTCCAGGCTCCTGGTGATACTTTGATCGGAACCAAATACCGCCTGTATCGTAGTGATCTCCGGATGCATGTCTCCGACCCACACCAGCCGGTCCCTTTTAATCCCGTCCCATATATAATCCTGCATGTTCAGATGGACCGTATAAGCTCCTGTGTACCAGATGCGGTTCAGCAGCTCGTCGCTGCTTTGAAAGCTCCCCCTGTACGGAACATCCTTGATAATCAGCACTGCCTTCACGGTTTTTAAGACCAGTTCTGCCTGCTCTTCCATCAGGTCCAGCCGAACGAAGCGGAATCCTGTCTCCCCCACCGGTGTCATGCTCATACTGCTGATATTCGTGATAATATCCCGATTGGCATGATCATTGGTAGCATTCTTGTCATCTCCGATATCGCTCATGGCTTCCATCGCAGATTCCCCGAAGCGGACCCTGACTTTTGTCCCCGCTCCCTTATTCTCTTTCCAAGCGGATATGATGATCCCCCCATGGATCTCCACACCAAAGTCCAGCAGCACACCGGCCTTTTTCCCGTTATTTCTTAGAATACAGGGATTCGTAGCCTCTAAAGAGATCTGCACAGACCGGTCCAGCAGCAGCGCACCGCTGTTTTCCACCTGCGCACCGTCCTCTTCTGTCTGCCACAGTATTTTCCGGGGACACAGATAGATGCGTTTTCTTACATCCACATCCGCAGCCGGCCGGATATTATTATCATTGAAGTCAAAAAAACTTTGACCCCCATTACTTTCCATCTTCATTATTATATTTTCCTCCAGTAGCGCATTTACTGCGCTTTAATTCAGGTATGGATGAACTTCTGTTCAGCCGTTCCTCCAGTAGCGCATTTACTGCGCCTTATTTCCACTTCAGCATCCGGCGGGCATAGCATACGGAGCCCAGAATCAGGATCCCGGAAATGATCATATTGATCTGCATAGAACCAAAGACCATCCTGCCGATCACAAGCGTCACCTGCTCCATCCAGGAAATCAGCCTGGAACCGGTAAAACTCCCGATAAATCCTCCGCAGGCGGTTACCGCGGTGGCCAGTCCCAGATAGGCCATAGCCCGTTCCGGTTTTATATAATCATAGGGTATCATAAACTGAGAGGTAACCAGCCCGGTAGAGATTAGTCCGCTGGTGAGAAAGATCACCAGGATCAGCCCCATTGACTGTGACGTCACAAGAGGCCATATGAAAAACTGGACACCCAGTGCTGCGGTGGTAACCAACAGAATCCGGTTCCAATGAATCCGGTTGGCGATTCTCCCCCATATCGGCGCGACGAGCATCTGTGTCAATACCTGAAGTGATGTCAAAAGCATCACGTGGGTAAATGATAAATGCAGCTGATCCAGCATATATGCGTTATAATATGGATTTGCCATATTGGTGGCAAAGTTTAGCCAGAACATATAAAAAAGGAACATCCCGAACCGCCGGTCCGACCGAAGGCAGCCCGTATACTTTAGAAAAGATTGCTTTTCCTGTACCGGGTGCATTTCCACATAGGGAATCTTCCGGATAATGGCATAATCCGCCGCGGCAATCACCGCAGCCGCCAAAAACACCGCAGCAAACCCAATGTATTCCCTCTCATTTGCTTTCAATTCATCAATCAGAATACCGCCCAGGAAAGACAGCACGGTAGTAATCACAACCACGATCCGGTCCCGCCTGGCGAAAAATGTTCCCTGTATATCGGCATCCACCATATTTACCATCCAATAATTCAAACGGATACCGGAACTGGCGGCGATCGTGTAGGCAAATGCCAGGATTACTCCCGCCATCGCAGTTCGGGCGCTTAGTGAGCCTGCTATCAGCACATCCTGGCCCGGAAGGAGCAAAGGGATCAGGATAATACTCAAGATCAGCATTCTTCCCGTGAATACCAACCGGTTAATGGTCCTGCCGGAGTCCGGAAGCCTCGACCAGATACGTTCCAGCATTAACTGAAAAATATTGGCCAGCAGAGGGATAGACAGCACGACACCTACTTTTGAAGGCGCCACGCCCAGATACAGCAAAAAACCGGTCATCAAAACCCCGGAAACCAGGCTGTTATATACGGATGCCATCACCTGGGAAGCAAGAAACCGTTTCTGTTCCGGACGGAATGGCCCCGCGTCCTTCTGACGCTCACTTTTCATACGCTTAACCCTTTACGGCTCCCACCATCATTCCTTGTACATAATATTTCAGGCAGCTTGCCGTCGCGATCAGCAGAGGAATGGTACCGATGATAAAGGCGGCGGCGATCAATCCCATATCGTTGGTCCCTTTTCCGGCTGCGTTGTTGAATACGATCTGGCAGAAGGTCTTAACATCATCACCACCGGTAATGGCGATGGTGGGCCAGATATAGTCATTGTACATAGCGACTACCGAGGTGATTCCCACGGTAATCAGGATCGGCTTGGACAGCGGCATGGCGATTCTGGCGAACATACCGAACTCTCCCGCTCCGTCGATCCTGGCCGCCTCGAAGATATCACCGGGCAGTTCCCGGAAGAAGGATTCCGCCAGAATAATACCCATCACTTGCTGGCCGGCCACGTAAGGGATGATCAAAGCCCAGAACGTATCCACAATGTGCAGCCCTTTTACAATGTGGAAGTTCGGAATGATCAGCAAAGTATAGGGGATCATCATGACCGCCAGGATCAGGGAATACAGCACTTTTCTGCCTTTGAATTCCATCCGTCCGAACGCGTAGCCGGAAAGTGCCACGATGATAATAATAAAAAACAGGGAAATTCCGCACACATAGATCGAATTTAATACCGGTTTGAAGATAAAATTCATCGCTTTTTCGAAATTAATCCAATACACAGGATTCGGAAGGCCCAGAAAATCATTGGTAATCATGACATTGGGCTTTAAGGACATATTCATCAGCATCAAAAACGGAAATGCCGTAGTAATCAAAAGCAGTATGACAACCAGCCTGGACACGACATAGCCCGGCGTTATTTTTCTCTTTACTCCCACGTCAGTCACCATCCTTTAACAATTTTCTGGAAATCATGGTAAGCAGTATGATCACAAGGAACAAGACCACTCCCAGCGCGGAAGCGTATCCAAAGTTCCCGTCTCCGAACGCTACCTTGTACATCTGAAGGGCGGGTATCATGGTCGCAAAGCCCGGCCCTCCGTTGGTCGTGGCCGCCACCAGGCCGAAGCCCGACAGGCTGTTGATCAGGGAAAGGGTCACTACGATTTTTGTATAAGGTCTGACATTGGGCAGATGAATGTCTTTTACCACATTCCAACTCGTCGCTCCGTCCACGATGGCTGCCTCATAGAGTTCCTCCCCGATCATGTTGATCCCCGAGTGAAAGATCAGGAAATACATGCCGGATACAAAGGGAAACCCGATCAGCACGATGGCGAACAGCGCTGTTTTTTCATCGTTAAGCCAGTTATGTATCCATCCGTCGGCGCCGATTTTCTGCAGAATGGTGTTAAATCCAAAGTTCGGGTTATACAGATATTTCCAGATCAGAATTACCACAATGGAGGGAACCAGCATCGGGATGACAAACGCGGTCCTCAGGAAACCTGATATTTTCTTATGTTTGATAAAAAACAGCAGTTCCGAAGCCAAAAGCGGGAAGAACACGCTGAAGAATACGGCTGCCACTGTAATCACGACCTGATTTTTAAAGGATGTCAGAAACATGTCATCGTGAAACGCATCCACATAATTCCGAATTCCAATAAAATTTGAGCTTTTATCCGTAAAGGAGGTAAATACGGCGTTTCCTATGGCATAGTAAGAGAATACGGCCAGCAGAATCACCGTAGGTGCTATAAACAGATAAGGAATCATCTTTGCACAAAATGTTTTTTTCATAAACTCCTCCAGTGCCGCAGTTCCTGCGGCCTATCTGCATCCGGTATTACCATTTCACAGTATTACCGTTTTCCAGTTGCTTCTTTTTATCGTATTTGCTATAATAAACATGCTGTTCTCTTATGGGTAATCGTTCCACCGGTCCCAATATATTGTGAGAGCAGTTTTTTATAGCTCCTGCCCGCGAAAGGCAGGAGCTATTTTTTATTTCATAGGAAAGTGCTCCTATGAAATAAAAAACGCTCCGCGGGGATCGCACTGCGGCGGAAAGGAAGATGCCGCTTGCGCGGCCCGCCGCAGGCGGAGAGTTTCGCAAGCGAAACTCTTTTTCATTCATCAGGAAAGTGAATCACTTTTTTATTTCGCCGTATCCAGGGTCGCGGGGTCCAGATCAAATCCGGCACTCGCGATGCCCTCATCCGAATACTTGTCATAATAGGGCTTTAACTGCTCCAGGAATTCGCCAGCATCAATTTTTCCTCTGCTCAGGGAATTCACCAGATCATAAAATTTGGGCATATCCGCCTGGGTAACTCTGGTGAATCCGGTCAGGCCGTCCCAGTCCCTCGCGGTTCCCTCCGGTACGAAGCCGTCTAACTTTTCCTGCAGTTCCGCGCTTAAGGTAACCCCCGCAATTACACTGGGGCCCTGGATAAAGTTTCCACTCGCCAGTGTTTCTTCATAGGTGGTCTGGGCCTGCTTCGGAGAATACCAGAATTTGTAGAAATCCTTGACTCTGGCCATATGGTCCTCGCTGTCTTTTTGAACGACCGCCATCTCATTCCCCAGTACGAAGAGTCCCCTCAAGGTATTTTCCAATCCCTGGGGCGCATCTTTGAAGGATGGGAACTGGAAGGTGGACCACTGGAACTGCTTATCCGCCGGCAGCTGGTTGATGTCGTCCAGGATCTTACCCGCATTGAAACTGCCCTGCAGCAGCATAGGGGAGTTCCCCATCTCGAAGTCGGTGATCATCTGGTTGCTGTCCACTCCCACCCAGTTTTCCGGGAAGAATTTTGCAACCTTGCTGAAGGTATCCCAGATCGTCTTGTTCAGTTCCGTGTTCACACTGTTTTCTTTCCGGTACATAGCGATTCTCTCATCGTTATTGACGATGTCTTTATCGCATTTCAAATTGCTGGGATCCCATTTGAATCCCTCGTTGGCTGTCATGGTCGCTTCATCCCACACCGCATCCCCGGGCTGTGTCAAAAACTGATCTTCTATGATCCGGTATCCGGAGTCCGCGATGGAATTCAGGAACCAGCTGGATTCCAGGCCGGCTGCGATCGGATTCTGGTATCCTTTGGATTGGAATGTCTCACAGGCCGCGATCAGATCCTCGAAGGTCTCAGGTACCGCCACGCCTTCTTTCTCAAAGATATCTTTATTGTAGAAGAATGCGACGCCGATTTTATCAAAGGGCAGGATTCCCATTTTCGATCCGCCTGTTTTATTCAGTGCTATGGCCAGGTCGTTGGGGTCAAATACGTCCCGGACCAGTTTGCCGTCGTTATAAGGATTGACTTCGTCCAGCATAGGAGCCAGATCCGTCAGATAGCCTTTTTCAAACGCCACGTTCCAGCTGCTGGCAGTCAATGCATTTACCACAAAGTTACCATGTACGATGTCCGGCGCATCATTCTGATCCGCGCTGAACGCAGTCTGCATTTTGGTCATATAGGCATCGTTATCCGATACTACGTCCACTACGACTTTCGTCTCCGGATGAAGTTCCATATATTCTTCCGCCAGTTTTTTCTGGCCAGCCGTATAGTAGTTGTTGATGACGCTCAATACAATGGTATCTTCCTTCGAGCTGTCCCAGGCTGCATCAGAAGCCTGTGCGGGTGCCCCGGTCTGTTCTGCCGTACCTGCTGTTTCCTTCGGCGTATCTGTGTCAGGCGTTTCACTTTTACTTCCACAGCCCGCGAGCATGGCCGATACGGTCATAGCCCCCACTAACAAAAAAGCTAAGCTTCGGTTTCTTTTTCTCATTTTTCTTCTCCTTTTCTCTTACGGGCCTATCGCATCTTTTCTTTCACTGGCTTACTTGGTAATCGTTCCACCGGTCCCATGATACAGTGCGCGCAGTTTTCACCTCCTTGTGGTATATTTGCCACCCGTTTCTTTTTTATATCATCTGCATTTTGCAGTTGACTGCCCTTCCATCAGTTCCAGATCGTTCTGAAAATATCCTGTGCTGCCGCGGCTCATATTTGTATAGAGCAGCTCGAATGCTTTCTTCCCAAACTGAATCTTATCCATGGACATGGATGTAAGTATCGGCTCCCAGTACTGTCCGTAGGCGATCCCGTCGAATCCCATCACCGATACATCTTCCGGAATCCGAAGTCCTCTCGCCTTCAGCGCCTTCATGGCTCCTAATGCCATCAGGTCATTGACACAGATGACCGCTGTGAATTCCCTTCCGGAGTCCAATAATTCATTCGCATAGTGGTAGCCATCCATCATATCCGTGGAATAAGGGAATTTACCATCGAACAGCAGACTGTCTTTGCAGGGGAGATGTAACTTTTCCACCATCTCCCGGTATCCGATACTTCTTAAGTCATAGGGTAAGTTTCTTCCCAATCCGCTCAGATAAGCGATATCCCGGTGTCCCAGGTCATACAGGTACTGCATCGCGATATGCATAGCCTCGATATGGTTATTTTCTATCGATGACACTTTTCTGAAATCAGCCCCCACATTGCCGCTGACGATCACTTTGATCCCTTTGTCCACCAGATGGTATAGTTTTTCGATCTTGAACTTATATGGTATCGCCGTGACAAACACACCATCCAGCCGCCGGATAATAAAATTATCAAAATAATCGTCCAATTTATTAAAACCGGTACAGATATTTACAAAATATCCCTTCTCATTGGCCGCGCTTTCGAACCCCCTGACAATATCCCCAAAGAATGGATTGGAAATATTCTCCAGTACGATACCGATCTGCATGGTTTTCTTCATTACCATACTCCTGGCGATCATATCCGGCCGGTAATCCAGCTCCTTAATCGCAGCCCGGACCCGGACCGCCGTCTCTTCTTTTACCTTATTGTTCTCGTTCAATACATTTGATACAGTCGCGGAAGATACTCCCGCCAGCTTTGCCACATCCGCTCTCGTCACTTTCAAGATCGTCACCATCCTCCAATAATTTATGCGTGTAAATTATTTTCAAAAAGAAAAGAAGATCTATATTCTCTTCATTCTTTATATCATCCCTATATTTTTCACAAATCATCGTGTTTTTACACGATTTTTAAGTTTAATTATGGATATATTTATGTATTTTTATATTTAACATCGTAATTATCATAGCATTTCACGTAATCTTTGTCAATGCGTTTTTTACACGTGTATATTTTAATTGACTTTTTTCCAGCAGCATGCTACTTTCATCTTATATCGCGGATAAAATATTCTAAAAAAACAGGAGGAATGTATTATGAATCCATTATTACCTATCCGGCATTTTGTTCCGGACACCGAAGCGCGGGTCATGCCTGACGGCCGGCTATATCTTTACGGTTCTTATGACATCAGCCGGGAAACAACCTATTGTTCTGATATCCTGCATGTTTTTTCCACCGATGACCTGGTCCACTGGACAGATCACGGCGCTGCGCTGCGCAGCCAGGATATTCCCTGGGCTTCTGAAGGGCATCTTCTGTACGCTCCGGACTGCATATACCAGGACGGAACCTACTATCTGTACTTTTGTATGACCGGTTCCTATGAAGGAGTCGCCATATCCGACAGCCCGGCAGGTCCTTTCCATCACCCGGTTCCGATCACCCCTGCCGACCGGGACAGCATTGATCCCGCGGTATTTATCGATACCGACGGACAGGCTTATTACTTCTGGGGACAGTTTCATTTACGCGGGTCAAAATTAAATCCGGATATGATAACCCTGGACGTATCCACCCTGAACACCTGCATCATAGATGAGAAAAATCACGGCTTCCATGAAGGCATCTCGATCAGAAAGCGGAACGGCATCTACTATCTGTTATACACTGATATTTCCAGAGGTAAGGCAACCTGCATATCCTACGCCATGTCCGACTCTCCCCTCGGTCCTTACAAGAAAGGAGGCGTCATCATTGACAACATCAACTGTGATCCCAACACCTGGAACAATCACGGCTGCATGGCGGAATACAAAGGCCAGTGGTACGTATTTTACCACCGTTCTTCCCAGAATTCTAAGTTCAACCGCCGTGTATGCATAGAACCCATCTTCTTTGACGAACGAGGATACATAGCGGAAGTCCCCATGACCAGTCAGGGGGCTGAGCCTCCCCTCTCTGCCGGAGTCCCCATATCTGCGGCCCTCGCCTGCCAAATGATGCATGGTCTGTTTATTTCTCCTGCCGCAGATAACACAACGGAAATCCTGAGCCACGCCACCAATGGCAGCTGGGCAGCCTACCGCTACCTTTCCTTTGATGCCCCCAAAAGTTTCTCCATAACAGCGGCCGCCGCCATCAACGGCGGGACCGTAGAAATCTGGGCCGACTCCCTGCTTTTGGGCTCCTGCCTAGTCACCCCCACCGGAGGCTGGGACATTTACCGTACCTTCCGCTGTCCCTTAACCCCCGTCACCGGAGTAAAGACTCTGTATCTGGTCTTTCGGGGAAACGACCTTAAGAGACGGCTTATGGACGTGAAGGAATTCTGCTTTTATGGAGACTGTGGAAGTGGAAATGCTGACTAACACAGTAAACGGCGGTACCGCCCGGCTGGCAGTGGATGACGGAATGCGAATTATCGCTGCCTCCGAGGGCTATTACCGCATGACTGGATATTCCGGGGCCGAAAGCCTGGAAGCTCCATTCTACCGAAAAGGGGTTAAACTTGTTCTGCCACAGGATCTGCCTGTTATCGCATCCGCGATCGAAAATCTTACCCGGGATGAACCTATCCAAATTACATACCGGATTCGAAAAAAGGACGGTACCATCGCCTGGAATATCCCGGCCGGTGTGCTTCGGGCTTCTGTAGACGACGGTATCTGTGTACTGTTCGCCAATCACGAATTTTACCGCCAGATTGGATACACACAGATAGAATTTGCCGGGAAAGATATAAAAAATCAATATCTTTGTTCATGTACTGGGTGATGAAGTGCTGAAGAATATTGCCGCTATCCTGCAGGCTGAATTCCGCTCCTCGGATCTGTTCGCCCGGATGGGCGGTGATGAGTTTGCAGTTTTTGTGATAAATATATCTTCTGCGGAAGCGACCTTTAAGATTGCCGACAGGCTGCGCGTCAAGATCGGCGGTCTGACCGGGCTGACCGGGCTGACCGGTCTTACACGCCAGATTACCATCAGCCTGGGCATGTCCACTTATCCGATGGATGCAGCCACTTTCGAGGAGCTCTATAAGGAAGCCGACCAAGCTCTGTACGAAGTGAAACACAACGGCGGCAACGGGTGTCTGCGTTATTTTTGATACGCTATTCTTTCAGATCCGTTTTCCAGATAAATCACTCCGCAGCGCGTGAAACCATTCTTTTCCAGAGCCCGCTGCATCGGGATATTCTGCCTGTGGGTATCGATCCTTATGCTACCGCACCGTTCACAACACCATCCAATACAGAAGGAGGCTACGCCTTTGGTCCCTTGTTTTGAGGTAATCCGGTGAATGATACCGTAGGGCATTTCATTGAGCCAGCTTCCCTCATAGATCTTCCGGTAAGCTGGCTCCACTCCCTTTTTAAAATAAAAGGTTCCAACGATTTCCCCGCCGTTCTCACATACATAGCTGTTTCCCTCTTTTATATCGGCAATCATCAGTTCCATTGGCGGATAGGCAGTTCCCCATTGATCGGGGTTTCCATTCTCTGCCATGAAGTTTCTTGCTTCCTGGAATAATAATGCAATGGTGTCCAGGTCGTTGATTGTGGCTTTTCGAATCTCCATAAAGTCCTCTTTTCTACAGCTGGGCTGTCTTCGTTTATTCTTCTTATTACTATTTGTCGTTTATCTCAGGGCTTTTGTAATTGAATGTCTTTTTGATTCAGTGTACCGATATAGCGGCCGATTCTCTTAAATTTGTAATTGTTGGTGATATCGATATCTTCCTCCTCGTCGTACAGGGCTTTTAATAGAATCAAATTCTTATTTTTATAAACACGCCGGGCCATGAGATACCCGTCTTTTAGAAACATCCAGATTTCTCCGTGTTTGGGAAAATAATCGTCTATATACTGGAAACACAAAATGGAATCTGGGAAGAAAAAGGGCATAAACTTATCCGTATTCATGTAGACACAGAAGGTCGTCTGCACAGTCAAAGCATTGTAATCCGTTTCAATCATATATAATTTCTTGCCCGAACATTCCGCTAATTCACCCCGCCAGTTCAGGAATTCATAGCAGGTGATCACGGTTTTATCCTTGTTTTTCAAATATATCATGCGGTCGTATTCCACATTAATTAAAAATTTTATGTAATCCTGTCTGTGTTTTGGCAGCTTATTATAACGGTAATAATATTCTTCCAGTTCATAAGGGACACTTGTCTCTCTGTCAAACAGCTCATCCATAGAGCACCGAAGCGCATTTGAAATCGCCTCTATGGCCTGGCAGCCTGGATTTTTCGTAATCCCGCTTTCAATTTTAGCCAACGTACTCAACGGAATTTGACTGGCATGTGACAGCATATCCAGCGTAAATCCTCTCGCTCTCATGATTTCTTTCAATTTTTTATGATCCATTTCCTTTGTCTCTCTTTCTTACGCATCCTCAGTATTCCAAATTTGGACAATTTTTAACAGTTGTAGTCATTGACTTCATTATAGTACTTTTCTTATAATTAAATCTATTCCTACAATAAATCTATAAGTTCCAAAATGAATCTTAATGTCCTATTTTGAATCTTTAAGTCCTATACGTAAGAAGAACGTACGAGAAAGGAGTTTTTGCTATGGTCATTAAAAACATTCAGCTGGTAGTCCCTGAGGATTCTTCCTTGCAGATCATTGTCTTGTGCCAATCGGGAGACCGGCTCACCGTGTTGGAACTTCCGAATACCACCTCAGCAGAACTGCCGGATCATTCGCTACTTCTTTCGAAGGAACACACTTCATCCTTGGAGATTGCCCCCATCATCCGAAAGCTGGGATTGCCGCCCAATTTAAAAGGCTATGGCTATCTGCGCAAGGCAGTCGAAATATCTCTGCATTATCCGGACACTGCTATCAGTATTACAAAGCTGATCTATCCGGAAGTAGCCCATACTTTCCGTACCACGGAGGCCAGTGTAGAGCGTTCGATCCGCCATGCCATACAGGTAATCTGGACAAAAGGAGACCGGGATTTTTACCGGCAATTGTTTCCATACAGTGCGGGACACAAACCAACCAACAGTCAATTCATTTCCCTTTTTACCGAATACTTGAAAAGGCAGGAAGGCCGCACAATTCTAACTTATCAACCATCGGATTTGTAATACAGATTATATACATCATTCATCGTCTATTGACCAAGCTTACATTCTTCAGGCTTTTTATCCATTCTAAGCCCTTTGAAAACGGGCTGCCGCAATCCCCCGCGGGCAGTCCGTTCCATATATTTTACCACACATACCAGCTTTGGTTCAATCCAGCAGGCTTCCTCATTACCTCTGGGAACTCTCATCCCCCGGGGCGGCTCTGACAGCCGTTCCATCTGGCGTATACGGGAAAAATCAGGACCGGACACTCCCAGTGTCACATGCCCCTGATAGATCAGTTCTTTACCCTGAAACTGGCCCAGAACCAGGCTGCTCACATGATCTGATTTATCAATCCAACCGCAGACCACAAAGTCTTCATCCAAAAGATTTTTCATCTTGATCCAGTCTTTTGTCCTTTTTCCGGGAATATAAATACTGTCTTTTAATTTAGCGACGATTCCCTCCAATTGGTTTTCTTTCGCCAGCCGGAAAAATTCCACTCCCTTTTCCTCAATAAATCGTGACAGTGCCACTCTCTCATTTTCCTTCAGATTTTGCGCTAGCAATTCTTTTCTTTCCAGGAGAGGCCGGTTCATGACCGCTTCTTCTTCATAGTAGATCAGATCGAATGCGACAAAACTAGCCGGAAACCTTTTGGCTTCCAGCTCGATTTTGAACTTATTTGACATCAGGCTTCGACGTTGGATAGCGGAATAATCCGGACGTCCGTTCACCATCATCATAAGTTCCCCGTCCAAAATGCACTTTTTTTGCACCTGCTTATACATTTCCGCCAGTTCAGGAACCTTGGGAAGCATTTTCAGATCCCGCTTATTTTTAAGTTCCGTTAATCTGGCAGCCGGATCCAGATAGGCCACACACCGTTCGCCGTCCATTTTCAACTCATAAATATAATCTCTGCTGTCGAAAGCGTCGGCGCTTGCACCGATCAGCATGGGCTTTAAGCTTCTCGTCTCAAACAGGTCTCTCATGCCGGTTCCGCTTTCTTTCTGGTTCTCTTCTTTTTCGGAGAATTATCCTGATCTTCCACCTGGCGGATACTGGCCTGCAGCGCATCCATCAGGTTGATCACATTAGCCGGCTTTTCATCCGGAGGAGTGACGATCTCCTTCCCGGCGATCTTATCCTCGATAATCTGGCGCAGCCGTACCTGATATTCATTCTGGTACTGCTCCGGTTCAAAGGGTTTCACCATGCTGTTGACCAGAGTTTTTGCCATGGTCAGTTCCGCATCGTTCAATTCCGGATGCTCCGGCTCTTTGGGCATTTCCTTAATTTCATCATAAAAAAAGAGAGTTTCCACCAGAATACCGGTATCCGTGGGAATCAGCGCCAGAAGTTTTTCCGTCTGCCCAATCACGGTTTTGGCGATAGCCACCTTCTCTTCCGTCAGCATGGCCTTACGCAGCAGTTCATAGGCCTTATCGCCGCCTGCCTCCGGTACCGCATGATAAGTTTTATCATAATAAATCGGACGAATATTTCTCATCTCCGTAAAATGCAGGATGTGGATCGTCTTATCCTTTTCCGTCTTCGCCTTCTCAAAATCCGCGTCGGTCATAGTTATATACTGGCCGGGAGAAAATTCAAATCCCTTGATTATTCCATCCGACGCCACTTCCTTGCCGCAATTCGCACATACTTTCTTATACTTTACCCGGGAACCGTCCTCCCGGCAAAGCTGATTAAAGTGGATATCATTATTCTGTGTTGCCGTGTGAAGCGCCACCGGAATGTGAACCAGACCAAAAGAAATCGCTCCTTTATGGGATGCTGCCATATTTTATCACCTCGGCCTTAGTATGTGCAGAGGCAGCTTTTTCATTCTGAATCGCTGTTTTTTCTTTTTTACTTTGGAGGGAATGTTGACTAAGGGCCGGGATGAGCGGGAAAGGGCGCACCCGATCGGCACCCGGCGGCAAATCCCCTGGGGCCAAATCACTTCGGCCGGACATAAGAACAGCTAACTCCGAGGGCAGGAGAACCTCTTATTGGCAGGGTCCGGAACAAACTCGCCAAACTACGGCTCGGACAGTGTTCCGGGCCCTGCCAATAAGAGGTTCTCCCGCCTTCGGAGTCAGCCGTTCTTAGGTCCGGCCGAAGTGATTTGTCCCCGCGGGATTTGCTGCCCGGCTCCCAAAGGCACACCCCTTCCCGCTCAGCCCGGCCCTTAGTAAGATAAAATGCTATTTTCCAGATCCTGTTACTATTATTACGGGGAAATAGCTTGTTCTATTGGTTCAATTATGCTAAGATGATGATAAATTTTTTAAAGGAGTCTTTTTTGTGTTATCTGTTTACAGAAATGAACTGAAGTATTTGTTGAGCTGGGAACAGGCCGTGCAGTTGGAGGAGCAGATCAGTCAGGTTCTGGAACCGGATGAATTCTCCAGCGATGGGGTTTATCGGGTAAAGAGTCTGTACTTTGATACTATTTATGACGCGGATTTTAATTCCCGTTATTATGGTGAGTATTATCGGAAGAAAATTCGGCTCAGGATTTATGATGAAAATGAGCCATTTGCTAAATTGGAACTGAAGGAAAAGGAAGACCATTATCAGCATAAGACCAGCCTGACTTTGTCCAGGGAACAGGCCGTTCGTATTATGGACGGGGACTATAGCCTGCTGCTGGATCTGGATGAGGAGGCCGCGCTGCGCCTCTATTCTTTGATGATGGGCGAGGGGTACCGTCCGGCGGTCATCATCGAGTATGATCGCCGGGCCTTTGTGTATCCGTTGTTTCATACCCGGATTACATTTGATTCCGCAATTAAGAGCAGCGAGATGGAACTGGATCTCTATCAGAAAGAACTTCCCTGGACCCAGGTCAGCTCGGAACAGGTCGTGCTGGAGGTAAAATATGACCAGCAGCTCCCGCCCTTTCTGTCCAGTCTTTTCCGCAAATATTCCCTGTCCAGGCTTTCCGTCAGCAAGTACGGAATTGGACGTCCTATCTATCAAGAATATATTTTTTAAAGGAGTGTATGTATGTCAAAAAAAGATATCCTGTCCTGGTTTTATACCAACAGCACAGCCCTGACAGCCCGAGACATCGCGATTATCCTGTGTATCGGCCTGCTCTGTTCCGCGGTTATTTTCCTGACTTATAGATTTACCTATAATGGGGTAACCTATAATCCGAAATTCAATTCTTCCAATGTGATTATTTTGCTGATCACCGTCGTGATCATGCTGATGATCAGCAGTAATATTGTTATATCCCTGGGTATGGTGGGTGCGCTCTCCATCGTACGGTTCCGGACCGCGATCAAAGACCCCAGAGATACGGTTTTTATTTTCTGGTCCATCGTGGAGGGACTTTGTGTGGGTTCCCGAAACTTTAAGCTGGCTTTGATATCCGTATTGTTCATCGCCCTGGTTATATTCGCCTTCCATCTATATGTTCGGAAATGGAATTCTTATCTGCTGGTCATCCGCGGTACTCAAAAGACCATGGATGCCGCCCGGATTCAGGCGGTCCTGAAACCGACGGTCACTTCTGTGCGGGTGAAAGCGGTGAATCAGACGGATTCTTCCTGTGAAATGATTTTGGAGACGAAGGTAAAGGGAGCTCTTACAAAGGAAAATCTGGAGGTTTTACATAGCATCGAGGGAGTGAAAAGTTTCCACTGGATGCTGCAAACCGGAGAAACCATAGGATGATGCATATATGAAGGAAAAACTGCTGAAATTTTCAAATCCCAGAAACAAAAATTGGTGGCTGTTTACAGGTGCCCTGGTTATCTTTGTGCTGGCTGTGGTCTTGTTTACCATGACAGAGGAGAAGGACGCCGACAGTCTTCAGGAATATGTGAAAAACGGAAGTGTGGAATTCAGTGTTTCCGATACATTCCTGTCTGAAGATACCGAATTGGCGCTTACAGCCGATGCGGTTTACAGTTCGTCCTACGATATTTATTATACCCTGGACGGCAGCACGCCTGACCTGGAATCACCTTTATATGAGAAACCGCTTCTGCTGGAAGCCGGGGATACGGTTCGCGCGGTACCGGTAAAAGCCCGGGTATGTTATAAGAATACCTTAAGCGATGTGGTTACCAAGACCTATTTCGTCGGCAAAAACGCGGACCAGCGCTATACAACTCTCATCGCCTCCATTACCACGGATCCGGAAAATCTCTATGACCCGGTCACAGGCATCATGATGGAGGGCCCGAATACGGAGTACGGCTTTAAGAACTTTGATCAGAGGGGCGACGAATGGATCCGCGGCGCTAACGTGGAAATGTTCGACGAGACCGGAAATAAAATCATTGATCAAAAGATCGGGCTGGGAATTTCGGGAGGATACAGTGCCAATTATTTTCCCAAATCCTTAAAGCTGGATGCCAACGAGATCTATGATAAAGAGAACCCCAAATTCGAATATCCTTTTTTTGCCTCGGAAGAAACGGTATCTTTGCAGTCCTCCGGCCGCAAGTTCAACCACCTGGTCCTGCGAAACAGCGGCAATGATCTGTATTCTACTCTGATTCGGTGGAATCTGGCCAGTTCGCTGGCCAAGGAAATCGGAATGGCCCCGGTAATGTCCGCAAGACCCGTGACCGTGTACTTAAACGGCGAATATTACGGCCTGCTGCAGATGCAGGATTCCTATTCCTCCTATAATCTGGCCCAGCAGCTGCATGTGGAAAAGTATGAGGTGGAGAAATTCGAGAGCTCCGAGCGGGAATGCGCCGAAGCCGCCGGCTATGCAGAATATCTGTATTCCGATCTGAACGTGGCTTCGAACCGGGAACATCTGGAAGAACTGGTGGATATGGATAATTTTCTAACTTATTACGCCTTCCAGCTCATGGTAAATAACTTTGACTGGCCGCAGAAAAATTATGCCGCTTACCGGACTAATAAAGAAGGCGCCGATAATCGGATCCGGTTTCTCCTCTTCGACACCGATTATATGTACAACCTCTATGATACCCCCGACCGGGCGCAGGAGCTCTTTGGGGAGATGCTGGTGTACCCGGAAAATGACAACAACGCCCTGTCCAACGTATTAAAGTATCCGGATTATGAAACCCGTTTTGTCAATATCATCACTTCTCTTATGAGCAATATTCTGGATCCGGAGCATCTGTTGGAGCTGATCAACCGTTATAGTCAGGAGATCGCGGTGGAGATCGAATATATGGAAAAAGAAAGTCCGGACGCCGAGATACGAAACGTAGCCGAAAATTGGGATTCCGAAGTAGCCCGTCTGAAGCATTATGCAGAAGTCCGAAACGAGGAGGTAGCCGACTGGCTGGACACGCTGTTTGAAGTGGAAGATCTCTATACCGTGACGATGGCGCCTTCTGAGGGTGCGGATCTCATTTTTGGAGCTGTCCGGCTGACACCTGAAGATCCTGAGTGGAACGGATACTTTTTCCTAAGTCATCCTCTTACGGTGACCTGTGAGACCTACCCGGGTTACGAATTTGATCACTGGGAAGTGAATCAGCAGATTGTCACGTCCAGGGATCTTGTCATTTCTCCTGATTTGATCCTCGAAGGGGATAACCAGATTCGTCTGGTCACCCGCCCGATAAGCGGAGAAGGACCGGTCATCAGCAAGGTGTCCGCAGCCAGCGTGGATGACTGGATTGAGCTCTATAATCCATATACGAATACGATACAGCTTCGGGATTTTTATCTTTCCGATGACCGCAGCGATTTTTTGAAATACCGCTGTCCGGATACGGAACTGGAGCCCGGGGAAACCCTGGTTCTTTACGGTAAAACCAGTCCTGTGTTAAATCATTATCTGGTGAACTTTAATTTGAAAAAAGGTGAGGTTCTGACGTTATCCGATGCCGATGGAACGATCCTGGATCAGGTACGTATTCCAAAGATGGCGGCGGATGAGAGTTATGGGCGTTATCTGTATGGGAATACCTGGAAATTCTTTGTAGAGTTGGTCCAATAAATAATTACCTGATTATATTTGAGGACTTATCCTTTGAGAATAGTTCTTCCCCGCTGCGTATTTCTCTGTTATAATAATGGCTGACAGATATTTTACAGATATAGTGAATGATACATGGGAAAAACAAGGAGGATACGCAAAATGATCATCAAGGGATTTAAGATGAAACTGTATGAGGGTATGGCTGAAGAATATGAGAAGCGCCACAATGAACTGTGGCCGGAGATGAAGGATATGATCCATGAACATGGCGGCCGGAATTATACGATTTTCTGGGACAAGGAGACAAATATCCTGTTTGGTTACATCGAGATCGAGGATGAGGAGAAATGGGCTGAGGGGGCGGATACCGCTATTAACCGTAAATGGTGGGATTTTATGGCTCCAGTCATGGAAACGAACCCGGATAACAGCCCGGTATCGGTGGATCTTAAAAATGTTTTTCATTTGGATTAAGCGAAGTAATGCAATAGAACTTGTTAAGGATAGTTGGCAGTCATAAAGCATGGACTATATTTTGGCTTTACAATGGACCCTGTTGGTGATACGGTTTTATACAGCGTATCACCAACAGGGTCCATTTTCCATTTTTGCTTTTCTTTATTTATTGCGGCTCAATGTTGTGAATATCCCGGTCAAGCCCGCTTTGTTTACTCTGCAGCGGATCTTTTCAGCATCGGTTGTATATAGATCCAGCTTTTTCATACGGGTGAAGTAATAAGAACCGGAGAAAGTGTACTTTCTGCCCATTCCCGCATCGGTTGCCATCTCTTCTTTTACAAATGCTATGGCATCTCCTATCGCCAGTTCACGGGGGAGCTCGAATAGCTCAAGCCCTTCCGCGCATCTCACACTGTTGTAACCCGCCAGCGCTCCTGTAACGATTGCTTCGGTATGGCCCACCAGAAGTCCCGCTTTCTCCCCGGCGCAGAACAGGTTTTCAGTCTCTGTTACTTTCAGAGTATTTTCCCTTGGAGCCATCGCAAAGTACCGCATGGAGTTACCCTTTCCTCCCGCATAGGGGTCCTCGTACCGGGCATTTTGAAATCCCGGAATCTGATGCAGCTTCTCTAATGGATAATAGGGTGTCATAAGTTTCGCGTGCCCTGTGTCCAGCAGAATAATATTGTCTCTGAATTCAGGTAATGCATATTGCTGACAGCATTTCAAGTCCAGGTGGTCATCGATCAAGTCTCTGGGTACGGGAATGATGCAGACGCCTTCCTCATCCAGCTTATGGCTGATTTCGGGGGAGAGGGATTCTTTTAAGAGCTTGCAGGAACCGCTCATGGCGCCGACGGATCCGTCTTTTTTCCTGCCTTTGTACTCTTCTATGCCGGTCAGCCCGGTCAGGGATACTCTTCCACCGAAACTTGGACAGCGCAGTACACACATTGCACAGCCGTTTCCGTATTTTGTGCAGCAGTTCATGGGGCCTGCCGTACCGGTTGCGTCGATGAATACGTCTCCCTCATAGTTTCTGTTTTTGTCATCTGTGGCTTTTTCGATCCTTCTGTTTTCCATTTGGATGTGTGATATACGGGCCTGAAAGACCAACCGGATATCTTGATCTTCGAGATACCGCCTTACAGCGCCCTCGATCCTGCCGATATCGTACAGATCCGCGTGCTCATGGCCCGGAAATCTGATGTTTCTATGTCTGATGTTCTGATCAATCACCTGGAACAGATCCCCGGCACCCAGCGCGATCAGCTCTTCTGTGGCGGTAAAGCGGCCGTTGTTGCGCATAATCCCGCCCGCGAGACCGGTACCTAACAGCATATCTGTACGCTCCAGCAAGGTAACGGATGCCCCCAGCTTGGCTGCTTCCACCGCAGCCGCGCAGCCGGACCAGCCTCCTCCGGCGATAACCACTCTTTTCATAATTTTCTGCCTGCTCCTCTCATTGTTGTCCCAGATCCGGAAACCCTTTTTCTTATATCCGGAAGAGCCTTTACGAATATTATATGAAAGAATGACGGCTAATATTTATGACTTTATATTTGTGACTTTATATTTGGCTTTATGTTTGTGGCTTTTTCTTTATAAAGGCATATTTCGGATCAATTCTACCATAGCCTGCACATTTTCTCCGGTTGTCGCCCAGCTGGTGCAGAAACGTACCGCCGTGTTTTTCTCATCGATGGGCTCCCATATTTCATAGGCCGCGCCTTCGGAAAAATATTTCATCTGAGCCTGACTTAAGATCGGGAACTGCTGATTTGTCCAGGAGCTTACATAGAACGGGATACCCTTTTCTTCCAGCGCACAGCGGATTCTAAGAGCTGCGTCTACCGCGTTTTTACAAATCTTATAGTACAGATCATCCTCAAACAGGACATCGAACTGAATTCCCAGCAAACGGCCCTTTGCCAGCATACCGCCATGCTGCTTGATTATGTAACGGAAATCTTTTTTCAGGCTCTCCCTTGCGATCACGACTGCCTCCCCAAAAAGAGCTCCGCATTTTGTGCCGCCGATATAGAATACATCGCAGAGCCGGGCGATATCGGGAAGAGTAAGGTCGTTCCTGCTGCTGGCCAGTCCGTAACCAAGTCTCGCGCCATCCAGATACAGGGGCAGACCACACTTGCGGCAGGAGGCATACAGACTGGTCAATTGTTCCTTCGAATACAGCGTTCCGCTCTCTGTGGGAAATGAGATATATACCATGCCGGGCTGTACCATATGTTCCCTGCTGGCGCAGGCATCGTGAGCATCACAGTATGCTTCTACCTGATCACCGGTAATGGTGCCGTCTTCGGATGGCAGGGTCAGCACCTTGTGCCCGGCTGCTTCGATAGCCCCTGTCTCATGACATGCGATATGGCCGGTGTCGGCGCTGATCACTCCCTGATGGGCTTTTAAAATGGATGCGATCACCGTCGCGTTCGTCTGCGTACCTCCGACCAGGAAATGAACATCCACATCTTCTCTGCCGCAGGCTTTTCGGATTTTCTCCCTGGCGCTGCCGCAATAGGCGTCATTTCCGTATCCCGGGGTTTGTACAAAATTGGTCTCCGCCATTTTTTCCAGTATCTTGGGGTGGCATCCCTCTACATAATCACTTTGAAAATAGATCATTCTTTCCTCCATACGTGCGTTTTCCGTATCCCCATTATACAACAGGAGAGGGCTTCCCACCACCGGAAAAATTCTAAACCCGGCAAATACTTTTAAAACCAGCGGTAGTGAGGCTTGGCCTCCCGGAAGAACCAGTACCTCAGGTAATCATCCAGTACTATTCCTACGAAAGATAGAAAGAACCACAGAATGGTAAACGGCAGGCAGATCTGCCCCATCAGGTTAAACGGCACCGCACCATAATCCCAGACATTCCAGCCCAGCTTGATATTCAGCAGCCAGCCGGTGATGAATTCCAGTGCTGTTATGATGCCGGCCGAGGCCAGCATCTGCGCCCACACCGGAAAGCGCAGTGAATATTTGGCATCCAGCAGGCCGATCAGCACAAAACAGATCCCGCCCAGAACTGCCATACTCCAATGGGAATACCCACGGAACATAATTTCCATCAGATAATACACGCCTCCGCCAATGCCGAATAAAAATGGCAGCTTTGAAATTTGTCTCCACATTGCCTGTTCTCCTCCTTTTTAATCATTTTCTCCCTACAGCTGCGGAACCATTACGGTAATTTAAACCAATTTGAAACAGAATTGGGTTGCTTTGCATTTATTTCCATACTATAATGAAAAAAGAACCGCCAATACATAGAGGATCAGGTGTTATCATGAAAAACAACAAAATACACAGAAACAATACCGATGGTTTTACTTTAACAGAAATGATTGTGGTTCTGGTTATCATTGTCATCCTTATCGCTCTTTTGGTACCCACGCTGGTGGGTTATATAGACAAGGCGAAGGAAAAGGAAGCTATCGCGGAATGCCGCAGGGCAGTCGTCTCCACCCAGACTCTGGCTTCCGAAAAATATGGTTCGGACAATGAAGTATCCGGCGGTATTGCATTTCTGGCCAAATATAAAGATGAAATTTTTGATCTGGCTGAGCTGCCCGAGAAGGCCGTGATCAGCTACCTGTCCTTCGAGAATGAAGGAGCTTCCGCAGATGGCGCCTCCCGTTCCATCGCTGTGCTCAAATTCACATCCTCCAGCAAAATCAAAGTAATCTATGACGCCTCTAAGGATCCCAAATATACGATTGACTGGGAGAATTCCGGCGCGGGGAAATATCTGTCCAACGCGCAGGCATTGTGGGGGTCAAACGATTATATTAATAACGACAAACTCTGGGACGCATTTATTAAGGACAACAGCGACGCCCCCCTGACAGATACCGAAGTCCAGCTGATGAACGAATTCGCGGAAAAATTTGGCTGTACCCTGAAAATAGATCCAAATACCCTGCAATGGAGGCCTGTGCTGATCCGGGGAACCGATACGGTCCTGCTGTTCACACCTTCGGATCCTGTCACGCATAAGAACCAGAATACTCCTGTATTCTATGACGGAAATAATTTTTATTATTATGTCCGCAAGGATTATAAGGGAAATCTCGAGATAAACCAAAGTGCCGTGACTATGGATAATGCCCAGCGTCTGATCGATAATGCCTTGTCCAGCAAGACATGGAACACGGATGATATCGCTCCGAATCAGGGTGCCTGGGTCAGATATGAGCCGTAACGGTTTGTGGTTTCATAACATAATGTAGTTCGGTTTGCAATTCCGGCAAAATATACCCAAGATTGAAATGTATATAAGCCATGATTTCCTTTTCACAGGTTATCATGGCTTATTCTTTTATCTGACTACAGTATCCTTTTGTCTGCTTCACAGTATTCTTTTGTCTTTTTCACTTTCACATTTCCCTTTTTTCATCCTCATCTCCCGCAGCAACCATAAGAGACATTGTGATTACTCCAAGACAAGCCCCGCCAATCAAACAGAGTATATAGCCCATGGCATTTCCTCCTTCTCCATCGTTATCATCTTCCGTAAAAAAGGAATAACGAACACCGGATTCGCTGGTCCTTATATAATATCTTATCTGTTCCATCCAATAATATGAGTCTTTCAAATAGCAATATTTAACTGTTTGTTTTTTCTTTCTAAAAATTTTCACAGACTCTTGACACGTTGATCACATATTCTACACAAATGGAGCGTATATTATGAATTGCAAAAGCAAATAGCTTTTTCATCCTAACACTTTCTTTTTCATATAAGGCGGCATCTGAAAAGATGCCGCTACCCCCTCTTTTTTCCAGTTTCCCAGCCCAAAATTGATTAAAATATTCTTAACGACATCTTAGCGTGCAAATGAACAAAGTTTGTATATAATAGAATTATAAGGAGGCGGTTAAAATGTTGGAGACCTTGCTTGTTTCTTTCACATTACTTATCGTCTTATCTAAATTTGGTATTCCTCTTGTCTATTGGCTCAATCAATGTTCCCGCCATTGATTACCAAGAAAAGTGCCGGCAGCTTCCCGCCGGCACTTTTTTAATCCGCATGGATTTTGCCCTATCGGTTAATATGGCATTTAATACCAGTTTTTTCATGTTAGGTTCTTCTGATTTTGGATGGATTTACCCCCATATATTTTTTAAATATCTTGACAAAATACCTGGTATCCGTAAAACCAACGTTCTCCGCGATTTCATAAATTCTCAGATTGGTGGTCAACAGCTGTTCTTTCGCATATTCCACTTTATGTCTGTTGACACAGTCGATAAAGGATTCCCCATATTCTTTTTTGAAAATATAGCCCAGATAGGAGGGATTTACATAGAATGCAGCAGCGATTTCTTTTAGAGACAGGTTGTCCCGGTAATGTTCTTCCAGATACTGCAGAAGATCACCGACCAGTTTACTGTATACTTTGTGGGGAACACCCCCATTTTGTTCTTCCAGACTTTTTTTCGCCTCTTGAAAAGAACATGCTACCTCTTCGAGTTCTTCCACCTCTACGCCCATGCCGGATCTTACCTTTACCTTAAGGACCCGTGCCAGCGTCCCACGGACTTCCTCCTCAAAGGACCTGATCTGTTCCAGGGTCTGATGATGATCATAGAGCAAGATCACATAATTTTCCATACAGGAAAACGACAGACCGTACTGCCGCTCCTTCATCAGTTCATCGCAGACATTTGCTGCCGCGTATATCATCAGTGAGATTCCTTTTTTATCTGTGTCTTCTCCGGACAGAATCTGGAACACACTGATCCTGTAGGTACCCTTGTTAATCTGGATATTGAGGTTTTTCAATTTATCTTTTAACTCATTGATTCCGATATTTCCCTCGATCAGCCGCAGAAAGGTATTCTCCCGCAGCAGGTTCTTACCGGCCCGGGCCAGCGCGTCCCCACGGCGCTTCATGCGGATTCTGGAGACAGCCGTACCGATCACTTCATGTAATTCCTCCGGGTCCAGCGGTTTTAACAGGTAATCTGTCACCTCCATGCGGATCGCTTCCTGGAGATATTCAAAATCGCTGTATCCGCTCAGGACGATGATAATGGGCTGGGTACTCTCCTCTCTGAGCTCCTTGATCAGTTCCAGACCATTCATCCGCGGCATCTTGATATCAGTAATGAGAATATCCACCTTTGTCTTCCGGTATTTTTCAAGCGCCTGCTGCCCGTCATTTGCCTCTTCGATCTGCTCCACCCCGTGATTATCCCAGTTTACCGAACGGATGATCCCCTGACGTACCAGGGGCTCGTCATCCACGATCATTACTCTGTACATTCCTCTTCCTCCTGTCTTCCCGCCGGTAAATATAATGCCACACAGGTCCCCCTCATCGAGCTGCTGTAGATCCTCAGTCCATAGCTGCTGCCCAGCAGCAATTTCATCCGCTCATTTACATTTTTGATTCCGATATGATAGAGATTCTCCTCTTCCGAATCCGTCTCTATTTTTTGCTGCAGAAGTTCCCGGGTGGCCGCGTCCATGCCGATTCCGTTGTCCTCGATCAGAATGCAGACCCCTTTTTCCGCCTGGCTTTTTCCATGGATCCGGATCCTGCATACCTCCATCTCCTGGTTAAACGCATGGTTAATACAGTTTTCGATAATCGGCTGCAGGGTCAGCTTGGGAACCCGAAGCTCTTTTTGTTCCAGATCCAGGAGCTCTTCATATTCCAGTCTCTCCCCAAAGCGCAATTCCTGCAGCTGCATGTAATAATCAACATACTGAAGCTCATCCTCGATCAGCACGATATCCGGATGTCTTAAATTCCAGCGGAACATATTCCCCAGAATCGTTAACATCTGCGCGGTTTTCGGGTCGTCTCCGGATATTGCCATAGCCCGGATGGATTCCAGGGTATTGAACATGAAGTGCGGATTGATCTGGATCTGCAGCGCCCGAAGCTCCGCTTTTTTCATCTTGATGTCTTTTACATAGATCGTGTCGATGTATTCTTCCAACTTCCGGCTCATGTCGTTCAACCCATTTTCCAGCACGGCAATCTCATCGTCTCTCGTAACCTCCAGCCTCTCATCCAGCCTGCCCTTCTGAATCTTCCGGATATGTCTGACGATCCGCGTGATCCGGCTGCCTAACAGACAGGCGATCAGGAGTCCCGCAGCCAGACACAGCAGCAGACAGATCACCAATACCGGCAGTACCTGCTGCAGTGTCAGCCGGTAGACCTCCCGGTATAACACTCCTTTGTCTATGATATGGATATAGGACAGCCTGCTCCACGAGACCAGATCCGCCTTTTTCACCACGAACTGTTCCTGCTCCTTCCGGGGCAGCGCCGTGGTCTGTTTCAATAGATAATCTAAGCTCTCATCTCCTGTCCGGTAATATATGACACCTTTGGGATCGACGATATAGGTGGTCCCGATCTGCTGTTCTCCCGGACTGTCGTAGATTTCGAAAAACGCTTTTGGATCAATATTGATAATCACCGCCCCGCATTTCGGACTCTTCTGCATGTTATAGATATCCACGATATTCATATAGACACTGATGACGTCGTCCTGTTCTTTTAAATAATCGGACCGGTACACAGGCGTCATAACGATCTCATTTTCATACTTCTTCACTTCATTCAGGAAATCTGAATGAAGAAAATCCACCTCCTTGTTCCAGTCCTGAAACAGGCTTTTGGCAATCAGATACGTCTTATTCCTCTGATAATCCACCAGGATTATCTCTTTGACGAACTGGTTGCCATTGCTGGATGCCCGCAGGAACTGGTTGATGAACAGCTCCCGCTGATAATCATCCTGTTCCTCCCGCAGCACATCCGTAATATTTTGATAATCATATTCTTTCAGATAAAGGTTGGTAAAGATATTGCCGATGGACTGGAGCCGCCCGTTGATATCCACCTTCATCTTATCCATCAGCTCCGCCTCGTAGTTTGTCTGGGTCCTGATCATCTGTTCCGCCATGGTATTGGCGATAAACCAGGATGAGGCCCCCAGACCCAATACGATAATCAGCGAATACATGACCAGCATATTGCTGACAAATCTGTTTTTTTTCATCCGCTTATTCACTCACAATTCGAAGCTCCCTGCTGTCCGGCAGTTTTGGAAAGCTGGTCCCTCCCAAAGTCTGATACCAGTAACACACCGTAAACAGGTCGTCTCTTCTGGCCAGGTAGAGATCCTTCCTGGTCCATCCCAGATCCTGTATCTCGATCCTGATATCCGACTGGAAACGGATCGCGTCCTGCACATGCCAGCGGTACATGGAAAATCTGGGCTGGATATTGTACAGCCCGTCCGGCTTCCGGTAATAATGCATGCCCAGATACGGCGTACTGTACGTGGTATAAGCCCCGTCCACTTCGAAGTTAAAAGAACCCCCAAAGTAATCTTCCGTGCCGGTGTAAACGATGGAAGGGGCTTCCTGATCTTTGTCCAGGTAAATCTTCAACTCCCCTTCGCCCCACCAGCGTCCATCCCCGTTTAAACCGATGCTCATGGCCAGTCCCACATATTTTCCCTTTCCCTGCACCCCATTAAGGACTGTATGCACCTCTCCCTGGCGCAGTGGTTTGGACTGCCGGTACTGGGCGTGGAAATATCCGATGTTCTCCGGCAGGCTGGTCCGGATATAATTAATCTGATAAAAACACATGTACCCCCGTTCCGTCCGGTTTTCGATGGTCATCCGGCAATGCCTGCGAAACGGCATCTTCCAGAAGCAGTTCAGCCCCCGGATCGGTCCCACTACCACCTGGGAAGAATTCAGTGTAAAAAAAGGGCCTTTCATCCATTGGTCATCTTGCGTTTCCGCCCAGCCGTAGGCGAAGAAGTCCGGCAGGGGGCATTCCACGGAAGGCTCTGCCGATTCGTCCCAGTAGATTCTCAGGATGTAATTTTTATCAACCACACCGCCGAACCACATACTCTCGATCATACCGCTGCCATCCATATCCGCAAGCGTAAGCGTCTCCCCGGGTTTGATCAGTTCACACGGATGGATCTTCCACCCTTTTCCCAGTTCCCGGGCAGCACCGGCGCCGAAGCCTTCCGTTGCCATGGCGCCCTTTCCCTTTTCCCCTTTTGGATTCTCCGGGGAGATACTATAGCTCACCGCGTCATCCAATACCATCATATCTGATCTGTCATCCATCTGCCAGCTCCTCATGTAATTTTATTCTTATTCTTTTATAATTGTTGTCGGCATACTCTCTTATAACCGTCTCAACTTGTAATTATTTCTGTCCCTTTTTAAACGTTTCGACGATATCTTCGGCAACAATCTTGTTTCATCATTGCTTAAAGTAATGGCACAATCTTCTCCACGCCGCAGAACCTTCCGGATTATCCCTTGATGGCTCCCGCCACCATACCGTGCCGGAACTGTTTCTGCATACACAGATACAGGATCACGATCGGTACCGAAGCCCACATGACCGCGCCAAACACAATATCCCAGTTCGTCGTATACTGCCCGATCGCCCGGTAGATACCCGTGGTGATCGTACTGCCGGTCTTGGCATCCAGGATATACAGCGGCGGCAGGAAATCATTCCAGATCCACATACCGGAAAAAATAATCACGGTGGAGGTACATGGCTTCAGCAGCGGCAGTAAAATCGAGCGGAAGATCACAAACCGGCTGGCTCCGTCGATCTTCGCGGACTCTTCCAGTGAAGTGGGCAGCGTCTTAAAGAATTCCACATAGAGGAAGAATGAAACGCTGAAATAGACCGCGCAGTTGAACAGGATCATTCCCGGCATCGTCCGGAGCAGATGAAAGAAAGATAATGTCTTGATGCTGGGAATCAGGATCATCTGGACCGGTATCATCAGTCCCATCAGGAAAAAAACATAGATGCCGTTGTAGAATCTGGTCTTGTTCCGAGCCACAATATAAGCAGCCATGGATGCTACCAGAATCAGTAATACCAGTGAGCATCCGGTGATCAGGATACTGTTCAGATAGAGTCTGGGTATTCCCGCGCTGTTCCAGGCAGCGATAAAGTTCTGCAGGGTAAAGGAGGCCGGGGGGGCAAGCGGTTTCATAATGATATCTTCGTAGGGTTTAAATGCGTTCACCACCGCGATATACAAAGGCAGCGCAAAGATTACGGTGAGCGCTACAGCCCCGATTCTGGAAATGACGGAGACTTTTTTTCTCCTCTTCATCAATAATCCACCTCCATCTTTTTCAGAATCAGGTACTGAACCGCCGTCACCACAGCAATAAACAGGAACAGAATCAGAACGATCGCCGAGGAATATCCCAGCATATTATAGTCCGTCATTCTGGAGACCGCATTGACCGCGATCGTCTCGATGGTCTGCGGTGTCATGATCTTTACAAAATCATACTGGCGGAGCGCGTTAATCACGGAAAAAATAATGGATATCGTAAGTCCCGGTACCAGCAGCGGTAATGTGATGCGGAAAAATTTGTGGAAAGCGGATGCGCCGTCCACCTGGGCCGCCTCATACAAATCTTGCGGAATCGTCTTCAGCGAGGCATCGTAAACCGTCACATAAAATCCCAGTCCAGCCCAGGAGATCGCCATGGTAACCGTCAGCGTCGTGACAAACGGGGAGGCGAAGAAATCTACATTGGCGCCTCCGAAAAAGCCGATGATCTCATTGATCACGCCTCCGTTTCCCTGTGTCATATAGGACCAGATAAAGGACACCACCACACTGCTCAGCACACAGGGAATAAAAATAACCGCTTTACACAAATTGTAGGTTTTCTCTTTTTTGTCCATCCAGACCGCGATCAGTACCCCGAATACGTTGACAAAGATCACATTGAACGCGGTCAGGATCAGAGTCGTTTTCACCGAATCCCAGAATGCCTGGTCCGTCATTAGATTAACGAAGTTCTTCATTCCGATAAACTTATAGGTGGGGCTGATTCCATCCCAGTTCGTAAAACTGTAATAAAAGCAGACTACGATAGGTACCACCATAAAGACTAGATAGATCAGGCTGCCCGGCAGCAAAAACAAAAAGTCAGATAGTTTCGTTTTCCAGTTTTTCATACAGGCCCCTTCGTTACTGGGCGTTATCCAGCAGCTTGTCAAACTCCCGGTCCAGATTCTCCAGTTCTTTTTGCATATCCGCATTTGGATCCGAAGCCAGCTTCAATGTAAATTTAATCAACAGGTCGGATCCGCCTGCGATCCAGGCATTATCGCCAACAGTGTCAAAGAAATTGGGAATTCCCTTGTATTCATCCATCATTCCTTCGATCTCTTCGTGCAGCGGTGTCTTTTCATACTTCACTTCTTCCTTCAGCGGTGTAAATAACTGTTCTGTCTGAAGGAACTGGGCTGACCATGTGGGATCCTGAATAAAGAATTTCACAAAATCCTTGGCCACCTCCGGATACTTGGTCTGAGAGCTGACGGACAGGCCTTCATTTACCCATAAGGGCATCACCTTATTGGAAGCGTCATCTCCTGGTATGGGGAAGAATCCGACTTCGAAGTCATGAGGCATATTCATCTCGTCCCCCTGGGTCCAGGAACCCATCATATACATGGCGCTTTTTCCGCTGAAGAAATATTCATTGCTCTGGGCATAGGTCATGCTGGACCGGTCAGAGGTATTGTATTTTGTCATAAGATCGACAAATTTTTCCACGCCTTCCACAAATTCAGGCGTATCGGCAAAATTCACCTTCTTCGCCATTCTCTGCTGCGGCCAGTCCGGTGTCTGGGAAAGCAGATCAACTGCCTCGATACACTGGAAGGGAAGGGTATGTGCCCAGCCGTCTTTTAATCCCATCACAGCCGGAGTAACTCCCTTGCTGTTGAACGTATCACAGATTTTTACCAGTTCCTCCCAGGTCTTTGGCACTTCCAGATTGTTCTCTTTGAACAGATCCTTATTGTAGAACACGCCGCCCACCTGGATCTTATAGGGTACGACATAGATCTTGCCGTCTATCCTGGATACGTATTCCGGTTTGACCATGTCCACATCGCTGTCCTCAAAAGGCAATAAAGCGCCTGACGGAACGAAATCACTGGGGGTGGTCATCACCATAACGTCGGGGAACTGGCCGGTGGACAGCAGGGTCTTCGCATGTTCCCGAACCGTAATATTGGAGGATGGCTGGAAGATCAGCTCGATATGCACATTGGGATGTTCCTCCGTGTAGCGGTCAACCACCACCTGCCAGAAATCCCTGGTGAGAATAGGGGTCTCATTGGCCAAAAACTGGATATTCACCTCTTCTTCCCCGGCAGTTTCCGGTGTGGTTTCCGGCGTTTTCGCATCCTCCTCTGCCGGAACGGCGGCCGGAGCAGCCGAAGGTGCGGCCGCCGGTTCTTCTTTTGTTCCGCAGCCGGACAACAAAACAGTACTCATACACAGACATAATACAATAGCAACTAACTTTTTCATATACCTCTTCCTCTCTTTCTGCTTTTGATGGTATCATTATAGCATTGGAAGCTGTGTATGATAATGCCATGGATTCTATATTTAAGGACACAAATTCTAGGATTTTGGGCGCGGTGCTAAAGGGCTGGGATTGCCTCCATTTTTAATAGGTTTCGGAGGCTCAGCCGAAAGTAAGCAGGACCTTCCAACGCAGTGCGATCCGATCCCCGCGGAGCATTAATTATTTCATAGAAGCTGTATTGCTTCAAAATAAAAAAGACTGGATTTATACATAAGGATATTCAAACCCTCATATATAAATCCAGCCCGGTACTCTTAGTATATCATCCAATACGTATTCACCAATGTTATTTCACATACATCTGCATCGGATAAGAGAGATATTCCACTGGCTCCAGCTGCTCTACAGTTACATACCCCGCCGGTGCGTTCAGGATCGTGGGGATCCTGTTGACGATTGTCGCGCAGGTGTGTTCCACGGTTGCCGGTTTTTGCACATAGAAGGTGACATCCGGCTCGCCGATGATCTTCCAGTCACACATATCTCCGTCGTCGGGTCCGTATACTTTACCGATACACTGGGTCTCGATCACAGGTCCCTGGAACGTTTCGGTGGTGACCACAGCGCTCATGCCGATGCAGTTGCCCTTGGGAATTGTTCTTCCCAGCGTGGAAGAATACAGATCCGTGTCATAGAAGTAAGGGACACATTTCTGAGTCTGGGATTTGATCGTCCATCCCATCTTTGCGCACAATGATTCATTGGAATTCCATACATAGGCAGGCTCCAGTGTGGTCGGATGCGCTATCTTTTCCTCGAACTCTTCCGGCGTAAATCCCGCGCCGTGGGCCTCTGCCAATGCCAGCCCATAGTCTTCCACATTGTAGCTGACCGCTCCCTCGATCCGGTCGATCCGGTGAACGCCGCCGGCTACACAGCCGATCATATTGATCCAGTAGATATCCTGCATTCCAGCGCCCACGATGGTACAGTTATTTTCTTTCGCCAGTTTGTCTAATTTATTGGTAATCGCGGAGGCAGTTGTCCACGGGTAGATCGCCTCTTCACAGGTCGTAACCACATTGATACCGCGTTTCACGCAGCGCTCAAAATGCGGATAAACATCGTCCATAAAGCTAAACAGGGTTAACACGGCAATATTTGCATCACAGTTGTCCAATACGGCATCCGCATCACTCTGGATCGTTACTCCCAGCTTAACGCCTAATTCAGCCCAGTCACCCACATCCATGCCAACCACTTCTGGATTGACATCGATCGCACCGACGATCTCCGCACCTTTTTCATACAGATAGCGGAGTGAATATTTGGACATCTTTCCACAACCATACTGCACTACTCTTACTTTTTCGTTATACATTTGCGATACCCCTTTCCTGTCGCTCCCTTATACACATCCCAGATACTGCCCGCTGTTTTTCTCCCTGCGGACCGCACAGCACAGCGGATCTGGTAGGATCTCGTAGGATTTTGTATGGAAGCCGCTTGTCTTTGTTATCTTACGGCTCCATTGTAAACTTTATAACAGGAATAGGGTCAATACTGCAATTGTTACAAATTTAACGATATTTTATTGGTACTTGTAACCGCAGGAACATCCCCCGTTCCTCATACTCCATCAGCGGAATTTCCGAAATCACTTCACAAATATAATCCCCGCAGATCACATATCCCTTCTCTTCCACTTCGTTCAGCAGCCGGCCGGCATATTCCAGTTCCTGCTCAAAGCCCTCGCAGTAAATACACAGATAGGTATTGCTGGGAATTCTGGTAATCAGTGATTTATCTACGTAATCCTGGTCTACAAACACAAAGACCACTTCCGAATAAAAATTCCGTTTCAGGATGTTTTCCCGGGAGACGATTGATCCGGCATTGCAGAAATAGATCTGAGGCAGCTGATTTTCCATAAGACTGTCCTTCAATTGCCGCAGAACCTTTTCATACATTTCGATCCCATAGTCATAAAAATTTTCTTTTGACTTCACACAATACATCTGCCTCTCCCGAATGAATTCGGTCAGGATCGTCCCTGTCTTTGGGGCATTTTCATATTGTTCAAAGCTGTCCAGAGTGCGTTCGATCGCTCGTCTTTGATACTTCAGTTCCCGGATCTGCCTTTCGATCTGGCTGCTTTTCTGGCGGAGGACACTCTTCATCATATCAATATTTTTATCTTCCATGTGCATTTTGATATCTTTGAGGCTCATACCCAATGATTTCATATACTGAATCATGTCCAGTTGTGCGCACTGGCGCATATCGTAATATCGATAGCCATTCTCTCCAACACGGACAGGGCTCAAAAGCCCCATGCGGTCATAGAGCCTTAAGGTCTGTTCGGAAATGTGGTTTAATCTGGCCATCCTGCCAATCGTCATCTTATCCATAATTTCCTCCAGTGCCGCATTTACTGCGGCTTAATTCAGGTATGCGCTATGCGCGTTCCTCCAGTGCCGCATTTACTGCGGCTCAAATTCAGGTATGCGCTATGCGCGTTCCTCCAGTGCCGCATTTACTGCATTCTAAATCAAATAGATCTTGCGGCATAAAAATCATTAACCTTATACTTGCTATAATGTTTTCGACATTTATCGGCATCAAGGAACACACTGAACACAAAATAACCAGACTTTAAAATTTACCGAACATCCAGTCCGGCATTTATAAAATTATAACATATCTCCGCCTGTTTTCGATAGAATATCCTTTTAAAATATTTACACATAAGCAGCGATGGCAGATAGTAATCCAGCCGCTACCCAAATAACAGTTTTTTGACCACTTGTATTCGGATAATAACCGGCTATCGAAAATTTGTTGTAAGCAATTTTTATTTTTCCTATAATAACATCAGGAAGGGGAGATGGATCTAATGCAAATCGAAATAAAAATTGACCGTTCGTATAAGGAACCCAGAATCATTGTATTAACAGATTCGCTTACAGAGGAAGTGAGTCATATTCTAAAAAAATTATCCGAGGATGTCCCGCAGATCATTTCCGGTAATAAAAATGAGAAAATTGAAGTGTTGGAACAAGCAGAATTGATTCGAATTTATGCGAATACCGGAAAAGTTTTTGCGGTTACCGAGAAAGGGGAATACACTTTGCGGCTCAGACTGTATGAAATAGAAGAACGGTTGAATACGCATCAGTTTGTACGCATCTCAAATTCAGAGATTATTAATTTAAAAAAAGTCAATAACTTTGATTTAAGTTTAACAGGTACGATCTGTGTTCGAATGTCAAACGGAACAACAACTTATGTTTCAAGACGATATGTCTCCAAAATCAAAAAAATATTAGGAATATGAGGTGAAGAAAATGAAAAAGAAAATCATTTCACGCAGTGCTTTAGGGTTTCCACTTGGAATTGCGATAGGATATATAATTACAATATTTATTTCCCTCGGATGGGCAAACGGATCTTACTCGCCTTGTGTGCCTGAACTGGTATCTGTCATGGGAAATGAAATCTATGCCGTCATTTTGCAGGCGCTGCTTTGCGGATTATTGGGCGCGGGATTTGCAGCAAGCTCTGTGATATGGGACATAGAGCATTGGAGCATTGTAAAACAGACCGGAATTTATTTTGGAATCATTTCTGTTATAATGATGCCGATCGCTTATCTTACGTACTGGATGGAGCATAGTATAATAGGATTTTTAAGTTATTTTGGAATATTTGGCCTGATTTTTATCATTATCTGGATCGTACAATTTATGACCGGCAGGCACACGGTTAAAAAAATGAACGCCAATTTATATAAATCAAAGGAGTGAAGGATGTGCAGGAACAATTCCATTTCTATTTTCTTACCGGCTTCCTTCCTCGTTGCATTTTTCCGCGTTTAAGCTCTCCGCCACCTGTTTGATTGCAGCTTCAAATTTACTTTCGTATATCTTCATGGAGCAGGCGAACATCAGATTGGCCGGATAGTTAAAATTCTCTACATTACTGCCCGTCATATCCCGGTACTCAGCTTCTTCGCCCAGATGGGGGATTTTTTCAATACAAGGCCGCGTATCCTGCATATATCCAAACAGCTTCTTCTTCAGCTCCAAGCCCACGCCGCACTCGAATCCCACATCATTGGCGCACTCGTACCCCCGATAATTATTCAGGTCCGCCACTACCGCATCGCATTCCCTTATTAATTCCAGATAATTTTCGGTCAGATCGGCAGCCTGCGTGTAGCGATTTGGACTCTGCACCCACTCTCGGCCCTGCGCCAGATCCAAAGGAGTAAGCGCTTCCAGGCCATATCGCCGGCAAAGCTCTTTTCTTTTTTCATATATCTGACCGGCCCCTTCCTCATAGCGGACCAAATCCGCCAGGTACACAATCGGCCGCCCGCTGCTTCCCTCACCGGTCATTCGAATACACTTTTCTGACGTTTGATCCGGTTTGCTGCTGTTCTGCGGAAATTTCCCATTTCCCCTTCTGCCTTCGGCTTTCCATTCTTCCTCCAGATCTGCCATCAATACCTTAAGACAGTCGAAGAAATCACCTTGTATGATTTTCGTGGAACCCACTATCGTCGGAGAAAAAGGGAGGTCAAAGTAGGGTGCCGGCTGCTTTTTTTCATTATATACTTGTTTATCCCTTATGAAATATTGCTGATCTTTCCAGGCCAGAGGCCTTTTATCCCTGGTATATCCGTAGCAGCGGATCCCATTGGCATAGGCCATACCGATCTCATATATGGTACCGCTGTCCGCCTCTGAGCCCCGGTAAGCTTCCAGGTCAGCGATAATCACGGTAGTCTCTTTTATGGCGCGCTTCAAATCGGCAAAAATACAGTCCGCCCTCTTTTGAAGATCCGGGTTATCCATATCCAGCGGATGATCGTTAGGCAGTGTCACACCGAATCCCTGGCTCTCGGCGTACCGCCTCATGGCAGCCAGCATCGTATACCCGTTTTTGTAGAAACACTCAGGCCCCGCAATATAGATTCTTTCCTGTTCAAACATCGCTATGTACACTCCTTTTCAAGCCAGCACCAGATCCATCAGCATGGCCAGGAACCGCTCATAATCAGCCTTTGCCCCAATATTCACGATCGGCAGATCCACCCACACATGGTGATGCCTCCGGTCCAAAACTGTCATTCCCAATGTCAGGTTACTGTGTGTCTCGATCCCCACATGCCCCCGAATCGTCTGAACCAGTGTCGGATCGATCGCATAGGCCACCGCCATGCAGTCGATTACCGCACAGTATGCCTCGAATCCCCGTCCGTTCACAAACTGAATCGCCTTTTTTAAGAAACCGGCTTCCGGTCTCGTGCTTTGCTGCAGCCGTTCCATATCCTTTTCCGTCAGGTTTACGTCGAAGTGGGTGGCCACATCTAACCCCAATGCCACCAGGCTGACACCGGAGCGATAGACGATATCCGCTGCCTCAGGATCCACATAGACGTTCCATTCACTCTGGGGTGTATCTCCTGTTGCATTGGTAAACGCGAATTTATTCAGGCCGAATGCTCCGGATATGGCGTAGATCCCCGCGATTTTTTCTTTTATCCCTGGTTCCTGCTGAAATGCCATGGCAAGATTGCTCATGGGGCCGGTACAGACGATATATATTTCTCCCGGATTTTCTTTCACCATTTTGATCATCAAATCCACCGCGTTTCTACCCCACAGCGGGGTGGACGGCTCCGGCAGATTGTTTTCCCCCTGTCCGTCCCGGCCGTGCGTAAACGGATCTTTCGGGGAGCGCCGCACCATCGGCTGCGACATTCCTCTTCCAACGGGGATATCGGTACGGTTGATCATTTCCAGCGTTTTTAACGCATTTCTGCTTGTAATGTCTACCGGATAATTGCCATTGACCGTGGTAATCGCCATCACCTTAAGCGCAGCCGATTTACATGCCATCACAATGGCCATGGAGTCATCGATGCCGGGATCGCAGTCCAGGATGATCTTTTTTACGAATCCGCTTTTTTCGCTCATTCGAATCTCCTTCCTACCCTTTTTACTGTGAAGCCATCTGCAAGGACAGCTCCGGAATCCACTACGAACCCGGCGCCTCCGCACCGGTAACTGCTATCGCATCCGGATACCACCGTTACCCCGTCCACGGAAAATGCAAGGCTGTCTCCGTTTACCGTGAATTCTAATTCATAAACACGGTCCAATTGATAATCGAATGGTACCGAGGCTACCGGGATCCTCTTCTCCTCTTCCTGCCGGTAGATACATGCTTTCCCATCCGTAAGTACCGCGCCATAGTACCTTCTGTGTCCCTTGGCCCTAGCTGCCAGTCCCGCTCCTTCCTGGTGAGATAATGTGAGCTTGGATGTCACGGAATAATTATCCCAGTCCAGGGTACCCGTCGTCGCCAAGCCATTTTCTGCCGCATGGGAGATGGAAAATGTGGTCGTATAATCCGGACAGAAATGATCCGCGGAAGCCACAAAAGTCTTCAGCCAGGCTGTCTGCGTCGTCCATGGGGTCAGGGACGGCGTCATCTGCACCGCGCGTCCCAGCCTGTATTCCTCCGGTGTGTTGCTCCAGTCCAGGGTTTTCAAAACCAGGCAGCCATCCAGCCGCTTCTCGCTTCGCAGGCGGATCCCCAGGCGGTAAATGGCATGTCCGCCAAGGTCAGGGATGGTCCAACTCAGCACCTGGTCTCCCCGGGTAAGCTTATGAGGATCATGGTAAAGGGCCCGCATCCGGTCTTTCCCGTCAAAGTAAATTAGGAAAAATTCAAAGGAGGGATTCTCCTCATCGGGAGCAAATACTCTCGCCGTCACTTCCTGTCCGCTGTATAGGGCCGGCGAACACAGCACGTCAAAATAACTGGTTCCCTCCTGTCCCTTCGGCTGTAGGTCAATAAATGTATCGACACAGACAGAGGCGTGTACTCCCGGTCCAAGGCCTTTGTATGATATTTTACAGCCAAATTCCCCGGATTCCTGATACCAGTTTTCTATCCCGGCCAGCACCTGTTCTTCCCGGTCCAGATCGCAGGGTATTACTCCCTGTACCGCTCCCGGATACTCAAATGCCAGGCGCTCAGCAGGGGAATCCGATTGTTCGCCTTCCAGCCGGCAGGCTGCTTCCAATATTTTTCTCGTCTCCTGCACTGCGTCAGAGATACAGGAACCCCCGTCACTGGTGACTACGTAGAGCCTGTCTGCCACCGCTTTTCTCAGATCGGCCCCCCCTGAGAACCCGGGCAGGCCCAGCCGGATCCCATTGAGGCATCCCACGTTTCCGGCGTTGCAGTCCGTATCCCATCCGGAACTACATGCGATCATGCAGGACTTCTGAAAATCATCGCCGCCCATAATCAGGGACATAAGCACGACCAGATGATTTGTGACCATCGGACAGCTGCCCGGATATTTGTCATATCCATGGCTGCCGGCGATCCACTGCCTCACCTCCCGCCAGTCCTCTGACACCTGACAGCGCTCCCTCAACTCCCATACAAGTTTCTCAAAGGCTGGATTCTGTACATAGGTAAGGCCGGCATCCAGCAGCTTCTCCATATCTTTTTCCACAAAGGCCATGGCTTCCATAGCCGCCAGGTAAACCGCCGCGTCTGCCGCGATCCCGTCATGGCTGACGCTTGCCGCCGCTCTCGCCATGACGGCCGCCCGCATCGGATTTCCCGGATTGGCCAATGCCCATGCGTCGATAAAAATCTCTGCCCCGATCTGTTCCGCCATGCTCTGCCCATTCAGTTCCACGGAACCGCTTTTAGGCGCCCGGATTCCGTTTTTCAGCCGCAGGTATGCAGTATGTTCCGTGCTCCTGGAAAGTCCGCCCCACCAGAGAATCGTCTCATTTTCTATGATGTAGTTCAACCAGGTGTCCCCGATATCCTCCGCCCGGATATTCGGGTCATAGCCATGGTCCTCCAGACTTCTGAAAAACGCAAAAGTCCCGGAGATATCGTCGTCGGGCACGATCAGCGGTGCGCCGGTTTTGTGATTCTTATAATAATTGATTTCCCCAAACTGCTCTCTGATCTTTTCGTAGCTCCATCCCTCGACCGGTCTCCCCAGATAGACGCCGATTATTTTGCCAAGGACGCCGGCGTAAATGTCATTCTTAAAACGGATGATATTCTTCATGATGTTTACCTTCCTTTCCCAAGGGCACTTATCATTTTCGTATTCCTATTCAAATCTATATCCTGTTCTGTATCTTATCCTGTTCTGTATCTTATCCTGTTCTGTCACCTTTTTTGTACTGCCGCTCATTTTGTTCTATTTTTGATAAATATTTGATAAATATATTTATTAATTTTATTATAGCACTTTATCATTTTTTGTCAACTGATAAAACAGCGTCATTGCCCACATAATACAAAATTAGCAGATTCTATTTCCTGACTAGTATAAAAAGAGCGAATCATCAGCTGTCGTATGATCCGCTCTTTTTTCAAAACATTTTATCTCATATTTATCATCTTGTATTATCTGTTTTATCTTTAACCATCCAAGAGAAAATTTAGCTCCATGAAACCATTCGTACGGATTCCCGCTCCTGAATATAAGGGGTAAAATAATAGTTTCTGGCCGGTTCCTGTTCCTCCTCTTCCTGTATCTCGACCTGTTGAAGAATCACCTCCACCGCCTTGGAAGCCATCGTTCCGGCATTCTGATCGATACTCGTCAGGGGAGGAACCATCAGTTCACACAATTCCGTATTATCATAGCCGATCACCGAAAGATCCCCGGGCACCGAATAGCCATGTTCTCCGGCGAATCGGTATAAACCATACGCCATCAGATCATTTCCGGCAACGATGGCAGTTACCCCCTGGTCCAGTAATTCTTTCGCGCCCGCATATCCGGATTCCACATCAAAATGACCATAATATACGCAATTTTTTTCAAATGGTATTTTTGCGGCTGCCAAGGCTTCCCGATATCCTTCCACCCTTTTCCTGGAGGTATAGACATTGGCATCCCCTACCATACAACCGATCTTTGTGTGTCCCTGCCTGATCAGATATTCCGTGGCGATCCGGCCGCCATGTTTATTATCCGCAGTTACGAAATCGCAAAAAACGCCGTAGGCCGCACGGTCCAGCAGCATAAGCGGAACCCTGCTTTTCTGAACGGATTTTAACAGCTTTACATTTTCCTTATCCATCGTTCTCGGAGGAATCACGATGATGCCGTCCACATTCTTGGACATCAGACTCTCAATCGCCAGATAAAAGCTTTGGATGTCATCCCCCGTCCCGCACTGAAACAGCGTATAGCCACGGAGAAACGCGCAGTCGGCCACTTCTTCCGCCAACCGGTCATAAAAGGGATTTTTTTTGTCCGGCACAATCATCCCCAGTGTTTTGACTTTCCTGTACTCTGAAAAATCCACTTCCGAGGCCATCTGAAACTGCATCTCCCTGGCCACCCGGAAAATATGCTCTTTCGTATCATCCGCGATTCTGGACGGTTTGTTGTTCAGCACCAAAGATACGGTTGTGGGGGACACTCCTGCCACTCTTGCAATATCTTTCACCTTCACCTTCAATTCCTTCACCACCTTTTGATTATCATTTGATAAATTATTTTATCATAATAATAAATGATTTCCAAAAGTACGTCAACATCTTTGTCCAGGAATCAAAAGAGTTCATGGAGACATCCACAAGTGTATCCGGGTACCGGAAAGGGCGCGGTGCTCCATTACTGCGGTATAGGAAAACATTTTATTCTGTTATTCTCTTTATACTCTGCCATCATTTCTTCGAAAGCAGGTCTGCTGTCATACATGCAGCTTTCATAGCACTGTGCCAGTTCAGGGTAGTCCGAGGCGATAAAGCGGATCATCCGTTCTTCCTGGATCGTCCCTTTTTGTATATCCAGAGGGTCCATGTACAGTGGAATCCTCCCATCCAAATTCCGTAGAATCATATCCGGATTCGTAATTCCGGGAAGGTAAGGCGCAAGGGTAGCCCACACTTCGATTCCCGCTGCCGAAAGCTCATTAGCCACCTCAATATTTGTGCTGGGCACACCTTTTTTCAGTAAGGCGATCTGGTCTGGGCGGCACAGTTCGGCGACCACGCGCAGCCCGCGCATTTTCTTCAGCAGCGGTACATCCCGAAGAATCAGCCTGTTCCGGATACTGGACACGACCGTAAGCGGCAGGTCATGAGAGCGGATTATCTCCAGGCACTCCCTGGTTATTCCATAGACATCTTCGATCCCTTCCATATAGGGATCACAGTAGCTCCCAATGAACAGACGATCTGGTTTTAATCCGTTTCTTAATGTTTCTTCCAGCACCTGAGGAATATTCTGCCGTACTTCGATCTTATTTTCCCATCCTCCGAAGCTTAACCAGTAGCAGAACGGGCATCCGGCCGTACAGCCATAGTAGGGATTGATGTAGGCTTCCTGTTCCGGCGTATATTCGATGGCCTGATTAACACGAGTTTCAATAATCCGCATCTGTTTGTCTCCTTTTCCTCCCCGGCAGGGTGGGTACCGGTTCTAACTATTTACCGGGCTCTTCCACCTTGGGGACCAGGCCTTTTTCAAACTCGCCCTTAAAGATTTCCGCTACATGATCCATAAATTCCTGAGCTGTAGTCTCCCCCATCCACACAGTATCAATATTAGTCAGTTCATCTGCTGTCGCCGACGGGAAAAATGTGGAACTGTAATAGCCGAATTTTCCTTCCTGTACCGCTTTTGCCAACGGCACCATAGCCTCTGTGCTCTGTCTGCCCAGTACGGACATGCCGCTTGTATCGATATTGGAAAAATCATTGAGGGCACCGGTCCAGTATCCCGGCCAAACAGCGGTCATTTCCTTGGTAAATTCTTCAGATACCAGGATATCCAGCACTGCGGCGGCGGCATCTTTACATTTGGAGTTCTCATTGATGGACCAGGTCGCCGTGGTAGCCAAAATGTATTCCGTATCCCCGGTCAGGGACGGAAAGGGGAGGAATCCAACCTTATCCTGGTCATCTCCCAGGAAAAAAGTTGCCATTCGCTGGTACCCGGAAGAACCATTCAAGGCAAATGGGGAGGCCCCATCCAGCAGCATCTGCGCACAGTCACTGCTGCCGATCGCATACATATCTTCCGTAAAGTAACCCTTTTCATACCATTCCTTGGAAATTTCAACCGCCTTGACCATTTTTTCATTATTAAAACTTTCTTTTCCGGTCAGGCAGTCGTAGATCATTTGCGGTCCCGCGTATACATTCAGGAATGCGGAGACAACGATATCCAGTGACGGCTTCCAGCCGCTGATGCCGAACAGCATGGACTGCAGTCCCGCAGCCTGCGCCTCATCCATGATCTTGGTCAGTTCATCGACGGTGGCGGGCACTTCCCAATTGTGCTCCGCCAGCACATCCTTATTATAGAAAATACCCGCGCAGTACATGGCGCTCGGCAGAGAATAGAGCGAATCCTTCACAAAACCCGTATTATAGACCGGCGGCGTCAGCTTATCCTCCCAGCCGTACTGTTTGGCGTATTCATCCAGATTCGCCAGTCTACCAGCTTCCGCGTAGTTCATGATAAACGCAGGCCCGCTGCCATAGATGATATCCGGTCCTTCCCCAGCTGCCAGGGCTACGGCGATATCATCATCCACGGAATTCCGGTATTCCAGGACCAGTTCATACTCGTCCTGGGAATTATTATAGGTTTCCACCAGACTCTTGTTCAGCACTTCCTGTTGTTCCGGAGAAGGTCCCCAGAACCACATGGATACCTTCTGCTTCTCACCGCCCGCATCCTTTGCCGGTTCCTTCGATTCCTGTGCAGATTGTTCCGCCGGTACCGCTGTCTTTTCCGGCGCCGCACCGCTCTGGTCCGCTTCCTTTTTCCCGCATCCCGTAAACATGGTGCATACCATAGCTGCAATCAGCATCCATACGGTTACTCTTTTCATACTTCTTCCTCCTTTTTGTGCAGGTGCCATATAGGTACCTTTTGTTTCGTGAGTTCTCTATGTATCAGGGCGCTTACCCACCTATCAGGGTGCTTACCCTTTTACTGCTCCATTTACCAGACCGTCGATAAAATACTTCTGTACCAACAGGAAGAAAATCAGAATCGGTACGATCAATATGGATGCGCCCGCCATCATGATCCCCATGTTGCTCGATTCCAGACCGTTCAGTGACAGAAAGCCCAACACTGCGGTAAAACTCCCCTCTCCCTGTAAAAAGGTCGAGGACAGCATATATTCATTCCAGGTCGATAAACCTACCAGTACACTGACCGTAATCATCGCTGGAGATATGATGGGCACCATCACCTTCCAGATAATCGCCCAGGTCCCGGCTCCATCCAGCTTCGCCGCCTCTTCCAGATCCCTTGGCACCTTCAGGAAGAAGGTCCGCATCAGAAAGACCGACAGAGGCATCTGTCTGGCCGCCATAATAACCGAAAGAGCATATAGGTTGCTCAGCAGGCCCAGTTTGGAAAAAAGGGAATACAGAGGGAACAGGAACATCTGAATCGGCACCGTCATCGCCAGCATGAAGTAAATAATCACCGGGGCTGTCCGCTTCATCCGCTCTCCAGAAAGAGCATATGCGGCAAGCGTGGCGCAAAACAGCACGATCAGTATGGTACAGCCGGTCAGGATCAGGCTGTTCTTAAAACCAACCGCAAATTTTCCGTATTTCCACGCCGTTATATAGTTCTCCCAGGAGAACAGTGCCGGCATGGAAAAGGGATTGATCACAATCTCCCGGTGGGACTTGAAACTGTTCAGAAACACCAACAGGATCGGTCCGACCTGCGCCAGCGCGAAGAAGATCAAAACCGCGTGAACCACCGTGTTCATCTGAATTCTTTTTCTTCTGGAACGTACCATATCAGTCCGCCTCCTCCTTTCTGCTAAGAGCTGTATAAAAGCAGGAGGCAATCATACCAAAGCCGCCCGCAAACAGCGACACAACTGCCGCCTTCCCTGTCTGATACGTGGAGTAGGCCAGACTGTACGCGTATGTACTGAGCATCTCTGTGGCATGCGCCGGCCCGCCGCTGGTCAGCAGCCACACATAATCAAAAGTGAGAAATGAGGTGATCATAATCATGATAAACATCAATCGGAACGTAGCCCGCATATTCGGATAGTAGACATAGCGGAACACCTGCAGCGCATTGCACCCCATCACCCGCGCCACCTCGATCTGATCATCCGGTGTCTGCCGCATGGAGGCCAGATAGACGATGGCCAGATATCCCCAATAATGCCAGATATCCACCGCAGCCACTGCAAACAGAGCGGAATCCATGCTGCCTAAGGGACTCGAGGCAGCATACCCCATTTTTCGGAGCCATCCCACCATGCCTGCGGATGGGTTAAAGATAATACTCTTCCAAAGCATAGCGTTCACCGCCGGAGCCAGAACGTAGGGGATCAGGAACAACACCTGATACAGACTTCTCGTGTGCTTCCTGTTAATCAGTAGCGCCGCCACGAAAACGGATATGGCCACTGGAATAGTCAGGTAGATCGCCGTCCATTCCAGGTTATTGTAAAATGATTTCCAGAATACTTTATTGGAGAACACCTCCTGAAAATTCTGGAGTCCTACGAAGTTCAGGTCATTTAACGAGGCAACTCCGTTCCAGTCCGTAAAGGATACCACAATCGTAAGCAGCCCGGGCACCATGATCAATACAATACTCAACAGCAGGGCCGGCCATACAAGCAAATATGCTTTTGATCTTTTTTTCCGTTTCATCTGTCTTTCCACCATCCCAGGATTGATCCATATTTTCTACTGGCTGTTTCTTGATTTCTTATATTTCTCTTATTCCTTGTGTTCCTTGTGTTTTCTTTGAAATGCTGTTAGATAAATTTTTGGTAAATTTATTGTTAAATTCATTATATCATTTTATCATTTCTTTGTCAACTGACAGATATCTAAACAAAATACAAAATTTTTATCTAAATTTTATCCAGTTATGAATCTTATTTGAAATTTTAATTTTCTTCTCGATCACATCATATATTATCGCCTTCCCAATTTCTTTGTTTCTCTTTATACATTGTTCTTCAAACTATTATTGCGAATCAACTCTGAACAAGACCGTACTCTCCACAACCTTTTATGATATCTTTTTACAATGTTATCTCTCCTCGTAAATATCCTTTTTATTGGCTATACTCAGATTAGATAAATTAATTTATCTTATCAGTTCCATCTATCATTTTTTCAAAATACAGACGAAACTTATATCCTCAATTTCCAAATCATCAAACTGTTTATTCCTTCTTCTTTTGTTTCACAGCAAAACAAACACGCCTCTGATAACTCGGAAAAGGCAGGCTTATATGCCAAACCTATCTCTGTTAACAGGGCGTGTTCTTAAATTTACCGGCTTTCTTTATTTTATTTCACAATTCTCACGAATCTTTTCTTTCCTATTTTTAATACGTCACCGTTTGCCAGTACATAATCAAAGTCCTCTGTCTTCTCACCATTTAACTGGACGCCCCCCTGGGCCGCCAGTCTGCGGAATTCGCTGTTGGATGCGGTATATTTAGCTTTGGTAAGAAGAGGAATTATATCCGCCAGTCTGTCTTTCTCCTCTTCTATAATCAGTTCCGGTATTTCCTGCGGAATACCCTTTTCTTGAAATGCGGCCGCATAGTAATCTTCTGCCTTTCTTGTATTTTCCGCAGTGTGGTAGAGGGAAGTGATAATTCTCGCAAGTTCCAGTTTTACATCCCGCGGATTTTTTCCCTGTTCCAGATCCCTTCTGATTACTTCCACCCGGTCCGGATGAACATCGGTAGCCAGCTCAAAGTATTTCAAAATCAGACTATCGGGAACCTCCATCACCTTTTTAAACATGGAAGGGGCATCTTCATCGACTCCGATATAATTTCCCAGACTCTTACTCATCTTCTCCACACCATCCAGGCCTTCCAGAATGGGCATGAACAGAGCTGCCTGCGGTTCCTTCCCCAATGTCTTCTGAAGCGTGCGGCCCATCAATATATTAAAAGTCTGATCCGTCCCGCCAAGTTCCATATCCGCATCGATGGCGACTGAATCATAGGCCTGCATCAGAGGGTAAAAGAATTCGTGCAGACCAATCGGCACCTCATTTTTATAACGGTTCTGAAAATCGTCCCGCTCCAGTATTCTGGCAACCGTGGTGGTGGCTGCCAGCCGGATCACCTCTTCGAAATTCATCTTTCCCAGCCAGGCACTGTTAAAGAGCACCTCCGTTTTATCCCGGTCCAACACTTTAAAAATCTGTGTCTGATAGGTCAGCGCATTTTCCTGCACCTGCTCCTTACTCAATGCGTTCCTTCCTTTAGACTTTCCGCTGGGGTCTCCGATCTGTCCGGTAAAATCACCGATGATAATGATCGCTCTGTGACCGAGATCCTGCATCTGTCTGATTTTGCGAAGCACTACGGCATGGCCCAGATGAATATCCGGTGCGCTGGGATCTAATCCCAGTTTGATTCTCAATGGTCTTCCAGCTTTCTGCGCGTCACTTAATTTTTGTTTTAATGTTTCTTCACTTACTACCTGCTCCACACCTTTCATAATAATCCGAAATTGCTCTTCTACTGATACTGTCATAACAGACCTCCTGATAAAATAATAATGTTTCTTTAATACCGCAAGGTCTATAAGATTAAATCCACAATTTACCCAAACTTACAGGATTTGATCTTTGTGTCCTGCTGATAGGGTGTCTTCGATCACCCGGAGGGCTTTTTATTTCATAAGATGAAATAAAAAAACTCCCGTCCTGTTCTAAGGACGAGAGTGTATCTCGTGTTACCACCTTAAGTTCATAAACAGCTCACACTGCTTACCTCTTCAAGTACGGCCGGATATTCTGGCGATACTCTAGCACTATAACGTGTGCGGGATCCGTCGCAGCCTACTGTACTCATTCAGTGCGAAGCTCAAAGATGTATTCGCAACAAGTTTCCCATGCGCCTCTCATCACCCGGCAGCTTTCTGTATGTTTCACTTGTCACTACTTTTTCTTTTCATTGCTTTTCTTAATCATATACTCCGAATTATGATCTATAATTCTTCGTCATGCGGTTTATTAAATTGATGTAATTATAGCCGGGTTCCTATAGGATGTCAAGGAGATTTTCATATATTGTTTTCTTTTCATTTTCATATATTGTTCCACATTGATTTTACATATTGTTTCTTGCTTATAGATGTAAAAAATCTTTGCAGCGTCAGCTAACAAGGTTGTTTTATTTTTATTATTTGGTAAAATAAGGTATGTGATGTAAACTAAGGTATTTAAAAAATACTAAGATAAAACGGGTGGCATATATGAAGGTGCTGATCGTAGACGACGAGGCATTAACAAGAGAATGTTGATATCGAGTGTAGACTGGGCTTCTTTGAATATAACAGAAATTTTCCAAGCCGACGATGGAATTCACGGCCTGGAACTGGCTGGTACGGAAAAACCAGAGATTATCCTAAGTGATGTGCGCATGCCGCGTATGGATGGTATACAGATGGCGGAGAATCTTCGGAAAATTTTGGAGGTTAAACAGTGGTTGAATTTAGTGGTTTAGTTAAAATAAACTTTTTTAAAAAGGAAAATTTTACCGGTTCATGCGGTGGGATGTGTTTTAAAGTTGAGAGTAAAGATAAAAACTCCGCGTTGTTGGCTACTATCTGGCCTGGCCCTTATAGTTCAGACAATACGCCTGATGAAAAAAAACAATATGCAGAATTTCCATTCAGCCCCGAAGGAGTAGAGAAAGTCCAGGCATGGCTGGAGGAACAGTATCAGGCCCAGAGCGCTTTATGGAAACCGGTTCGGATTGGGTAAATTAGTTATGGGATAGGTTTCATGGTATAGGTTTCATGTTTTAGGTTACACTGTTTTTGGAGGTAATTGCTATGGATGATAATTATCGAATTGCTGATCTTACTTCGGAATGTGTCGCTGAAATTAATGATTTACAGGAAAAATTGAAAGAACAGACTAAGGAAGATATCGTGTTAGTCGCATATAAAGCCGGGGAGTAAATCCTCGGCTTTATTGCACCTATATTTTGATATCAGCATACATTTCTTCTAAAGTTCTAAAAACATTTACGCATCACTATTATTTTAACAACGATCGTATGGCCAGGGGACCGCATATTTTATCAGGCGTTATTCCATATCGTGTTTGATATTTTTCTACGGCACAAGCTGTGATAGTGCCATATTTTCCATCTTCCAAAAGCGCTGTATCCATTTTCTCGTTGAGCCCCTTCTGCACCCAGTCCGCAGTCACTCCTTTTGTTCCCGGTTTTAGGTATATTTTATTCACGGCATTTTTTTATGCGGACCATATGTACCATCCACTGTCAACATCCTTCCGCATTCATCTCTGTAACCATCGGCGTTTCGTGATACCTGCTGCTGGTATATTGCCAGATATCCGCGTTTTCGGTCCTGTATTTATCTCTAACACAGCCATCATTTTTTGCCGTATCCAGCCAGACCCGCATCTTTGCTTCTTGCTTCTTTTCCTTTTAATAATCTTATTACTTTCCAATTCGTTCCCGGTACCCTGTATCGTTGTATCGTACATATATACATAGACGTCTGGGTTGAATTCCTTTTATCATGGTCCGCTCTTCCTTTAGTACCGTATTTACTAAGGTTTCTATTTATGTTCGTGTATACCTATATTTTCTTATTCATCCCTGGGTTCCTTATAGGTCAAAGCCTGTTGGCTGTCTTTTATTCCAGCTGTTGTAGGATCTGTGACTATACCCAGTAATACCAATAGGTTAATAATCATGCCGGCTGTTGTCACCAGATCTGATTCTGCTATTGGCGGAACTATCCCGAGTAAGCCACAGATCTGATAGATCAGGGCAATCGTTGCCATGATGATGGCCGTTAGCGTGGTTTTGTTCTGAATCCTGACTTTCCAGTTTATTTGTTTCATATTCCATCCCCCTTTACTATTATTTGATCTATTCTGTGGTGGGCGGATTTTGTTGACTGCTCTACGATTACAACTCGCTCCGTCAATCCCTGCACATCCCGTTTGACTGCTGATATATCATATTTTATATCTCGGACATCGTTTCCGATTTGGTCCAGTTTTACATTTATTTCTGCGGATTCTTTTGCTTTTCTCTCTGCGTCTGTCTCGTCTGCATGCCTGGCGTTTCTTAGGCCCATGTATATGGCGAAGGCTGCGGAAACGAAGGCGATTAATGTTGAGATCGCGGTTATGGTTGTGGATATGGTTATCACATTAGGCACCACCCTTTCTTTGATTGGCTTTGGGGTTGTGTTGAGGTGGAAGGATGGCTTTGGGGATTGTGAGATGTGTAATAGGTATGGGATAAACAATAATTTGGCGGATAGTATTGATACGACAAATAGCGATTTGGCGGAGTTAAATAATAATTTAGCTGGCAAGGCTCCCGTCAATCATACCCATGCGTGGTCAGCTATAACGAGTAAACCGTCAACTT
>NZ_JAHQCX010000009.1 GCF_019042245.1 Diplocloster modestus
TCAAACAAAGTGGGATATTTATTCTATTATCCCATATGTTTATCCTTAACTAACTGACATTGGCCGTGAATAGTAACCATAGACAGGAAAAAATAAAGAAAATAACAAAAAAACACTATAAATATCAGTGGAAATATGTTATAATACCATAAAATACAACAAGAACAAAAGGGGAGGGCCGCAAATGCTTGCCATCGAACGGAAAAACGAAATATTGGCAACCCTGCAAAAAGAGCAAAGGGTTCTGGTGACCGAATTAAGTCAGCGCTATAACGTTACGGAAGAGACCATCCGCCGGGATCTGGAGAAACTGGAGAAGGAAGGGTTTGTAAAAAAGACGTATGGTGGTGCGGTGTTGAACTCTAACACGAATCTGGATTTGCCGCTTCGCATCCGGGAAAAGAATAATCAGGAAGAAAAGGAAAAGATCGCATCGAGAGTGGCCGATATGATCGAAGAAGGGGACAGCCTGATGTTAGACGCCTCCTCCACCTCCCTGATGATTGCCAAGAAGTTAAAAAAATTAAAAAAGCTGACGGTAATCACCAACGCAGTCGAAGTTCTGATCGAATTATCCGGTCAGGAGGGAATCAAAGTAATTTCAACGGGAGGGGTCTTAAGGGACGCGTCCCTGTCTCTGGTTGGAAAAAGCGCGGAACGCACATTGGAAAATTACAATGCTGATATCGCCATCATTTCTTGTAAAGGATTGGATCTGAAACGGGGTGTGACAGAATCCAACGAAGAAGAGGCGGAAATCAAACGGGCCATGCGCCGCTGCGCAACACAGACCTTTTTGGCAATGGACAGCAGTAAGTTCAACCGGGCATCCTTTGTCCGTACGACTGATTTAAAATCCGGTGACACACTGGTCACCGACAAGCTGGATGAAGAATGGAGACGAATTCTGATCGACAAAGGCATCCGGCTGGTCACCTGTGGAGATGAATAAAACCATACAGGCCATTAGCTGTGCAGCTATAACTACCCACTTACTGCAGAAACAAAAGCACGGCTGAAATAAAGAAAAGGAGAGATATGTACAATGAGCGAACCTATTTACAATTTGGCATTTGATTTTGGAGCTTCCAGCGGGAGAATGATTTTAAGCAAATTCCAGGATGGAAAAATTGAACTGGAGGAATTACACCGTTTTTACAATGAGCCGGTATGGGTGGGAAAGGTTTTCTATTGGGATACCTTCCGGATGTATCACGAACTGAAAACAGGACTGAAAAAAGCCGCAGCCAGAAAAATCCCGATAAAGAGTATGGGAATCGACACCTGGGGCGTAGACTATTGTCTGTTGGACAAAGAGGGAAATGTGATCGGTAATCCGATCCACTACAGGGACGACCGCACGGAACATGCCATAGAAGAGGTCGGCAAGATCGTTCCGCTGGAAGAATTATATGGCACCACGGGAATTCAGTTCATGAATTTCAACACGATTTTCCAGCTGTATGCAGATATGCAGATGAGACCCGACATATACGAAAAAGCAGATAAAATCCTGCTGATGCCCGATATGTTTGGCTATTTCCTTACCGGAAAGAAATATAACGAATATACGGAACTCAGTACCGGCCAGGTGCTGGATGCCAAGAACAGAATACTGGACGTGGATCTGTTGAAAAAAGTGGGAATCCGTCCGGAATTATTCTGCGAGATGGTAGCTCCCGGCACCATCATCGGAGATCTGAGTGAACAGGTGGTAGATGAAACCGGTATATCCGGTGTGAAAATGATTGCGGTTGGCAGTCATGATACAGCGTCCGCGGTAGCCGGAACGCCTTTTGAGGACAGAGACGCCGCATTCTTAAGCTGCGGTACCTGGTCCCTGCTGGGAATGGAACTGGATGAGCCTATCCTGACAAAAGAATCCTACGAATATAACTACACCAACGAAGGCGGTGTGGAAGGCAAGATCCGTTATCTGAAAAACATCAACGGTTTGTGGGTAATGCAGAACCTGCGCAGGAACTGGTGTGAGTTCGAGGGAGAGGTATCTTTCCCTGACATTATCGCAGCCGCCAAAGCAGCCAAACGCCAGGATTTCCACATCAACCCCAATGATCCCAGATTCAACGCTCCTTACAATATGATGAAGGAAGTAATCGGATACTGTGAAGATCACGGACAGGGAACACCGGAAGGCTTAGGAGAGATCGCCATGGCGATCTACAACGGCCTGACCTATGAATATAAGAAGACCATCGAAGATCTGGAACTCTTGACCGGGAAAACCATCTCCTGCATCAATATGGTGGGCGGCGGTATCCAGGATCAGCTGCTGTGTGAACTGACTGCGAAGCAGACCGGTAAAAAAGTCGTGGCCGGACCTACGGAAGGCTCTGTTCTGGGCAACGTAGTTATGCAGTTAAAGGCTCTGGGCTATATTTCATCCCTGGAAGAAGGCCGGGCTATCGTGAAGAATTCTTTTGAACAGAAGGTACATATGCCTCAGTAACTGCGAGGGGACTGGCTCCTTTCGGCAGAAAAGCAAAACGGTAAGATACTAAGGGAGAAAGGTGCCTGTCCCCGGATGTCGGCTTATTCGAGTCAACTTCCGGGGACAGGCATTTTCTCTATTGCTATTCCTTGAAAGAATAGCAAATAAAAAGATATTATTCTCAGATTATTGACAGTTTTCCTTATTTTTCTTATTATAGTAGAAGATAGATATAAAAATGTTGAAAATAGAGATAACCGAATGAAAAGACGGGATCGGGAGGATGGACGGCTTTTATGAAAATTACAGCGCAGAAGATATTGAAAAAAGAGTTTGACCGCAAGATGAAAGGATATTCCCCCATCGAAGTGGATCAGTTCCTGGATGAGATTATTGCTTCCATGGAAGAGGAAGAAAAAGAATATAAGGCAGGTTTAAGCGCTCTTCAGACACAGATTGATGGTTTGGTCAGTGAAAAGGCAGCACTGGAGGCCCGGATTGATGAGCTGAAGGCTCAGCAGGAGGAAGATAAGAAAAATCAGCTGCTTTTAAAAAAAGCGTTGGCCATGTCGAAGAAAAAAGAGCAGGATTACATGGAGAAAGCGCAGGAAAAGGTTAAATCACTGATGGACGCGGCGCATAGCGCTGCGGATCAGGTGAACCGGGAGGCACAGACCAAGGCCAGGCAGATCGTGCTGGAGGCGAATGAGTCGGCAAAGAAAACGGAGTCTGAAGTGGAGGACCGGGTCCGTATGATGCGCGCGATGATTGAGAATCAGCAGACCTCCGTGCGGGAAAGTCATAAGAAATATGCGGAGATTGTCCAGTCTCAGAAAAAACTGCTGGAGCAGTATGAGGATCTGGAGAAGGCCATGGAAGCGATCTCATTTAGAAAATAAATCACCGGTCAGGAGATTAGGACGGCGGATTTAAACAACGATCCTCTTAACCCAGTACAGCGGATGCGTTCTGAGTTCAGAGGATTTTGTATGTCGGGGTGGAAGGCTGTCATCGGCTTGTTTATTGTCTGACGGAATGGATATGCTATAATGAATAGATATGTAAGACGCAGTAATTGCACCACTGGAGGTAAACATGAAAGATAAAAAACGGGGCCACAAGATTTATCAGCTTGTTCCGGGAAGTATCGCTGAGGAGCTGGAGCTGGAACCGGGAGATCTTCTGATCAGTGTGAATGGACAGGAGATCGGAGATGTATTTGATTATCAGTATATGATTGAAGAGGAAGAACTGACGGTATTGGTCGAGAAGGCTGACGGAGAAGAATGGGAGCTGGAGATCGAGAAGGATGAGGACGAGGATCTGGGTATCGTTTTTGAAAATGGCCTGATGGATGAGTACCGGTCCTGCCGGAATAAATGTGTGTTCTGTTTTGTCGACCAGATGCCGCCGAATATGCGGGAGACCCTGTACTTTAAGGATGATGACAGCCGTTTGTCGTTTTTGCAGGGGAATTATGTGACACTGACGAATATGAGCGATCATGATCTGGACCGAATTATCCGCTACCGCATGGAGCCGATTAATGTGTCAATTCATACGATGAATCCGGACCTTAGGTGTAAATTGCTGAATAACCGTTTTGCCGGAGAGGCGTTAGCGAAGCTTGAGAGGCTGTATGAGGCCGGGATTCAGATGAATGGGCAGATCGTGCTCTGCAAGGGGCTTAATGACGGCGAAGAGCTGGAATATACGATTGAAAAAATGACGGGGTATCTGCCCTGTCTGCAAAGCGTGTCGATTGTTCCGGTCGGCCTTACGCGCTTCCGGGATGGGCTTGCGCCGCTTACATCCTTTTCTAAAGAAGATGCCAAAGAGGTGCTGGGCGTGATTCGCAGGTGGCAGGAGAAGATTTACCGGGAACATGGAGTACATTTTATCCACGCGGGGGATGAATGGTATATTATGGCCGGGGAGCCGATACCGGAGGAAGAGGCTTATGATGGCTATCTACAGCTGGAGAACGGGGTTGGCATGGTAAGGCTGCTGCTTAATGAGGTGCGGGAGGAACTGGAAACCATGGCCGGAGACGACCGGAGGGTTCATGTATCCGTCGCCAGCGGGGAGCTGATTCAGGATTATTTAAAGGAAATTATGGCACAGATTCAGCATAAATTCCCGGGAGTGCAGGTAGATCTGTATTCGATTAAGAATGAATTTTTTGGAGGAAAGATTACCGTATCCGGACTACTTACGGGTCGGGATTTAAAAAATCAGCTGCTCGGGCGGGAACTGGGCGAACGGCTGCTTCTGCCCTGTAACATGTTTCGCAGCGGGGAAGAGGTTTTCCTGGATGATATCACCAGACAGGAGCTTTCGGAGACTTTACAAGTGCCGATAGATATTGTACAATCAAGCGGAGCGGATCTCGTCCGGAGTATTATAAGGACAGACCCTATGAATGGAGGAAGTTATGAGTAAACCGGTTGTGGCCATTGTAGGCCGGCCCAATGTGGGCAAATCGACCCTGTTTAATGTTCTGGCAGGGGATAATATAGCGATCGTAAAGGATACGCCCGGCGTAACCAGAGATAGAATTTATGCGGATGTAAATTGGCTGGACTATCATTTTACCCTGATCGATACCGGCGGAATCGAGCCGGAGAGCAAGGATATCATTCTTTCCCAGATGCGGGAGCAGGCACAGATCGCCATCGATACGGCGGATGTGATTATTTTTCTGACGGATGTGCGCCAGGGACTGGTGGATGCGGATGCGAAGGTGGCGGATATGCTCCGGCGCTCCCACAAACCGGTGGTTCTGGCTGTCAATAAAGTGGATAATTTTGATAAGTTTCTGCCGGATGTCTATGAGTTTTATAATCTGGGGATCGGGGAACCGATGCCGGTGTCCGGCGCTTCCAGGCTTGGAATCGGGGATATGCTGGATGCTGTGGTCGGCCATTTTACGCCCGAGCAGTTAGAGCAGGAGGAAGATGAGCGGCCCAGGATCGCGATAGTAGGAAAGCCCAACGTGGGAAAATCCTCTCTGATCAATAAACTGCTTGGGGAAAAGCGCCTTCTGGTCTCTGACATCGCGGGCACCACCCGGGACGCCGTGGATACGGAGGTGACCTGGGAAGGGAAACCTTATGTGTTTATCGATACGGCAGGGCTTAGAAGAAAGAACAAGATCAAAGAAGAACTGGAGCGCTACAGCATTATCCGGGCGGTTACGGCTGTGGAGCGGGCGGATGTGGTGATCCTGGTGATTGACGCCACCGAAGGGGTCACGGAGCAGGATGCTAAGATCGCTGGTATTGCCCATGAACGGGGAAAAGGTATCATCATTGCTGTGAACAAATGGGATGCGGTGGAGAAGAACGATAAGACCATCTATGAATATACCAACCGGATCCGTGAAGTGCTGGCTTTTATGTCCTATGCGGAAATCCTGTTTATCTCTGCGCAGACCGGGCAGCGTCTGCCGAAACTGTTTGAGATGATTGATGTGGTGATTGAAAACCATTCGCTGCGCGTATCCACCGGAGTATTAAATGAGATTATGACTGAGGCGGTCGCCTTGCAGCAGCCGCCTTCGGATAAAGGGAAGAGACTGAAACTATATTATATGACTCAGGTATCAGTGAAGCCTCCGACTTTTGTCATCTTTGTCAACGACAAGGAACTGATGCATTTTTCCTATCAGCGGTATCTGGAAAATAAAATCCGGGAAGCTTTTGGGTTCCGGGGAACGTCCCTGAAGTTCTTTATCAGAGAGAGGAAGGAGAAGGATCAGTAATGGGTGTGAGAATTATCTGTGTGGTGATCGGCTATCTGTTCGGTCTGTTCCAGACCGGTTATTTTTATGGAAAGGCTCATGGCATTGATATCAGGCAGCACGGCAGCGGCAATGCCGGCACAACCAACGCGCTTCGGACTCTGGGAAAAAAGGCCGGGGCCATTACCCTGCTGGGAGACGCGTTTAAATGTGTGGTGGCAGTCGTTGCCACTTGGCTGCTGTTCCACAATTCCCAGGCGGATATCATGCCGCTTCTGAACCTGTATACCGGCGCCGGCGTTGTGCTGGGGCATAACTATCCGTTTTATTTGAAATTTAAGGGCGGTAAGGGGATCGCAGCCACAGGGGGCCTGATTGTTGCCTTTAACCTGCCCATGGCCGGAATCGGCCTGGTCACTTTCGCGCTGGGTTATGGAATTACCAAATATGTATCGGTTGGTTCTTTGCTGGTTGTAACCGGATTTTTAGTTGAACTGATCGTTTTCGGCCAGATGGGCTGGTTTGGCATGAGTGAGGCACATCGGATCGAATTATACATAGTGGGTGCGTTTCTGACATTATTGGCGGTCTGGCGGCATAGAGAGAATATTAAGAGACTGATTCACGGTACGGAAAATAAAACCTATCTTAGCAAAAAGAACTAAAGATTACCGGATCTGCGGGGAGAGGGGAGCAGGGAGTATAAAATATGGAAGGGAAGGTTTCATATGGCAAAAATTAGTATCATCGGAGCAGGAAGCTGGGGAACAGCTTTAGCATGGATGTTAAATCGCAGCGGACATGAGTTGACGATCTGGTCGATCATTCCGGCGGAAGTGGAGATGCTTAAGAATAACAGGGAGCATAGGGATAAGCTTCCGGGGGTACATCTGCCGGAGAGTATCCGGATTACCGGTGACCTGAAGCAGGCGGTTATGGACAGAGAGGTGCTGGTACTGGCGGTGCCTTCCGTATATACCAGAAGTACGGCTCATTCCATGAGTATCTATGTGTCCGAAGGGCAGCGGATCGTCAATGTGGCCAAAGGGATCGAAGAAAAGACGCTGTTTACCTTAAGCGATATTATCGAGGAAGAAATTCCCCAGGCGGATGTAGCGGTACTTTCCGGGCCAAGCCATGCGGAGGAAGTGGGGCGGGGGCTCCCTACCACCTGTGTCATAGGAGCCCACACCAGAAAAACGGCGGAATACCTTCAGAATATCTTTATGAACGAAGCGTTCCGAGTCTATACAAGCCCGGATATGCTTGGGATCGAGCTGGGAGGCGCGTTGAAAAATGTAATCGCCCTGGCCGCCGGTATCGCGGATGGCCTTGGATATGGCGATAACACCAAAGCCGCACTTATTACCCGTGGAATGACAGAGATCGCGAGACTTGGCATGAAGATGGGTGGAAAACTGGAGACTTTCTCTGGATTGAGCGGAATCGGTGATCTGATCGTCACCTGTGCCAGCAAGCACAGCCGGAACCGCAGAGCGGGATTTTTAATCGGACAGGGTTATACGATGCAGGCCGCTATGGATGAGGTGAAGATGGTGGTGGAAGGCGTCTACTCTGCCAAAGCTGCTGTAGGGCTGGCCCAGAAATACCAGGTCGAGATGCCGATCATCGAGCAGGTCAATCAGGTCCTGTTTGACGGTAAACCTGCCGCAGAAGCGGTGAGGGATCTGATGATCCGGGATAAGAAGATCGAACACAGTGACCTGCCGTGGGAATAGAAGCGGTTAAGGCCGTTTTAATCGCAGTCAGATTATAAAAATAGAAGAGCCTTACCTATTGAATGAGATAGAGACGCTGGGACAGAATAGATCAAAATTTCTGTTCCGGCGGCTCTAAATATTAAATTTCTGGAAAAATACTTATTCCTGAATACCTGGTATTTTCGGAAGGCCCGCAAAGCCCGGTTCTAATTCCTCATCCGTAGGGATGTAGTCATTCATGGATTTATTTAAGTAAGCGGAGTAAGCCATCATATCGAAGTAACCTGTTCCGGTAAGGCCGAACAGAATAGTCTTGGCTTCCCCGGTCTCTTTACATTTCTTAGCTTCCTCCATAGCTCCATAGATCGCGTGTGCGGATTCCGGTGCAGGGAGGATCGTTTCCTGTTTGGCGAAGAAGGTGGCAGCTTCGAACACCTTTGTCTGTTCCACGGAAATAGCATCCATATAACCGTCATGATACAGTTTTGAGAGAATCGGAGACATGCCATGGTAGCGGAGGCCTCCGGCGTGGTTGGCGGAAGGAATAAAATCGCAGCCCAGTGTATACATGCGGGCCATAGGGGTTACCCGGCCGGTATCACAGAAATCATAGGCATAACGTCCCCTGGTCAGAGAAGGGCAGGAGGCGGGCTCCACTGCAATGAAGCGGGGGTTGGTTTTACCCAGCAGTTTATCCTGCATAAAAGGTGCAATAAGGCCGCCCAGATTGGAACCGCCGCCGGCACAGCCGATGACCACATCCGGATACTCATCCAGCATTTCCATTGCCATTTTGCTCTCCAGCCCGATGATGGACTGATGGAGCAGCACCTGGTTCAGAACGGAACCCAGAACATATTTATAACCGGGAGTGGAGACTGCTTTTTCCACCGCCTCGGAGATCGCACATCCCAGGCTGCCGGTTGTATCGGGATGCTCTTTTAAAATCGCCCGGCCCACGTTGGTGGTATCACTGGGGCTTGGGATAATGCTTGCGTCAAAGGTTTCGATCACCGATTTGCGGAATGGTTTCTGCTCGTAAGAGCATTTTACCATATATACGGTCAGAGGAAGATGATAATAAGAGCAGGCTTCCGCCAGCGCGGTTCCCCACTGGCCGGCTCCGGTCTCGGTCGTCAGCCCTTTCAGCCCCTGTTCCTTGGCATAATAAGCCTGGGCGATGGCTGAATTCAGTTTATGGCTTCCGGAAGTATTATTCCCCTCGAACTTATAATAGATTTTTGCCGGGGTATCCAGCGCTTTTTCCAGATTATACGCCCGGATCAGAGGAGAAGGGCGGTACATTTTATAGAAATCCTGGATTTCTTCCGGGATATCGATATAGCGGGTTTCACCGTCCAGCTCCTGGTGGGCCAGCTTCTCGCAGAATACAGGATACAGATCCTCTTCTGTCACCGGTTTAAAAGTGGCGGGATTCAGGATCGGGTCCGGCTGTTCCTTCATATCAGCCCTTAGATTATACCATTGTTTGGGCATCTGCTCCTCAGTTAAATAAAGTCTGTGCGGTACTTTTGCCATAATAAAAACTCCTTTCATGTTTAAGTTACATTGTTGTTCCAGATAAACCTGGAGTTTCATTGTTCCAATTACGTGAAATCCGCCGCAATATGCGGAGCGTTTTTTGTTTTATAAGAGCTCTTTCCTATGAAATAAAAAATAGTAGCGCTCGAAAAAGCCTCGCTGACTATTTTTCATGCATCGCACGTAAGTGCCTAAAATACAGGCACTAAGTGCTCATAGAAATAAAAAAAGCCCATGTCCTCTGTTTTACAGGGACAAAAGCTTGTAATATGCTTCTGCGGTACCACCCGGTTTGATGATGAATCATCCGCTCGCTTCAGACACGAATATGTCTGTTCCATGGATAACGGGCGGAATTCCCGTCGGGCATTACTGGATACTATCGTATCGTTCTTCCCGACCTCATAAGTCCATTCAACATCCATCTGGTTATCTTCTCACACCAACCGAAGACTCTCTGAAACCAAACTACAGATATCTACTCCTCTTACTCAACGGTTTCACTGTTCTATTTTTAATTTAGTATATTTGCAAATCCAGGATTTGTCAATAAAATTTTATAAAAATATTTCTCCCCAATATTCATGAAATTCAAATCAGCAGCAGAAGCGTACCCACAGTGATCATAACCAGTCCGGCCGCCGATTTCCTGTTCAATCGTTCTTTGAATACAAAGTAGGAGAAAGCGATAGTAACCAGGATACTCAATTTATCAATGGGGACGACCACACTGGCAAAACCAGTTTGCAGCGCGCGATAGTAGCAAAGCCAGGAGCCGCCGGTTGCAAAACCGGACAGAATCAGGAAGATCCAGCTTTTTTTGTCAATTCGCCGGATCGTATGCTGCTTATTCGTTACGAAAACCACAATCCACGCCATGATCAAAACGACAACGGTTCGTATGGCGGTTCCCAGGGTGGAATCCACGCCTTCGATACCGATTTTGCCCAAGATGGAGGTAAGACTGGCAAAGACGGCGGAGCCAGAGGCAAAAAGGATCCAGCTGTGGTTTTTGACAGGATCATTGGCGGAATCCCGGCTGTGGTACTGTTTTTTGGTCATCAGATAGGTGCCTGCTGCGATCAGGAGCATGCAGAAGCCCTTCATAGGTGTGATAGGCTCCCCCAGCAGGAGAAAGGCCATCAGCATGGTTAGTATGGTGCTGCATTTATCGATGGGTGTGACCTTATTCAAATCGCCCAGCTGCAGTGCTTTAAAATAACATAACCACGATGCACCGGTGGCGATGCCGGACAGGATCAGAAAAATAAGTGTTTTATTACTGAGACGGGTGATATCTGCCTGCACCCCGGCAATGAAAACCATGATCCAGGAAAAAATCAGAACAACGCAGGTTCGCAGCGCAGTAGCTACATTGGAATCTGTATTTTTGATACCGCATTTGGCTAAGATTGCTGTGATTCCGGCAAATAATGCGGATGCAAAGGCAAACAAAATCCACACGGCGGATCCCTCCTCCTTTGTTACGGTTTATTGTAATTAGTATACTACTTATGGAAGAAGTGGAGCAAGGTGCGATATAAAAATTTAGAAAATAGATGCAACAGAAACGCAGATCGGGTACACTTAAAGTATATACGGAAGAAGCGGGGGTGAACATATGGAGATTAATCCCGAAATCGTAAAGCAGGCTAAGGCATCGGATGCGGCCGCATTCGCCGAATTATACGAATCGGTATACAAGGATTTGTACCGCTTCGCTTATTATACGCTGAAACATCCCCAGGACGCTGAGGATGTGGTCAGTGAGACGGTGATCGATGCCTACCGGGGAATCCACCGACTGCGCAGTGAGGAAGCTTTTCAGGGATGGATTTTCAAAATATTATCAAATAAATGCAAGAGGAAATTAAAAGAATATGTGGGGAAAACACTTCCTTTGGACGAGACTCTGCCGCTGCCGGAGGCGGATTATGCCACCGGTTATGACATGCATACGGCTTTTTCACAATTGGCGGATGATGAGAGGCTGATCGTATCCATGGCCGTATTCGGCGGATATACCAGCAAGGAGATCGGAAGGATTCTACATATGAATGATAATACCGTACGGTCCAGACAAAGCCGTGCTTTAGCGAAGCTGAAGAAAAAACTGGAGTCGTAGAAAGGAGGAATCTGGCTATGGACGAGAAAAAAATGCTGGAACAGATCAGACGCGCGGCCGAAGATGTGGAAATACCCGCGCATCTGAGGCCGGAAGCGGTCGATAATATTATTAATTCAACAAGTAAAGGTAAAAAAGTACACAGACATATTTACCAATACGGAATGGCCGCCGCGGCCTGCCTGGTTGTGGTAGCCGCTGTATGGCTCGGCGGAAATACACAAAAAAGCGGACCGGAGAGTGCGCAGATGGCCAGGGACGCCACTTCCGCCGGTGCGGCAGCTCCAGCTGCAGCGGCGGATAGCGCAGCCGGATCGAAAGCAGACGCTAAAGCGGTGGACTCACCGATTCCCACTCCGGACAGCTATGAAGATCTGTATGAGAAAGTGTTAAATGCAAAAAAACAGCAGGTGCAGCAGGTAAAAGAGGCAGCTTCGGATCTGGGGATGGATTACGACGGCGCAGCCGGTGCTGCGGATGGCATGGCCGGAGGGGCGGAGGAATCCGCTGTCCAAGGTGCGGCCAAGTATGAAGCGGCAGCCAATGTTCAGGATGATCGGGGGTTTTCCACCACAAATCTTCAGGTCCGTGCGGTTGATGAAGGAGATATTATTAAGAATGACGGCCAGTATCTCTATATCGCGGATACGCTGGACAACACATTTCAGATCGTCCGTGCGGATGGATCCCAGATGACAAAGACTGCAGAATTGTCCATGACACAAAAAATGGATTCGATCTATGAATTCTATGTGACGGGAGATACGCTGACGATTATCGGATCTTCCTCCCAGGCTTCCCTGGAGCAAAACACCTCGGACGATGTCTATCGGACAGTGCTGTCGAACCAGACGATAGCCGTCACCTATGATATCCGGGACCGAAGCATGCCAAGCGAGATCGGGTCGGTCACCCAGGATGGATACTACGAGACATCCCGGCGGAACGGGAACTATCTCTATTTATTTACCAACTATTATAAAGATGAACTTCCGGCCTATCCCGCACAGTATGACGGTTATATCCCAGCCGTAAACGGAAAACTGCTGACCGCGGATTGCATCTATCTTCCGGAATATATACAGGACAGCTCCTATCTGGTGGTATCCGGAATCGACCTGCGCAAGCCCGGCCAGATCAGCGATGCCAAGACCGTAGTGACAAATGGGCAGCACTATTATGCCAGCACAGAAAACATTTACATTGCGGAAGCACAGGGCTACGGATATGACACGAACAAAACCGAGATACTCAAATTAAATTATGCGAACGGTCAGATCACACCATCCGCGGTAGGAGTCATCAGAGGAAATCTCAATAATTCCTTCTCCATGGATGAATACAAAGGGAATCTAAGGATCGTGACCACGGCCTATGACAGCAAAGCAATGAATTCAACCAATGAACTCTATGTGCTGGATGAAAATCTGGAAACCATCGGAGAGATCAAAGGTCTGGCCAAAGGGGAACAGATCTATTCTGCCAGATTTTTCGGTGACACCGGATACTTTGTAACCTATCGTGAGACAGACCCTCTGTTTTCAGTAGATCTGTCCGATCCCGAGAACCCGAAAGTGATGGGCGAGCTGAAAGTGACAGGCTTCTCCAACTATCTGCATTTCTACAGCGACCATCTGCTCCTGGGGCTGGGGGAAGAGACCGATCCGAAAACAGGCAATCATCTGGGGCTAAAACTGTCCATGTTTGATATCTCCGATCCGGAGAATGTAGTGGAGGTGCATAAATATGTATTGCAAGACTATAATTATGCAGATGCGTGGTACAATTATAAAGAAATGCTTATCGATCCGGAAAAAAATATTTTTGGCTTTGCTGGATATGGCAATCGAAAAGGAGATTCTGTAATCGACTATCTGGTCTTTTCCTACGATCCGGAAAAAGGATTTATCAACAGACTTGTCTACAGCGAGGAAGAAAACGAAAGCGGAAAACTGCGCGGAGCTTACATCGGTAATACCTTCTATGTAATCCAGCCTTTTGGGGAAACCAGTATCGCTTCCTTCAATATGGGGGATAAGTTTACTAAGTCCGGGACTTATAGTCAGTAAGGGGGGCTTTATAGGGGCCGGGACCCGGCAGGGCGCAAACAGGAAGCGGCGGCGGGATGGAGCCGGCAGGCGTAGACCGCTAAATGCATCGGGCCAACATTATAATATCTTTTTCCTCATCCACAAGATATCCTGATGTTGGCCCACAAGCATTTAGCAGCCAACGTCTGCCGGCTCCATCCCACCGCCGCTTCCTGTATGCGCCCTGCCGGATCCTGCCCTGGTAAAGGATTCGGTTCTATGGTCTTTTGGATGAGAATGGCAGGAACAAATCGCGGGATGACAATTGCGTAGTTCTGTTGTATAATGATACCCTAGTGAAGAGGTATTGAATTTGATTTTGGGCTTGTAGATGAATGATTGAACAGATAGAAATTTAAGGAAAGTTTAAGAATAATGCAAGTATTTGGTAACAAAAACAGTCAGGGAATCTGTTAAAATAGGAATAGTGGGTAAAAGAGGATGGTGAGTGTAATGGAAAAAACAAATATACTGGTTGTGGATGATGAGAGAGAAATTGCGGACTTTATCGAGGTCTATCTTCAGAATGAGGATTACCGGGTATTTAAGTTTTATAATGGGCAGGAGGCATTAGCGTGTACTGAAAAGGAAACGCTGGATCTGGCGATTCTGGACGTTATGCTGCCTGATATCGATGGGTTTACCATCTGCCGTAAGATCCGGGAGAAATATAATTTTCCGGTCATAATGCTGACGGCGAAGGACGACGAACTGGACAAGATTACCGGCCTGACGTTGGGGGCGGATGACTATATCACAAAGCCTTTCCGGCCGTTGGAGCTCATCGCCCGCGTGAAGGCACAGCTCCGCAGATTTACAAAATATAATACCATGCAGCCGGAAATGGATGAAAACATCCTGGCATTTTCCGGGCTGGTCTTAAATAAAGAAAAACATGAATGCCAGTTAAATGAGCGTTCCCTTTCCCTTACTCCCACGGAATTTTCGATCCTGTGGGTCCTGTGTGAAAACCGGGGTAAGGTGGTCAGCTCCGAGGACCTCTTCCAGCAGGTATGGGGAGAGAAGTATTTTGGCAACAGCAATAATACTGTAATGGTACATATCCGTCATCTCAGGGAAAAGATGAAGGATTCTTCCGATCACCCGAAATATATTAAAACTGTGTGGGGAGTAGGATATAAGATTGAATAAAGAATTCGGCAGGCTGAAACGGAAAATCTTATTTCAAATATTTTTAATCGGAGTGGGCGCCATAGTAATAGGGGCCCTTCTTCAGTATATCCTGATCGATGGAATTCTGCAGGAACCCTTCGCGGAAGGTTTCGTCGCGCTGTGCCAGCGGCTGTTCCACCTGGACTATTATGGAGCGGTCGGTATCTACCAGGCGATCTTCCGGGCCAACAAGACCTTCTATATGATGGCGGGTTTAAGTCTTTTGCTGCTTCTGATGTTCTATTATGCCATGACAAAATTCATGCATTATTTTAAAGAGATCAGCGCAGGTGTGGAACAGCTGGCGGAAGAATCCAAAGAAGAGATCCAGCTCTCGCCGGAACTGGATTTTATGGAAAAACATTTAAACGACGTAAAGCAGAAATTAGAAAAGCGGGAACAGGATGCCCTGGAAAGCGAACAGAGAAAGAATGATCTGGTGGTCTATCTGGCCCATGATATTAAGACACCGCTGACTTCCGTCATTGGATATCTAAGCCTTCTGGACGAGGCAAAAGACATGCCGGAAGAACAGCGGGAGAAATATGTCTCCGTGACCCTGGAAAAGGCATACCGACTGGAACAGCTGATCAATGAGTTCTTCGAGATCACCCGCTTCAACCTGCAGGCTATGGTGCTGAACAAAGAGCCGATTAACTTAAGCTTCATGCTGGCACAGATGGCTGACGAGTTCTATCCGATGCTGGAGGAAGGCGGGAGAACCGCGGTACTGGATGTGGAAGATAATCTTACCGTATCCGGAGACCCGGATAAGCTAGCCCGTGTATTTAATAACATTTTAAAAAACGCTGTCGCCTACAGCGAGCCCGGCAGTATGATCGATATCCACGCCCGCCGGGAAGAATCCTGCATCATCGTCCTGTTCTCCAACCGGGGAAAGACCATACCGGCTGCTAAACTGGAGGCCATATTCGAGAAATTTTACCGTCTGGATTCCGCCCGCTCCAGCGATACCGGAGGCGCGGGCCTGGGACTGGCTATCGCAAAAGAAATTATAGTTGCCCACGGGGGCAATATTACCGCCGAAAGCAGGCAGGGAATCACCACTTTTACGGTCGAACTTCCTGTTTGATGATGATACGCCTGCCAAGAGCGCCGGATCTGGGATTGAAGTTTTGCAGAGGATGGGGTATGCTAGGAAAAATAGGTTTATCAGAGAGGAGTACGATATTATGAAGCCGATTCTGGTTTTTCAGACGGATTTTACTTATAAGGAGGGAGCTGTTTCCTCCATGTATGGCGTGGTGAAAAGTGTGGACAGGGAGTTAGAGATTATGGATGGCTCCCATGAACTGCCCAAGTTCGACACGTGGAGCGCCAGTTACCGATTGTATCAGAGCCTGCAGTTTTGGCCGGAGGGGACGATCTATGTATCAGTGGTGGATCCTGGGGTTGGTACCGGGAGAAAGGCCTGTGTGGCCCGGACCGTGGACGGATATTATGTAGTGAGTCCGGATAACGGTTCTTTGACGCATGTGAAGAAGTGCATCGGAATCGAAGCGGTGAGGGAGATTGATGAGACGGTGAACCGTTTGAAAGGGAAGGGAACGGAGGGAACCAGTGTGTTCCACGGACGGGATCTGTTCGGTTATACGGCAGCCAGGCTGGGGAGCGGAGTGATCGATTTTGAAGGTGTGGGACCAGAGTATCCGGTGGAGGAGATCGTGGAGCACCCGATTCTGGAACCGGTGACGGAACAGGGCAGTGTGAGAGGAATCTTTGAGATTGATGACCCGAACTTCGGCAATCTCTGGACGAATATCCCTTTCGATGCGTTTGAGCGGGCAGGGTTCCATTATGATGACCATGTCAGGATGACGGTTTGCCATGATGGAAATGTAGTGCTGAAAGAGACGGTTCGGTTTGAGAAGAGCTTCGGATATGTGGATAAAGGAAGTACGGTAATCTACACGAACGAATTGATGAGGATCGCGCTGGCGGTCAGCCAGGGCAGCTTTTGTGAAAAGTATCAGATGGGTTTTGGACCGGAATGGACAGTAGAGTTCTGCCGGGTATGACTGGCCTCCTATGGGGTGGAAGAAGTGATTACGAACTGTCCCGATGTGAACGTACAGGTAATTGGGAGCTTATAAAGCGGCATAAGAGGGATAAAGGAGGAAATAAGGAATTATGAGAGGATTGATCAGCAGTCCTGCGGAACTGCTTTTTGCATTGGTCTATACACTGCCGGCAGTTTTGCTGGCGGTATCACTTCACGAGTTTGCGCATGGATTCGTCTCCTATAAGCTGGGGGACCCGACGCCGAAAAGCGATGGAAGACTGTCGCTGAATCCGTTTCATCATCTGGATCTGATCGGGACTTTGTGTCTGCTGGTATTTCATTTCGGCTGGGCGAAGCCGGTTCAGGTGAATCCCAGGTATTATAAGAATCCAAAGGCTGGGATGGCGGTCACGGCCCTGGCGGGACCGATTATGAATTTCCTGGTGGCTTTTGCGGGGGTGCTGGGAATGGGTATCCTCTATCGGGCGACTGGAGGATATGGCGGAAAAGTGACGCAGTATTTTTTTAATCTGTTTCAGTATATCGCGATTATCAATATTGGCCTGGGCAGTTTTAACCTCATCCCGATCCCCCCTCTGGACGGATCCAAGGTTCTGGGGGCGGTATTGCCTTCCAGGATTTATTTTAAATATATGAGATATGAGCGTTACGGCTCTATTTTATTGATTGTCCTACTATTTGTGGGCGTTTTGTCCATACCGCTGAATTTTGTGCAGCAGGGAATTTTCAGCGGAATGTGGAATGTAATGAGATTGATCGTTGGTATTTGATAAATCAGGCGCATATAATCTATAGAATGTTTTGGAAAAGGATGAGAAGAATGTATCCGGTCTATGATTATATGGGCAGTAAAGAAGTATGTGAGATCGTACACAAGACATTTCCTCCGCAGCATCAGGAGAGCCAGCCCGGTTTTGAGTATCTGATGAGCCCTCCGCCGATATCTGCGCCGTTCGGGGAGCGTGGATGCCGGCGTCTGGAAGGACGGACGGCGGTGATCACAGGAGGGGACAGCGGAATCGGACGGGCGGTTGCATATGCCTATGCAGCGGAAGGGGCCCGGGTGCTGATCGCGTATCTGGATGAACACCAGGATGCGCAGAGGACAAAACAGCTGATCGAAGAGACAGGCGGTCAATGCGAGCTGGCGGCGGGAGACCTGGGACGCCCGGAGGTGGCGGCGATGGTGGCCGAGACTGCCATGGAACGGTTTGGATCCATTGATATTCTGGTGAATAACATTGCCGTTCAGTTTTTAAAAAACAGCATACTGGAAATCAGTAAGCAGCAGTTGGAGCTGACGTTTCGGACGAATGTCTTTTCGTATTTTTATATGATACAGGCGGCGCTTCCTAAGATGAAAAGCGGCGGGGTGATCATCAATACGGCATCAGTGACCGCCTTTACAGGGGGGCCCAGGCTGCTGGATTACAGTGCCTCAAAAGGGGCGGTTGTTTCGCTGACAAGATCTTTGGCGCTGTCCCTGGTAAAACAGGGAATCAGGGTAAATGCTGTGGCTCCCGGTCCGGTATGGACACCGCTGATCCCGGCGTCTTATTCTGCCGAAGAGGTGGAAACCTTTGGAAGCGGTACGTCGGGAGTTCCCATGGGCCGGGCAGCACAGCCGTTTGAGATCGCCGCTTCCTATGTATTTCTGGCTTCGGATGAGTCCAGATATATGACAGGACAGATTCTCCATCCAAACGGAGGAGAGATTGTCTGAGTGAGAGGGGAGATTGTCAGCGTGCGGGCTGGAAAATAGAGCAACCGCATATAGGGAGAACAGAAACCAACAGAAAAATAGTTAAGAGACTTGCAGGGAGGGATAGCCTTGTACCGGATACTGATTGTAGAAGATGATAAAACGATAGCGGATACGCTGACGGGGCATTTGTGTAAATGGGGATATGAGGCAAGGGCCGTGGATGATTTTGACCGGGTTATGGAAATTTTTACTGCATTTGATCCTCAGCTGGTTCTGATGGACATCGTGCTGCCGTTTTATAACGGATATCACTGGTGTTCGCAGATACGCAGTATTTCCAAAGTACCCGTCATCTTCCTGTCTTCCGCCAGTGATAATATGAATATTATTATGGCGGTAAATATGGGAGGGGATGACTTCATCGCGAAGCCTTTTGATTTGGATGTGGTCGTTGCGAAGATTCAGGCCATGCTTCGCAGGACTTATTCTTTTCAGGGACAGGTGAATATTCTGGAACACCGGGGAGCGGTTTTGAATCTTGGAGATGCCAGCCTAACCTTTGAGGGGCAGAAAACGGAACTGACGAAAAATGATTTTCGGATTCTGGAAGTTCTCATGTCCCAGAAGGGGAATGTGGTGTCCAGGGAAGACCTTATGAAGAAGCTCTGGAACGATGACTGCTTTATCGATGATAATACGCTGACGGTGAACGTCAACCGGCTGCGCAAGAAACTGGATGAGATCGGACTGATTGATTTTATCGCAACGAAAAAAGGGATTGGATATATGGTGGGAGAACAACAATGATATTCTGGGCTTATATCAGGGCACGGGTGAAAAGTATCGTCTGTATGGCGGTTATTTTAATTATTTTTGGTATCGTCTATTTTCTGGCAGACATCCCAATGGACATTTATCTGTACAGCCTGCAGCTGGGCGCCGCATTCCTGCTGATCGCGGCCGGGGTGGACTACTGCCATTTTCTGAAAAAACATCAGTGCCTGACGGAATTCTCCGATCTGCCTCACCCTGAACTAAGGCAGCTGCCGGCAGCTGCTGATATTTTGGAACAGGACTATCAGGATATTCTGGAACGTATGATGAGAATCAATAAGGATTTAGTCACCCAGAGCGATCAGAAATATACGGACAGCCGGGAATACTATATGATGTGGGCGCATCAGATTAAGACGCCCCTGTCGGCCCTGAAGCTTTTGCTGCAGTTAGAGGGAAACTTAAGAGAGCAGGGGGAACTGGAGCAGGAAGTATTTAAGATCGAACAGTATGTGGAACTGGCTCTGCAATATGTCCGCCTGGATCATATGGAAAATGATCTGGAATTAAGAGAATATGACCTTAAGAAACTGGTCCGCCAGACTGTAAAGAAATATTCGGTTATCTTTATCAATAAGAAACTTACCATAGATATTGAAGGGGTGTACGGCAAAGTTCTTACAGATGAGAAATGGCTGTCCCTGATTCTGGAGCAGCTTCTCTCCAATGCTCTGAAATATACGAATCAGGGCGGAATCCGCTTCTATATGGAGCCGGACAAGGAGAATACGCTGGTTATTCAGGATACCGGTATCGGAATCCGGGAAGAGGATGTATACCGCATTTTCGAGCGTGGATTCACTGGATATAATGGGCGCATGGACAAAAAATCAACGGGAATCGGCTTATATCTGTGTAAAAAAGCGGCGGACCAGCTGGGCCACAAAATCCGCATAGAATCTAAGGTTGGAGTAGGTACGAAGGTTATGCTGGATCTCAGATCGGATCAATTAGAATTATTTTAAAAAATAATTGAAACTTTTTTCGGATCTATATCGTCTAATATTTGTAAACAAAAAAAGCAGGTAAAAAAGGAGACGATATTATGAAGAAATTAATCGCAGTTTTAGGAATCACGATGTTAATGGTTGGAGGGATCACAGCCTGTGGTTCCAAAGATGACAATAAAGGCACAGAGAACCCGCAGCAGACCGAGGCCCCGGCCGCAGCACCGGAAGCTGCAAAGGCTCCGGAATCGGCAGTCCCTACGCAGGGAGAAACAGCAGACACCAACACCACTGACGGTCAGACAGAGGGAGCCGAAGCGCAGGAGGAGAAAACCTTTACCGGTATTGTGGATGAAGTAAAACAGGGTATGCTGATCACAGTGGCTACGGAAGACGATTCAAATGCTTATGTATTCGGGCTGGAAGGCGATGTTACAGCAAAGGTTGGCGATAAAGTCAAAGTGACTTATACAGGCGGTAACCTGGAAGATATGGAAGGCAATCTGGTGGCGACCAAGATTGAAGTTTTGAAGTAGATGCAGGATACTAACTGCGCAGAATTTGTGCATGGGATGTGTGCCTAAAAGGAAAGATTAGCATTTCTGCGAAAAATGTGTTATAATAAAGAAGCAGCTGGCTATTTCGATAATCCGAAAGGTTGTTGAAATAGCCTTTTTCTTTTTGAGTAACAGAAAGTAGGGATGTAAATGTTTCAAATTAACGATGTGATAGTTTATGAAAACGGCGGTGTGTGTACGATAAAAGATATCGGCGTACCGGAATTTCTCCATACGGATATCCAGTACTATACGATGCAGCCGGTCTGCGACATGGGCCGGACGATCTACGTAAAGACGAAAGATAATAAGGCATATATGAGAACGATCGTGTCCAGGGACGAGGCGGAAGAATACCTGACAGAGCTGCCGGCTATGGTGGGTGTATATAATGAAGATGATAAAATAAGAGATAAGGAATTCGGCAGTATATTAAAATCCTGTGAATGCTCCCGGTGCTTTCGGATGTACAAGGGGATCAGCATCGCGCAGAACCGCAAGATTTTAAATGGGAAGAAACTGAATATGAACGATGACCGCTATTTACACAAAGTGGAGGAGCTGCTGTCGGCGGAGTATTCCGTGATATTTCATATATCTTTAGACCAGGCAAAAGAAAAGATCAGCAGCGCTCTTGAATAATTTACGAAAGAAAACGTATATATAAAAAATGTGACAATATGTTGACATCTCAAAGCCTTTGTGTTATAGTAATCCGGTAATCAATTTGAATCTGAAAGCTGGCCGGTATTTGTAAGTCATTCTTTTGATGATTTACAAATGCCGGTCAATTTTTATAAAATTGATACAAATACAAAAATGGAGGTACTGTCAATGAATAACGGTACGGTAAAATGGTTTAACTCACAAAAAGGATTTGGATTTATCACCGACGATAATGGTGGAGAAGATGTATTTGTACATTTTTCCGCTATTGTATCTGATGGTTTCAAAAGCCTGGAAGACGGACAGAAGGTTACTTACGATACAGAAACCGATCCTAAGGACAGCAGAAAATTAAAAGCTGTGAATGTACGTACGGCATAGGTTTCATCAGACTCAAAACAAATTATCCAAAGCCACAATATCCGATGCTGAGTAGAATCAACCATTTGAATATTTGTATCATTGTATAATTTTAAAAGTTTTGCAGGGCAGACCGGGGGTCTGTCCTGTTTTTTTATTCATAGAAAAGTGCTCCTATGAAATAAAAACGCTCCTCATTACCTTACAAAAGTGTAAGATTAAACTGTAAAAATGTAAGTGGAAACCATGGCATAAACGCTATATTTTTCTTATACTTAGTCTATCATTTAAAGTGAAGTCAAGGAGGAAACATGTTATGTCATTGTTGGAAGTTCATAATCTGAAAAAAATATATACGACCAGATTCGGCGGCAGCCAGGTACAGGCCCTGTCCGATGTATCCTTTACGGTAGACCAGGGAGAATATGTGGCCATTATGGGAGAGAGCGGTTCCGGCAAGACGACGCTGCTGAACATCGTCGCTTCCCTGGATAAAGCCACCAGCGGTCATGTGGTGTTAGACGGTATGGATCTGGCAAAAATCAAGGACAAGGAAATTTCCACATTCCGAAGAAAAAACCTGGGGTTTGTGTTCCAGGATTTTAATCTGCTGGATACTTTTTCGATTCAGGACAATATCTTTCTTCCGTTAGTGCTGGCCAGGAACCCTTACGAGGAGATGAAAAAACGGCTGGACCCGATCGCAAAGCAGCTGGGGATCACAGATATCCTCCCCAAATATCCCTATGAGGTTTCAGGCGGACAGAAACAGCGGGCAGCAGTGGCACGTGCTTTGATCACTACCCCGAAGTTAATCCTGGCCGATGAACCGACCGGAGCGCTGGATTCCAAAGCCTCCATGCGTCTTTTAAATATATTCTCGGAGCTGAATCAGGCAGGCCAGACGATTCTGATGGTAACCCACAGCACACAGGCCGCCAGTCACGCCAGCCGCGTCATGTTTATCAAGGACGGTATCGTCTTTAACCAGATCTACCGCGGCTCTATGAGTAATGACGAGCTGTACTCCAAGATATCCAGTACGCTGACTGTGCTGGCTACGGGAGGTGCTTCTGATGAGTAGGTTTTTCTATATCCGGATGGCCCTGACCAACCTGAAAAAAAACCGGCAGACATATTTTCCCTACCTGCTGACCTGCATCCTGACGATCTGTATGTTCTTTATCTTTCAGGTGCTGGCTCACAATGACGGACTGAATCATATGGGCGGAGGCAAGGACATGGCCACGATTCTGGGAACAGGTTCTTACATCATCGCGATTTTTGCAGTCATTTTCCTGTATTATACCAACAGTTTTCTGATTAAGCAGCGGAAGAAGGAGCTGGGACTCTACTGTATCCTGGGACTTGAGAAAAAACATGTGGCCCGCATCCTGACCTGGGAAAGCATTATGACGTATCTGGCCTGCATGATCCTGGGAATCATAAGCGGTTTCGTTTTGGGAAAACTGGTGTTCCTGGTCTTGATAAAGCTGGTTCATATCAATGTTTCTTTATCCTTTGGATTAGCGCCTGAGGCACTGCTGTCTTCCATGACCCTATTCCTGTGTATCTTCGTGCTGAACCTGGTGACGAATATTTTCCATGTCCGCATGGTGAATCCCATCGAACTGCTGCGGGGAGGAAATAAGGGAGAAAAGATCCCGAAGGTGTCCTGGTGGCTGGCCCTGGTCGGCGTGGCCTGCCTGGGAACTGGTTATTATATTGCCATTGTCACCCAGAATCCGATGGATGCTTTTGCCAAATTCTTCCTGGCCGTGATTCTGGTCATTGTGGGGACCTACGCGCTGTTTACAGCGGGCAGCATCGCGTTATTACGCATATTGAAAAATAATAAGAAATTTTTCTATAAACCCAAAAATTTTATCGCTGTATCCGGTATGGTGTACCGGATGAAACAAAATGCCGTGGGATTGGCTAATATCTGTATCTTAAGTACAATGGTTCTGGTTATGATTGCCGGATCTGTATCCCTGTACATCAGCCAGGAGAAAACCATCCGTTACCGGTTCCCCCATGATCTTCAGGTCAACAAACTGGAGAGTGAAGAACAGATCGCAGGAATCGACCGTATCCTGGAGGAAATGACAGCGGATTCGGCTGTCAGCGCTGCAGGTGAATTCTATTTTGCCTACCTGGATATTTATGCGTACAACGAAGGCGGAAAATATGGAAAGGCAGATGAGGGCAAATATGGAAACTATGTCACAGAAGACACGGACCTGCTGACCTCATTTACCATGATACCGGTGGAAGATTACAACCGGATTGAACAAAAACAGGTATCTCTGAAAGAGGATGAGGTACTGGTATTCAGTGTCAAGGATTCCATCAAGGGTAATGTATTACAGATCGGCGACGAGGAATTCCGGATACAGGAGAAACTGGAAACTTCAATTCTAGGCAAAAAAGATCCTTATGCGATGTTTAATGAGAACTTCCTGATCGTGAAGAATGAGGAAGCCGGGGACCGTATTTTCAGGGCATCCGGTATGGAGCCGGATGCTTACGGTTGGAACTTCCAGTGGAACTGTGATATCGATGGAAAGAAGGATGATTGTGTTGATTTTTCTTATGCTTTTATTGATCGGGTTCACAATGAGGTATCTTCCAGCTATGTGGATTCTATGTATACTTCCCTGAGCGGCTGGTATATGTCTTATGGCGGGATTCTGTTTATCGGTATCTTCCTGGGTATCCTCTTTATCATGGCTGCGGTTTTGATCATCTACTATAAGCAGGTTTCAGAGGGGTATGAGGATCATGAACGCTTCCTGATTATGCAGAAGGTGGGCATGAGCCACGATGAAGTGAGATCCAGTATCCGCAAGCAGGTATCCATGGTATTTTTCCTGCCCCTTGTCATGGCTGTCATCCATGTCATGTTTGCATTCCCGATGATCAGCAGACTACTGGTCATGTTTAATCTAACGGATATCCGGCTGGAATTTATCTGTACCTGTGTTACGGTTGTGGTGTTCTCGCTAGTTTATTCGCTGGTGTACATGAGGACTGCCAAGGTATATTATCGGTTAGTCAGATAGACAATCAGGACCCTTGCTGCCTGGCCTGTCAGCCAGACGGCCGGGGTCCTGACAATTCCGGGAAATGACGCGATTCGTGCCAGACGGAATTAAGTGCGGGCGGGGACGATTCATGGATTTGGGGTTTATTTTTTGGGGATTATTTGATAAGATAAAGGTGTTATGTTAGATTGTTTGTTACTGTAGGCATTATAAGTCAGGAGGATAGTGATATGGAGAAAATGCAATATGTATGCCCGAAGTGTGGGTGCCAGCATTATGAGAGTGACCAGTTCCAGGCCACCGGGGGAAATTTTGCTAAGATCTTTGATGTTCAGAATAAAAAATTTATCACGATCAGTTGTACGAATTGCGGATACACGGAACTGTATAAATCTAAGAACTCGGAAGGCTGGGATATACTGGATTTCCTGATGGGATAAGGCAATCATATCGGCGGGAATTTATTTCGGCTGCTTCAGATGCTGGGGCCTGTATGAATACATGAGCGGGCGGCGGCATATGATGGAGTAATGTTAGAAATATTGAAGGTAATTATGCAGAGAATTTCCGATCATGTATTAACGGATACCATGAAGCAGGAGAATACGCCGATTTTGAGTTATACGATACATTATCCTGAATTTACGACGGACTGTAATCAGCAGGCGGCACAGAAGATTAACCGGTATTATGAGCAGCAGGCCCAAACACTGGAGGCGTATTGCAGAAATAAGTTGTTTCAGGACGCGGTCAGTGAACTGGAGTTTGACGAGAAGAATAATTTCCCGGCGATTGCCTATGAGGTGATTGTGGAGTATACGGTAACCTTTAATGATAGGTGTATTACCAGCCTGTTTACGGATCAGTATATGTTTACGGGCGGTGCCCACGGGACGACGATCCGTAAGGGCGATACATGGGATTTTCAGGATGGAAGCCGCGTCAGCGTTTCCGCGTTTTATCCGCCGGGCAGTGACTTTCGGGAAAGCATATTAAAGGTGGTAAATGCGCAGATCGGGGAACGGCTGAAAAAAATGCCGGGTACTTATTTTGATGACTATCAAAAGTTGACGGATGAAAACTGGAATGCCAGGGATTTTTATGTGACACCGGATGGACTTGTGGTATTTTTCCAACAATATGAAGTGGCTCCTTACTCAACAGGTATGCCGCAGTTTTTCCTGCCTTTTGAAAAAAGACGGATGTAAGATCTATAGGCGGAAAGGACAAGAAGAATAAAATAAGATGAAATTAATCGAACCGGGACCGGTGGTATGAATCGCTGCTCCCGGTTTTTTTCGTTGTTTTGTTTATGCCTTTTCAGCTTCGGCATTAGAGAGTATGATTAAGGAAGAATCTGCAATTTGACAGAAGCAAAATTTTTTATAAATAATAATTAAAATATTTTAAAAAATTAAAATCTTGAAACTTTTTATAAATCCGGGACGTCTAAAAGATGTAAACAAAATAAAGAGATTAAAATTAAAAAATAGAGAGACAGGAAAGAGGTGTGAAGGTTGCGAAAGAAATCGATCGATGAAGAGATTAAGACTCTTCTGTTGAATAATTATGAGAGTTACTATCGCTTAGCCTACAGTTATGTAAGAAACCAGGAGGATGCTATGGACATCGTCCAGGAGAGCGCCTACCGGGCAATGAAGAACAGTTCCTCCGTCAAGCAGGCAGAATATGCGGCGACCTGGGTATATCGGGTGGTAATCAATACGGCGCTGGATTTTATCCGTAAGAACCGGAAGGAAACCGTGGGGATCGAGGATGTGGATTCCGCACACGAGGACCGCTATATGGATTTTGATGTCTGGGACAGTCTGGAAAAACTGGATGAGAAGGACAGAACGATTATTATCCTGAGGTATTTTGAGGACCGAAAGCTGGAAGACATCGCCCAGATGATCAATGAAAATGTGAACACAGTGAAAACACGACTTTACCGGGCGTTGAAAAAATTAAAGATAGAGCTTGCAGGATAGAAAAGGAGGGATAAACATGAAATTTGAAGATGTCAATTTAGAGGGACAGGAACGGTTAAATGAGATGAAAAATGACTATGAGAAATGCGAGGTGCCATTAGAATTGAAAAATAGAATAGAAGAATCCATCAACAGGGCAGAGAGAGAAAAAGGACGTTCAAAAGTAATTCGTTTTGTAAAAGGTGCAGGGATGACTGCGGTAGCCGCTATGCTGGTAATGACTATCCTGGTAAATACCAATCAGAATGTGGCCATGGCCATGTCGGAGGTACCCGTGCTGGGAAGTATCGTTAGGGCAGTCACTTTCCGTACCTATCAGGAACAAAGTGAGAATCACGAGGCAAACGTAAAAGTGCCCAATGTTGTGGTGAATCCGGAGGAGACACAGAACCCGGCAAAAGATAAACTGGAGGAGACCACGAAGAAGATCAATCTGGACATCGAAGCCTATACGAATAAACTGATCGACGAGTACAAAGCGGATATTGAGTCCGATGGCGAGATACACAAAGGATTGGATATCGACTCCGAGGTAATCCGGGACGATGAGAAACTGTATATTATTAAACTCTGGGCAGTGGAAACCATGGCCAGCGGAGCGCAGACCGAGCGCTATTACACAATGGATAAAACAACCGGTGAACAGGTGACCCTTCCGGGACTGTTCAAGGATAGAGCGGATTATGTGCAGGCGATCAGTGAAAATATTAAAGAGCAGATGCGTGAGCAGATGAAGAACCCTGACGACGGCAAGATGTATTTTCTGGATGACCCGGATGCGCCGGCCGATACGCAGTTTACAGAGATCAAAGCAGATCAGAACTTCTATATCAATGACCAGAATAAGCTTGTGATCGTATTTGACGAGTACGATGTTGCGCCTGGCTATATGGGAATGTGCTATTTCGAGATACCGACGGATGTTCTGCAGCCGTTGCTGAAGGATGAAGGGATGATTAGATAGTTAACTGTTAAGGGGCCGGGCCGGGCTGGGACAAGGGCGGTATCCTGGGGGTGTCCCCGGCTGTCCCCGGCTGTCCCCGGCTGTCCCCGGCTCCGGGGTCCCTTTTGCTTCTCCTTGGGAGCGCTTAGGGCTTGCGCTGGTATCTGCTAAGCGAAATCGAAAAGCCGGGTTCAGGAACCGAGCCTATTCACCAGGAACGCATGATGCGTTCCCGGTTCAGAGGCTCTTGCCCGTCGGACGTGAAGTCCGCCGGTCATCCTGAACCCGGCTTTTCGATTTCACTAAGCGGATACTCAGCCGCCCTATGCGCTCCCAAGGAGAAGCAAAAGGGACCCCGGAGCCGGGGACAGCCGGGGACACCCCCAGGATACCGCCCTTGCCCCAGCCCGGTCCTGCTTTAGTATTGGCTTAGTTAGTATTGGTTGGCTCATATGTTGATCGTGAAGTGAATGGGAGTAATTCCAATTAGATGTTATCTTATAAAAATATTTATAGCTAACGGGGCTTTTAAACAGCCTGTGAGACAGAATCTAATCCTGATTGCCGGGAGTAAGGTTCTGTTTTCTGGTATATTTTAGTATAGCCTGATCCGGTCGGCCTGCGTTAAGGGGTAGATTACAAATGTAATGAGGTAGATTACAAATCACAAGTATGTTTATTACTTTATAATATAAATTACGAAATCTTCTGTTCTGCTATTGTACCTCAAATTGTATTAAAGTAGGAGCGTACCGGTGTGGCACTTTCGGGGGCTGGGCCAAAGGTGACGGGGTTCAAACCGCTTGAGGCCGGACCTTAGAACGGGTTACGCAGAAGAGGACGAAACCTCGCAGGAGCCGGGGCTCTGTTTGAGCCGTTTTATGGCGAGTTTGCCCCGGCTCCTGCGAATAAGAGGTTTCGTACTCTTCGGAGTTACCCGTTCTTAGGTCCGGCCGAAGCGGTTTGAACCCCGTCACCTTTGGCCCAGCCCCCGAAAGTGCCACACCGGTACGCTCCGGCCCATTTGCAGCAAATCTCAGCATTAATAGTAAAGTAATAAAGTAAAAGAAGGGATTGACATCCTAAGGACTCTTTGTTATACTAAATTGGTCCGAAACCGGACTAAATGAAATCCGGGGAAGAATTCTGGAGGAGAAGATGGATAAGGAATTAACGGAGCAGCTGAAGAGATTTTATACGCTTTGGAGAGAGACTAATGCGATTTATGAAGAGTGGGCGAAACGGCATGGGATCTCTTATTATGAGCTTTTGATTTTGTTTTCTTTGGATGAGAATGAGGAGGGTTGTACGCAAAAAGAGATCTGCGATCAGTGGATATTGCCCAAACAGACGGTAAATTCCATTTTGCAGAATCTATTGAAGCAGGGGATGGTCGGGTTTGAAGTTATGGAAAAGGATAGAAGAAATAAAGCGGTACTGCTGACGGATTCAGGGAAGAAGTTTGCAGATGATATCATTTGTAAGCTGCAGCAGCAGGAAAAGGAAGTGATGCGGCGGATGGGCTTGGCGCGAAGTGAAGCCCTCCTTCAAAATACGGCCCTGTTTAACCGGTTGTTCCGGGAGGAAGGAGATAACGATGGAAATCCGTAAGAACTTTTTCCGATGTGTGATCCCTTCCATGCTGGCGTTTGCCCTGTCGGGGGTCTATGCGATTGTAGACGGCTTTTTTGTTGGAAATAAGATCGGAGACTTTGGATTGGCTGCGATTAATATGGCTTATCCGCTGACAGCGCTGATCCAGGCGATCGGAAGCGGGATCGGTATGGGCGGCGCTATTTTGTATTCGATCTGCGAGGGAGCGAAAAAAACAGAAGAGAAGAACCGGTATTTTAAAGTGACATGGATGCTGCTTGTGGGGGGCAGCCTGCTGCTTATGGGAGGTCTGGCTCTAGCGGCTCCGGCGGTTCTGCATGTGTTCGGAGCGGGAGGAGAGATTTATCCGCTGGCTCTCGAGTATATCCGCTTTATCATATACGGCACGTTTTTCCAGGTGCTCAGCACGGGGCTGGTACCTTTCCTGCGAAATATGGGAGGTTCGGTCCTGGCTATGGTGGCTATGATATTGGGTTTTCTTACGAATATTCTGCTGGATTACCTGCTGGTATGGCGTTATCCTTATGGAATGGCCGGCGCAGCGGTAGCTACGGTAATAGGCCAGGCGGTAACCTTTGCGGTGTGCCTGTGCTTTCTGCTGGCCAGGAGGAACAGTCTGCGCAGCAGACTGGGAAGAAGCTTTGGGAGCCTGGCCAAAAAGGTATTGCTGATTGCTCCGTCCCCGTTCGGGCTGACGTTTGTTCCGAATATTACCCTGATTCTGGTCAATAAAAGCGCGGTGTTATACGGTGGAGAGTCTGCAGTTACCAGCTATGCGGCAGTCAGTTATATCTCCTGCGTGGTGTTGCTGCTTTTGCAGGGGATCAGCGACGGATGCCAGCCCTTAATGAGCCTGTATTATGGGGAAGGCGATGAGGATAAGACCAGCAGGGTAAGGAGGATCGCCTATCAGTTCGCGGCGGTTACAGCCCTGTGCTGTATGGTGTTCCTGTATCTGATCAGAAATCAGGCGGCTGTTCTGTTTGGGGCATCTCCACAAACTGTGTCAAGTGTCGGGGCAATCCTGCCGGTTTTTTTAGTGGGTTATCTCTTTGTCAGCTTTTCCAGAATCACAGTATCCGCATTCTATGCCACTGGAAAAGACAAAATGGCTTACCTGCTGATCTATGGTGAGCCGGTTTTCCTTCTGCTCCTGCTGCTGATCCTGCCGGAGTGGATGGGGATCACCGGCACCTGGATATCGGTGCCTGTTTCTCAGATCCTTATTATGCTGGTCAGCCTGTTTTTCCTGTATAGCGGGAAATACCAGAGAGGTACAGGAGAGTGGTTCCCTATTCGGAAATGGAAAAGCAGGAGGAGTCCGGACTCTCGTAATAATGGATGAAATGTTCCATTGACTGGGAGCAATGGCGGTTTTTCAGATAAGCGAAACCAATTTCACGTTTGTGGATGGGAATTCCCAGGGGAATCTGGATGAGCTTTTTCGCCGCCAGCTCTGGATGGACGAATTCTTTGATGACACAGGCTATACCCAGACCGATTTTTGCGAATTCGATAAGCAGATCCAGGGTAGTAACCTCCAGCAGGTTATGGACCTGGATTTTGTTTTCCAGCAGATAATCGTCGATGTACTGTCTGGTCATATTTTCCTTATCCAGCAGCATGAAGGTGGCGGTTTCCAGCATATTCGGACCGAACCTGCCGCTTCGCAGCTTCAGGTTGTCCATATAAGAAGCCGTCGCCACGAAGATATCTTCGATTTCTCCGATGGGATAGAAGTGCAGCGGCTTGATATTATCCGGTTTGCCGATGAGACCGACGTCGATGCGGTTCTCTTCCAGCAGACGCAGCGTTTGGTTGGTAGACTGACAGGTGATCGAGATCTTAATGTGAGGGTACAGCAGGATAAACTGCTGCAAATAGGGGAGCAGCACGTATTTACACAAAGTCGTGCTGACGCCGATGCGCAGCTGACCGATTCCCAGAGTACCGGCCAGTTTTAACTGGTCCTCCGCATCGGAAAGGGTGTCGAAGGCGGAACGGACATGCTGGTAGAGCAGCTGGCCTTCATCGGTGAGTGTGACCCCTCTGGAGCTTCTGTTGAACAGGACAACGCCAAGGGAATCCTCCAGCCTGCGGATGGACTTGCTGATGGCCGGCTGGCTGATATAGAGTTCTTTGGCCGCTTTGGAGATATTACCGGTGGAGGCCACCGTATAGAAGGTTTTATAGCTGGAGAGAGACTGATCCATAGGATTCCCTTTCTGTATAACTTAAAGTTATAATAAATATTCATAATATGTATTTCTATTATAACAGATTCTATGCTAGAATAACAATCAGAAAAGCATTAAAAAACGAATGGAGGCAGATACCATGGGTATGACAATGACACAAAAAATACTGGCCGCTCATGCGGGACTTCCCGAAGTGAAGGCGGGACAGCTGATAGAAGCAGATCTGGACCTGGTACTGGGAAATGACATCACTTCTCCGGTAGCCATTCATGAAATGGATAAAATGACTGTGAATGGAGTGTTTGATAAGGATAAAATCGCGCTGGTCATGGACCATTTTATTCCGAACAAGGATATTAAGTCGGCGGAGCACTGTAAATGTGTGAGGGAATTTGCCTGTAAGCACGAGATCACCAACTATTTTGATGTGGGTGATATGGGGATCGAGCATGCGCTGCTGCCGGAAAAAGGGCTGACCGTGGCCGGTGACGTGGTGATCGGAGCGGATTCCCATACCTGTACTTACGGAGCGCTGGGAGCGTTCTCCACAGGCGTCGGAAGCACAGATATGGCCGCAGGCATGGCTACAGGTAAATGCTGGTTCAAAGTGCCTTCCGCCATCAAATTTGAACTGACTGGAAAACCTTCCGAATGGGTCAGCGGAAAAGATGTGATTTTACATATCATCGGTATGATCGGCGTAGACGGAGCGCTTTACAAATCAATGGAGTTTACCGGCGAGGGGATCCGTTACCTGTCTATGGATGACCGGTTTACCATTGCCAATATGGCCATCGAGGCCGGCGGCAAGAATGGAATTTTCCCGGTGGATGAGGCGGCCGAGGCGTATATGAGAGAACATTCCAAACGCCCGTATCAGGTTTATGAAGCGGATGAGGACGCGGAATATGAGACGGTCTACACCATTGACCTGGCGGCGTTAAAACCTACGGTAGCGTTCCCGCATCTTCCGGAAAACACAAAGACCATCGATGAAGTGGGCGAAGTGAAGATCGACCAGGCAGTGATCGGTTCCTGCACCAACGGCAGAATGGAAGATCTGCGCATTGCCGCGAAGATCCTGGAAGGCCGGAAGGTGGCGAAGAATGTACGCTGTATTATCATTCCCGCTACCCAGAAGATTTATCTGCAGGCTATTGAAGAGGGGCTTGTACAGACCTTTATCAAAGCGGGAGCGGTTGTCAGCACGCCTACCTGCGGCCCCTGCCTGGGCGGTTATATGGGCATTCTGGCTGCGGGAGAGCGCTGTATATCCACGACGAATCGGAACTTCGTAGGACGTATGGGACATGTGGATTCGGAAGTCTATCTGGCCAGCCCGGCCATCGCCGCGGCCAGCGCAGTAACCGGAAAAATCTCAGGCCCCAGTGAGTTAGAGTAAGGAGGAACGGATAAATGAAAGCAAATGGTACCGTGTTTAAATATGGTGACAATGTAGACACCGATGTAATTATCCCGGCCAGATATCTGAATTCTTCAGATCCGGCCGAACTGGCGACCCATTGCATGGAAGATATCGATCAGGAATTTGTAAATAAAGTGCAGAAAGGGGATATTATCGTGGCCAACAAGAATTTTGGCTGCGGTTCCTCCAGAGAACACGCCCCGATCGCGATCAAGGCGGCCGGAGTGAGTTGTGTGATTGCGGAGACTTTTGCGAGAATCTTTTACCGCAACGCCATTAATATCGGCCTGCCGATTATCGAATGCCCGGAAGCTGCGCAGGGGATCGACGCCGGAGACGAGGTCGAGGTGGATTTTGACTCCGGTATGATTTACGATAAGACCAAGGGAACCAAGTTTCAGGGCCAGGCTTTTCCAGAGTTTATGCAGAAGATCATAAAGGCGGAAGGGCTTATCAACTATATTAACAACAGGGGTTGATAAGCGGAGTCAAAATAATATTGAGGATAATAAAATTCCCGGAATGCTGTAAACATTTCCGGGAATTTTTATGTATTTATGATACCATAATTTCACTAAAAAATCAAGAATGGTAATCCCGATGAGAAAGGGGTATACTGTCACTCTGAGAACAGATTTGTCAATCAAAGAATTGCAGGTAAAAGGGGTAATCAATATGGAGTGGAATCTTTATGAATCAGCGGCACCGGCCGTGATTAAAAAAGAAGCTTTAAGCCTGGTCGGAAAAAATGAGACAACAGACCGGTTCGGACTCTCCCTGACACAGGAAGAAGCGGGAGAATTGGTAGAGAGTAAAAATACCACGCTGAGAAAATATCAGAGAATCGAATTGGGAGAAAGTATCCTGGGAAAGCTCATCGAAGTGTTCTGTGATTCCCAGTATCTGAATCAGGAAAATTATCTGCCGATGCTGACCCGTCTGCAGGAAATTTTCTACCTGTACAAAAATGAAACACAAGACGAGCTGACCGACGAGGAACTGCTGAACTTTATGAAAGAACAGTTTGATCATGTGTGCATGGGGGATCCTGAATATCTGGCGGAAACCTGTCTGGAACGGTTCGCCCAGGCCGTGCGGGCCGGCTACCGCGGATATCGCGGCAGCGGCGGAGAAAATGAGTACAGCCAGTTTGACGAGGAGACCCGCTGGGACAAGGATTTGTATATGGATGTGGTAAAGGAGTTATTCTGGTAAATACAAGATTCACGTAACTGCGCCATTCTTATAAAGAGTACTGGTTATAGACCTCTATCGGTCTTAACGCTCTGCCAGGCAGTACTTTTTTAACTGTTCCAGTTCATCCGCGGTGAGCCCGTTGCGTAGAAGATAATCGTTCAGATCCAGTTCCCGGATATATTCCAGTAAGCCGATCATTGTGTCCGGATCTGATTTCAGCATGGGAAACATGTGCTCCATACCGGGCATTTCTTCCATCATGCGGTTGATTCCCCGGCGGTTCAGTGTATAAGAGATTTGGTAATCCGCAGTGATGTCTTCTTCCGAAACGCCCAGGCATGCCAATAAAAGAGCGGCTAAAGTACCAGTACGGTCTTTCCCGGCAGTACAATGGAATACCACGGCGCCCTGGGAAAGCCCCCCGATCAGGGTACGCAGCGCGGCAGCAATCAAAGAACCGTTATTTTTCACCATCATGCGATAGCCTTCATCCAGACTCTGGGTGAAGGCGGCAAGGGCAGAAGCTTCGATATCCCCCATAGAGATCTGTTCCTCCTGAAGAGGGCAGTGATAATATTGAATTGGCTCCGGAACCTGTTCCGGCTGTTCCTGTGCCTCGGACTTGCTTCGAAGATCTATAACCGTGCGGATACCGGCCTCTTTTAAGATATTCCATTCCTTATCGTCCAGCCCGGACAGGCCGTCCGCGCGGTACAGGACATTCCAGCGGGTATAGGAGCCTCCCGAGGTTTCGTATCCCCCAAGATCTCTTACATTAAAGGCATGCTGCAGACGTAGTCTGCGGATAGGATAAACGGACATATGTAAATACCTCCTGTTATTCAGAATAATTTATTTTCACTATAACTATCCTATTCTAACACAACAGGGATTTTTAAACCATATCATGAATTAAAAATTGATTCCGGAGATGCCCAATTCTCCGTTTTCATTGTAGCTGCTGGTGATCGAGGGCTGATCATAGTCTGTACACAGGGTAATTCCGGCCCGGGGTACGGTAACGGCATCCAGATCACATTCGGTAACAGAGGTGACCATTGCGTCGGTAAAGAGTTTTTCGGGATCTAAAGCCAGAAAAGCCTCTTTAGTCTCAATGACCTGCCCCCCGTCTCCCAGATCCACATAAAGCGGGTAGTTGCACAGATCGGAAAGGGCCTGCAGATCTTTGGATTTTGCGGCAGCGATAATTTTTTCGCAAAACTCCCTCTGGCTATCGGTCAGAGATGGATTGGAAAATTCACCATCTGGGGAAGGAGAGACCGCGATCTGCTCCTGAACAGGAGGAGTGCCGGTTGGTGCGGCTTCCGATGAGGAAGAGGGGGATGGACTGCCGCAGGCAGCCAGTGTCAATGTGATTAGGGTTAAGATAATGGTAAAATTAATTTTTTTCATTTCATCCTCCGCAAGCGCATGTCATGCGCCGTAAATTCTACAAAAAGGGTAAAGAACCTTTTTATGCATACAGCAGAAAAAATGGATGAATGGTTATTCAACGCATTTTTCCTGTTTATTTATAGTTACATTCCATGGTACCTAATAGATAGATGCGCCAGCCGGTGAAAAAGTTTGAAAATCAGATAAAAAAGTGATAAACAGAGGCAACTGGGAGGGGACTGGCATCTTTCGGCAGTAACGCCAAAATCTTCAAGCAACTACGTGGAGAAAGGGGCCTGTCCCCGGATGCCGGTCTATCCGAAATTTAAAGGGCCTGTTTCCCCGGAGGTGTGGACTATTCCAGTCAACATCCGGGGACAGGCCCCTTTCTCTACGTAGTTGCTTGAAGGTTTTGGCATTACTGCGTTTCTTATTCTTTACTGTATAAGAGCTCACTGTTATAAAATGTTGATTTAGAACTTAGCTCTTCATCTAATTTATCAATCCCATACTCCTGGATCAGGGTGGGCTGATCAGAGAAGAGGTTCACACCCAGCCCCAGCCGGTCTCCCTCGATCTGTATTCCCATACTGGCTAATGTAGTGGGGAACATATCCATCGTAGTGAATTCCCGGTTCTTTTCCGATACCGGTTCCGCCGCGGAATTCAAAATCGCGTTGTAGACACCTCGGGGATAAGATTCCGGCACGTCCTCACAAAAATCCATATCCATGGTCAAGTGATCGCCGCTTAAAATGACGGTGGTATTTTCATAAAAATCCTGCTGCTGGATCCACTTAATGAACTCATTCACCTGTCTGCTGGAACAGGCGTAAACGTCCGCGTACTGGTCATCAAATTCATCCTCACAAAGAGGGCAGTAATACCCATCCTCAAAATGAGTATCGGCTGTCAGCATTGTAAAATTAAAGGGATCGTCTTTTTCAGAGATTTCCAGCAGCTGTTCTTTCGCATAATCAAACAGTTTGGAATCCTCATATCCCCACCACATATAATAGTCCTCGGGGATTTTCTTGTTTTCAATAGCGGAATAATAATCCCAGATTTCATAATTACCGTGCTGCTGGAAATAATTTTTTCTGCCTCCGAATACCACATCTGAACCGATACACAGATAATTTTTGTACCCGGCTTCGCCCAGAAGATCACCTAATCCTGTAACTCCCGGGAAGAATTCCTGGTACTCGGACATGCTGTTCATTCCGATCGGTATATTCAGCGGAAGCGCAGTAGTCTGGGCAAACATAGCGCCCATGGTCCAGGTAGTTCCGGTTGTGGGAATACCTCCCTGGAACTGATCGTTTCCGGAAAAACTGATGTTATCCCGGGCCAGCTGCGTCAGCTCAGGGATACAGTTATAATCGAAAGCACCGCCGTCCTCTTCGGACATAAAGGTGGTCTCCATGGATTCAAGGAATATGTAGATTAAATTCCGTTTCTGTTCCGGATAGGTTAAAAGATCATTGGACGGCCTGACATAATTTTCTTCAATAAATTTGGAACTGGTTGCCTGTGCCTTGATATAGGAGGTGAGGTCGATGGCATTGGCGCTGGATGTTACGGAGTAAACTAAAAACACCAGAGTCCCCAACATGACGACCGGTTTTAAAAAGCGCAGAGGAAAGAGTTTTAAGCGTTTCGTCTTTTCTCTGACGGAGAATTTGAGGCAGAGCCGGCAGTCCAACGATGAAACTTTCTCATTGATCGTTAAGAATACGATAATGACGAGCAGGACCGGCAATGTAAAAGTCAGGGACGGCAGCACACAGGTCCGGGCAAAATCTATAAAATAATCCGGATTTGTTCCTTCCAGCGGCATTTTTAAATGAAAAATAATTTCTTCGACGGAAATATTTCCGAATGTATCCAGCGCCCAGCCGGCGGCCAGGGAGACAAGCCTGGAAAGGAAGATTAAAATGGTTACCAGAAAATAACTCAGTAATTTCTTCATTTCTTTTTTTCCTGCTCCTCTACAGAGATTTTAATTTTAAACTGCATATACTTCCGGAAAAACTTAGCGATCAGAGCTGTCAGAATCGAAACCCCTGAAACCAGCAGCAGATAACGCTGCGACAGGAACGCGTCATTCAACTGACCGTAGGAAGCGGTTGATTCAATAGGAAACAGAAGTTCAAAGATAACAATTGATATAATATTATTAATCGTACAGAAAACCCCATATTTTATGATGATATTGTATAGACTGTACTTTCTGGCAGCTTCCGAATCCTCCAGCGCGTCATAGACAGCCAGAGACAGGACGGAAGGGAAGAAAAGACAAAAAAAAGTAAACACTCGAAACACCTACCTTAACTATGTATTATTTTAAACTGCTTCTTTACCAATCCATAAAACGGAGTTTCGCTTGCGAAACTCTCCGCCTGCGGCGGGCCGCGTAAGCGGCATCTTCCTTTCCGCCGCAGTCCGATCCCGCGGAGCGCTTTCCTATGAAATTAAAAAAGCAAACCTACTTTAATACACATCTATGCAGGTTTGCCTGTTGAGTGGAGACGAAGGGATTCGAACCCTCGACCTACGCGTTGCGAACGCGTCGCTCTCCCAACTGAGCCACGCCCCCAGATCCTCACAAAAGTATGGAGACAACGGGGCTCGAACCCATGACCTCTCGCACGTCAAGCGAACGCTCTCCCAGCTGAGCTATGCCTCCATGCCTAATATTGTAACATTTTTTTACAAAATTGCAACAAGAATTTAACTGAAAAATAACAAAAATCCGGGCCAATATCTGGAAAGGCCCTTCAACCCCCATAAAATAAAGGGTTTTCCAACTAAAAAAATTGATTTTTCAATACATTGCATATCCACAGTAGAAATCTTATAATAGTAATAACAGCAAAACCTACTATGAAACATGATCTATGAGTCAGGAGGGAAGTCCATGAGAAATCACGAGGTTACAACAAAACAGCCGCTTTTAAAAGAAGACGGATCCCTGCGGGAACCCGGTTGGTCCCGTCAATTGCTTCAGATTTATGACCGGACCCGGATCAAAGCGCCCAAATTCAGGATCAAAGAATGGGATTACTATTTGATTACAGCTAAAGATTACGCCGTAGCCTTCACCATCTCTGATGACGGCTACATCGGGCTCCAGTCCGTATCCCTTCTGGATTTTACGAAATCCTGGGAGCATACGCAGACGATCCTCAACGTCTGTCCCATGGGGCGGCTCAAGCTTCCCGCCACCTCCGAAGAGGGCACGACGCAATACCATGACAAACGCCTGCACTTAAAATATACCGTGAAGCCCGGACGCAGAAGAATACAGTGTGAATTCCAGAACTTTCTGGATGGAAAGCCTTTTGCCTGTGACATAGCGCTGGAACAGCCGGACATGGACACCATGGTAATCGCAACCCCCTGGAAAGAAAAAAAGACCGCCTTCTACTACAATCAAAAGATAAACTGCATGCCGGCCTCCGGAAAGGCCATCTATGACGGTCAGGAATACCTCTTCAATCCAAAAACTGATTTTGCTACTCTGGACTGGGGCAGAGGTGTGTGGACCTATGATAACCTCTGGTACTGGGGAACCGGAAACGGTCTGGTGAACAACCTTCCCTTCGGCTTCAACATCGGTTACGGCTTTGGGGATACCAGCGCCGCCAGCGAAAACATCTTTTATTACAATGGAACCTCACACAAACTGGATGACATAGAATTCCACGTTCCCGGAGACAGCTACTTAAAGCCCTGGACGTTTACCTCCAGCGACAGCCGCTTCGAGATGGATTTCAAACCCATTCTGGACCGGGCCGCGAAAGTATCCGCTCTAGTCATCGAAACCGACCAGCACCAGGTATTCGGCCATCTCTCCGGGAGAGCAGTCCTGGACGACGGCTCTGCCCTGGAGGTCAAAGATATCCTCTGCGCCTGCGAGGTGGTACATAATCGGTATTGATCTTTCAGAGGGCCGCAACTCCAAAATGACCGAATCGGGAAAAATTAGTTGACAATTCATCTTAAGAGTGGTAACCTTAATGCAAGTTACATAACTGAAATGCGTTGATGAGGAGTATTACTTTCATTTCTGAGTCCAGAGAGTTGTTGGCCGGTGCGAAACAACAGAGGGAATGATGGGAACTGTCCCCGGAGCGGCTGCCCGAAATCCTGAGAGGGAAAGTAGATGCAGACGGAATCCCGACCGTTATACAGGGAGGAATATAAGGTGGAAAACACCCGTATTCTATGGAGCGGTGAAGAGTTTCTTCACAAACAGAGTGGTACCGCGTAAGACATAGTCTTTCGTCTCTGACAGGCAGCTGGCCTGTTAGGAACGGAAGGCTTTTTTAATTGTGAATGACAGACGCGCAGGATCAGTGAGCGTAATGAAAACGAAAATAAGAAAAGGAGAGAGAAGCATGAAGAATTTTGAAAAGTATACGAGGCAATATTTTATGCCGCCGGTAGAGTGTATGGATTGGGCGAAGAAAGATCATATTGATAAGGCTCCGGTCTGGTGCAGCGTGGACCTGCGGGATGGAAACCAGGCGTTGATCGTGCCTATGAGTCTGGAGCAGAAGGTGGAATTCTTCCAGCTGCTGGTAAAAATCGGATTTAAGGAGATCGAAGTGGGATTTCCGGCTGCTTCTGAGACGGAATATCAGTTCCTTCGTACCCTGATCGAGCGTGACCTGATCCCGGAGGATGTGACGGTTCAGGTACTGACTCAGGCCCGGGAGCATATTATCCGCAAGACCTTCGAAGCCCTGGAGGGGTGCCCCAGAGCGGTGGTCCATGTATATAATTCTACATCGGTTGCACAGCGGGAACAGGTATTTAAGAAGTCAAAAGAGGAGATCATCAAGATCGCGGTGGACGGTGCGAAGCTGCTTCAGGATCTGGCCAATGAGACGGACGGAAACTTCGCTTTTGAATATAGCCCGGAGAGTTTTTCCGGAACGGAGATGGAGTTTGCTCTGGATATCTGTAACGCGGTATTGGATGTGTGGAAACCTACAGCGGATAACAAGGCGATCATTAATCTTCCTGTGACTGTGGAACATGCGATGCCTCATGTGTACGCCAGCCAGATTGAATATATGTGTAAGAATATGAAGTACCGGGAAAATGTAGTCGTTTCTCTGCATCCTCATAATGACAGAGGCTGCGGCGTGGCGGATTCCGAGATGGGAATCCTGGCAGGAGCCGACCGGATCGAGGGAACCTTATTTGGAAACGGCGAGCGCACCGGAAATGTGGATATCGTGACTCTTGCGTTAAATATGTTTTCCCAGGGAGTGGATCCCGGACTGGATTTTTCCAATATGCCTGAGATCTGCGAGGCTTATGAGAAGCTTACGGATATGCACGTGGATGTGCGTAATCCTTACAGCGGTGCTCTGGTATTCGCCGCATTCTCCGGTTCGCATCAGGATGCGATAGCCAAGGGCATGAAGTTCCGGGAGGAAAAGGAGTGCGGATACTGGACCGTTCCTTATCTGCCCATCGATCCCAAGGACGTGGGACGCAGTTACGACGGCGATGTGATCCGTATCAACAGCCAGTCCGGCAAGGGCGGTGTCGGATACATCCTGGAGAACAATTACGGACTGAACCTGCCGCCGAAGATGAGAGAGGCGGTCAGCTACATGGTCAAAGGTGTTTCCGACCATACCCACAAAGAACTGCAGCCCAGGGAGATCTTCGATCTGTTCAAGGAGAAATACGAAGATATCACACAGCCCTACAATGTGGAAGAAAGCCACTTTATCCAGAAGAACGGAATTACGGCGTTTGTTACTTCCACCTACAACTGGATCGAGCATGAGTCCCAGGCTTCCGGAAACGGCCGTCTGGACGCGGTCAGCAATGCGTTAAAGAAACAATATGGATTAAATTACGAGCTTGTTACCTATCAGGAGCATGCACTAGAGAAGAGTTCCAGTTCCAAGGCGATCGCCTATGTGGGAGTTCAGTGGCCCAATGGAAACATTTCCTGGGGCGCCGGCGTGGACCCAGATATTATTAAGGCATCGATCAACGCACTGGTAACCGCTATTAATAATCATTAATTCCGGTTAACCTTGTGATTTTTTGGATAAAATACCTCTAAAACGATCAAAGATTAAAAAAAGAGAGAAAAAGTTTATTTTGTTGAAACTTTTTCTCTCTTTTTAGCATCTAATTAGTAGAAAGTAAAATAAGGAGGCAGACCGAATGAGACGAAGAAAAATGCATATGTATGAAGCACTCGTAAACTATGTTCAAATCCATAGAAGTGATTTCCTTAAGGCTGCTGCGGACTTTCTGCTTGATCCGAGGGATGTGGAGGAGGCCGTGAACCGCGCGGTTTCCAAAAGCTTTGATAAATTTAAAAAATTAAAAAATCAAGATCAGATAGGAAGCTGGTTTATGGGAATTCTAAAAGAAGAATGCGAACTGATCAATAAGAATAACGGAAATAAAAAAAAGGCAGAGTCCGATACGGACTGGGAATTTCCAATTACAGAAGGTGCCTTCTTTAATAAGGAATACCGGCTGATCCGCATCTGAAAGTCCGCAGCAAAGGAGGAAACCAATCGATATGAGGGGTAAGAAAACAGAAGTGTATGAACAGTTGATCTCATATATCCAGGGACATCAGACAGATTTCTACCGGATCGCAGTCAGTTATCTGAAAAATCCGGAGGATGCTATGGATGCCGTACAGAACGCTGTCTGCAAGGCTTTGGAAAAATACAGGACGATTCGCCAGCCTGAATTTCTGAAGACCTGGTTCTACCGGATACTGGTAAATGAATGCCAGATGGTGTTAAGGGACAGAAAAAAAGAAGTGCTCACAGACGAAGAGGACACATGGGATGTACCGACCACGGATGGTATCTTTTCCGAGGAGGACTATCAGTTGTATCAGGAAGTGATGCTGCTTCCGGAAAAGCTGAAAACAGTGATTCTGCTTCGATTTTATGAAGACATGACGTTAAAGGAGATCGCGGATATTACGGAAACAAATCTTAGTACAGTAAAAACAAGGTTATATCAGGCACTCAAAATACTTAAAATTCAAATCGAGGGGGATTTCTTATGAGAAATATCGAAAATACCATGCCAATCTACGAAGCGCAGACACCGCCGCCAGAAATGAGTGACCGCATCAATCTGGAGATCGCAAAATCAAAAAGAAGGCGTAAGGCCCGGTCCAGGCACGGTATAATGAAAATAGCAGGAGCCATGGCCGCCTGCCTGGCTGTATTTACCATTCTGTTAAATACAAACCAGAGCTTCGCCATGGCCGCATCCGGAATCCCGGTAGTAGGTTCCGTGGCCAGAGTGCTTACCTTCCGGTCTTATGAAGAGAAGACCGCGGACCAGGAACTGAAGGTGGAGATACCGGAGGTAGTTCCGCAGGAAAGCGCGGCCGGCGGCCAGGTGAAGGACTATACCCTGAAGGTGAACCAGATGATCCAGGAAAAGGTGGATCAGTTTGTGGAGGAATCTAAGCAGCGGGTACAGGAATATAAGGAAGCATTTATCGCCACAGGCGGGACGGAAGAGGAATTTGGAGAACATGATATCAAGTCCTCCGTGACATACGATGTAAAGCTGCAGAAGGACAATATCCTGTCCTTTGTGATTATGACCAGTGAAAACTGGGTCAGCGCCTATAATCAGGATTACTATTTTAATATGGATCTGAATACAGGTAAGGATATTACTCTGGACGCGGTACTGGGAGATAATTATGTGCAGACTGCCAATGAAAGCATTCTACGGCAGATGAAGGAACGCACCGAACAGAACCCGGATTATACGTATTTTACGGCAGAAGAAGGCGGATTCGAGACCATCGGACCGGACACCAGCTTCTACATCAACGAAAAAGGCAACCCGGTTGTGGTATTTGCAAAATATGAGGTCGCTCCGGGATTCATGGGTACCCAGGAGTTTGAGATCGAGAAACCTTAAGGCGAGAAACTTTAAGGCAAGAACCGGGTGTGAGGGCAGACTTATGAAAAATAATAAAAATACAATCCTGATCGCTTTCATCTGCAGCCTCTTTGTCTGCACGCTGATGACCCAGGAGGTGTCCGGAAAAATGCCGGAATATACCAGGGACCATCAGACAAATACTATCGTCCGTGCGGAGCTGACACCCGGTGAGCTGGAAAACTGCCGTGCCCCGGGACAGTTGGGAGCGACAGCAGCTTATCATTATAGCGTGGATGATAAATGCAAAGCGGTGCACATCTATCTGGAGACCTGGGAAGAGGGCAGACTGGTCCGCACGGAGGAAAAACAAGTTCCCATCGTAACTGGGGAAAATTCGGAAGGGGAAATAACGGTATCTTTCGGGAATGATTCCGCCAGGTTAAATCAGGTCCGCGCAGTGAACTGGAAATTAGGAATGACAGAGCACAGGCAGCTTAAGCACACCGAATGGAAGGACGGCATTCCCGGAAATCGGGAATTTTCCGGTATGCGGACCGATTTTCGGGACCAGCATATGGAAAAGGCCCGTTTTCCATTGACAGATCAGGAGAAAATGATCCTGGCCAGAGTGGACTATCACACGGAAGGAACCTGTGTAGTCGTATCCGACCTGGCTAACACGGAGGACTGTACAGGCGGAGAGGTCCGCTATTTGGTGAAATGTTCTTTTAGATTTAATTGATGGGGGCCGGGACTTAGAATGGGTTACGCAGAAGAGGACGAAACCCATTCTAAGTCCCGGCCGAAGCGATCTGGCTCCCCTTACGGTTCCGCCTCCAGGCCGCCCTTGCCTCTTCCCTCTCCTGCCCCCTCTGTCTGTCTTTCAGGATACATATTCTGTCTCTTATGTGCGAGGGCTTGCATATCTTTCCGCCAGTTTATATAATGAGAAAAAGATGCAGAAAGGAAGATATGGCCTATGCTGGTACTTTATATGATAACGGGCTTGCTGCTGCCGACTATGCTGGTGGGATTTGGGGCTGTTTTCAGGACACATCCCCCGAAAACTGTTAATATGGCTTATGGGTATCGGACTTCGCGTTCCATGAAGTCCCAGGAGAGCTGGGACTTTGCGAACCGGTACTGGGGAAACCTGGTGTTTCGCGCGGGATTGGTGACGGAAGGAGCTACACTGGCGGTTCTGTCGGTCGGATCTCTTGCGGCCCCGGATCAGATGGGGAATCTGAGTCTGGTGATGGTCAGCCTGCAGATGGTTCTGTTGTTTGTCAATATCCCGCTGACCGAGCGGCAGCTGAAGAAAAGATTCGATGACAACGGAAAACCTCGTGAGAGCTCCGATTAGGACAGCGCAGGGTATAAGATAGCGGGGAAGAACATGTTGAATGTAGCGGTATGTGATGACGAGCTTGCGATACGGATAAAAATGGAAGAGATACTGAACCGGTATCCGGGTTATCCCTGCAGGATACGCCTGTTTGAGAATGGCCGGCAGCTGCTTGCGGATACGGAGTCTTTTGATATTGTTTTCCTCGATGTGGATATGCCTGGATTGGACGGAATCCAGACAGCTGGGAAATTAAGGGAGAGGGATAAAAAGGTAAAAATCCTGTACCTGAGTGCTTATCAGGATTTTGCGCCCTCGGCTTTTTCGGTACATGCTTTTGCCTATCTAGTGAAGCCGGCGCGGGAGGAGGACCTATGGAGGCAGCTGGACGAAGCCATCGAATATATGCACCTGGAAGAGCCGAAAACCGTACTGGATTTTCAGACGACGGAGGGCAGAATCCGATTTGCCGCGGAAGATATCCTGTATTTTGAATATATGGAGCGGAAGGTCTATATCCACACGGTACGGGGCAGCTACGGGATGTCCGGCAGAATAACGGACGTGGCGGAAAAAATGGGACCTTTTGATTTTTGTATGCCTCATAAGAGCTTTGTGGTGAATCTATATCATGTAAAGTCTATCAAAGGACCGGAAGTGACGCTGATGAACGGATGTGTACTGCCTCTTTCCCAAAAAAAAGCGGCCGCTTTCCGGGAACGGATGAACGCATTTTTGCTGAAGCGGATATAAGGAGGCGTAACATGGAAAGTCCGATGCTTGAGATTATATATATATGCGTATTTTTTATGGATGGTGTTGTTTATGCCTTTTTAAGCTTTGATTTCATGAATCGAATGAAACGTACGATTTTTGCGAAAAAAAGGTATTACGCCATGGCATTTATGATTTATGCGGCTGCGGTGCTGGCGGCTTCCGTTTTCTTTGGACCATGGAATGTGGTAGTTGGAGTGCTGGGAATGCTTCTGATCCAGTGGACACTATTTTCCAGGCAGAGAATGAGGCTTCTGCAGGATGTGATTTATCAGATCTGTATTATCTGCTGCCAGTCCATAGTGACGTGGGCGGTGCTGACGATCTGCGTACAGTGGCAGGTGACCTTTCAGTCCGCCTGGCTGTTTACCTCTATGATGATGCTGATCAAGCAGTTTGCCTGCCTGGCATTTTCCAGGGTGCTGATCTTTTTCTTTTGCAGACATCAGATCGGAAAGCTTTCCGCCTTCAGTATTATGAATTTTATTGTATTACCGGTATTGAGCGCGGTGCTGATTGTAGTGATCCTTTACCTGGCGGATATCCATATTTATCTGTACGGTGATTTTTACTGGGTCGTGCTGAGTTATCTGCTGATTCTGGGAATGAATCTGTATGTCACTTATGTGTTTGACGCTGTCTGGTTAAAACAGCAGCTGCGTCATGAGCTGACGCTGTATCAGCAGCAGTCGCAGCTGCAATATGAATACTATGAATCGCTGGAGCAGAAATATCAGGATTCCCGGAAGCTGATCCATGATATGAAAAATCATCTGCTGGCGTTAAATGACCTGTATACCAATGAAAATGAGAACGGGGTCCGTTATCAGCAGGAACTTCTGAAAATGATGGATTCCCTGGGACAGACCTGTTACACCGGGCATCAGCTGTTAAATGTGATACTCAACGAGAAGTTAAAAGAGGCTGAAACGCTGGGGATAAAAACAGAAATCCAGATTCATGCGGTACCGGCAGGGCTGACCGATGTGGATGTAACGGCGATCTTTTCGAACCTGCTGGATAATGCGCTGGAAGCGTGTAAAGAGATCGCGGGGGAGCGATTCCTATCGTTAAAGATCGACCGGCACGGAGATTTCCTGATCGTGAAAATGCGTAATTCCATGGAGGGGCAGTCCGAAGAGCGCAACGGCAGATTCCGCAGTACCAAGGCAGGGCATACTGGGATCGGCCTGTCCAATGTCATGCGCACTGTTGAAAAATACGGAGGTACCTGCCGGTTCCACCAGGAAACCGGGGCGGATTTGTGTGAATTTCAGACCGACCTGGTCATACCGGTGGAGGAAACCGTGGAATTCGGTCAGATAGATAAAATTGAGGAATCGGTTAAAAGAAAAGGAGACATGAAATGAAAAAACAAGCTATAAGCAGAAAAATTGCAGGTGTTTTGGCCGTAGTTCTGATTCTGGCAGGTGGATCAGGCTGCGCTTCCGCTGAATTGTCGGATGACTTTGACAAGGATACGGTGGAGACGGCGGCCAAAGAAGTAGTGGATCAGTTGAATTCCGGTGATTATGCGGCTATTGAGGAATCTTACAACGCGGCTATGATAATAGCGATGCAGGGACAGAAACTCCAGGATACCCTCCAGCCGATTCTGGACAAATTAGGGGAATTTGAGGAGATCACCAACTGTGAAGTGGTGGGTTCGAAAGAACAGAATACGAAGGAAGATCTGGCGGTAGCGCTCATCAATGTCAAATATGCGGAAGGCAAAGTGCGCTACACCATCAGTTTTGACAAGGATATGAAACTGGCAGGTCTGTTTATCAAATAGCAGGAGGCGCGGGCGAGATGGATGATAACCGGATAATAGAAACCAGCGAAGATAACCAGAAGATAGAGACCGGCGAAGATAACCGGGAGATAGAGGCCGGTGCAAATGATTACCCGAAAAAGAGTTATAGGCTAATACTTCTGATTCTGGTCTGCCTGATTGCAGTCATTCCCCTGTCTATCTGGCTTAACAGCCACGGATTACTGTCCGATAACGGAGCAGTCAGATTTATATTCGGCGCCTACGCAGGATTCCTCATGTTTACAGCATGGTATATCTATAAAAAGGACCGGATCTACTGGATAACCACGTACAGTTATCAGGATGCCTGTAACATGAGCCGGGAAGAGCGAAATAAAATTGGTCTTAAAATGTGGAAAGGCTTTGGGCTTTGTTATGGTATTTATCTTCTTTATCTGTTATTCGGCAGTATTCTGGGCACTTCTATGGGCCTGGATGTGGGCTTATTTATTGGCGCTGTAATTCTTTCCTGTATCTTAAGCTAGATCAGATCAGCAGCAGCCTAAAATCCTCCGGAACCGGCGCAGTACAGGATATGGTCTGTCCGCTAAACGGATGCGAAAAGGTCAACTGATCACAGTGCAAGGCAGCTCTTGCAATCAGGGGAGCCTTATCCGATGCATGGAAAATATCTGTATAGAAATCATCTGTATGGAAATCATCTGCATGGCAATCATCGTGATAAAGAGGATCGCCCAGAAGAGGATGACCTGCAAATGCCATATGCACGCGTATCTGATGCATTCTTCCCGTCACCAGCCGGCAGCGGACCAAGCTGTAACCGGGATACTCCTTCAGGATCTCATAGTGTGTTTCCGCATATTTTCCTTTCTTATCCACCATCATTCTGGGCGGCAGACCGGGCGCTTCCAAAAGTGGAGCGCATATTGTTCCCTGTTTTTTCTCAAGCGTACCTCTAACTATGGCCAGGTACTGTTTATTCAGGTGGTTTTGCCTGCGCTGTTCCGTCAGCCGATAGGCAGCCACCTGATTTTTGGCAAACAGGACGATTCCGGATGTATCCTGATCCAGCCGGCCTATCACTCTGGCGCGTATAAAATCTCCCTTTTTCTGATAGTAACCAACGACCCGGTTCGCCAGAGAATCCTTCTGCTGACTGCCGCAGGGATGTACGGACAGCCCGGCCGGTTTATCCAGAACCAGCAGATCATCATCTTCCCGGAGAATACACAGAGGCCGGAAGCTGGGGGCCAGATTCACGGAACCGGCCGTCTCGTCAGCCAGGTCATCCAACCGGATTTCCAGCAGATCTTTGGTTCCGGGCCGGAAGGTGACGAATTCCTGCTTCCCGTTAACACAGATTCCATCCGGACGGAATTTTGCGCGGCTTACCTGCCTGCTGGTCAGCCCAAGGTGCTGCCGGAGAATTTCTTTGATCGTACGCCCTGCCAGCTGATCCGTAACCAGTAAAGTAATACTCTTTCTCATATACGTTTCCAGATTCAGCGGTATACCTGCACGGACATGCCGCAGCCTTTCTCTATTATCGCAGTTAATCTGCAGGCGTTTTTATAAATAAGACAAATCAACAACAAAACTTTCCCCTACAGTCCAATTTATTATAAAAGGTTAAAGAAGCAAATACAAGTATTCCGTCTTAAAGTCATAAATATCCCGGTCCTCAAGTCATCCGTATCCCAGTCCTTCATCCCGGCCCGTAAGCGGTAATCTGTCCCGCCCCGTAAGCGGTAATCCAACTTGCTATTCCCAGACAGCTTAGGTATAATAATACAAAATAGATGTTAAAGGAGAAAAAATATGGACAACGCCGTTTCAGACGCTGCCCGAAGTGCGGACTTCAAACAGCGAGATGAGCAAAGCCTATACAAAGAAAAAGGGATTACCATACGCCGGATGGAAGCCGGTGAAGCGGCAGAAGTACGCAGAATAGGCAGAAGGGCCTTTGACGGCCTGGAGAGTCTGTGGGTCGGCAAACCCAAACAGGCAGTTGTTGCAGTAAAGGATGATAAAATCGTCGGAGCGATTCTATATAAGTTCCTTCAAAGCCGCGGAAGAAAAGTCGGATATTTTGATTATGCTTTTGTGGACCCCGATTATCACGGACAGGGAGTCGGAGGCGTTCTCTACAAAGCAGGAGCGGATTATCTGTGGGAACAGGGATGTGATGCGTTAACAGCATTGGTCAAAGACGACAATGTAGGTTCCTGGAGGCTGCTCCTTAAAAATGGGTTTGCACGTGTCAGTATTCCTGAGATCATACGTCAATTCGGCTTCACCGAAATGCTGCGTCAGTATTTTGGAACACCTTTTTGTATGGGGATCGGTATGGAATATTATATAGCCCGGAGAGATCTGGAATGCCCTTCCGGAAAGGGAGGGAATATAAAACAAATGGCCGCATACTGGCTGGTCAATCTGCTATTATTCTGTATTGTGCTGCTTCGCATTCAAAATATCGGTATCGCTCTGGCTGCATACAGTGTCGTCCTGGCAGGAGAAATTCTGGCGGGCTGTTGTACCACTATGTTCACGAAGCGTGAGTGGCATTTCAGGCTTAATAACGGCGGCGGTTTGATTTGTGCTCTGGTAAATTTCATCGCTGTCTATCCCATGGTTGGAAACTGGTATCCTGACCGTTATGAAAATACAGAGAGTTTTCGAAAAGATATGGGTATCCATGCGCTGGCAGGATGGATATTTGTGCTGGTTTTATCTTCAATTTCTCTCTTCAGCCAGCATATTTTCGCCAGATATATAGGACAGATAAGTTCTATTCTGTTGATTTACCGTATCCTGGCCTTTTATCCTTTTGAATCTTTTGGAGGAGTGAGAGTCTATCGATGGAAACGGTGGATGTACCTTCTCATGTCGGTGCTGTCGGCGGCGGTACTGGTGGTAAATCGGATGCAGTAAATGGAACAGGAGAATACAGGCAGGAGTTTGAAAGCGGCATACTGGACAGGTCACCGCAGCCGGGTTGTCAGGAAACTGGAAAAAGTAAGGGAAAGAGGGCTGGATTCATGAGAACAGAAAAATTTAAAATGGAGCGTCCGGGATTGGTGAAAGCCGGAGACAAGGTGAAAATCAACGAATTAAAAACCGGGGCATATGCCTATATTATTGAGCCGGCGGTCGCGATGTCCGGATTCTATCAGGAACGGGAGCGGATCAAATCCGAATATGGCATTGTGAATGAAGTCCAGGAAAATGACAGAGGGTTTTATGTATATGTGGACTTTGACGAGTGAGCCGGTCTTTCGTGGGGCTTCCTGAGCCGTGGACCGGTGGAATCTGGGGTATAACGGTTACACCATCCGAAGTTATGAGAGTCTATGCTGAAAGGCCTGAGACTTAATTCTCCGGATGGTGTATTTGTTTTTTGTATATAATTCGGCTGCTATGGTGTCAGTGAGCTTACACTATACTGCGAAGTGAATCGGAGTATAGTAAGGCAGGTAGAGCAGCTGGCCGGGATAGATCAGGTTTGAATCACGAATCGGATTCAGGGCCAGGATTCTGCCAAGTGTTGTATGGTATTTTTCAGCTATTCCGGATAATGTGTTCCCGGGTTTTACCATATAGGTGTAAAAAACGGGAGAGTTCCCGGTTCGGTCTCCTATGCTGATCGTGAGTACCTCGCCGGCATAGATCAGATTGGGCTGCCGGATTCCATTATCATCTGCCAGGGCCGGGACAGTCGTATGATAACGCATCGCTATTTCCCATAACGTATCTCCTGGCTGTACCCGGTAAGTGAGTTTTGAAATGCCGGGATTCGGCAGTGGAGTGCCGTCCGGCACTGGTTTTGCAGAGTTCTGTAAGATTTCCTCTGTAAAATAATCCAGGTCTACAGGACCTGTGATCCCGGGAACCCGTCCGGTATCCGTATATTGCCAACCGCTCCAGGAAGCCCATGCGATCTCATCTGAGGGAGTATTTACCTGATACTCAGCAACCCACAGCGGATAGGACGTAAGAGGCGCTTCCAGAATCCGGGAGGCCTGATAGGCGTCACTGTAGATACACACCTCAAGCCCGCTTAATTCTTCTACGGTCTGCAGAAAGGCAAGGCTGATGGCATTGATCTCCTGGGGAGAAAGCCCGCTCAGGTCTTCAAAATCCATCGCCAGCAGACAGTCCGGTGTATACCCGCCTATGGTCCGCACGAAAAACGCAGCCTGATAGCGGGCCTGCGAGACACTTCTGGCTGTCAGATAGTGATAAAAACCGGTCATCATTCCATTCACTCCGGCATTTTGAGTGTAGGTCCTGAAATTTTGATCTTCTGTATTTCCATAAGAAGAGCGGATATAGACGATGGAAACACCGCTTTGCGCCACCTGCCCAAAATCAACTTCTCCCTGCCACCGGCTGACGTCAATTCCGTGATAAACGACCGTGGAATCGGCCGGAAGTGCCAGCAGTGTATCGGGGAATCCCAAGGTCAGGCCGAGGACCAGCGCAATGGTAAATGCCAAAAGGTGGATTTTATATCTCATTTAGATACCAAACTTTCTAAAAATTGTACTGCAATATATCATATGTTCAGATCTGAAAAATGCAATAATTGGTTTTCGGTGATAAAAGTTCTTGACCTTAACGTCACGTAAAGGCCTATGATAGCAGCAGGAGGAAAACAAAATGGACTATACAATTCAAAAACTGGCCCGTTTGGCCGGGGTCACAACCAGGACGCTGCGCTATTATGATGAAATCGGTCTGCTTGAGCCCACCAGAATAAGTACGTCCGGTTACCGGATTTACCAGGAGGAAGAGGTAAATAAGCTCCAGGAGATTCTGTTTTACCGGGAGATGGATCTTCCGCTGGCCACGATCCGGGAACTTATGACCGCTCCAAACCACAACCGGGCCGGGACATTAAAGGCACATTTGAAAGAGCTGAAAGCGCAGCAGGAGCAGCTGCAGCTTGTAATTGCTAATGTAGAAAAAACAATTGAAAGGGAAGAGGGAAAGAGAACCATGACAGATCATGAAAAATTCGAAGGACTGAAAAAACGCCTTCTCGAAGAAAATGAAGAAAAATACGGAGAGGAGATCCGAAAATCCTATGGAGAGGAATGCGTGGAAGGAAGTAACCGCAAAATGATGAATCTTACCGAGGAGGAATATAATGAGATGAATCTCCTGGCGGAACAGATTCTGAGCTCACTTGAAGAGGCCGTCAGGAATAACGCGGACCCGAAGAGTGAAGCAGGTCTTCATATCGCCCTTCTGCACCGGAAGTGGCTATCCTTTCCCTGGACCTCCTATACGCTGGAGGCCCATCGGGGAGTGGTGGATATGTATCTGGCAGATTCCAGATTTACGAAATACTATGACAGAAATCTTCCGGGATGCGCAAAGTTTCTGCGGGACGCTGTTTATTTGAACCTTTGCTAGAAGGACAGGCGGCGGAAATGGTGGGTTGTGATGAGGGCGGCGGCGGCCGCGGCGATGATGTGGCTGATCAGGACTGCGGACCAGATGCCGTTCAGACCCAGGCCCACAGCAGACAGAAGCCAGGCCAGGGGCATGCGGATGAGCATATAATACAGGATCATGCAGAGCATGCTTTTCAGCGGTGAACCCATTCCGTTGAGGGAACCGAGGAAACAGTTGGTGAAAGTGTTCAGGACATATCCCACAGCTACGATCTTAAAATATTGGGAGACGATGCGGGCGGCGGAAGGACTGTGAAGAAACAGGGCGGATAGCTGAGGGGAGAAGAGGACGATCAATATTGTCAGGATACAGAGCAGCAGGCCGCCGCAGAGCAGGGAGAGGCGGATGTAGTCCCTGGCCCGGTCACGGCGTTTTCCTCCGATACACTGTCCTACGATGGTGGTCAGGACCATATTGAGGGCCATAGCGGGATAGAAGAGCAGGGTTTCCAGCTTCCCAGCGATCCCGTAAGCCGCCAGAGCGGTAATGCCATACCCATTGACCAGTGAGGTCAGAAAGCTGGTGCTGAATGCGGGGATGCTCTGCTGAAATGCAGAGGGTATCCCTTTCAGAATGATCGGGCGAATGTAAGAAGAGCGGAATGCGGTCAGACGCATATGGAATAATTTTTTACGAAACAGATACAGGAGCATGATCAGAAGGCAGATGGTCTGAGACAGCAAGGTAGCGGCAGCGGCGCCTCCGAAACCGAAGAAATGTATAAAAAGCGGATCCAGGAGAGCGTTTAAAACGGTGCACAGGAGCATGGCGATCATTTGGAACATGGCGTTTCCAAAGCTTCTGAGAACTGCGGTGAAATAGCAGTACAGGTAGACAGACAGATAGCCTAACAGGTAAATGGACAGATATTCATAGGCCATAGAGAAAGTCCCGGCAGGGGTGCGCAGTAAAAGCAAGAGTGGTTTCAACCCGGCTTCCAGAACGGCAATTATGCTTATGGATAACAGGATGGAAATGAGAAAAGAGGTCGCGATAAGACTTTGTGTTTTTTCCTGGTTTTTAGCGCCGATTGCCTGCGAAAGGATCTTTTGTAATACGCGGCATCGTGATCGCCTCCTTTTTGAGCTCACGGTCAGTATAGCACAGTTGATTGGAAAAGCAAATGAATAATATTCATTCATTTACTGGAAAAGAAAAAAACGGAACCACAGTATTGCATGATAGAAGGGCAGAGAGTATAATTGAAACACTTTAATTAGAATAATTAATTCGAACATGGAGAAGATGCGAATGGATTTTGTTTTGAGAGAATGGAAGATTCAGGATGTCACGGCGGTGGCGGAATACGCGGATAACCCAGGGATTGCCGATCATTTAAGAGACGCTTTTCCGTATCCCTATACGCAGGAAGATGCAAGGCAATATGTAGAAAGCTGTATAAGGGCCGGGGATCAGACACAGCTGTGCCGGGCGATTGAGGTGGCCGGGGAAGCAGTGTGTGCAAACATGGCGTGATCCATGATTCCTGTATGTATGGGCTTATAAAATTAAAAAAATAGCAGCTACAAGTACTCATAGGGATAAAAAAATGCGGAATAATTTATAATTTATTTCCGCATTTTGGGCAATATACAAATGAAGTATCGGCTTCATAACCACAATTGGAACACTGCACTGCCTGGCAGTGATTGTGGAAGGAAGAGGCATAGCCTTCCGCGTGAAGATCTTCCGGCCGGAGAGTTACCTGCTGTCCATGTAAAATTTGTTTTCCCAGCTCTTCCGGGATCGAATAAATCCGGTTGCAGCATAGGGATTTTACATAGAAGCGTTTCTTCCATTTCAGGATCGGAATAAAAAAGAGGCTGAAATATGTGAAAGTCATAAATACTTCCAGATGTCCGTATTGTCCGCAGGTTTCACAAATGATAGTCTGAGAAAAATCCAGTTTTTTCTCCCCGTTTGATATACCCATTATCAAAAACATACTTAACACCTCAATGACCATCTTAACAGAAAAAAAAGGTTTGTCAATAGGAGTTTGGAAACACAAATCAGGTAAAAATTGGACAAAAAAATGGCTGTATGCAGGAGGCGGTATAAAATGTGCGGCAGATATCAGATCGATGATGAGGTTTCGGTGGAAATCCGCAGCATGATAGAAAAAATAGAGCAGAAAACAGCGGAAGTCAGCCTGAAAAGGGGGGAGATCTATCCCACGAATCTGGTTCCGGTCTGGATGCCGGCAAGCGGGCAGATGGAACCGGAGGCCGCTGTCTGGGGATTCCCCGGATTCAGCGGCAAAGGCGTTCTGATCAATGCCCGGGCGGAAACTGTGCTGGATAAGAAAACCTTCCGGGCCTGTATGGAACAGCGCCGCTGTGTGATCCCGGCCAGCGGTTTTTATGAGTGGGATACCGGAAAAAACAAAATTTATTTCAGAAATCCGGACGCAGAGGTACTCTATATGGCGGGGCTTTATCAGCAGAATGGCCAGGAGGTGCGTTTCGTCATCGTGACAACCCAGGCTAACGCCTCCATGCTGGATGTGCATAACCGGATGCCGCTGCTGCTTCAAAAAGAGGAATTAAAGGACTGGATTCTGGATGAGCGCAGAGCGAGAGGAATGCTGTCGCAGGAACCCTATCAGCTGGAGAAATTCTGCGAGTTCGAACAGGCCAGGCTTCCGTTTTTATAAACGAATCTTCTTTTATAAACAGAATCTTCCACTTCACAAAAGAACATATGTTTGCTATACTATAAAAAATAGTAGCGCTCGAAAAAACCTCGCTGACTATTTTTCATGCATCGCACGTAAATGCCCAAAATACGGGCATCAAGTGCTCATAGCAATAAAAAATAGGAATGGACATTAAATATCCATAACGTTAGGAAGTGAACATATGTGCGAAAAGATTATTTTCCATATCGATGTCAATGCAGCCTTCCTTTCCTGGGAGGCGGTTTACCGTCTGCGGGTGCTGGGCGGTACAAAAGACCTGCGTGACATCCCCTGTGCGGTGGCAGGGGACGTGAGAAAACGCCATGGAATTATTCTGGCCAAATCAACACCGGCCAAAAGATACGGAATTCAGACAGGAGAGTTGATCGGAGAAGCACTGAAGAAATGTCCCGGACTGGAACTGGTACCGCCCCACTATGATCTCTACGATACCTGTTCGGCAGCCTTCATGGAGATCTTAAGGCGTTTTTCACCGGTGGTGGAGCAATATTCCATCGATGAAGCTTACTGTGATATGAGCGGAACCTGCGGTATGTATGGTTCTCCGGCAGCGGCTGCCCAGCTGATACGGCGCACGATCCGCGAGGAACTGGGATTTACCGTAAATGTAGGGGTATCCTCCAACAAATTGCTGGCGAAGATGGCCTCGGACCTGAAAAAGCCGGATATGGTCCACACCCTGTTCCCTCATGAGATCCGCCGAAAGATGTGGCCGCTGCCTGTCTCAGAGCTCTTTTTTGTGGGCCGGGCCACTACGAGAAAGCTGTTTTCGCTGGGAATCCGGACGATCGGGGAACTGGCACAGGCGGATCCATCTCTGTTGAAAGCACATTTAAAAAAACATGGTCTTCTGATCCATCAGTTCGCCAATGGAATCGATGCCGCAAAGGTGCTGGAGGAGATCCCGGCCAACAAAGGATACGGAAACAGCATGACGATGCCCTTTGACGCAAAAAGCCATGAGATGGCGGATCATGTGCTGCAGGCACTGTGTGAAACAGTAGGAAGCAGGCTCCGAAAAGACAGGGTAATCTGCAGTGTCGTGGCGGTGGACATCGTTTATGCGGATTTTGAAAGGATTTCCCATCAGATGCATCTGGATGAGCCGACAGATGTGACCAGCATACTTGCAAAGGCAGCCGCCAGATTATTTCGGGAGAGCTGGAACGGTATGCCGGTCCGGCATCTGGGGGTACACACCTCGGGAATCGTTCCGAAGCCGGAGGAACAGCAGATCTTGCTGTTTGGATGGAACCGCCTGAAAAAACTTCAGGATATTGACCGTACAGCCGATGAGATACGGGACCGGTTCGGGGAAGACTCCCTTAAGCGGGCCGTATATCTGAACAGTCCGATCTGCCATATGGCAGGCGGCATCAGCAGGGAAAAAAAGAGCGTAAATTATCAGGAGGTGAGCGTTGAGTGAGAATCCCCATTGATGTGATTGCCACATTCAATACACTGGGGAAGATAAAACCGAATTACATCCGCCTGGAGGATGAAGAACATCAATTGCGGACTTTCCGGGTGGAACAGGTGGAATATACAAAAGAGGAAAAATGGGCGGGAATACCGGTGATGGTATTCCTTTGTGATATCATAACCGGAGGCCTGAAAAAACAGATCACCCTTTTTTATTACCGGGAGCAGCATAAATGGATGATCGATGGAGGATGACATATAAAATAAAAGAGTTGGATGTCAGAAGACAAATCTGGTATGATGGAGAGCATACAGAGATTTGAGCGCAGGTGAGGGGATTCAAAGGTATAAGGAGGGCACAGCGGTATGGAGAGCTGGAAGAGAGCGTTGGAAGAGGAAGAGTTCGGAGTAAACGGGGCTTTGGAGCGCGTGTTGGAGCTGTGGAGAGAAATTCCAGCGGAAGTGCCCGGGGAGGAATTACGCCCGGTTTCGGAGAAGCAGAGAGGGGAAAACGCGAAAAGGGGGACGGCGGCTTTGCACAGGATGCGCAAGCACATGAAGGATTTCCCGCAGGCGGTGTCCGCACAGAAGAAGTGGAAGGAGCAGGGGGAGCGCACGGTGCTTGAGTCTATGGAGCATGATGTGATCTTTCAGATGGGGAAGCTTCCGGCGGAGGTAAGGCGGCAGTTCCTGGAGGCGACGAAGGAATATTTCCGGCAGACCAGGCGGTATGACCGGGAGCTTGGGATGGAGGAACTAGTGCAGGGGCTTAAGAATTATTTCGTCTATTTTATGCTGGCACTGGCGGCAGGAGAAGGGGAATGGTTTCAGCGGGCCATCTGGAGCTATAGCCTTTTGTATCCCTATACGGATAATTTTCTGGATGGAGATTACAGCAGTGCGCAGAAAAAAAGATTTAATGATATGCTGGTAAGAAAATTGCTGGGAGAAGATGTGAAGGCGCAGGATAGGCTGGAAGAAAAGGTGTGCGGGCTGATCGATGTGATTGAGCAGGTTTATCCCAGAAAGGATTTTGAAGAGCTGTATGATTTTCTGATGATTATTTATGATGCGCAGCTGGGCAGCCTTGGACAGCACGGAGCAAAGAAACTTGGGGAGGAAGAGCTGCTCCGGGTGTCAGTCTATAAAGGCGGAGCTTCCATCTATGTAGATCAGTGCCTTGTAAATGGACATATGAACCGGCAGGATATCTATTTTTTGACCGGGTTTGGGTTCTTTTTGCAGCTGGCGGATGAGCTGCAGGATGTACAGGAGGACCTGGAGAACGGACATCAGACTTATATGACGAAGATGGCGGCGGGCGGAGAACTGGCGGAGGCGGTCGGACGGCTTCTGGGTTTTGCGGCACGCCTGTTTGCACAGGCCTGGCGGGGAATAGCGGATGTCCGGGAATTCATGCTTGATAATAGTGTGCAGCTGATTTGTACCGCGGTACTGCAGAAGCCCCAGTATTATACCGATGAGTTCGTGGGGAAGATAGAACAGTTAGCGGTGCTGCCGGCCGGGTTCTTAAGACAGATGGAAAACGAGGGAAATGAGATGGCGGAAGAATGGACCCGGGAGTCTATGGACCCGATGAAAATGCTGGATGTTTGGGCAGATTGTGAAATGTGACTTAGTTACAGAACCTTTTTCTCCTTTTGCGCTATTATAACAGTGTAAAATAAATTAATTCATAAAGGAGAGAACGATTATGTCAATCAAACATATTACGAAACAGAATTTTAAAGAAGAAGTACTGGAGAAGGAAGGAACAGTTCTGCTGGATTTCTGGGCTACCTGGTGCGGTCCCTGCAGAATGCTTTCACCCATCGTGGATCAGGTGGCGCAGGAAGTGGAAAATAAAGCCACTGTGGCGAAAGTCAATATCGATGAACAGCCGGAACTGGCCGAGGCGCTGGGGATTATGAGCATACCTACCCTTATGGTATTTAAAGACGGGAAAAACGTGGATAAATCCGTGGGAGTGCGTTCTAAGAAAGCAATCTTAAATATGATCGACTAAAAAAACAGCTGTTTGCGGGCCCACAGCGAAAAAATTTCTTCTGACCGTGTTTTTCTGGCAATGCATCTGAATATGTTATATAATAAGTAACAGATTGATTGCTGGAATTCATTAAAGGTGTGATGGAAAAATGCTGTCAGAAGCTGAGATCGTATATGTAAAGGAAACACTTCCCTTCTGGGAAGAATTAAGCGGGCAGAATCAGAAAGAATTGGCTGACGCTATGAAACTGCAGGAATTCAAAGCCGGGACCTGGCTCCACAGGGGAGATCAGGATTGTTCCGGCTTGTTCCTGTTAAAGAGCGGCCAGATCCGGACCTATTTTATCTCGGAGACCGGACGGGAAATCACGCTGTATCGTCTCTTCGAGAGGGACGTCTGCATCATGACCGCTTCCTGCATGATGAAAAATATCACATTTGAAGTACATATCGAGGTGGAAAAGGACACACAGGCGTATCTGATTCCTATGACTGTCGTATCCAAAATGTCAGATACGCTTCTTCCGGTGAAAAGCTTCCTGAACGAACTGATGGCCTCCAGGTTTTCCGATGTCATGTGGGTGATGGAACAGGTATTATTTACCAGCTTTGACAAACGGCTGGCTAATTTTCTCATGGAACAGATCGCCATCGAGGATTCTGCGACCTTACACATCACGCAGGAAAAAATTGCGTCTCATCTGGGGTCTGCCCGGGAGGTGGTAACCAGGATGCTGAAATATTTCCAGCAGGAGGGAGTCGTCCGGCTGTTCCGCGGAGGCATCGAGGTCATTGATGAGGAGGAACTGTATCGGAGGACGGATCCCAATTCTTACAGACATCGACCCAGCTAATACTGTTGGCACACTGAAAGAGTTCGTCGCAAGTGAGTCCAACTGCGCTGTTGGCGCTCCCGGCCGCGGGATAAACCGTGTCAAAACGTTTCAGCGAAATATCGGTATAAATTTCCGCTTTGGGACCAACGCCGAAGGGGCATACCCCCCCGATCGAATGGTTGGTGTAGAGTACGACTTCCTCCGGTTTCAGCATCGTGGCTTTCCGGCCAAAAGTATCCTTAAACTTGCGGTTGTCAATCTTGGCGTCACCGGCGGTGACCACCAGGATACAGCCGTCTTCTTTTTGAAAGGAGAGAGTTTTCGCGATTTTAGCTGGAATGCAGTGAACGGCTTCGGCGGCCAGCTCTACGGTAGCGCTGCTAACATCAAATTCCTGAATCCGGCTGTCCAGATTCCATTTCCTGAGATAATCCCTGGCAATTTCAATAGACATAAAAGAGACCTCTTTTCCGTAATGAATTTATACCATTAAACCATATTTTCTGAAATCTGACAAGACGGTGGGATTGTCCCCGCCTGGGATGGAAACCATCTATTGACAAGGGGCGAAGGGGGAGTTTATAATCGTAATAGATTTTAAAATAGAACGGAGTGGAAAGATGCGGATTACTTCTTGCTAAAATAGGTAGTTGAATAAGCGGAATATGTCAGAACCGGTGAGAACCGGTGCTTTTGGCTGTTTCGGGCAAGAAGGCTGTATCCTTTTCCTCTTTTTTATTAGTCGATATCATATGGGTCTGTTCGGTCCGCAGGGATTTTTTCAGGCGGGTACGGACTGCGCTGGTATGGATGCAGGAAGCGGCTTTCTTGCATCATTTTTTTGCGTAAAAATGAAGGATATGCGCACAGGTGCAGGAAACGGAGGTATATGATGTCATTGATTTGTGTATCAAAATTAACGTTTGAATATGAGGGGAGTTATGACCCTATTTTTGAGGATGTGTCGTTTCAGATAGATACGGATTGGAAGCTTGGATTTACCGGCAGGAACGGCCGGGGGAAAACCACGTTCCTGAAGCTGCTTATGGGGCAGTATGAATATCAGGGGACGATTTCCGCTTCGGTGGTGTTCGATTATTTCCCATTTGAAGTGCCGGATTACGGCATGGACACGCTGGAGCTGGTCGGGGATATCCTTCCGGATTATGAGTACTGGAAACTGAGCCGGGAGCTTTCACTGCTGGAACTGGATGAGGATGTGCTGTACCGGCCTTTTGGTACTCTGAGTAACGGGGAACAGACGAAGGTGATGCTGGCTGTTTTGTTTCTGAGAGAAAACCACTTTCTGCTGATCGATGAACCTACGAATCATCTGGATCTGCATGCCCGAGAGGTAGTCAGTGCTTATCTGGATAAAAAGAAGGGGTTTATTCTGGTATCCCATGACAGGGCATTCCTGGACCGTTGCATTGACCACATTCTCTCTATTAACAAGACGAATATTGAGATCCAGCAGGGGAATTTTTCCAGTTGGCGGCAGAATATGGAATATCAGACCAGCTTTGAGATGTCGGAAAATGAGAAGTTAAAAAAAGAAATCCGACATATGACTGAAGCGTCCAGGCGGACTGCGGGCTGGTCCGACGAGGTGGAAAAGACAAAGTACGGGACCCGGAATTCCGGGCTCCGGCCAGACCGGGGATTTATCGGGCACAAGGCGGAAAAGATGATGAAGCGGGCGAAGGCCGCCAAGGCCCGCAAAGAGAAAGCGCTGGAGGATAAGGCTGGTCTGCTGAAAAATGTGGAGAAGGCCCCTGAACTGATGCTCTGCCCGCTGCAGCATCATAACAGGCGGCTGATTGAGGCCTCAGGGATCGAAATCGCATATTCGGAGAAGCTTGTGTGCGGACCTTTGGATTTTAGTGTGAATGCCGGTGAGAGAATAGCGCTGACCGGACGCAACGGGGCTGGAAAGTCCAGCGTATTAAAGCTCCTGGCCGGTTATGATATCCCTCATCAGGGACAGCTGACAGAGGCAAGCGGACTTATCATCTCCTATGTGGAGCAGGATACTTCCTTTTTAAAAGGGGAACTGGCGGATTTTGTGGAACAAAATGATCTGGATGAAACCCTGTTTAAAGCTGTTCTGCGTAAACTGGATTTTTCGAGGGAGCAGTTTGAAAAGCGGATCGAAGAATTCAGTGCGGGCCAGAAGAAGAAAATACTGCTTGCCAGAAGCCTGTGTACGCCGGCGCATCTGTATATTTGGGACGAACCTCTTAATTATATCGACGTGCTGTCCAGGATTCAACTGGAGGAACTGATTTTAAAATTTAAACCAGCCATGATTTTGGTGGAGCATGATAAAACCTTTCTGGAGCACACCGCCACCGGTTTCATAAGCCTGGACCGGTAAGGCGGAATTGACTTTTACCGGCCCAGGAGATAAACTAAAATAGTATTGTTTGCTGAAAATATGACAGGACACAAAAAAGGAGCGGATCGTATGGCTGTTTTCCGGCCGAACCATTATTACTGTATAAAAGATAAAATATACGAGACAGAGCGCTTCCCAAGTTCAGAGGCTGCGGTCAGTATCGCCGTGCTGGATGAACCGGAGGCGGTACGGTTAAAAGTAATGACGGGAGAACAGCAAAAGCTGCTGGAGGCTGGAAAAGCGATCCGCTTTATCAAGTACGCGGATTATGAAGATTATTTATTCTGCACATTCCATATTCCCCTGCAGAAAAACATCCGCAAAGAATATGCCGAACTGACCATGCTGATCAGAGAGAAGCTCCTGGTTATTGTAGTGCAAAACGAGGCTGCTGCTTTTCTGCTTTCTGCCTTTACGCCCAGATACGGCGGGCGGGTATTGAACCTGGAACGTCTGTTGGCAGAACTTCTGGAGAGCTTTGTACAAAACGATCTGGAATATCTGGGAGAGTTAGAGGACCGGATCACACAGCTGGAAGAGCGTGCTATGGATGGGGAAGTGACGAATTTTAACCACCAGATGGTACATATCCGCAAAGAACTGTTATATCTGCATAATTATTATGCCCAATTTCAGGATCTGGCAGATTGTTTTCAGGATAGTGAGAACGATTTCTTCGTGGAAAACAGATACTTTCGTTATCTGTCGGATAAAATGAGCCGGCTGTACGGTGAGTGCCAGATGCTGCGTGAGTATTCCATGCAGGTCCGGGAATTTTACCAGGCCCAGGTGGACGTAAAACAGAACACGATCATGAAATTTCTGACCGGTGTAACGACTATTTTTCTGCCGTTGACGCTGATCACCGGCTGGTATGGAATGAATTTTGCCGGTATGCCGGAGCTTAACTGGAAGTTTGGATATCCGTTGGTTATTCTGGTCAGTGTTTTAATCATTCTGCTTTGTATCTATATATTCAGGAAGAAAAAGTTCTTCTGAAGGGATGAGGACTATGATAAAAAATAAAAAAGAGTGGATCATGCCCTTCGTGCTGGGAACTGCCTGTATAGCGGCAATGGCGGTGCTGTTATGGGTGGCATGTAATTTTCAGACTCAGAATGTACAATTAATTCAGGACTCCATGGAGCCCCTTTCCGAGGGCTGGACCTACAACGCAGACGGGGAATCCCATGCGGTTACCCAGTTTCCTTTTGCTTTAAAATCAGAAGGAAAAGAAGTTACGCTGTCCTGCGTTCTGCCCGAAGTGCTGCCGTCAGAAGGTGTAATCATGTATATAGCCGATCACCAGTATATACAGGTATATCTGGACAATCGGTTAATATACGAATATGGGAATCAAGGTCATACGCCATTCGGAGATGTCTTCGGATCGGTGACGAATCTGATTCCGGTTCCAGAAGACGCGCAGGGGAAACAGCTCAGTATCCGGGCGGTATGCCCCGAAGGATTCCATCATTATAATTACAATTTTTATCCGGTATACCTGGGAACCAAAAGTGCGGCAGTTTTTCATGTATTCCAGCAGAATTTTAATTCACTCTGCTTTTGCTTTATCATCGTACTACTGGGGATTACCTTCATAGTGGCCGGTGTATATATGAATTCAAAGAAATATCCGTCCAACGGAAGCAGCTTCCTTTATCTGGGAGTTTTTTCCCTGCTGGCCGCGGCCTGGATTCTGACAGATACCAATGTTATGCAGCTGTGGTACGGAAATGCGCCGGTGATTTATATCGGTTCCTTTTTTGCTTTTATGCTGATGATCATTCCGTTTCTGCAGTATATCCGCCAAATTTTTGTGGGCGGGAACCGTCTGTTAAACGTGTTGAGCCTGCTGTTTGTATTGAATTTTTTCCTGTCGGTGCTGTTGTATATCCTGGGAATCGCAGAGTTGTTTGAGACCAATCTTCTGACCCACCTGTTGATGCTGTTCAGTATCAGCTGTATTGGGGTTTTGTGCTATCGGGAAAAAAAGGTCTATCATAATAATGAGCTCCGGGGACTGCTGACCGGCCTGTCCATCTTAGGCGCGGCTGGTATTTTCAGTATCGTAAAATTTTATTTTTCATCCCACAATAATAATTCTCTGTATTTCAGACTTGGCCTGTTAGGCTTCATTTCCGTGTTGGGATTTTCAACGTTGAAAAAGAGTTTACTGTTTCTGAATACAAGGGCGGAAGCTATCGCGTACCGGAAGCTGGCGTATCTGGATTCCATGACAATGCTGGAAAACCGGACAGCTTTTGATAGCCAGACTGAAAAAGACTTACAGGAACCGGCGGGTATAAAAACGGTAGCGATCGTTGTATGTGATCTGAATGATCTGAAACTAACCAATGACACCTATGGACATCGGGTCGGGGATAAAATGATCATCGGGTTTGCGCAGTGTCTGAAAGAAGCTTTTGACGGCAGGGGAAGAACCTACCGCATTGGCGGTGACGAATTTGCGGTGTGGTTTGTGGATCAGCCGGAAGAGGTCATACAGGACTGTATCAGACTTCTGTATGAAAAGGTGGAGAAGCAGGAACCGGACCCGCGGTTTGAGCTGAAATATGCCTGCGGGTATGCCTTCGAGAACCTGGAAGACGGAAAAGAAATAAAATTCAACCAGCTGTTCAGCAAAGCCGATGCGAACATGTACCAGGAGAAATTAAAAATTAAAGGGCTGGACTAGCGGTATTTTGATTGAAATGTGGGGCATTCCTGTGTAAAATAGGAAGTTGTAAAGGTGGTATTGGAGGATGAAGATAGATTTTCATACACATATTTATCCGGATCAGATAGCCGGGAGTACCTTGGAGAAGCTGGCGGGGAATTATGAATTGAAGCCGTATACGAATGCCACGGCTTCAGGGCTTCGGGCATCGATGGAGGAGGCGGGTGTACAGATATCTGTGGTGCTCCCAGTGATAACCAGGGTGGGACAGGTCCAGTCGATTAACCGGTTTGCCCGGGAGATTACACCTCAGTCTTTCAATCATTCGGTGGGGCAGATCCTGTCTTTCGGGGCAGTGCATCCGCTCAGCGGACATTATAAGGAAGAGCTTAAAATGGTAAAGGAGCTGGGGCTTAAGGGGATTAAACTCCACCCGGAATATCAGCAGCTCTATATTGATGATATTCATATGCTGCGGCTGATTTCTTATGCGGTGGAACTGGGTCTGGTTATCGTGATCCACAGCGGTTCGGAGAGTGATCGGGAACAGAAGCTGCACTGCCTTCCGAGAATGGCGCGCCGGATGCTCAATGAGGTACAGCCTGAGAAATTGGTGCTGGCCCATCTGGGTGGATTCCGGGAATGGGAGGAGACGATGGAATATCTGGCTGGTGAAAATGTCTGGCTGGATACCGGGTTCGTGGCCGGGCATATGCCGGCGGGGCAGGTGGAGATGCTGATCCGGGCCCATGGGGCCCACCGGATACTGATGGCGTCGGACAGTCCATGGAATGGACAGAAGGATACGGTTGATTTTATAAACGGACTGTCCTTAACGGAGAAAGAGAAGCAGTTGATATTTTCTGAAAATGCGCTGCGGCTGCTGGATCTTACCATAGACGAAGTGGATAGCGTGAAGTGAGAGAAATTGGACAAAAGGTTCACCCATACCTAAATGGACAGGAAAGTGTAAGCTTGGAGGAAAACGATGGATAGCAATAATAGGAACGATAGCGGCCATACATATGACAGCGGCCAGAGGGACCACAGCGGATATAGAAACGACACAGGACAGCCGCCACAAAGTGAGCCGCAGCGCCAATATTATTATATGGCCAGGCTGCGGGCGTATGTGGAGGAGAAGGGAAGGGAACTGGGACGACCCCTTACCGCGTCGATCCAGACTTTCGGATGTCAGATGAATGCCCGGGATTCAGAAAAACTGGCCGGGATTCTGCGGGAAGCGGGATATGAACAGATTGATTCGGAGGAAGCGGATTTCGTATTGTATAACACCTGTACGGTAAGAGAGAACGCGAATCAGAAGGTATACGGAAGGTTAGGCACCCTGAATCACTGGAAAAAAGACCATCCCCATATGATGATCGCCCTGTGCGGCTGTATGATGCAGGAGCCTGAGGTTGTGGAGAAGATCCGGAAGAGTTACCGTTTTGTAGATATCTTGTTTGGAACCCATAATATATTCAAGCTGGCGGAGCTGATGGTAAGCAGAATAGAAGCTGAGGACATGATAGTTGACATCTGGAAGGACACGGACCTGGTCGTGGAAGATCTGCCCAACCGGAGAAAATATCCCTTTAAATCGGGAATCAATATTATGTTTGGCTGCAATAACTTCTGCAGCTACTGTATCGTACCCTATGTCCGCGGGCGGGAACGAAGCCGGGAGCCGGGGGATATCTTAAATGAAATAAAGCGGATGGCGGCAGACGGTGTGACGGAAGTCATGCTGCTGGGACAAAATGTAAATTCCTATGGAAAGACCCTGGATACCCCTATGACATTTGCCGCACTTTTGCGGGAAATCGAAAAGATAGAAGGTTTGAAACGGATCCGTTTTATGACTTCCCATCCAAAAGACCTGTCGGATGAGCTGATCGAAGTGATGGGCAGTTCTGATAAAATCTGTAAGCATCTGCATCTGCCGCTTCAGTCCGGCAGCACCAGAGTGTTAAAGGAAATGAACCGGCGCTATACAAAGGAACAGTACCTGGATCTGGTGGAACGCATCCGGGCCGGCGTACCGGATATCTCGCTGACCACGGATATCATCGTGGGATTTCCAGGGGAGACGGAGGAGGATTTCCTGGAGACAATGGATGTGGTCCGGAAGGTGCGTTATGACAGTGCCTTTACCTTTCTGTATTCCAAGCGCACCGGAACGCCCGCGGCTGCCATGCCGGAACAGGTGCCGGAGCAGGTGGCGAAGGAACGGTTTGACCGGCTGTTAAAAGAGGTCCAGGAGATTTCCCGCGAGGTAACGGCAAGACACCAGGGGACGGTGCAAAAAGTCCTGGTTGAAGAAATCAACCATCAGGACGCTTCTCTGGTAACCGGCCGGCTCTCCCACAACACCGTGGTACATCTGCCGGGTGATTCTTCCATGATCGGCAGGATTATAGAGGTGAAGCTGACCGAGTGCAGAGGATTTTATTACCTGGGTGAACCGGTGTAAAAACAGTGAACCGGTGTAAAAACTTGACAGCAACCATAGGCAACCATATAATGGAATTAGTATTTTTTCATTCAAGCGGAAAGTTTCGCATGTAAAACTTATATTTTCAGAAATGGAATCAAAACGATGCGAGTGATAGCAGGAACAGCCAGAAGGCTGCCGTTAAAGACGGTACCGGGCATGGATACCAGGCCCACCACCGATAGAATCAAAGAGACTCTGTTTAACATTATGGCGCCGGCTCTGGCCGACTGCCGTTTTCTGGATCTGTTCAGCGGGAGCGGGGCCATTGGGATCGAGGCCTTAAGCCGCGGGGCCGGAGAAGCTGTATTTGTGGAAAATAACAGACAGGCCCTTGCCTGTATTCAGGAAAATCTGTCGTTTACGGGGCTTTCTGAGCATGCCAGGGTGCTGTCCATGGATGTGCTCGCCGGAATCCGTTCCCTGTATGGTCAGCCGGCGTTTACTGTGATTTTTATGGATCCGCCCTATGGGAAGGAATATGAAAAGCAGGTATTGCATGCACTGAAAGGTTCTTCCCTGGTGGACGAGGATACGCTGATTGTGATCGAAGCGTCGATCGAGACCGATTTTTCCTATATGGAATCATTGGGATTTCGGATGATAAAAGAAAAAAGATACAAAACCAATAAGCATATTTTTGCGGAGCAGATATAAGGAGAACAATATATGATTCGAGCGATTTATCCCGGAAGCTTTGACCCGGTAACCTTCGGGCATATGGATATTATCCAGAGGTCGGCCAAACTGGTCGATGAGCTGATCGTCGGAGTCCTGAACAACCGGGCAAAATCCCCCAGCTTTACCATCGATGAGCGGGTGGAGATGTTAAGAGAAGTAACATCCGCAATACCGAATGTAGAAATTACCGCATTTCAGGGATTATCCGTGGATTTCGCCAGGGACTGCAAAGCCAATGTGATGGTTCGGGGCCTTCGGGCCGTGACCGATTTTGATTATGAACTGCAGCTGGCGCAGACCAATAAAATCATGTGCCCGCAGGTGGATACCATGTTTTTGACGACCAGTCTGGAATATGCCTATTTAAGCTCTACCACGGTGCGCGAAGTGGCCGCTTACGGCGGTGATATCACCCGCTTCGTGCCGTCGGTCGTTGTGGAGAAAGTGAAGACAAAAATGCAGAAATTGGAAAAGGAGAATGCGATATGAGCAGCAGAATCGAACAGATTATAGAAGAAATTGAAGAATACATCGACAGCTGTAAATACCAGGCGTTGTCCAACAGCAAGATCATCGTGAATAAAGACGAGATCGAAGAGTTGCTTCGGGAGCTGCGGATGAAGACGCCGGATGAGATCAAAAAGTACCAGAAAATTATCAGCAACCGGGATGCGATTATCGCAGATGCCCAGGAGAAAGCCAACGCGATTATCGCGGAAGCCACCGTACATACCAACGAGCTGATCAATGAACACGAGATTATGCAGCAGGCCTATACCCAGGCGAATGAGATCATAGCTAACGCCACCAATCAGGCACAGGCGCTGTTAGATAATGCGACGGTGGACGCCAACAACATCCGTCTGGGAGCGATCCAGTATACGGATGAGATGCTGGCGAACCTTCAGAAGATCATCGCCCATACCCTGGACACCTCCGGAGCAAAATATGAGAATTTTATCAATTCGCTGAAGGACAATTACGATATTATCAATGCTAACCGGGTAGAACTGCACCCATCTGAGGAAGAAGAAACAGAACAGCCAGAAGAAGAGTAATTCCGGTGGACATAAGCTTCGCGCCGATATAGCGTAGGATGGAGAGCCCGGAGTCTTTGATCATACTCTCGGTCTGAGCGATACTGGACAGCCCGCCGAACGAGGTCACACACAGGATCATCAGGCAGCGCAGCGGGAAAGAAAGATCCGTAAGCGCGATGGCCTGAATGCCGTTGGTGATTTCAAAAATCCCGGTAAAAAGGGATTTTATCCAGGCGGATGTAAGCGGCAGGGAGGATACCATGCCGGCGATGATTGCAAATAAAATAATATAGCCGCCCAGCTTGGTTACCGTTTCGAAACCATTCATAATAGAGGTATCAATGATTTTGAAATTGATTTGAAGTCTTGATGCCTTTTCTTTTTGATCCATCTGTCCGGCAGTTCGCATTTTATGCCGGTAAAAAGGGTTCAGGACAAAAGCGGTAAAAAGCGGCGCCGCATATAATATGACCAGAAACGGGATAATAAGGCTGGGATCTTTCAGTGTGACCGTAACGATGAAGCTGATGATAAACATGGGGCTCACATTGTTGCAGAAACTCAAAAGATATTGTCCTTCCACAGGAGAGATCTGCTGCTCCATGACCAGGTCCGCCGTGACCTTGCTGCCCATGGGATAACCGCAGAGAAAGCCGGTGATTACGGCGTAACATCCGTTTTTGCTGATGCCCAGCAGCCTGGTCAGGATGGGAGAGAGAAACCAGGTCAGATAGGACATGGCGTCCAGCCGGATGATGATATTCGACAGGATGATAAAGGGCAGAAGCGTAGGAATAATGGTATTAAACCAGAGCAGCAGGCCGGTGGTGGAAGCCTCCACAGCCTGTATGGGGCGGAAGAACAAAAATAAAACCAGTAAAAGTACGAGAATGGTATAGCAAACTTTTTTCATAAAAACCCCATGATTTTGCGGTGTTGATTAATATCATTTTATGGACGGCATTCAGGTATTATGCCTTTGTTTATGGATAAGGTTTTATAAGGCAACAGTGAAATAAATAAATGAAAATTGGAGGGAAACATATGAGTAAGCTAAGTCAGTTAGAGCCACAGTCCGTTTTTTACTATTTCGAAAAAATAGCAGGAATTCCGCATGGTTCGAGAAACACCGGAGCGATCAGCGATTACTGTGTGGAATTTGCAAAGAAACACAATCTGCGCTATATACAGGATGATAGTAATAATGTGATTATATTCAAAGAGGCATCAGCAGGATATGAAAACGCGGAGCCGGTGGTCCTGCAGGGGCATCTGGACATGGTATGCGTAAAAGATGCCGACGCGGTTATTGATATGGAAAAAGACGGGCTGGATCTTCAGATCGATGGCGATTATGTCTGCGCAAAAGGGACGACTTTAGGCGGGGATGACGGTATCGCCGTAGCTTACTGCCTGGCGGTATTGGCCGACGATACACTGGCGCATCCGCCCATCGAGGCAGTATTTACCACAGACGAAGAGATCGGGCTTCTGGGCGCGGCAGATCTGGACGCCTCTGTCCTGCAGGGCAGGAAATTAATCAACCTGGATTCAGAGGAGGAAGGTATTTTCCTGACCAGCTGTGCGGGAGGCCTGACTGTGACTTGCAGCCTTCCAGCCCAATATACGGAGCGGACCGGTCTGGTCTATGAGTTGAAGATCAAAGGACTTCTGGGCGGCCATTCCGGAATCGAAATCCACAAGGAGCGGTTGAACGCGAACAAGCTGATGGGACGGCTCCTTTACAACATCGGGGATGAGATGGAATTTTCTCTGGCCGCCCTAAACGGTGGGGTAAAAGACAACGCGATCCCTTCTTCAGCCTGTGTAACCCTAATAATAGAAGAAGGGGAAGCAGAGCATCTGGAAAGCGTCGTCACCAGATTGGAGAAAATCGTACAGCACGAATATAAGTCCAGCGATCCTGATATCAAAATAGAGCTCGAACGGATCGGAAACGAAACGAAAAAAGTCCTGAATGTAAAGAACCAGGAATGTATCGTATTCTTTCTGATGCACGCGCCAAACGGCGTGATCCGCTGGAGCATGGACATCGAGGGACTGGTACAGACATCCCTGAACTTAGGGATCATGGAACTGACCGACGAGTGCTGCAACTTAAGTTTCGCGGTCCGCAGTTCTGTAGAGACGGAAAAAATATTTCTGGCTCAAAAGCTACAGTATCTGGCCGAGTTCCTGGGTGGAGTATACGAGGAGTCCGGAGACTATCCGGGATGGGAGTTCCGCAAAGAATCCCCGCTGCGGGATATGATGGTACAGACCTATGAAGATCTCTTCGGGAAGAAGCCGGCGGTGGAGGCGGTACATGCCGGTCTGGAATGCGGTGTGTTTATCGGAAAAGTACCGGACATGGACTGCATTTCCCTGGGACCGGATATGATCCATGTGCACAGCCCTCAGGAAAAACTGAGTATTTCTTCCACTAAGAGAATGTGGGATTTCCTGGTTGCCGTACTGAGAAACTGCAGATAATCTGAAGAAAAGGAACAAAGGATCTGTTCCGGACAATCTGTCTCAACTGCTTAGCAGGTTGTTGAGACAGTGATGATGGAAAGATTCCGGTTCCTTTTTTATTTTTTTGCTGATGACAAGGTTTATTCGATCGCTAAGGATATCGTTCCGCCGGGCCTGCTGACTGTCAGAACCACGGTATAGGTGCCGCCCTTTGTGACGGGAACCTTTATCGTATTTTGATCCGCAGCACCTGCGCTCGTATTTTCTGAAGCATACAAGGATTCCTCGTCTTGGTCATATATATTTATATCCACGAATCCCTGTAGATCGGACAGATCAATCACAAACGCATCCGCCTCTTGCATTTTAAAAATGATATGCTGTTCCCCTTCCTGATCCAATTTCAAATGACAGGAACTGCCTTTCCCCTCTGTATAAGGTATTTTCTCATCCAATGTTTGATCCATATCGGCAGTGGTATCTGCGCTTTTACCCGTCCCACTGCCACATGCGGCACATAAGAAACAACCTGTAAATACTAAAATCAACAGCACCTTTTTTGTTAACATAATAGTACCACCTATTTACATAAATTAAATTCAGATTTCCATAATAAATGTGTGACTGAGATAGTGATTCCATCCATGCTTAGCAATTGCGCAGAGCGCGGCTATATATAATTGTAGTATTATCTGACGGCAGTGTCAAATAATTCTCTAGTAATCCTCTGATAATTCTCCATTAGTGCTGCATAAAAATTCTTAAATACGTTACATAAATATCAGCTCATTGACATAATATGTATATTTTTGGATGCGAACGGGGATAAAATACAGCAAGTAAAATCAAGTAATACGCTCTCGATTTCTTTATAATAAATGACAGAGTGGTCGAAACGAGGTAAACAGACGAATGTACGAGTGGCAGAAGCAAATTCAAATAATCGTTGAGAAAATTCAAAGAAATATCGGGAATGCAATTCAGGGACTATCTGCGGCATAGAAAGTTAGCCTTTGCGTTAAAAGAGGTGCGTGATCGTGAAAAAAGTATTTTGGAGTTATGGCGTATGTCTGCCCTTTGATTATAAAGGAGATGTACCGCCGCAAATGCTCATGATGGATGTTCCCGAAGCCGAGTATATTGTTTTTGAGCATGGGCCCTTCGATTATGAGCAGGAAAACCGAAGCGTGGAAGAAAATATTGAAAAGGCAATGGCAGATTTACGGACCGTGAATCGTAACGAAGTAATATAAATTATAGAGAAATAACCTGATAACCCGGAACAATAATAGGAGAGCAGTGACTGAGGTCAGCTGCTCTATATTATTGTTTATTTTTTGAAGATGCCGCTTTAAATAATCCCTCCGGTATGGTTCTACCAGGACAGGCCTGATCATATAATAATAAGGACGGACTTCGAAATAAGGGAAATGCATGAAGCGTTCTTTACTGTTGTATATACTTGGAATCTTTTTTCTGGGCATCCTGACCGTGCTGGGCACGAATTCCCTCCACGAGTACGCGGCCCTTTCCCTTCTGAATGATGCGGTAAATGAAAGCGAAGATTTCCGCAACCAATGGCTGAGCGAAGAAGTAAGCGGGGAATTGGACGTATTTTGCGGGGAACAGGGGATATCCAGAGGAGATCTGCTGACGATTCTCATGCTGGATCACCGATTTGACCTGACAGGCGTGGATCTTAAAAACTATGGAAAAGAACAGTATTCCGACAGCCTGCACAACCAATGGGGACGAAAACCGGAGGCTTTGCAGACACTTCGGGAAAGCTATGAAGCGATCTGGGATGACCTGGTATATTTTCCGGTACCGGAATCCACAGTGAATGACGAGGCGACGGTGGCCTTTGATAATTCCTGGATGTTTGAGCGGACTTTCGGCGGAAAGCGGGGGCATGAGGGAACGGATGTGATGGCCGGTATGAATCAGAGGGGCTACTACCCGGTCATCAGCATGACAGACGGTGTGATCGAAAATATTGGCTGGCTAACGCAGGGCGGTTATCGGATCGGTATCAGGGGGCCTCACGGCGCTTACTATTATTACGCCCATCTGGCGGAATTCGCCAGGGAGTTTCCCAAAGGAACCCAGGTGCGGGCCGGTGAGCTGATCGGCTACATGGGAGACACCGGATACAGCGAAATCGAAGGTACCACCGGTAATTTTGATGTCCATCTGCACGTGGGAATTTACATACGAACGAAAGACTCACCAGAGATGAGTGTAAATCCCTATTGGATTTTGAAGTACCTGGAAAGCCATAAGCTTTCCTATGCATTTTAATGCTTATTTATGCAAAATTTTCGTCAATAGTAGCGGGAGTGAAGCATCCATGTTATACTATAGGCTGAAGGAGAGGGTAGTATGGAAATACAATTATGGAGAGAAATACTAGATCCTTATGAACTGGCAGTAAAAGAGCTGGTGATTAAGTTTAAGCACCTGATTAAGGAACACAGAGATAATAACCGGTATTCCCCCATCGAGCAGGTGGAAGGCCGGGTGAAAACCATATCCAGCATCCTGGAAAAATCGTTAAAAAAGGGAATCCCGCTGGAAGATATCGAAGAGAAGATCGAGGATATCGCGGGAATCCGGATTATCTGCCAGTTCGTGGAAGATATCGACCGGGTGGTGGAGCTGATCCGGGGCCGCGGCGATATGGAAATCAAAAGTGAAAAAAATTATCTGGCTCACAGCAAAGAGAGTGGTTACAGAAGTTATCATGTCATCGTGTACTATCAGGTGGAGACCATAAACGGGCCGAAGAAATTACAGGTTGAGATCCAGATCCGGACTTTGGCTATGAATTTCTGGGCCATTATTGAACATTCTCTTCAGTATAAATATGAGAAAAACATACCGGAACACATCCGCAGGCGCTTAAGCGCGGCAGCGGACGCGGTGGATATGCTGGACAACGAGATGTCCAGTGTGCGGAGCGAGATTATGGACGCCCAGAATTCCTTTCAGATTCAGGCGAATATTGTGGCGGATATCCTGAATAATATTGAAAACTTATATAAAGTGTTGAATAAACGGGAAATCAAAAAGATACAGGATGAATTTTACCAGATTTACACGATGAATGACTTAAACCAGCTGGAGCGTTTTGACAAGCAGCTGGACCAGGTGGCGGAAGGCTACCGGGCACAGGCATTATCGGGATTACGATGAGATAGGAGCGAAACGAATGCAGTTACCAAGTACGTTTGCCGGGCGGATGGAGAAGATCCTGGGGGCGGAATACGATGAATTTATGAAAAGTTACGAACAGAAGCGTCTATATGGCTTAAGAGTGAATAACCGAAAGATCAGTACGGAGCAGTTTTTAAAAATTGCTCCGTTCCATCTGACCAGGATTCCCTGGATCGAAAACGGGTTTTATTATGATGGGGAGGATCAGCCGGGAAAACATCCCTATTATTCGGCGGGCCTGTACTATCTGCAGGAGCCCAGCGCCATGACGCCGGCCAATATCCTGCCGGTGAAACCGGGGGAACGGGTGCTGGATCTGTGCGCCGCGCCCGGCGGGAAGTCGACAGAGCTTGGTGTGAAGCTGAAAGGCCAGGGACTCCTGGTAGCCAATGATATCAGCGCGTCCAGAGCGAAAGCCCTGCTTAAAAATATAGAATTATTCGGAATACCGAACGCATTGATTACCAGCGAGCCGCCGGTGAATCTGATGCGTTATTTTGGCGCTTATTTTGATAAAATACTGATCGACGCGCCCTGTTCCGGGGAAGGAATGTTCCGGAAGGATCCTTCCATGGTCAAAAGCTGGGAGAAAAACGGGCCTGAATTCTATGCGAAGATCCAGCGGGAAATTATCCTGCAGGCGGCCGCTATGTTAAAGCCTGGGGGGATGATGCTGTACTCCACCTGTACTTTCTCTGCGGAGGAAGATGAGGGTACCATTGAGTATCTGCTTTCCGAAGATCCCTCCTTTCATGTGATACCGGTCACCGGCCGGTATGAGGGATTCGCGCCTGCTAAACCGGAGCTGGTGGGCGGACGGGAGGAGATCCGGGGCTGTGTAAGGATCTGGCCTCACCGGATGAACGGGGAAGGCCATTTTGTGGCGCTGCTGCAAAAGGATGGATCAGGCGCGCAGGAAGCCCCTAAGGGCGATTCGGCCGCCCACAGGATTACCGAATTCCCGGAACTGGCAGAGTTTTTAAGACCAATGCAGACAGGTCTGGATCTGGCCCTTCTGGAGGTGCGCCAGGAGAAGATATCCGCCCTCCCAGCAGAAATGGGCGATTTAAAAGGGCTGCACTACCTGAGAACGGGGCTGTATCTGGGGGAATTAAAAAAGAAACGCTTTGAACCCAGTCAGGCATTTGCCATGGCGCTAGAGAAGGAAGCCTTTCCGGCCACAATCTCTTTACCTGCGGATGATATCCGGGTCCGGAAGTATCTGAAAGGGGAGACGATCGATGTGTCCGGCCTGCCGCTTGATCCCTCAGGTTCCTGGCAGATGGTCTGCGTGGACGGTTATCCGCTGGGGTGGGGAAAACTAGCTGGCGGAAAATTGAAGAATAAATATCATCCGGGATGGAGATGGCAGTCATGAAGGCGCTTCGGTTAGACAAATATCTGTCCGACTTAGGCCGCGGGACCCGCTCACAGGTAAAGGATTTCATACGGCAGGGGCGTGTGACGGTAAACGGAACCGTGGTAAAAGCCGCGGACCGGAAAGTGATGCCGGGAACCGATGTGGTTGCCCTGGATGGCATGACATTGGACTATGAAGAATTCGAATATTATATGCTGAATAAACCAGCCGGTTGTGTTTCGGCCACGGAAGATCCGAGGGATCCCACTGTTGTGGGGCTGATTACCGGTTCCAGCCGCCGGGATCTCTTTCCCGTGGGGAGACTGGATAAGGATACGGAAGGGTTGCTGCTGATCACCAATGACGGCGAACTGGCCCACCGCCTGCTGTCACCGAAACACCATGTACCGAAAACTTATCTGGCCAGGATCGATGGACCGGTGACCCAGGACCATATCCGGCTGTTTCAGGAGGGCGTTAATATTGGAGAAGAACGCCCGGCACTTCCGGCGGATCTGCGGATCCTGAAGTCAGCTGAGCATGACGCCCTGGTGGAGTTGACGATCTGTGAAGGTAAATTCCACCAGGTGAAAAGAATGTTTGAAGCAGTGGGAAGAACTGTGGTATATTTAAAGAGACTTTCGATGGGAAGCCTGCTGCTGGATCAAGACCTTAAGCCGGGCGAGTACCGGAATTTGACGGAAGAGGAAAGGAACAGATTACTTTGTTACAAGAAATAAACGCGGTTATTTTCGATCTGGACGGAACCCTGATTGATTCTATGTGGATGTGGAAGGAAATTGATATCGAATACCTGGACCGTTTCGGCATTTTGCTGCCCCAAGGGCTTCAGGATGATATAGAAGGAATGAGTTTTACGGAAACCGCCGGATACTTTAAGGAGGTCATCGGAATTCCGCTGTCTCTGGAAGAAATCAAGTCGGACTGGATCCGGATGGCCATGGATAAGTATGAAAGCCAGGTGCCGCCCAAGGACGGTGCTTTCCGCTTCCTTAAGTATCTGAAGGAACACAAGATCAGGACAGGTATCGCGACCAGTAATTCCATGGATCTGGTAGATGCGGCGATGAAAGGAAACCGGATGGGAGAGTTCTTCGACGTGATCCTGACCGGATGCAGCGTGGCCCACGGGAAACCGGCTCCGGACATCTACCTGAAAGTGGCCGGCGAGCTTCAGGTGGAGGCAAAGAGCTGTCTGGTCTTCGAGGATGTGCCCAAAGGGATCCTGGCCGGGAAAAATGCGGGTATGCGGGTATGTGCGGTGGAGGATGATTTCAGCGCGCATTTAAGGACGCAGAAAAAGCAGCTGGCCGACTATTATATCCGGACCTATGACGATATCTTTGATCAAACCTATGAGGTACTGACGCATAATAATACTTATGAGGTACAGACACATGATAAATGAAAAGAACTACCTGCCGGTTTCCAGAGCCGAGATGGAGGCGAGAGGAATCCGGCAGTTTGATTTTGTCTATATAATTGGGGATGCCTATATCGATCATCCTTCTTTCGGTTCTGCCATTATCAGCCGGATTCTGGAGTCACATGGCTACCGGGTGGGTATCATTTCCCAGCCCGACTGGAAAGAAAAAGAGAGTATCGCGGTTTATGGTGAGCCAAGGCTGGCCTTTCTGGTGTCGGGCGGCAATATGGATTCCATGGTAAACCATTACACGGTGTCTAAGAAACGGCGGAGCGCGGACTCCTACACGCCGGGCGGTATCATGGGGAAAAGACCGGACTATGCGGCGGTGGTCTACTGTAACCTGATCCGGCAGGTCTATAAGAAAACCCCCGTGATCATCGGCGGGATCGAAGCCAGCCTTCGAAGGCTGGCTCATTATGATTACTGGTCCAACCGGATGAAGCGTTCCATACTGCTGGACTCCGGCGCAGATCTCATCTCTTATGGTATGGGGGAGCGTTCTGTTGTGGAAATCGCAGATGCCCTGAACGCGGGAATCGCGGTGAAGGATATCACTTATATCGACGGGACGGTCTACCGGACCAAAGATCTGTCTTCCGTATATGACTGCCAGGTGCTGCCTTCCTTTGAGGAGCTGGCCGCGGATAAGAGGAAATATGCGGAAAGCTTTTATACACAATATTGCAATACAGATCCGTTTACCGGAAAAAGGCTGGCAGAACCATACTCCGATCATCTGTATGTGGTTCAGAATCCGCCTTCCAAGCCTCTGTCCCAGACAGAGATGGATGATATCTACGCGCTGCCTTATATGAAATCTTATCATCCTTCCTATGAAAAAGACGGCGGCGTGCCGGCAATCGCAGAAGTGAAATTCAGCCTGATCAGCAACAGAGGCTGCTTCGGAGGATGTAGTTTCTGTGCGCTGACTTTTCACCAGGGACGCATCGTGCAGACCAGAAGCCACGAATCTATTCTTAAGGAAGCGCTGGAGCTGACGCAGGAACCGGATTTTAAAGGGTATATCCATGATGTGGGCGGCCCCACCGCTGATTTCAGACAGCCTTCCTGTGAAAAACAGCTGACCAAAGGAGTATGTAAGGAGCGGCAGTGCCTGTTCCCGAAGCCCTGCCCGAATCTGAAAGCGGATCATTCGGATTACCGGACGCTATTGCGCAGGCTTCGTGAGATTCCAGGTGTGAAAAAGGTGTTTATCCGCTCGGGAATCCGTTTTGACTATGTGCTGGCGGACCGGGATGAGGGATTTTTAAAAGAGCTGTGTGAATATCATGTCAGCGGCCAGCTGAAAGTGGCGCCGGAGCACGTATCAGACGCAGTGCTGGCAAAAATGGGAAAACCGCCCCATGATGTCTATGTCCGTTTTGCCGACCGGTACCGCCGGATCAATGAGAAGCTTGGGAAAAAGCAGTATCTGGTTCCCTATCTGATGTCTTCCCATCCGGGATGTACGATGAAGGAAGCGGTAAAACTGGCGGAGTTCCTGCGGGATCTGGGCTATATGCCGGAGCAGGTCCAGGATTTCTATCCGACTCCGTCTACGCTGTCCACCTGCATGTATTATACGGGGATCGATCCCAGGACGAAGGAGCCGGTGTATGTGCCGGTAAATCCCCATGAAAAGGCGCTCCAGAGAGCTTTGATCCAATATCGGAACCCGAAAAATTATGATCTTGTGGAAGAGGCCTTGACAATTGCCGGCAGAACCGATTTAATCGGATATGAGAAGAATTGTCTGATCCGGCCCCGCAAGAACGCGCAGCAGGGCAGAAAACCTGGAGGATCTGATGCGGTGCGAAAGGATCTGGGAAGAAATTCTGCAATGAGGAATTCTTCTGGAAAAAATGCCTCGGCAAGCAGGTCTTCGACAGGGAAAACTTCGGGGAAGATAGCTCCAGCAGACAAGTCTCCAAAAAATAAATCTACGGGAAGTAGAGTACAGAAGGATGATTATCAAGGCGTGAAGACGCAAGGGGTGAAAAATCAGAACAAGAAAACAATTCGTAATGTTCATAAGAAAAAATTCTGAATAAGTAATGAGGTTGACATAAAAATATTACAGGAGGTGTTAAAATGGTGATAGCGGTAATTACGGGTGCGTCTTCCGGTATGGGACGGGAATTCGTACGGCAGATTGCTGAAAAATATCCGAAGCTTCAGGAAATATGGGTGATTGCCAGAAGAAAAGAGAGGCTGGAGGAGTTAAAATCTCAGACACCGGTCCGGCTTCGGATTTTGGACTATGATTTGACGAAAGAGCGTTCGATCTGGGACTTGGAGAGAATGTTATATGAAAAAAAGCCGAAGATCAAGCTGCTGGTCAATGCAGCCGGTTATGGAAAAATCGGGCATTTTCAGGAGCTCACTTATCAGGACAATGCAGGGATGATCGAGTTAAACTGCCGGGGACTCACGGCTGTCACCTACGCCTGCCTGCCCTATATGCTCCCTAACGGCCGTATTATCCAGCTGGCCTCCTCCGCGGCGTTTTTACCCCAGCCGAATTTTGCGGTCTATGCAGCCAGCAAATCCTATGTGCTCAGTTTTTCCAGGGCACTGGGGAGGGAACTCAGAGACAAAAAGATTACAGTAACTGCGGTATGCCCAGGTCCGGTGGATACAGAATTTTTTGATGTGGCGGAGCAGAAAGGGCAGACGGCTTATGTAAAAAAATTAGCGATGGCAAAGGCGCCCCGGGTGGTTGCCAAAGCATTAAAAGACGCCGCCTGTGGGAAAGAGATATCTGTATACGGAGCCTTGATGAAAGGCACGCATCTGGCGGCGAAAATCCTGCCGCACAGGGTGCTTTTATCCCTGATGGGAATTATATTTTAACAATAGTAGAAATTCAGAAACGAAAGAGGAGTTCCAATTGAAAATTCAAAAAGGTGATTACGGTTATATAAAACATCAAAAGAAGATAGAGATACTAAAGACTTCTGTCATGTTCGCCCTGGTCCTAATCATTTTTATCGCAGGCTATGTTACAACCAAGACAAGGCTCAACCTGTTTACACTGGTCGCTGTGCTGGGCTGTCTGCCGGCCAGCAAGGAGCTGGTATCCCTGATCATGATCCTGCCCAGGAAAGGCCTTGGGCCCGGACTATATGAAAAGATAAGTCCTAAAGTGAAAAAGTCCTCCGTTGCATATGAAATGGTAATGACATCTTATGAGAAAACCATGCCTTTGGACTGCATGGCGATTCTGGGTAATACGATGATTGGTTATGCCGGCAGTGAAAAGGCAGACGTCTCCCTTCTGGAAAAACATCTCCGGGATATCTGTAACGGCAATAAATATAAAGTGTCGATTAAAATATTCAAAGATCTGGATGCTTTTCTGGATCGATTGGCACAGTTGGAAGACAAAGGGGAGCCTTCTGAGCTTCAGGATGCAGTTCTGAACACCATGAAGGCTGTCTCCTTATGAGGTATATAGGAAAATATGAGAGAAGTGAAAATAAAGGCCAACGAGGCCGGTCAGCGATTGGACAAATGGCTGTCCAAATATATGAACCAGGCGCCGAAAAGCTTTTTCTATAAAATGCTCCGCAAAAAAAACATTACCCTGAACGGGAAAAAAGCTGACGGCAGCGAACGGCTGGCCGAAGGTGATGAAATAAAGCTTTTTCTTTCCGAAGAAACGCTGGAAAAGTTTTCAAAGTCAGATATGATATATGTCAAACCGAAGCTTTCCATCATTTATGAGGACGAACATATCCTGATACTGAATAAACCGGCCGGTATGCTGTCACAGAAGGCAGAACCACAGGATATATCTTTGAACGAGCATCTCTTATCCTATCTGATGAAAACCGGCCAGTGCACAAAAGAGAGTCTGCGCCATATCCGCCCTTCCGTCTGTAACCGTTTGGACCGGAATACCAGCGGCCTTATTGTGGCTGGAAAAACAATTCCGGGATTGCAGGTCATGGCCGCAGCTTTAAAAGACCGGAGCCTTCACAAATTCTATCACTGCATTACTGCTGGAGAACTGTCTGAATCCAGCAGGCTGGAAGGATATCTGATAAAAGATAAACAGACGAATCAGGTCATGATCACGCGGCAGGAGACGCCCCAGGCCGCCTACATACAGACGGAGTACAGGCCCCTGCTTTATACAAATGACTGGACCAGGCTGGAAGTAAAGCTGATCACCGGACGTTCCCATCAGATCCGTGCCCATCTGGCCTCTGTCGGGCATCCGATCATAGGGGACTGTAAATACGGGGATGGCGGAATCAATCAAATTTACAGGAAGAAATACAAGATTACGCATCAACTATTACATTCCGCCAGGATGGAATTCCCGCAAATCAAAGGAGAACTGTCCTATCTTTCCGGTAAAGTGTTCGAAGCGCCGGAGCCGAAAGAATTCCAATATTTTACCTGAACATGATTTTCAGGATTATTATCACGGATTGTACAGAAAAAGCAGAATTCAGCAGAAAACTTGTCAGAACGCTTGTTTTATAGTAGTATAGGGATGGAACAAAACCTTAGAGAAAGACAGGAATAAGGAGGTACAAGGTACCTTTTTTCCGTAAAAATGTATGGAGAGGCAAATGTGCCACTGGAGGTAAAGAATGAAAAAATGGAAAAGAGCGGTGACTCTGCTGCTCGTATTCGTTTTATTTATCATAAGCTCCCTGACAGTATATGCGACCAGCAGTACATCCGATATGATCAAGCAGAAAGAACAGGAAAAGAAAGATACGGAATCGGACCTGCAGGATACAAAGGACCAGATCGACGATCTGAAAAACCAGAAGGGCGGTCTGGAAACTGACCTGAATAATCTAAACAGCGAACTGTCCAAGGTAAACGACAAGATAGAGGAGCTAAGCACGCAGATTACGGCCAAGGAAGAGGAAATCCGTGTTACCCAGGAAGAGCTGGAAGCTGCCAGACAGACAGAAGAAGAGCAGTACGAAGCCATGAAAAAGAGAATCCAGTATATGTACGAGCATCGGAATACCAGTATGCTAGAGATTCTCGTAGAGGCGGACGGCGTAGCCGATCTTCTGAACCGTGCGGACTATTACACGCAGATGGCTTCCTACGACCGGGCTATGCTGGAAAAATTCCAGCATACCAAGGCAGATATCGCCCAAAAAGAGGTCGATCTGACACAGGAACAGGCAGATCTGGAAAGCCTGAAGGAAGAAGCCGATCAGCAGCAGAAAAAAATCCAGACACTGGTGGACAATACTTCGAATAAAATCTCCCAATATAAAGGCATGATATCAGACGCGGAGCAGAAAGCCGAAGAGTATGAGCAGCAGATCCAGCAGCAAGAAGGAACCCTGGACGAACTTCGCCAAAAATATGAGCAGGAACTGGAAATAGCCCGACGGGCCAGGGAACAGGATAAAAACAATCCGAACAGCGACTACGTGATCGATCCGGGAAGTGACCTGGCAGCCCTGGCCGCCATCATCGAATGCGAAGCCGGAGGGGAGAGTTACGAGGGAAAGATCGGAGTTGCCAACGTTGTATTAAACCGTGTACGCAGCGGTTCTTACCCCAACACCGTCATGGCGGTAATCACCCAGCCCCGGCAGTTCACTCCGGTTTCCAGCGGCCGTTTCTATATGGTACTGGAGCGGGGAGCGGCGGGAAGCTGTATCCAGGCAGCCCAGGATGCCCTGAATGGGACCAACACGGTAGGGGATGCCCTCTACTTTAGAACTGTCATCCCTGGTATCGATGGGCAGATTATTGGAAATCATATTTTCTACTGATACATTTTATGTTGTAAGCTACGGCAGGAGTTACCATTCTCGGCCGCTTGGGAGGGGACTGGCATCTTTCGGCTGTAAAGCCAAACCTTTATAGTAACTGCGTAGAGAAAGGGGCCTGTCCCCGGATGTTGACCGGAGTTCATCCGGCATCCGGGGACAGGCCCCTTTCTCCACCCAGTTGCTGTTCGGTTTGGATTTACAGCCGAAAGGTGCCAGTCCCCTCCCAATAGCTGTGAATGGCAACGGTTCAGAAAAAACAACTTGACTATCGCCCAACCCGATAGTGTATGCTATAAGATACATGTAAAATTTGCAATAGATACGGGAGTACAATGACATGAAGCTGATTTTGAATTACCTGAAGAATTATAAGAAAATATTTTTGTTAAATGTGATCTCTGTATTTGGCTTTGCTTTGGTGGAACTGGGGATTCCTACCATTGTGGCCCGGATGATCGACCAGGGTATATCGAACCAGGACACCGCTTATATCTGGAAGATGGGCGGAGTGATTTTAGTAATATCTCTGGTTGGCGTGACAGGAACGATCCTGTTGGGATATTGTTGTGCCTATTTGTCTACATCGGTGGTCAGAGACCTGCGAAATGATATTTTCCGAAAGACCCAGACATTTTCACACAGTGAGTTTAACCGGTTTGGGACCTCGTCGCTGATTACCAGAACCAATAATGATGCGTTCCAGATTCAGATGTTTATGAATATCCTGCTGCGGACCGCTTTGATGACGCCTGTGATGATCGCAAGCAGTATCATTCTGGTACTGAAAGCTTCCCTGCGGCTCTCTATGGTGATTCTGGCTACGATTCCTCTTATTATACTGGGCGTAATCATAGTGGCTAAAATATCGGAATCGATCAGCGAAAACCAGCAGAATTCCCTGGAGTGGATCAATCGTATTTCTAGGGAGAATCTGAGCGGAATCCGGGTGATCCGGGCATTCACAAATGACAATTATGAAAAAAAGAGGTTTGACGAAGCGAACTTGTCGTATATGAAGTATTCGAAACGGCTTTTCAAACTGATGTCTGTTACACAGCCGATCTTTTTTCTGCTGATGAATCTGGCCGGTATGCTGATCTACTGGCTTTCCAGTATTCTGATTAACCAGAATTCGCTACAGGTCGGTCAGCTGGTCGCTTTTATGGATTATCTGTTCCATGTAATGTTTTCGATTATGCTGTTCTGTCTGGTATTTATGATGTATCCAAAGGCTCAGGTCAGTGCGCGGCGGATCACGAAGGTTCTTAAGACCACGCCTTCCATCCCCACACGGATTCCCGGTCAGAAAGACGGGACGGAAAGCGGGAATGCCGATTCCTCTGATTTGGATAAAATAGATATAAAAGAGGTTCGGTTCGAGCATGTTACATTCGTCTATCCGGATGGGGAAGAAGCAGTGTTGAAGGATGTGTCTTTCGCTGTGAAAAGGGGAGAGACGATTGCCTTTATAGGGAGCACCGGATCGGGTAAGAGTACATTGATCAATCTGGTTCCGCGGGCATATGATGTCACGGAAGGCAGCGTATTGATTAACGGTGAGGATATCCGTAAGCTGCCCAGCCAGGAACTGCGGCAATCGATCGGCTTTATTCCCCAGAAGGCCATGCTGTTCGGCGGTACCATAGCGGAGAATATCCGTTACGGAAAAAAAGACGCGTCTATGGAAGAAGTGGCTCATGCGGCGAAAGTAGCCCAGGCCTATGATTTTATCATGGAAAAAGGCGGATTTGAGGAATTGATTACGGAGAATGCTACGAATGTGTCCGGGGGACAGAGGCAGAGATTATCCATCGCCCGGGCGCTTGTCAGGCGTCCGGATGTCTACATATTCGACGACTCTTTTTCCGCACTGGATTTTAAGACGGACGCAAAGCTTCGCAGGGAGCTAAGGAAGGAAACGAAGGAAGCGATCGTTATGATCGTGGCCCAGCGTATTTCCAGTATCGTGGACGCTGACAGGATTGTGGTGTTAAATGAGGGCAGTGTGGTGGGAATCGGAACGCACCAGGAACTGATGAAGGATTGTCAGATCTATCGGGAAATTGCATTATCTCAGTTAAGTGAGGAGGAATTGGCCAATGCTTAAAAAATTCAGACATATGGCTGAGACTGTCCTGAAGCTCAAACCCTTTATAGCGCCGTATAAATGGAGCTTTCTGGGCGCTATGTTCATGGCGGTATTCGGCGTGGGCGCCATGACGCTGGCCCCTACGGTGGAAGGTATGATTACGACTCAGCTGGCAAAGGATACATCGCATATTTTAAAAGGGGAACCGGGTGCAGGGGTACATTTTGATGTGATTCTTAGAATCCTGGCGGTATTGCTGGTGATCTATCTGATCAAGACACTGGCTCAGATTGTCGGCACTTTCTGGTTGACTAACTCGATACAGAATGCCATGCACGATTTAAGAAATGAGGTTCAGAATAAGGTGCGCCGGCTTCCGGTACGCTATTTTGACAACCATAAATTCGGTGATATCTTAAGCCGCGTCACAAATGATGTGGAAACGGTGTCGAATGCGCTTCAGCAGAGCTTTATACAGATTGTTACAGGAGTTCTGACTCTGGCCCTGGCCATCACCATGATGTTTACCATTCAGCCGCTGATGGCTTGTATCTCGATTCTGATTATCCCGATCAGCCTGATCATAACCCGGGGTGTGGTCAGACGCAGCCAGAAGCAGTTTAAAGCACAGCAGGATTCCATGGGAGCGTTAAACGGAACCATCACGGAGCTATATGGGGGCTACAATGAAATCCTGCTGTTCGGAAAACAGGAAGATTCGATCCGGCAGTTTGAAGAGGTTAATGATGAACTGCAGAAGCACGCGTTTAAGGCCCAGTTTGTATCTTCTTTGATGAATCCGCTGATTTCGCTGACCACTTATCTGTGTATCGGAAGTATCGCCGTACTTGGATGCTTTCAGGTGATATCCGGAAATATTACCGTCGGTAATCTCCAGGCATTTATCCGTTATATCTGGCAGATCAACGATCCGCTGTCCCAGGTGTCCCAGCTGTCAACACAGCTTCAGGCGGCTTTCGCTGCCCTGAACCGGATCTATGAGGTGCTGGAGGAGGAAGAGGAAGTGGCAGAAGCGGATCCGCCGGTTCAGCTAAGCCAGGTTAAGGGAAATGTAACCTTTGATAATGTAACCTTTGGCTATGGGGATACGCCGGTGGTGCAGAATCTGAATGCTCAGATTAAAGCAGGTCAGATGGTTGCCATCGTCGGCCCGACCGGAGCCGGAAAGACGACGCTGATCAATCTGCTGCTTCGGTTTTATGATGTGGAAGGCGGAAGCATACAGATCGATGGAGTGGATATCCGGGATATGAGACGGGAAGATTTAAGAGCTCTCTTTGGCATGGTGCTTCAGGATACCTGGCTGTTCTCTGGAACGATTTATGACAATATCCGCTACGGCCGGCTGGATGCCCGGAAGGATCAGGTGATCAATGCCGCCAAGCTGGCGAATGTCCATCATTTTATCCGAACCCTGCCAAGAGGTTATGATATGATGATCAACGAGGAAGGCAATAATATTTCCCAGGGTGAAAAACAGCTGCTGACCATCGCCAGGGCGATCCTGAAGGACCCGAAAATCCTGATCCTGGATGAGGCCACCTCATCTGTGGATACCCGGTTGGAGAAAATGCTTCAGAATGCGATGCATAAGGTGCTGGAAGGACGCACCAGTTTCGTCATCGCCCATCGTCTGTCTACGATCAAAAATGCGGATATGATTATGGTGCTGCATGACGGTAATATCGAAGAAGTAGGGACACACGAAACGCTGATGAAGAAGCGGGGATATTACGAGCAGCTGTATAATTCACAGTTCGCGGCGGCGCAGGAGTAGAGGCTTGTGCAGGTGCCGGCAACTGTTGGATGGAACAGGATGGGGATGGATTCGGTGGACCAGGATGGACTCGGGGTGGGCCAGGATGGATTTGAATGGACACAGAGGGATTGACAGGAGATATGTTGAGGCTTATAATTATAACAAACATTTGAATATCGGATGTCTTCAGGGCAGGGTGACTTAAAGTGCTTCGCACTTTTAGAATTCCCGATCGGCGGTATAGTCCGCGAGCGTGTAAGCGCAGGTGCTTTCGAGCACAGGATTTGGTGAAATTCCAAAACCGACAGTATAGTCTGGATGAAAGAAGGCGTGTTGAAATATTAAGAAAAACCGGCTGGTAAAAGAGCCGGAGTTTTCGCAAGCTGGAATTTTAACACCTGGAGGACATGTCTTTCAGGTGTTTTTATATTCCATAAACTTTTTCAGAGGAGGACTAAAGTATGAATGCGAGAACAAAGAAACTGACAACGGTGGCGATGCTGTGCGCGATCGCCTATCTGGTAATGGTGATCGGGAGAATACCGGTCGTATTGTTTCTGAAATACGATCCAAAGGATGTTATTATAACCATGGGTGGTTTTATGTTCGGGCCAATCGCTTCACTGGCAATCTCGGTGATCGTATCCCTGGTAGAAATGTTCACAGTTAGTGATACAGGAATAATCGGGTGTATTATGAATATCCTGTCATCCTGTTCGTTTGCGTGCACGGCGGCTGTGATCTATAAGAAGAAGCATACAGTGGGCGGAGCGGTAGGAGGTTTGGCCGTGGGACTTGTTCTGATGACGGGAATTATGCTTCTTTGGAATTATTTTGTCACGCCGATTTATATGGGGTATCCAAGGGAAGCGGTTGCAGAATTACTAATTCCGGCATTTTTGCCGTTTAACCTGCTAAAAGGCGGTTTAAATGCTGCGATTACGATGCTGATCTATAAACCGTTGGTTACGGCCCTGAGAAAAGCAAGGCTGATTCCGGAATCCACCGGACATTCCAGTAAGCAGTCAGGAAAGATTGGAATCGTGCTGGTCTCGGGACTGGTACTGGTCAGCTGCATACTGCTTGTTCTGGTTATGAAAGGTGTACTGTAATATCAGGGTCTGTTTAATCAGAAATAGGGTCTGCTTAATTAAAAATAGGATCTGCTGCTCTGGCGTCACAGTGGATTGGGCACAGAAGCGCTTAAACGAGCTGTCAAGCGCTGGACTTGAAGAAGATGGAGAATATGGCCCAGCGACCGAAAATGCGGTGGAGAAGCGCCAGAGGACGGCAGGATTGAAAGCAGATGGTCTTTGTGGTCCAAAGACGATTGGTGGTCTGATATAAGACATAAATTTAGAGCATCCGAAAGGGTGCTCTTTTTTTGATGGATGCTTCCAATAATTACCATTGGATCAAGTAGAAAAACTAAATATGATAGATATATGGAGGTATGATAATATATGGAGAAAGACATTTTATCAGAGATGATTGAAAAGCAATATCAGACGCTGGAAAAGCATAGCCGTATTATGGCCACACCTATACTCAATGGATCATACCATGCGTCTTGTCAATCATATATTAATGAGAAAGGGAAGCTGGCTCCATGGCGGATCAGCTTTGAAAGCGATGGATTATTACATATCTGGAACAATATACGAATATCGTCATGCCATAATTGGGGTCTGTGCCGTGTTTATACTGGTCTCACACGTGATGAAGTATTCCATTATCGATTTAGGTTGAAATAATACAAATTAACCTGTAAGTGGGAATTAAAAATACTATTAAATTCCACCTCTAAAACAGTCTATCTAAAAGAATAATTGGCCACTCATTTTTTGAGCGGCTTTGCGGTTAAAGACAAGTAAATAAAAACACCTATTAATATAATAAAAATTATACAATCAATAATAAATCTACCATTCTGGTTCCAATTTATATTGTTTTTTACTGTAATATTATATTTAATTAATTTTTTATATTCCGTTTTGTCGCTATAATTATGATAATAAACAATTGTTCCTTCTTCAACGGTATCATCTATTGCTCTATAAGACAACATAAAGCACCCAAAAAGCAATGAATTAGGCATAATCCCGTATTTTGCCGGAAAAGAAAAACAAATACTATTAGAATCTACGTGTGAAGGGGCCTCGGTTTCAAGTAATTTTTTAACACAAAAATCTGTTTTTGAATATGCGGCGCCATAGAATTCAAAAGAATTTGTATTTTTAAAATTATAATTATATCCAAGACGATCTTCATTTAAAATATTAATAAATCTATTGCTTTTGCACCAATCATAAAAGAATACTATGTTGGTTTCTTGTTGATCAGAGTTTTTAAAGGCGAAATAAATAAGTCGCAAATCTGGATCTTTATCGTCAACTGTCACGTTTCTTGTTTTATCAAATTTAACGTTCAAAAATTGTGAAGAATCATAGATATTTTTATTATTAATTTTATCATGTATTAATTGTTTTTGATAATCATTTAACTCGCTGATAATATCTGACGGGATATTTAGTTCTTCCAAATAATTATTAGTCATTGTATCTGCTTTGATATCTACATTAATATATATAATAGTAAAGGTAAAGAATATTAAAAACAAAAATCTTTTCAAAAATATCCCCCCTATTTTCAGAACAAATTTCTGATATAATAGGCCAATATTAACTTCTAAAAGCTAATTATTGGCCTATTATTCTTGTATTACTTATAACATATTTGACAATAATTTATTGTCATTCTACTGCATAGTTATTGTCAGAGCTATAATAGAACATATATCCTCTTGTATCTGCATTATTTGTAGATACTGAAACACCAAGGCCGGCATATCCGAAATCAATTGAGACATTACCTAAATAATGTGCATATTGAAGTGAAATTGGAGAAACAGTGTGAGATACTCTATTAAAATTAGGTATAAAATATAGTAAAACTTCCCCATAGGAGTTAAATGAAGGATAATAGCCATATGATAGTGGTATGTCGAAACCGAGACCACCTGAATTAAGTAAAGCGGGCGTTGTTACTGTCTCAATATCAACGTTTTGACCATTTACAAGCGTACAAGCATAAGCAGCAAATCCTATATAATTGAAGAGGTTACTGTCCCAATTAATAGTTATTGCATCTCTATTTCTAACAACAGGGGTATTGAGCCAATTATATGCTATATAAACTTCAACACTTGATATATCCATACTCCAATCGGCTTCAACATAATTTGTATAAATGGCAGTTATACTTAAATCTGACTCTGCAATGGTACCTCTAGTTTGAGGTTTATCAACTAATGCCCCGCTTTCATCAAATGATAGAATTTGTGTTTCAGAACCTGCATATTCTACTATTTTACCATTAGAGTTTTCTTGAATTGATTGGTATAGTGTGTGTACCTGATGGTCATTTAGTTTATCCAATACTTCTTCCGGATACCCTAAAGTATTCAGATATAATCTTTCATGAACTTCAACGTTTTCAGAAGCCATGGCTGATGTAGCAAATAAAAGCGTTAATAATATCGTGCTAAGAATCAAAGACATTAATTTCTTATACAGTTTCATATGAATCCCTCCTTAAAATGTTAGACGTGTTTTAAACATTCATTTTTAGGTTAGTAACTTATTAACACTGCGCAATGTTTAATTACATATTACTATTTATTTTTAGAATTTTAGAATAAGGTGCTTAAATGACATATATTGACTTTATATTTTAGAATTGCAAATTTATTATCGTCTAAATTATATTATTTATCTTATTTGAAAATGTGGTACCGCTCTAGGATTTTTCCTAACAATCCGGGGGAAGGGAGGACGAAATGTCATCCTCCCTGCCGCCAATTCAAAGTGCAGACGTACGAAATTCCTTCGTCCGGAAATACGACGAGGAGGTCATTGATCAGGTAAGGCAGTGGTACTGTGACAATGGCTATCCCAGGGACATCGAATATATGCAGGTGGATGGGCAGAAGAAAGCCTACCATGTGATCTTCCGGGAAGCGGAGGTGGCGTGATCATGGGCCTTAGGGAGGATATGGAAATAAACATGCTTCAACCGGTTATAGGTATCAGCGGCACTAAGATGAAAGAAGTGTTTGATGAATGGATCGAAGAATATGGTTTTGAGAACATACACTTCATTTGTTCATTGGCATACAATTTGGGAGAGATTCACGGTAAGCGATTTGATCGGATAAGAAGGAAGAAGTCGGCATAAAATATGGATGGCATTGTACCCGGTAACTGGTGCAGTGCGTTTCTCGTTTATATGCTTTATTATATGAAGAAAGAACGTTAGTCAAATGTTAGTCAAGGCCCTAAATAACATCTGTTTTTTATACATTATGTTATCACTAAATTTCAAAAAACCCCTGATAAAATCAGAGGTTTCCAAACAGCTGGAAATCAGATTTGAACTGACGACCTACGCATTACGAGTGCGTCGCTCTACCGACTGAGCTATTCCAGCATATCCAATTTTCCCGGCCGAAAACAGCCACATCCATTATTATACTCATTTTAGAAAAATATGCAAGACTTTTTTTACAAAATCACCTAAATTTCTCATCGATGTTTACTATTCACAGCCAACTGGGAGAGGACAGGCCCCTTTCTCCGCATAGCCGCTTGAAAATTTAGCGCTACAACCGAGAGATGCCAGTCCCCTCCACACCCTCTTATCCCTGTATCTATGAAGGGCCATCTATATGATTCTGTTCCATATTGTCCAATGCGTACTCACAGCATTGAACCACCAGCTGATTAAAACTGATATCATTTTCAAATGCAAGTCTCTCCAGATTTTGTATCAGATCATTAGGCATCCGGATTGTTTTGTTCGATGATTTCATTTTTTTTATTTCAAACATATCATCACCTCCATTAGGGTAATTTTATAAGGAAATAAACATTTATAAATACAAGCAAAATTATAAGTAAATATGCAATTAAAATAATATTGCATATAATTTCAAAAAAGTTTATAATTTTAGTAGTTTTGTATTTCGGCATACAAACAGAATTCGAAATAGGACAGAAATTATTTTTATGTTTTCCTGTAGTACCGGGTAATATTCCGGATGTTTCAACTTAGCGCCAGGAGGTAAGCAGTATTTGGATACAAAAGAAAATATATTATTTTTTCGGAACGCATGCACGATGGAGCTTGTCCTTCGGGAACTGCGAAATGAGATTCCCTATAGCCGTATACACCGAGATAAAAAACAGCAGAAGAGTGATAACTGCTGGAAAAAAGAGTCTGATAAACCCGGATTTCTGTTGTTTATGGCAGGATGGGGAACGGCCAGTGCTATCCTGATTCTTTTTGTTTTTGTTATGGGAATCATAGCATCATTTGCAGAAGAGAACATAGGAATTGCGATTACAAAAGGAATATACACCCTGGAATGGCTGCCGATCAGACTTTATGCATGGGTTCATCAGGAAACCATTTTCCTTAATAACTATCTTCCGATTCTGGGAATCACACGGATTTTTTTATTATATCCGCTATTGATGGCAACCCTCTTTTGGATGATTCTCTATCTGTCCGGTGTATGCTGTTACGTATGGAAAACCTATGGGGTTACACAACTGCGGATCCGATCAGGAGAAACATTATTAAGAAAGATCTACGCTTCAGGACCAATGGAACCCAAATACCGAAATGTACAAAATGTATGTCAGCTTTATCACTGGTTCCAAAAACATAACGGGACTAAATGGAGAGAAGTCCTGGCCCGGTTTCAGAACAGTAAGTTCCAATATAGCCAGGAAGAACTGGACCGCGCATACCAAATGCTTATGGATGTGTGGAAGGAGACAGCGGGGCAATCGAAGCTGGAAGGTAAAGACCAAATTTCAATCCAAACGGACTTCTACAGCCTTTCGGTTCTTCAATATCTGAGAAAATGCAAATTGATAGAGAACTGATCTTCATGATTGCCGTGCAATCGTGATATAATATCGCCAGAAATGATAGAGAAATAGAAATGTTAACAAAAGTATTAATTGAGAGGCTATAGAAACAAAAGGAGGCATTAACCGGCATATTGTTTACTATCCGTTTAAGATAACTACAAAAAATCAGCAGCAGTTCTGCTATAAAGGATTTTTTTGTTATGCTTATTTTCGGATGGATGAGGGATCATGTGTGGTACGGCTTCTTTCAGGTACAGTATTCTTGATACGTCTATTTTATGCAGACAATTCCTTTACAGGGTTGCCTGCATTTTTTGTACCTATTATGACTGAGAACTTATGACACGAGGAAAAGTCACGGTTGAACAAATAAATTATTCACCAGTACCTTAATTAGCAGCTTTGCTGCGAACCCGCCCATTGGGCATATAGTGAGAGCACTTGTCAAAGGATACCTATATGTGCTGGAAAATGCACGCATGGAGGAAACAATGCAAAAAAAACAAGAACAACACAATTGGAAGAAGCAGATTCTAATGTTTCTGATCAGTCAGAATCTTTCCATCTTTGGATCATCAGTGGTAGGATTCTCCATCATATGGTATGTAACTTTAAAGACCTCATCCGGATTCTGGATTACGCTGTCAGCGATAGCTTCCCTGATCCCTCAGGTATTGATCTCCCTGTGGGCCGGAGTGATCGCGGACCGATACAACCGGAAAATGATTATTATGCTGGCTGACGCATTTACGGCCCTTGCCACATTCGCCGCATTCCTGGCTTTCCAGGCCGGTCATGAAAGCCTGTCGCTTTTGATGGCCATATCCTTTCTGCGTTCCATGGGGCAGGGCTTCCAGAGCCCTGCCGTCAATGCGCTGTATCCGGATATTGTTCCGGAGCATCAGCTGGTGCGGATAAACGGGATCAACCAGACGATAAACAATATCCTGTTACTGATCTCTCCCGCGGCAGGAGGCGTGATACTAGGAACCCTGGGCATAAAATGGGCATTCTGTATTGATGTCATAACGGCCGCTGCCGCTATCGGGATTATGTCCGGCATGAAGATAAAAAAGAAAATACTTTATCTGCGGTTTACTGCTGGTCGCCGTAGGACTGCTTTTTCGAAACAGCGCCCAAAAAGCTCTGCGGGAGACAAATAGGTAAAAGCAGTACTGAATCCGCAAAAGTCTGGGAAAAAAGCCAGAGAAAAAGCTGGAGAAAAAGCAGGGAAAAAAGACCGAAGGAAATGCCGGAGGAAAATAGCTGGAAAGTATTGACTTCTGATGATGGGGAATGCGATACTGGAACACAGTGAGAATAAGACAAAGGAGTATAGTATGAAATCATTAATAATCGCTGAAAAGCCATCCGTTGCCAGGGATATCGCTCGTGTATTAAAATGCGGACAGAATCAGGGCGTTCTGGAGGGAAGCCGCTATGTGGTGACCTGGGCTTTGGGACATCTGGTCACCCTGGCCGATCCCGAAGCTTATGATGGCAAATATAAGGAATGGAAATTAGAAGACCTTCCTATGCTTCCAAAGCATATGGAGCTGGTCGTCATCAAGCAGACTGCCAAACAGTATCAAACGGTAAAAAGCCAGATCAACCGGAAGGACATCAATGAAATCATTATCGCCACAGATGCCGGAAGAGAAGGGGAACTGGTAGCGCGCTGGATTCTGGAAAAAGCCAGAAATCAAAAACCGGTAAAACGTCTCTGGATCTCATCTGTCACCGATAAGGCGATCCGGGAGGGATTCGCGCACCTGCACGACGGAAAGGAATATCTCAACTTGTATGCCGCCGCCCAATCCCGGGCAGAAGCCGACTGGCTGGTGGGGATTAACGCTACCCGCGCGCTGACCTGCAAATATAACGCCCAGCTATCCTGCGGAAGGGTTCAGACTCCGACACTGGCCATGATTGCCAAAAGAGAGGAGGAGATCCGGAACTTTAAACCCCAGGAATACTATGGACTGGCTGTGACGGCGGGGAAAGTGCTCTGGCACTGGCAGGAGGCCCCGAACGGTTCCATGCGTACCTTTCAGAAAGAGCGGATCGAGAAAGCAGCCGATATGGTTCGGAATCAGAAACTGACCGTGACCGCAGTTGAAAAGACAGCCAAAAAAACCAACGCCCCCGGACTTTATGACTTGACGGAGCTTCAGAGGGACGCCAGCAAACGTTTTGGTTTTTCGGCGAAAGAAACCCTGAATATTATGCAGCGCTTATATGAGAACCATAAGGTTCTGACCTATCCCCGGACAGATTCCCGTTATATCAGTACGGATGTGGTAGATACCCTGCCGGAACGAATCCGCTCCTGTTCTTTTGGGCCCTATAAGAAACTGGCGGGACCGCTGCTGACAAGGCCGGTAAAAGGAAACAAGTCCTTCGTGGACAATGCCAAGGTCAGCGATCATCATGCCATCATCCCGACCGAGCAATTCGTACAGATGGAACATATGACGAACGAAGAAAAGAAAATCTACGATCTGGTAGTGCGGCGTTTCCTGGCCGTTCTATACCCGCCCTTTGAATATGAACAGACCGTAATGAAGGCTGAGATTCGGGGGAACCTGTTTCAGGCCAAAGGCAAAGTGGTAAAGAAAGCCGGCTGGAAAATCGTATACGATACCATGGAACTGGAAGAAGACGAAGATGCAGTCGGTTCTCTGCCGGATCTGCAGAAAGGCTCTGTGTTCCCGGTAGAGGAAGAACGTATCACGACCGGAAAGACGGCGCCGCCGCCCAGATTCGATGAGGCAGCGCTGTTAACCGCGATGGAAAACCCTGTAAAATACATGGAAACCAAAGACCGGGAAGCGGTTAGGACCATAGGAGAAACCGGAGGATTAGGAACTGTAGCCACCCGGGCGGATATTATCGATAAATTGTTCCATACGTTCCTGATGGAAAAAAGAGGAAAAGAAATCTATCTGACCTCCAAGGCAAAGCAGCTCCTGGAGCTGGTACCGGACGATTTGAGAAAGCCGGAACTGACCGCCGCCTGGGAGATGAAGCTATCTGATATCTCTAAGGGAAAGCTGAGAAAAGAGCAGTTTCTAAAAGACATCCATACTTACACCCAGACGCTGATATCGGAAATAAAAACCGGGGACGGAACCTTCCGTCATGATAACCTGACGAACACCAAATGTCCGGTCTGCGGAAAGCGGATGCTCTCCGTCAATGGAAAAAACAGCAAAATGCTGGTATGTCAGGACCGGGAATGCGGCCACCGGGAAACCATATCCCGGACATCCAATGCCCGATGCCCCAAATGCCATAAAAAGATGGAGCTGGTGGGAAAAGGAGAAAACGAGACCTTTATCTGTGTGTGCGGCTACAAAGAAAAGATGAACGCTTTTAAGTCCCGGCGCGAAAAAGAGGGCGCGGGCGTCTCCAAACGTGACGTACAGAACTATATGAAGAAACAACAGAAGGAAGCTGACGAACCGATAAATAATTCCCTGGCGGCTGCGCTTTCTAAGATTAAGGATCAATTGTAAAATTAAACCTGTCTATGGGGCCGGATTGGGCTGGCGTAAGGAGCAGTGCCAGCCCAATCCGGCTTTGGCGATTCGTGAAATTCCTGTGCAAGAAGTTTTGTGGGCACGAGGAGTTTCCGCCTGTTTCAGAATCTTTCCCAATTTAAGAATCTTTAAGAAATGTTGTTGCTTTCTGATAAGATTCTTTTTTTATACTTTTTTACAGAAACCGGGATTACCGGTTGAATGAAAGAGACGTAGAAATGAAAGATACGCGGAAAGGATACGATGCATGCGGAAGAAAATTTTGATCATTACAGGAATAGCAGCGGTTGTACTACTGACGGCGTCTGTGGCAGCTGGAAAATATTATTTGGCAAAGAACAGAGGAACACAGGTCCCCACGGTGGAGACATCCGGGGTGAGTAAAAAGCAGGTAGAGACGGCTGTTCATACAAGCGGGACGGTTAGAAGCGAGCACTCGGCTAAGATAACCACTGCGCTGACGTCCAATGTAAAAGAGATCTTTGTGAAGCCCGGGGATAAGGTAAAAAAAGGAGATCCGCTTTGCGATTTCGACGATTCTATGATTAAAACCGATCTGGAAGCGGCGCGGAAAAATTTAAAAACCGCTCAGGCTTTGAATGAGAACCAGAACACGGTGAACCATCGTACATTGGAACATGCGAAACAGGAACAGGAACGTCAGCTGAATAAGGCGGATTCGGATATTCGGGATGCTCAGGATGCACAGAATAATGCCAGGGTCCGAGCGGATCAGTTAAAGGATCAGCTGGAAGAGCAGAAGAAATCACTGGAAGCGGAGAAAACCGCGCAGGCTGGTATAACGGATGAGGCATTAAAGGCAGAGAGCGACGCCAGGATCACGGCGCTGGAAGGAAAAATACAATCCCTGCAGACGGAGATCGATTCGGCAATTAATGAGGCGAATGCGGCGAAAAAACAGATCAAGGATCTGGAAGACAGCAAAGAAAACACCAAAGCTTCCGCGCAGCAGCAGATACAGGCGGCCCAGGATACTATAAATACCGCAAAGCTTGAGAAGAACACGGATACACAGGAGACGGAAGTGAAAAAGCTGGAGGCTAATCTGAAAAACACGACAATCCTGGCGCCCTTTGACGGGACCGTAACATCGATCAGCGCAGAGGCCGGTTCTCCGGTTACGGGAAATGCGGTGATGGTGATCGAAGATACGGAAGCCATACATATTACGGCCAGGATTAAGGAATTCGACATACTGAAGGTAAAAGAGGGCATGAAGGCAAAAGTCATACTGGATGCCCTGAGCAGTGATGAGATGATTGGTAAGGTGAGTAAAATCTATATGACACCGATCAAAAGCGGGGATGGAGCGAATAATTCCGGTCAGGGCAGCGCTGCCGAATACGAGATCGAGATCACACTGGACCAGAAGAATCCAGATGTCCTGATCGGTATGAACGCGAAAGTAAAGATCGTCCTGGAGGAAGGAAAAGGCGGCTATACGGTACCCTATAGTGCGGTGATGGCAGGTGAAGATGGAGATTCCTACCTGTATGCGGCAGTGCCGGCAGAGGGAGATCTGTACCATATCCAGAAGATTCCTGTGACGAAAGGGCTGGAAAATGATTACTATGTGGAGGTACAATCCGATCAACTGACGGAGGAGATGCAGATTGTCAATTCTCCGGAGTCGGTATCTGAAGGAATGAAAGTGCAGATACAGCTGATGGATACGGCAGACGGGCCTGCCGCGGCAGAGGAGTAATGGGATGGAAAATAATGTGATTTCAATGCGGCATATCCGGAAACTATATTATATAGGAAAACCGAATGAACTGGAAATTCTAAAAGGTATTGATTTGAGTGTGGAGACGGGGGAGTTCCTGGCGGTGGTCGGGGCTTCCGGATCAGGAAAAAGTACATTGATGAATATTATCGGTGCGCTGGACCGGCCGACAGAAGGGGAATACCGGCTGGATGGATGTGATATCCGGTCTCTGAGTGATAAAGACCTGAGCAGAATACGCAATCAGAAGATCGGCTTTATTTTTCAGACCTTTAACCTGATCGCCAAGACCACGGCGCTGAAAAATGTGGAATTGCCCATGCTCTATCAGGGAATCAGCAGAAAAGAGCGGCGGGAGCGGGCTATGGAACTGCTTCAGATGGTAAAAATGGAAGATCGGGCGGATCACCACCCCAATGAGCTTTCCGGCGGCCAAAAACAGCGGGTGGCCATTGCCAGGGCCATGGCGAATCAGCCCGATATCCTGCTGGCCGATGAGCCTACCGGAGCACTGGATTCCAAAAGCGGCCATATGGTAATGGATCTGTTCCACTCGCTGCATGAGGACCGGAAAAAGACCATTGTATTCATCACACACAGCCGGGAACTGGCGGAGGAGACACAGCGGACGGTAACGATCCGGGACGGTCAGATCATCCGGGAAGAAAGGAGGAATGACCATGGATCTATGGGAGAATATCGCACTGGCTGTGAATGGGCTTCTGGCCAATAAGATGAGAGCCGTCCTGACCATGCTGGGTATCATCATTGGAATCGGGTCCGTCATAGCGATTGTGACGGTGGGAAATTCCATGACGATCGCATTTTCCGAATCCATGAAGGAGATGGGAACGAATAAGATCATGGTAACGGTTCAGGAAAAAAATATGAATTATGAAGATGAAAACTGGATAAGCCATGAACCGCAGGAGGGGGATCTGTTGACGGACGATATGATCCATCGGTATGCCTCCCGCTATTCGGATACGGTGGAAAGTATTTCCCTCATGGAGTCTGTCGGGAGCGGAAAGGCCCAGCTGGGGAGTAAAACAGCGAATGTGGACATCAAAGGGGTTAACGCGGATTACGCCAAAGCGGAGAACAAAGAGCTTTTGTATGGGAGATTTATCACTCCGCGTGATATAGAAGGAAAAAAGCGCCTGGCGATTGTGTCTGAGTCCCTGGCGGCGGAACTGTTTCAAGGAAAATCCCCGATTGGGGAAGAGGTTTTTGTTAAAGTGAACAATGACGTGATCGCTTTTACCATAGCGGGCGTCTATAAAAAGGACGCATCCATGGGAGGATATATAGACACCTATGTGTCGGGAAAAGATGCCTCTACCGACTTTTTCATCCCGCTGTCCGTGGCGCAGAATCTCAAGCAGAAACAAGGCGGATACCTGAGTTTTTCCATCGTAACGAAGGCCGGGACAGATCAGAATGACTTTACGGATAAGACAAAAAGTTTTTTCCAGCCATACTATGCTAAAAATGATAATTTTGAGGTTCAAGTAGAAAACATGCAGTCCTTTATCAAGGAAATGAACAATATGAATAAAACCATGACCCTGGCGATCTCAGCCATAGCGGGTATTTCCCTCCTGGTTGGCGGTATCGGGGTGATGAATATCATGCTGGTCAGTATCACGGAACGAACCCGGGAAATCGGTACCAGGAAAGCGTTGGGAGCCCAAAACTGGGCGATCCGGCTTCAATTTATAGTCGAATCGATCTTCATCTGCCTGATCGGAGGCGGGATCGGGATCCTGCTGGGACTGGGGGGAGGTGCGCTGGGCGCGAAAGCGCTGGGGTATCCGGCTGTTCCTTCCGTCGGCGCTGTGCTGGCAGCCGTCTTGTTTTCCATGGCGATCGGGATCTTCTTTGGCTATTACCCCGCCAATAAGGCCGCGAAGATGGATCCCATCGACGCCTTGCGTTATGAATAGAAACACTTTATACTATCTTCAAAGGGGGACTGAAAGAAATGGATAAGCGGCAGATATTAGTAGTCGATGATGAAGATGAAATCCGGGAGGTGATCCGGATATTGCTGGAGAGTGAGGGCTTCGAGATCCGGGAGGCCAGGGACGGAGATGAGGCGCTGCAAATGGTGAGTCCCCAGACCGACCTGATCATCCTGGATGTGATGATGCCTGGAATCAATGGATATAAGACCTGTCAATTGCTGCGTGAAAAGACCATCGCGCCGATTTTATTCCTGACGGCCAAAACCAGGGAATCTGATCTGACGATGGGATTCTCCTCCGGAGGGGACGATTATCTGTCCAAGCCTTTTTCTTATACGGAACTGGTCGCGAGGGTGAAAGGGCTGCTACGCCGTTATTATGTATATAAAGGGAAAGATACGCTGGAACGCAGCAGTTATATACAGATCGGAGAATTAGCGATTAACCGGGAGGTCAATGAAGTTCAAAAAAACGGAAAAGAAATCCTGCTGACGGATCTGGAATACCGGATTCTGCGGTTGATGGCAGCGAACCGCAGAAAACTGTTTTCCGCCCGTTATCTGTATGAAAGCGTCTGGGATGAACCGTACCTGAGCACTTCCAATAATACGATTACGGTACATATCCGGAAGATCCGCGAAAAGATCGAGGATGACCCGCAGCACCCGAAATACATCAAGACCATCTGGGGAAAGGGGTATCGGATTGAATAAAGAAAAACGCGTGGCGTGGCGCACAAAGCTTGGCACAAAGCTGCTGGGAAGGGTCAGCATCTCGCTGATGATATCGATTATTCTGTTTGCGGTATTGGCGGTTCCGGGTTACCAGATGATGACAACTTTTATCTACAGTCCGGCTCATTTACAGAAGCAGGCCTATAAACTTGGGGAAGACTTTCAGGAATATTTAGTAGATAACAATATTTCCGTGCGTGACCGGGAAGCCCTATTGAAATGGATAGATCAGTACCAGGATATGGTGATCTATCTGTTTCTGGATGGTTCACCGGTGCTCAACGCAGGTCCTGCCGCGTTCGATTACGAGAATTCGGAGCCGTTGACCGTACAGGATATTTCAGATATTTCAGATGGATATGTAAAGCTTGATTATCCGGAGGGAACGGTGGAGATCCTGCTCTTTTATTTCGGCGGTACGGTCTATTATGTGACACTGCTGATTGGCTGCTTTCTCGTAGCGTTTCTATTCTTCCTGGCCCTGTTCTTATGGATGATCAAGGGCCGGATCTGGTATATCGGTAAGCTGGAACAGGAAATGCAGGTGCTGGAAAGCGGTGACCTGAACCAGCCGGTGACGATCCTTGGAAATGATGAACTGGCGGATTTGGCCCAGAGTATGGAAGACATGAGAGTCTCCGTCATCGAACGGATCGATAATGAAGACCGGGCTAAACAGGCAAATAACGCGCTGATTACCGCCATGTCCCACGATCTGCGCACACCGCTTACGAAGCAGATCGGCTTTCTGGATATTATCTATTATAAGAAATATCAAAGCGAAGAGCAGCTGTTCGAATATATCGGGAAAGCCAGAGAAAAAGCTTACCAGATCAAAACCATGTCCGATAAACTCTTTCAATATTTTCTGGCCTTTGATATGGAGGAAGAAGAGGCAGCGTTAGAACTTCTGGATGGCCGTGAGGTCTTGAACCAGATGATTGCGGAGCAGGTACTGGATTTGAGAAGCGCTGGTTATCACGTGCTCTTTACTCAGTTTGAGGATGAATTTCCGCTGGAGATTAACCCTGATGAATTATACCGGATCTTTGACAATCTTTTTTCCAACATACGGAAATATGCAGATCCCAAAGAGCTGGTGGAGATCTGGAATGAAATTCACGAAGACCACATCACGCTCACGTTTACCAATCACGTTCTCAGGAAAAAAACACAGCCGGAGAGTACCAGAATCGGGCTAAAGAGTGTGGAGCGCCTTCTGGAACACATCGGCGGCACACTGCAGACAACCATGGAGGCGGATATCTTTCTGCTGAAAATGGAAATCTCATCAGGGCATTTTAAAAACTCATCCGCACGATAAATGCAAATTGGTGAAACGGCTGCTTCGCTGTCTGGTTAGCAGAACAGGCAAAGCAGCCGTTTCTTATCATTCTACAGGCGGAGCGTTTTACAAGCGGAACTTCTTTATAATTTTATGGATACGAAGGTTCCGTCGCTTGCTTCTATATGGACAATCTCCAGTCCACGGTAATCCAGCAGGACGGATATACATTCCCTGACCAGGTCCCTTAGGATCTGTTTGGTGACGAATTCACCATAGGGGGCCGGAACACTTTTCTGCATCTCCAGAAAGACAGACTCCGGGATCAGGGAGACGGCGGCACCGGCCATCCGAAGCGGAACCGGAAGCCAGAGATTCACATCCTTGGATCTAACGATAATACGCATAGGACATCCCCTCCTAGCTGATGTAGATCTTGACAATACTGCCGTCTGCCGCGCTGACATCCACAATATTGCCGTCCGTCTGCGTCTCCAGACAATCCATTACAGCACTTGTGATTTCCTTCAGATCCACGCCCTGCAGGGACTCATCAGGGATCGGAAGCTTGCCGGTGGCATTTAACAATTTGCGGATAGCGATGACCGGCAGCTGGATATTTACTTTATCACCATCGGTACTGTCCACCTGAATCCGGAACATTTTCTTATCATAGGAATTGGCTGCCGGTTCGATACCGTAAGCAGCCTCCTCTTTTTCAGGCTCTATGGCTTCTAACAGGCCTGCGGCCTGTTCAGCAGTAATCTTTCCTTCTTCCAGCATCTTTAAAACTCTCAATTTTTCTTCCATTTTTTCTCCTTTCGAGTGCTATTATTTTTCGCTCATTTGGCTCAGCGCTTCTTCCGGGGTGATTTCCCCTTTCTCCAAAGCGTCCAGTATTTCTTTTTTCCGGTCTGCAGACGGAGCCGGCACTGTTTTATACCCGAGTTTCCCGATCACATCGTCGAGCTTGGAACGAACGGTAGGGTAGGAAATTCCCAGCTCTTTTTCCACTTCTTTGATGTTACCCCTGCATTTTAGAAAGGTTTCCACAAAATTCAGGTCGTCCGCCGACAGATAATCAAACTTATTGAGATAAAAATCATTTTCAATTACAGTATCACATTTTTCGCATTGTAACTTTACAACCTTCAGCTTTCCTTTGCATACAGGACATTGACTGATGACTTTGTACATTTATTTGCTCACCTTCCTTCGTTCTGCTATCACTATATCCCTTGAAATTAAAATTGTCAATATAAAAATTAAATATATTAATATAAAAATTAAATATATTAATTCAAACACTTCAAAATCAAACATATGGGTTCGAAATTTTAACTTATTTAAATCAATTCCACGCATTTCTGGGCACAGTCGCAGTAAAAAATCCGAAATTAAAAGATTTTTATAGAATTCAACTGTTATACTGGCCCAGTAAGAAAAAGAAAGGAGAATAGATAATAATGAAAAAAGGTTTTACAAAAAAAAGCATGTTTTTGATGGCAGTTGTTCTAAGCGCCTCACTATTCGCAGCAGGCTGCGCCGGACAGAATGAAGAGGAGAGTGCGGATACCCCGCCTGAGGCAGCATCTGATGCGCAGGATCATCCTGCTTCCGCTGCCTCGGACGATGACAGCCAGGACTCCTTACAGCCCTCACAGGTGCCCGCCGATACCGATACAGAAGCTAAGGGGGAAAGCGGCGATAAGCAGGATGAGCCTTCGGAATACGATTATCCGGACCTGGAAGGCAGTGTCCTGAATATACAGGATGACCGGTTCGAAATTACAGAAATTTTCGTCGAAGTATCAGAAGATGGGGAAAGCAGCATCGCAGTCTCAGAGCCTGAAAACAGTGACAACACGATTACGGTTATGGTTACAGACCAGACTCAATATCAGGTTCGAAAGGTCAACAGCGACCGTATGACCTCCACGATGTCTCCAGGAACAAAAGAAGATGTAAAAAAAGGAAGCATGATAGATCTGTGGGGAACCTCAGAGCAGGGCACCTTTTATGCCGACACGGTAGTAGTGTGGGTCATGCCGGACTAGAGAGTCAACATCCGGAGACAGGCCCCATAAGGTATAAAATGGGCCTTAAAAAGGATTGAGATTGGGTACGGATTCGTCTATAATGAGATTGTCAGAAATTTTTGATGTCATGGTTGATGCAGCAGATTCAAACAACAAACAAAAAAGGAGTTGGGTAATCATGAACAAAGATTTACTAGCAGTGGCAGGCGGACGGAAACCGGCGGATCTTGTAGTGCAGAATGGTAAGATCGTGAATGTCTATTCCGGCGAGATTTATGACGGCGGTGTGGCTGTATCAGGCGGGCAGATCGCGGCGGTCGGTGATGTGGCGTACACGGTCGGTCCGGATACCCGTATAATTGACGCCGGTGGAAACTATATTACGCCGGGATTTATCGATGGGCATATCCATCCGGAGAGCTCCAGCCTTTCGATCCGTCCGTTCGCGGAGATCATGCTAAAACATGGGACTACCGTGATCATGACCGACCTGCATGAAGTGGGTGTGGTAGGCGGATTGGAAGCCATCGAGGCAGTTCTGGATGAAGCGTCAATGACCGATCTTAAGTTATATTTTGTTGTTCCCTCCCATGTGCCGTTTTCTCCATTCCTGGAGACCAGCGGTGGGAAATTTAATACGGAGATTATAGAAAAGGCTTTGAAACGGCCGGATGCGGTGGGACTCTCTGAGATCGTCGGTCCCTATGTGCTGGCCGGTTTTCCGGATCTGCTGCAGTCCATGGATGTGGCGGCGGCCATGCCCGGTAAAACACTTCAGGGGCATCTTCCCGACATGAGCGGACCTGCCATGAATGAATGTCTGGCGGCCGGGGTCAGTACGGATCATGAGTCATTATCCGCCAAGGATGCGCTGGAGCGTCTGCGCGGAGGCTGTAATCTGATGATCCGGGAAGGTTCCGCAGCCAGAGGACTGGCGGACTGTATCAAACCGATTATTGAACAGAGGCTGGATACTTCCAGAGTCAGTATCGTTACTGACGATTTACATACCATAGATGCAGTGGACAGAGGACACTTAGACGATGCGGTACGCGTGGCGTTAAAGGCCGGCCTGGACTTTATCAAGGCGATCCAGATGGTATCCTTAAATGCGGCCAGGGCTTTTGAGCTGGATCAGGAGATCGGCGGCCTGGCCCCCGGTAAGAGGGCGGATATCAATATCACGACAGGGCCGGAAGACTTTAAAGTTAAGACTGTGATCGCAGGCGGGAAGCTGGTGACAGAGGATGAGAAGCTTCTGGTTTCTTATCCGGTGGCGGATCATAAGCCTTGTCTTTTAAACACCATGAAGCTTAAGAATCCCATCACCGCGGACAGCTTCAAATATTATGCACCCGAAGGCGCGAAGAGGGTTAAGGTTCAGGTGATGGACACGCTGCCCTGGATTCCCATCACCCAGGGGCGGGAAGTGGAATTAACGGTTGCGGACGGTGTGATTCAGTGCGATATCGATCAGGACGTGCTCTATATTGCCCAGGTGGAACGGTATGGCATTAACGGCAATATCGGCAAGGCCTTCATGGGAGGCTTTAACCTGAAGAGAGGAGCGATCGCATCCTCTGTAGGACATGATAACCACAATATCATCGTACTAGGAACGAATTTTGAAGACATGGCTGTCGCTGTAAACCGGGTAGTTGAGCTGAACGGCGGACAGGTGGCAGTCGATGGCGGACAAGTGGCCGCGGAAGTGTCTTATCCGGTTTGCGGTCTGCTTTCGGATCTGTCGGCGGAAGAACTGGCGGGTGAGAAGAAGACATTGATCGCGAAGATTCATGAGATGGGCTCCAACATTCCGATTCCGTTTATGTTCCTGTCCTTTATCTGTCTGGCGGCGCTGCCGATGTTTGCGATTACGGATCATGGATTTATCGATGTCCTGACCCAGCAGATCATTGACCCGGTGCTGGAAGTGCTGGAATAAGCCGGGGAGTGAAAGGAGCCGTATTCATGGGACAGACTTTATTAAAAAATGGATACATCGTCACGATGAACGAGACGGAACAGGTCTATGACGGTGGAAGCGTTCTGGTGCAAGATGATAAAATTCTGGCGGTGGGGAAGGTCGATCCAAAGCTTGTGGCACCGGACGCGGAAGTGATTGAGTTAAACGGCCGCTATGTGCTGCCCGGTTTTGTCAATACCCATGTCCATACTTCCCAGCAGATCAGCCGCGGGGTTGGAGACGATGTGGATTTCATCACATGGCTGCACAAGCGTATGTGGCCTTATGAGAGCAACATGACGGAAGAGGATTCCTATTATTCTACCCTGATGTGCTGCCTGGAGCTGATCCGTTCCGGTGTCACATCCTTCGCAGAACCGGGAGGACAGTTCGTAAGCGGCATGGTCAGAGGAGTTGCCGAGGCAGGTCTTCGCGCGAAACTGGCCAAATCCGTCATGGACTGCGGGGAGGGCCTGCCGAAGATCTGGCAGCGGACCACGGATCAGGAACTGGAACAGCAGGAGGAAGATCTGAAGCGTTATCACAACAGCGCGGACGGTCGGGTCCAGATCTGGTTCGGCCTGCGTACGATTTTCAACAACACGGATGATCTGATCATTCGTACCAAGGAGCTGGCTGACCGGTATGGTGTAGGGGTACACATGCATGTGGCGGAGGCCAAAAGTGAAGTGGAATACACCCAGGAAATTTACGGGGAACCTACCGTTACCCATTTGAACCGGCTGGGGGTTCTGGATAAAAATCTCTTGGCCGTTCATACCGTATGGCTGACCAATGAGGAGATCCGTATGTTCCGGGAACACGATGTCAAAGTGTCCCATAACCCGGCTTCCGCCATGCGGGTATTGGGCTTTGCCAAGATTCCCAGGATGCTGCGGGAAGGTGTCTGTGTCTCCATCGGTACGGACGGTGCGTCCTCCAGCAACCGGATGGATATGGTCGATGAGATGTGGCTGACTTCCCTGATTCACAAAGGATGGAGGCTGGATTCCACGGTAGTCCCCTCCGAGGACGTGCTGCGGATGGCGACGATCAACGGCGCCAGGGCTTTGCTGGACGACCGGTTCTATGGAAGCCTGACACCGGGTAAGAAAGCGGACTTAATCGTCATCAACCCTCATGGACCTTCCATGATGCCGGTGAATGATAAGATAGCAGCTCTGGTCACTGCCATGCATTCTACGAATATCGAAAGTACCATGTGTGATGGAAAATGGCTGATGCGTGACCGGAAGATACTGTCTCTGGATGAAGAAGCGATCCTGAAAGAGGCCAGTGCCAGAGGAGCCGCCATATATGACAGGGCTTTAATCCATCTGCCCGACCGGTTCCCGGTAACTAAAATAGAGGACTGATTTAGAATTTTAATGGGTTTCGCAGGTCATGATTCCGCCCTATACAGCAGAGTATGCAGGAATCAGCCTGCAAGACCCATTTTTGATTGACAAGCGCTGGATTACAACTTAAACTGATAGATATTCAAATATGATCTGCAGGATATAGTCGCATTTATGGACAGATTGAAATTTAGATAAAATGGAGGGATACGATGGGATCATCAGACAGATTTGAGAGAGTTTACAAACAGGGTATCGCCACTGTTACAGAGATATGGGTAGATAAGAAAACCGGCGTGAATTATCTGTACCATGTAGACGGATATTCGGGCGGATTGACACCGCTATTGGACAGAGAGGGAAAACCTGTTATTTCTCCGTTGGAATATCACCAGTGATTGCATTTTGAGAAAACCTTTTGTAAAATAGAATCAAATAACAAAAGAGAGAGGGATTTGCCATGGGATTTAAAGAAGATAAAAGATATGCCGGCCACATTGACCAGCTATTCAAAGTCAATCGGGTAGAGATGCTGGATGGCCGTGCGGAAGGGGCCAAACTGCTGGATGTTCAAAATGGTTCCGGAATGAATTTTTCCATTAATACAAGCCGGGGCATGGATATTCCATATCTGAACTATAAAGGATGCAATATCAGTTTCGTATCACCCTGCGGAGTGGTCGCGCCCGAATATTTTGATGATAAAGAACTGGGATTTTTAAAGAGTTTTACAGCCGGATTTCTGACAACCGGCGGTCTGTCTTATATCGGTGGGCCCTGTGAATATGAGGGAAAAGCATATGGACTGCATGGAAATGCGGCCAATACGCCTGCGGATACCTTCCATTACGAAATCCAGGAGGAGGACGGAAACGCGTGCCTGATCGCCGGCGGTAAACTTCAGGAAGCGGTACTCTTTGGAGATAAGCTGTCGTTAACCCGGCAGATTAAGTGCTGCTACAAAGAAAAGAAATTTACGATTAACGATACGGTCACCAACGAAGGATATAAAAGAGCGCGCCATATGATCCTCTATCATATGAATATAGGTTATCCTCTGCTGGCGCCGGAGTCCCTGGTCTACATACCTTCCAGCAAAGTGATACCCAGAACCCCCCATTCCGCAGAAGGGCTGGATTGCTGGAACGTGTTGCAGGAACCGGACCCGGACTATGAAGAGATGTGTTACTATCACGAAATGACATCCCCGATGCCGAAAGCGGCGATTTTCAATCCAAAGCTGGGAATCGGGATTTCCATTGCTTACAAACATTCTGCGCTGGATCATTTTGTCCAGTGGAAGATGATGGGGGCCGGTGACTATGTGATGGGTCTGGAACCCTGTAATGCGACGATTGACGGGATAGAAGACGCCATAGCAAACGGATCTATGAAATATCTGGAACCTCAGGAGTCTGTCCGCTACCGGATTGAGGTTGAGATTCTGGAAGGCTTGGACGAATTTGAGAAACTTCAGCAGCAATAGAAGGTTCGGAAAATAGAAGGATGGACCAATGTGTGACACCATATTTTATCCGGTCTTAATTTTAAACAGCGAAGCAGAAATCGGCAAAGCGCAGGAATTTCATATCCGGCATTACAATTGGGGAGGAGACTACCGCCCCAGTGCTTATGGACGTCTGGGAGTCCTCAGAGATAAGGGGATTCTTATCCGGATGACCTGTGAGGAGAGGCCCCCGGAGGCTCTTTGTCATACCAATAACGGGCCGGTTTATCAGGACAGTGCAATGGAGTTTTTCTTTTGCTTAGATACCTGTAAGCCTGATTACTTTAATTTCGAAATTAATTCTGCCGGAGCGGTACTGGCCCAGTACGGACCGGACCGGGCACACCGGGAATTTTTAAGCGAAGAACTTTTGGCATTATGCGATTGCCGTGTGGATGTAGGTGAGGATTCCTGGCAGTTGGATTTATTGATTCCGTTTTCCCTGACACAGGCGGTACAGGGAAAATCGGGTCTGGCAACGGGGAGCCGGATTAGCTGTAATTTTTATAAGATCAGAGAAAACCCGGATCTCATGCACTTTGCCAGTTGTTTTCCCATCGATAATCCCACCCCGAATTTCCACCTGCCGCAGTTCTTTGGAAACGCGGAAGTGGTGGAATCAATCTAATTAATTAATCCCTGATATGCAGGCTCCGGAATGGATGTTCCTGGTATATCAGGGATTTTTATTTTGGAGAATTCCTCTTTTCCCCTTTTGGAACCTGCTGATGGCTTCCGCGGAATAAGGTTCCTGTGAACGATTGACAAAAATCAGAAAACAACGTATATTAATATAAGTTCTATTTAGAACATATAAGATGGTTGGTGCGCAAAGAGAGGTGGTTGTATATCTTGATCCCAAGTCCGTCAGATATCCTGTTGTCAAACCAATATGGTATAAAAGTCTACGAAAAATTTCAGGAATCAATCTGTGAAAAATATACACTGACAAAGATGGAACTGGATATCCTTATGTTCCTTTACAACAATCCGGACCGGAACAATGCCAGTGATATCGTAAAGGTGAGAATGCTGACGAAGTCTCATGTTTCTATTTCCATTGCCAGTCTGGCAAAGAAAAAATACCTGGCACGCAACCCAAGCGGGCATGGACGGACGGTGTATTTAGAGCTGTTAAGCCGGGCGGATGAAGTGATTGAAGAAGGGCTGGCCATGCAGCAGCGCTTCTTTCAAGTCATGTTTGCGGGTTTTTCTGAGGAAGACAGAGAAAGGTTTGGAAAATATCTGCAACAAATATCAGCGAATTTGGATACAGCCTATCAGGAAGGCATACAGAATAAGTAAAATAATGGAGGTTATTATGGAACAGGAACAACAAACCAAAGTCGACCTGGGCAGCGGCAGTGTCGGCAGACTGCTGCTGCGTCTGGCTCTGCCGACGATCATTGCCCAGATTATCAATGTACTTTACAACATCGTGGACCGAATCTACATAGGCCACATCCCGGGCCAGGGAAGTCTGGCGCTGACTGGAGTCGGCGTTACGATGCCGGTGATCATGGCGATATCCGCATTTGCCGCCCTGGTCAGTATGGGAGGGGCTCCCCGCGCGGCCATTATGCTGGGGAGGGATAATAAGGAGGACGCGGAAAAGATTCTGGGTAACTGTACGGTTTCCCTGGTCTTTGTAGCGGTCATTCTGACCGTGGTATTCCAGATCTTTGGCAAGGATGTATTGATGGTTTTCGGAGCCAGTGATAATACGATTGGATATGCGTGGGATTACATGCAGATTTATACTTTGGGCACGATCTTCGTACAGCTGGCACTGGGACTAAATGCGTTCATCAATACCCAGGGGTACGCGAAGACCGGTATGATTACCATAGCGATCGGTGCGGTCTGCAATATTATTCTGGATCCGATTTTTATATTCGGATTTGGCATGGGAGTCAAGGGAGCCGCCCTTGCGACCATCATTTCCCAGGCGGTTTCCGCAGTCTGGGTAGTTCGTTTCCTGTGTACCCAAAAAAGTTATCTGAGAATAAGAAAAAAGAATTTCCGGCTGGAAACCAAAATTATCCTGCCGTGCCTGGCCCTTGGCTTATCCCCGTTTGTGATGCAGTTTACGGAAAGTGTCCTGTCCGTCTGCTTTAACACCTCTCTTTTAAAATACGGCGGGGATATCGCCGTGGGCGCTATGGCTATCCTGAGCAGCGTGATGCAGTTTTCCATGCTTCCCCTGCAGGGAATGACACAGGGAGCACAGCCGATCATCAGCTTCAATTACGGTGCCGGCAATTTTGAACGGGTGGCCAAAACATTCCGCCTGTTGTTAATCGTGTGCGTGGGATACTCCTGTACGCTTTGGCTGCTGTCCATGCTTACACCGCAGCTTCTGGTGGGGATGTTCACAAACGAGGCGGAGCTGATGGCCTATGGGGAATGGGCGCTTCGGATCTACATGGCTGTATCCCTGCTGTTTGGCATTCAGATCGCCTGCCAGCAGTCGTTCATTGCTCTGGGAAATGCGAAGACATCCCTGTTCCTGGCCGTCCTGCGTAAAATCATCCTGTTGATCCCATTGATCTACATTGTCCCGAATTTCGTCAATGATAAGGCGATGGGTGTATTCCTGGCTGAACCGATCGCGGATGGAATCGCGGTCCTGACTACAGGAATTTTATTCCTTCACATGTTCAGCAAATTAAAAAAACAAATGGCGGATTAAGGGAGTTTAAGGGTCTTTATTGACTTGTCCGAATTTAAAGACTACAATAGATTTAAATAATTAAATAAAGGGAGGTTTTTACATGAAGGTCAAAAAGTTAGACCACATCGGTATCATTACCACTGCGCTGGAGGAAGTTCTTCCGGTATATACCGAACTGTTGGGCCTTGAGTGTCATGGGGAGGAAACTCTGCCTGGAGGGGAGGCAAAAACCGTATTCATTCCCTGCGGCGATGTGGAGTTGGAGCTTTTAGCTGCAACCAGTCCGGACAGCCAGACTGCCCAGTACTTTAAGTCCAAAGGCCCTGGAATTGACCATTTTGCTCTCGAGGTGGAGGATATCAACGAAGCGGTGGAATATCTGAAATCCAAAGGAGTGAAGATGGTAGACCAGGTCCCGCGCCCGGGTGCGGGAGGATCTATGATCGCCTTCATCAGCCCTGAGGACGCGGGAGGCATTTCTCTGGAACTGTGTGAGAAGCCGAAAAATTAGGTTACATACATAAAGCTGCCAAATGACCCGAAAGGGTTATTTGGCACTTTTTAATCGCGGCATGGTCTTTATCGGACTGGCACAGATCATTGAGCTGCTTCAAAAAAACCTGGAGGCCACGCTGGCGCTTCATGAACCTCATTCCCAGCTTCCGGTACCACAGCCTCAGAAAAATGAAAAAGCAACTGTGGAAGCGCCAAGAGAACCATTGCCGCCGTTATAACAGAGCAGAGGGTAAAATTTTTAAGAGAAGTTATCAAAAGGAGGAAAAGATAAGCGATACAAAAGAATAGCAAGAATCCACCAGAAAGAGCGATTATATTAGAAGTCGGGATTAAGTCGGGATTTAAAAAGATATATGTAGTCGTGCAGAACCGTTAGAAATAAAATTCTACGGTTCTGTTCTTTGTCATATGCGTTTCAGGTAACATTTTTCCAGCAGGTTAATAAGCTTATAGAGCACCATCGCGATGATACACAGAATCACGATGGACATCATCACCCAATCCAGTTTAAATACCTGGCTGCCATAGATAATCAGGTAGCCAAGCCCCCTTCTGGCCGCCAGGAATTCCCCGATGATCACACCAACCAAAGAAAGGCCGATATTGACCTTCATATTACTGATCAGATTCGGAATATTACTGGGCAGTACGACTTTAAACAGGGCATGCCGTTTCCTGCCGCCCAGTGTATAAATTAATTTTATTTTCTCAGGATTCACTTCCACAAATCCCGCGTACATACTGATGATCGTCCCGAAAATAGCCACTGAAATTCCGGCTACGATAATGGTTTTCGTGTTGGCGCCCAGCCAGACGATCAGAAGCGGGGCCAGTGCCGACTTCGGCAGGCTGTTCAGCACCACCAGATAAGGCTCCATTATCTCAGATGTTTTTTTACTCAGCCACAGCAGGACCGCCACGGCCACCCCAATCACATTTACCAGCATAAAGCTCAACAGTGTCTCAGCCAGAGTAATTCCGATGTGGGTAAAGATAGATCCATCCTTAGTCATAGAAATAAAAGTAGTAGCAATCCTGCTCGGACTGCTAAAGATAAATGAATCTATAATTTGCAAACGGGTCGTGACTTCCCACAGCAGCATAAATATGACAAACACCATAATTCTGGCTATCGAGACGATCCGCTTGTGCCGGATATGTTCCGCCAGATATTTGGCCTGTGAAATGGAAAGATCATTCATCGTCATTCAGCTCCTTCCAGATGAGGTTAAAATAATCCTTAAACTCCGGGGCGTTCCGGCTTTTCAAAGCGGTACGGTCCTCCATGTCGATATGGATCGGCACGATTTTGCGTATGGAACCGGGGCGTTTCGACAAAATGATCACCCGGTCGCCAAGGCTGATCGCCTCAGAGAGATCATGGGTAACCAGAATAGCCGTCTTTTTTTCATGCTTGATAATCGAACCGATGTCATCCCCAACGGAAAGACGGGTCTGATAATCCAGTGCCGAAAAGGGTTCGTCAAGCAATAACAGATCCGGTTCTAAGGCCAATGTACGGATCAGAGCCGCCCGCTGGCGCATACCGCCGGAAAGCTCCGAGGGTTTTGAATCCCGGAATTTCTGGAGACCATAAGTTTCCAACATGTGATCCACGTTGTCCTTATTCCGGGAGGTGAGCTTTTTCTGAATCTCAAGCCCAAGCAATACGTTACTATAAACGGTACGCCATTCAAACAGATGGTCTTTTTGCAGCATATAACCGATATTCGTGCTGGAATCGTGAATGTTGGTACCGTTTAATTTAATGCTCCCGGTTTCCGGCTCAATCAGTCCGGAGATCAGGGAAAGAAGTGTGGATTTACCGCAGCCGCTGGGACCGACGATTGAAATAAACTCGCCGTCTTCCACTTGAAAAGATATATTGGACAATGCCTGCGTTTCACCGCTCATACTGTGATACGCATAGCTGACATGGTTTAATTCCAGTAAAGGATTCATAATATTCCTCCAATCGCGTTATAATTTATCATATGACCCCGAAACCATTTTGTGAGTGAAATCTTTCGTTTTTCACAAGATATACCGGTTGCATAAATCCCCCCTTTACGGTATGATTTCTGTGAAAGAAACGAAAGAGCGAACAAAAAGAGTTCACCATACCTTAATTTGCGGCTATAGCTGCAAACCCGTCCGCGGGGCATGAATCGAGGGTACCCATAGGTATACCGATACATGCCGGTATTGCACCTATGGAGGAAAACATGAAACCAAACCCAAATATAAATTATCAAAAAGAACTGGACAAACTGCTGGCAGCCCTTCAAAAAGAACAGCGTGTCCCTTCTCTTTACCTGCACAGCTGCTGTGCCCCCTGCAGCAGCTACGTCCTGGAATACCTGTCCGAATATTTCCATATAACCCTATTCTATTACAATCCCAACATCAGTCCCGAAGCTGAATACCAAAAGCGGGTACAGGAACAGAAACGTTTCATCGCCAATCTGCCAGCACGCCACCCCATCAAATTCAAAGAAGGCCCCTATACCCCCCAAACCTTCTACGAGGCCGTCAAAGGTCTGGAGCACCTTCCCGAGGGCGGGGAGCGCTGCTTCATCTGCTACGAACTCCGCCTCCGGGAAGCTGCCCGCTTAGCCAAACAGAGTAACTTCGATTATTTCACCACCACACTGACGATCAGCCCCTTAAAAAATGCTGCCAAATTAAACGAACTGGGCCAAAAAATCGGTTCCGAATATGGCATATCCTACCTGCCTTCCGACTTCAAAAAAAGAAACGGCTACAAACGCTCCATCGAACTCTCCGCTGAATACGGCCTTTACCGCCAAAACTACTGCGGCTGTGTGTTTTCCAGGAGGGATGCGAAGTTTACTGAGGGCTAGGTTTGTTATAAGGGGTCCGGGAAGCCGGATGGGCGGAGGAAACCGGGCGGACGGGCTGCGGACAGCGGACGGGGGCAGGAAACAGACCGGTGCTGCAAAACGCATCGGACAGACCTAAGCGGATCTAGTTACGAAGGAATCAGAACCCTTTATTCGCAGGTCCGGGGCAAACTCGCCAAAAAACGGCTCAGACAGTGCCCCGGACCCGCGAATAAGGGGTTTTGCGCCCTTCGGAGCTAGATCTGCTTAGGTTCTCCCGATGCGTTTCCCCGCCGCGGATTTTGATCCCGTCCCAAAGAAAGCCCATTCCCCAGCCACCCAGGTTTCTCCCCGGCCCTTTGACACAAAAACTAAGAAGTCCCCACAAACCTCTTGCCTGCGGAACAAGAATTGGTTATAATAAGCAGGTAAGTTCTGGCGCGCCGTTCGGTGCGGAGTATCTTTTTATCTGGCCTTTTTGAGGCAAATTCCCGGAAAACGAGATTGGAAAAAGTAGTGCGGATAGGATAGGAGGGATGCCTATTGAGGGAAAAAAGAGGTTGACATTTGGGATGGTATAGTATAATATGTTACTAGTGAAACGAACATAAGTTCGCATCTTGAAGAAGGAGAGCACAGATGGTAAAAGCAGATAAATTAAAAGCATTGGATGCGGCGTTGACGCAGATCGAGAAACAATACGGCAAAGGCTCTGTGATGAAACTGGGAGATACCTCCGCACATATGCAGGTGGAGACGGTTCCCACCGGAGCTTTGAGTCTGGATATTGCGCTGGGACTGGGCGGGGTGCCCAGAGGCCGGGTGATCGAAGTTTATGGGCCGGAGTCCAGCGGTAAGACTACGGTTGCTTTACATATGGTAGCGGAAGTGCAGAAGAGAGGCGGGATCGCAGGATTTATTGATGCGGAACATGCGCTGGATCCTGTGTACGCGAAAAATATCGGGGTCGATATTGATAATTTATATATTTCTCAGCCGGATAATGGGGAACAGGCGCTGGAGATTACAGAGACTATGGTCCGTTCCGGGGCGGTGGATATTATCATCGTGGACTCGGTAGCCGCGCTGGTGCCCAGAGCGGAGATTGACGGGGATATGGGGGATTCCCACGTGGGACTGCAGGCGAGGCTGATGTCCCAGGCGCTGCGGAAACTGACTGCGGTGATCGGTAAATCCAACTGTATCGTGATCTTTATTAATCAGCTCCGTGAGAAGGTCGGCGTGATGTTTGGTAGTCCGGAGACCACGACGGGTGGACGTGCTCTGAAGTTCTATTCTTCCGTCCGTCTGGACGTGAGAAGGATTGAGACTCTTAAGCAGGGCGGGGAGATGATCGGAAACCGTGTCCGGATCAAAGTGGTGAAGAATAAGATAGCGCCGCCGTTTAAAGAGGCTGAGTTCGATATTATGTTCGGGCAGGGGATTTCCAGAGAGGGCGATGTGCTGGATCTGGCTGCGGAAGTGGGGATTATTAATAAAAGCGGTGCCTGGTATGCTTATAATGAGGAGAAGATCGGGCAGGGACGCGAAAATGCTAAAATCTTTCTGCGTGAACATCCCGAGATCATGACGGAAGTGGAGCATAAGGTAAGAGAACACTACGATCTGCAGGATGTTCCGTTAGCAGAGGCGCCTAAGGCTGCCGCCGCAGAGGAAGAGAAATCCTGATGGACGAGATGAAGCTTAAACAGGCGAAGGCGAAAGCCCTTCGCCTGTTAGAACATATGGACAGAACAGAGCATCAGCTTCGGGTTAAATTAAAAGAGCAGGATTTTAGTGAGCAGGAGATCGATGAGGCGGTCCGTTATGTGGAAAGTTATCATTATATAGATGATGCCCGATATGCCGCCAACTATATCGAATTGAAGGCGGTGTACAAGAGCCGGAGGCAGATTGAGCAGGCCCTTATGACCAGAGGAGTAGACCGGCAGGTCATAGCAGAGGCCTTTGAGTCGTATGGGAAAATTGACGAGACACCGCAGATTGAAGCCTTTCTTCGGAAAAAGCGGGTAAACTGGCAGGAAGCCGATGAAAAAGAAATTTCGAAACTGTACCAGGCATTGATGCGGCGGGGATTTTCCAGCCGGGATATCCGAAGCGTCATTGACAAATACAGGCGGAGTCACTATAATGAAGAATGATAAAAGCTTTCGCATAAAGTGAAAGCTTTTAAAATGTAAAGAATTGAATGAAGAAAACGTAAAGAACGTAAAATCCTCATAAAGAGAATCCCGAAAGGATGTGTAATTCCATGGAAAGTGGGCCCTATCGAAGTTGTAGCATGCATAAGTTAAACCATACTGTGAAATAGCTAAGATAAGATGGGCCTTTGCTTACATTGTCTTATTTTAGTCTGTTTCCGCAAACGAAAAAAATAAGACAATGGGAAGGAGTTACGAATCATGATAAAGATTTTCAGAACCATCGACGGAGGAATCCATCAGGTAAACGAGGCACAGGAAGGGTGCTGGGTGGCACTGGTGAATCCCACGGCGACAGAATTGCTGGAGATATCCGAACAATATGAGATCGAGGTCGACGACCTTCGGGCACCTCTGGATGAAGAGGAGCGTTCCCGTATTGAGGTGGAGGATAACTACACCCTGATTTTAGTGGATATTCCTGTTATTGAGGAGCGCAATGAAAAAGACTGGTATGTGACCATTCCTATGGGTATTATCGTTACCGATGAAATGATCTTCACCGTCTGCCTGGAGGACACCCCGATTCTGGGCGCTTTCATGGACGGCCGGGTGAGAAATTTCTATACCTATAAGAAAACCAGATTTATATTGCAGATTCTGTACAAAAATGCCACGATGTTCCTGCACTATCTGAGAATTATAGATAAGAAGAGTGAAGTCATCGAGCATAAACTTCATGTTTCCACTAAGAATCGGGAACTGATCGAGCTTCTGGAGTTGGAGAAGAGTCTGGTGTACTTTACCACATCCCTTCGTTCCAATGAGGTGGTGTTAGAGAAGCTGCTGAAAGTGGAGAGTATCAAGCATTATCCGGAGGATACGGAACTGCTGGAGGATGTTATTATCGAGAATAAGCAGGCGATCGAGATGGCGAATATTTACAGCGGTATCTTAAGCGGAATGATGGACGCGTTTGCCTCGGTTATTTCCAACAACCTGAATATCGTTATGAAGGTCCTGGCAACGATTACCATCGTCATGTCCATTCCGACGATGATCGCCAGTTTTTATGGTATGAACGTCAATTCAGCCGGTATGCCCGGCGCGTCCAGCCCTTACGGTTTTGCCTATGTAATTATTTTTTCCCTTGTTGTTACCCTGATCGCCGCATTTATTCTGGCGAAAAAGGACTTGTTTTGATTAACACATGTTTTGACAACGATTGTTCCGACAAATGTATGTTCTGACAAACATAAAGAGGTGTGCCTATGAGATTTATGAATAAACTGGAACGCAAATTTGGCAAATACGCAATTCATAACCTGATGTATTACATTATTATTTTATACGGTTTTGGCTTTTTACTGGCCTGGTTTGGCGGAGATTTTTATTATCAGTATTTAAGCCTGGACGCTTCGAAGATTCTTCAGGGGCAGATTTGGAGGATTGTGACATTTCTAATCCAACCACCCAGTACCAGTCTGGTGTTTGTGATTTTTGCCCTGTATTTGTATTATATGATCGGCAGTTCACTGGAAAATACCTGGGGAGCTTTCCGGTTCAATCTGTATTTCTTCACTGGGGTTATATTACATGTAATTGTTGCAATATTGCTGTACCTGTTTACCGGGCGCGTTTATCTGCTGGGAACTTCCTATATTAATATGTCTTTGTTTTTTGCGTTTGCAGCGCTGTTCCCCAATATGGAATTTATGTTGTTTTTTATCCTGCCGATCAAGGTGAAGTGGCTGGCTATACTGGACGCCGTATTCTTTGCCGTGTCGATCGTAGGCGGTTTCATCGGAGGTTCTCCGGCCAGCAGTATCGCGGCGATTATATCACTGGGGAATTTCCTCATGTTCTATTTTGCGACCAGAAATTATCAGAGAGTTTCCCCCAGGGAAATTCAGAGAAAGAAAAAATACAAAAGAGAAATCCATGCGTCCACCAGCGGTCCCAAACACAAATGTGCGGTCTGCGGGCGTACGGAGCTGGACGGAGATAATCTGGAATTCCGTTTCTGTACCAAATGTGATGGAAGCTATGAGTATTGCCAGGATCACCTGTTTACTCATGAGCATATCAAAAAACATTGATATACTGACATAGTTTGGAGGAGTTTATGAAAAAAACGAAAATTATCTGTACGATGGGACCAAATACCAATGACAGGGAGTTGTTGAAGAAATTGGCCCTGAATGGAATGGACATTGCCAGGTTTAACTTTTCTCATGGTGATTATGAAGAACAATTACACCGGATCAATCTGTTAAAGAGTGTCAGGGAAGAGATCGGCCGTCCCATCGCCATGCTGCTGGATACCAAAGGACCTGAGATCCGCACCGGCATCATGGCAGGCGACCGGAAAGTGCGTCTGAAAGAGGGAGATACCTACACACTGACGACGGATAAAGTAGAAGGCGGAAGCCATCGCTGCTCCGTGACCTATCCGGGGCTTGTGGAAGATCTAAGCGTCGGGAACCGGATCCTGATTGACGATGGTTTGATTGAGCTGCAGGTTCAGGAACTGACGCAGAAGGATATTATCTGTACCGTGATCAACGGCGGCGAGCTGGGACAAAAAAAAGGGGTAAATGTACCCAATGTCAGCGTAAAACTGCCTGCACTTACCCAGAAAGATAAAGATGATATTTTATTCGGAATAGAACAGGGGTTTGATTTTATCGCGGCATCCTTTGTACGGTCCGCGGATTGTGTGAAAGAAATCAAAGAGCTGTTAAAAGAACACGGGGCCGGATATGTTCCTGTCATATCGAAGATAGAGAATGCAGAGGGAATTCAGAATTTCGATGAAATCATGTACTGCAGCGATGGAATCATGGTGGCCCGGGGTGATCTGGGGGTAGAGATTCCTGCCGAGGAGGTTCCCTACCTGCAAAAACAGATTATCAAAAAGTGTAATGATAATTATAAGCCGGTTATAACCGCCACACAGATGCTGGACTCCATGATCCGCAACCCGCGTCCTACCAGAGCGGAAGTTACGGATGTGGCCAACGCGATCTACGACGGTACCGATGCGGTCATGCTCTCCGGTGAAACGGCCATGGGTAAATATCCCGTGGAAGCGCTGCGAATGATGTCCAAGATCGCGGAATTCACAGAATCCAATGTGGATTATGAGCAGTTAATGGAACACAAAAAAATGCACCGCAAGAATAATATTTCCAGCGCGGTAGCCTACTCATCAGTAGCCACCGCGGCCAATCTGGGAGCCAAATGCATCATTACCCCGACGGTATCCGGTGCGACGGCCAGGATGATGTCCAAGTTTCGTCCAAAGGTGAATATCATCGGTGTATCCCCAAATGAGGCCACACTTCGTAAAATGCAGATTTACTGGGGCGTGTATCCGCTTCTTTCTGTAGAGGAAGATACGACAGAAGAGATCATGGACCGGGCGGTAGCGCTGGCAAAAGATCAGCAATTTGTCGAAAAAGGAGACATCGTGGTGCTGACAGCGGGTATCCCGTCCACTAATGTACAGGCGGGTAAAGGAAGCATGAGTAATACCATGCGTGTGGTCATTATCGACTGATACCAAATACTGACATGTCCCATTTGGATTTTTTCTTGAAAATGCGCACATACTAGAGTATAATAATTTTAGAGCAAATAGTTAGAAAAAATAGTTAGAGTGATTCCTGAAATGTTCGACAATCCTGCAATTTTGAACCTACATTTTCTTTTATGGGATTCCTATATTGCCCGTTCTGATGTCAGGCCGTCATTACGCAGCGGAAGGCAGATGACGGGTTGCGGTCGCCCACCTAGCTGTGGCTAGGAGTCAAAATAGCAGGAAACGGCATTTTGGGGTAACAAAAGAAGAAAGCAGCTGTTTTCGGACAGCTGCTCTTTTTTTATTACATAAGTCTTCTGATGTGCCCGTCCAATAGTTTGCATAAAACCCCGGACTGTGTAATATATTTTAAATATCATAAAAAAGGACAGGTATCTTATGAACAACAAGGTGAAATATAAACTGATGCTGATCATACTTGGTATCCTCGTGATACTGTTCCTCCTGATCGGCCAGCTGATACCCAAAAAAGAGACGGCCCCGAAACCGGAAGAACCTGAAAAGCCGCTGGCTAACGCTGAGCTGTTCGTTTTAGGGACCTCCGTATCGATAGAAGGTTTGGAAGAAAACCAGGTCTATACCGATCAGGGACTTTTTCTCAATCAGACAGGCGAGGATCTGGAGCGGTACCGGATGCAGAACATACAGGTCGTGTTAAAAGACGGCACCATCGAGGCTGTCTGCGGGACACTTGAAAAAGAGACCACATTAGTGAACGTATGGATTACCGGACCAACGGAAAATGGATTCCGGATTTTTGTAGACGGATATTACATAAATTTTGAAGGAGATAAACCCACACAGGATGTCAACGGGGTCCTCGGTGATGTGGTCGTAGCCTACGAAAAAGTGACCCGGCTGCGTATCAAACAGGATACCATATCCGGACGTATCCTGTCCGTCCAGCTGGACGGCGTGGAGATCGAAGGTTACGGTCTGGTACCTTTTTCGGATCAGTTCCGCCTGTATCAGATCTATGGACAACTGGCACAGAAAGAACTGGTCAATCTGGTTGTCGGATACGATATAACTGAATTCGTGGTGGCCGAAGGAAAGTTATGCGCCGGCCTGGTAAACAAACCGTTGACCATGGATCACATCCGTGTCCTGATCAAAACCAACGATTACGCGGATATCTTCCACAGCCAGATACAATTGTCCGGGAACAACGGGTTTACGATCCAATACGGTCAAAACACAGAAGAGCACGCGGCCCAGGAGAGTGTCACTATCGCGGCAGATAGCCCCTACTGGGAGGAAAACCGAATTCTGCTGGCTCCTGCTGAGGGCGGTACGCTGACCCTGGAATCCATAACCAGAAACCAGGGAAATCCCAGCTACGCAGGCACCCTGGAAATCCGCAGAGAGGACGGCGGTCTTGTTATTGTCAACGATATTCCGTTGGAAGAATACCTCTATGGAGTTCTTCCCAGCGAGATGCCTTCCAGCTACGGACTGGAGGCGCTGAAGGCCCAGGCGGTCTGTGCCAGAAGCTATGCATATAATCAGATTCTGAACAGCGGCTATGCTCAGTACGGAGCCCACGCCGACGACAGTGTCAAATTCCAGGTATACAACAATCTGCCTCAAACCCCTGAAGTCGTGCAGGCTGTTGACGAAACACGGGGAGTTGTAGCCGCCTATGAAGACACGGTCATTACAGCCTACTATTTCTCCACTTCCTGCGGCCATACTACTGACGGCTGTATATGGAACCCGGAGAGCAACGACTCCACACCGTACCTGCAGGGTAAATTTTCCGGTGATGAACAGCCGGAGCAGGATCTCACACAAGAAGATGCGTTCCAGGCCTTCATACAAAAAAATGATTACGCCTCCTATGACAGTCAGGAGAGCTGGTACCGCTGGAAGGTACGGATTCCCGCAGCCAGCCTGACCGAAAACATGAAAGCCTTCGGCAATATTGGCACCGTAAAAAGTGTAACCATTACCAAAAGAGGTGCCGGAGGTGTCGCCGCGGAACTAAGCGTTCAGGGGACTGAAGGGAACACCGTGGTCACTACAGAGTATGACATCCGCGGAGCACTGTCTCCAAAAGGCTGCACAGTTAGTCGGATGGACGGATCAGAAGTGGAAGGCACCTCGCTTTTGCCAAGCGCTTACATCATTCTAAGCCCTGTCATGGAGCAGGATCAGTTAACTGCTTATGATATCATCGGGGGAGGGTACGGCCACGGGGCAGGAATGAGCCAGAACGGGGCAAAGTTCATGGCCTCCCAGGGTAAATCTTATCAGGATATTCTGCAGTTTTACTACAGCGGGATCAGTTTTAAGCAATTGTATTAGGAAGTCCGGGGCGGGGGCTTTATACAGCCGCCGCCCGTTGCCTCGCTGTCCCTCAAAAATAATTAAAAACTAACCCCATGTCCTTCCTTGCAGTTTTGATGAAATCATGATATGATTTTTTAACAGCAGTTCAGAGGAAGGAAAAATGTATGTACCTTATTTATATTATTCGGGATTTTAGTAAAAGGTTATCGAAAGACCATGTGAGTGCTTATTCCGCGCAGGCGGCCTTTTTTATCATGTTGTCTTTCTTTCCTTTTATGATGCTGTTGCTGTCGCTGGTTCAGTATTTGCCTATCGGTAAGCAGGATATCTTTAATGTGATTAAAAGTGTGACTCCGCTTTCTTTTAAATCTACGGTGATTATGATTGTAGATGAATTGTATGACAAGACCATTACGGTGGTGTCGCTGTCCGCTGTGGTGGCGATCTGGTCATCAGCGAGAGGGATCATGTCCATAGCGGGAGGACTGAACTCCGTCAATGGGGTAAGTGAAACCAGAAATTATTTTTTTATCCGCATCCGGGCGGCTTTTTATACGGTATTGTTTATTATCACACTGCTTCTGACTTTTGGCCTGCTGATTTTTGGCAACTGGATTCTGGGATTTATAGAGGAACATATTCCGGGGATCCAGGGGACTTTTTCTTTTCTGATTCAGTTTCGGTCACTGATTATGGTGCTGGTGCTGATGTTCTTCTTTACCTTGATGTACAAATTTCTGCCGAACCGTAAGGCGGGAATGTTTGCCCAGTTTCCCGGCGCTCTTTTTACAGCTATTGGCTGGATGGCATTTTCGTACTGCTTTTCTATTTATATTAATTACTTCAGTGATTTCTCCAAGATCTATGGAAATCTGACGACGATTATTGTGGTCATGCTGTGGCTGTATATCAGTATGTATATTCTGCTGATTGGAGCGGAAGTCAACTCATATTTTGCCACGGAAATCCGGTTATTTCAAACGAGGAGACACAAAAAATCAGGAAAAAGTCCACAATAGGCCGTTTAGGAGGGGACTGGCATCTTTCTCCACATAGTTACTGTTCGGTTTAGTGTTACTGCCGAAAGATGCCAGTCCCCTCTCTATGCTTCCGGATTTACGATAAAAAATAAACTTGACAATTCCAGGCTGCATGTATAGAATATAAAAGATAAGAAAAGGCTGTGAAGGTGTTTAGTAGAAACTCATTTTCCTGCAGAGAGAGGGAGTCACCGGCTGTAAGCTTCCTCAGGTTCAGATGAGCGACGAATTTCCCACTGGAGCTGCATTTCCGAAATTTCAGTAAGAAATGCCGTAACCTGTGCGTTAAGCAGATGATAAGTGCCCGGATCGTATTCCGGGAATTAGGGTGGTACCACGGATATCGCTTCGTCCCTTTGCAGGATGGGGCTTTTTTTTATGCAATGGGAAAACAGCTTAAAGCTTAACAAAAGTAAAGGAGAAAAACAATGAAGGAAAAATTGGATCAAATCAGGCAGGAAGCGTTGAAACAGATCGCAGATTCAGACGCACTGGACAAATTAAATGATGTGCGTGTGGCTTTCCTTGGCAAGAAAGGAAAATTAACCGCTGTTCTGAAGGGGATGAAGGACGTGCCGGCAGAGGAGCGTCCGCTGGTGGGACAGCTGGTAAATGAGACCCGCGCGGCGATTGAAGGATTTCTGGAAGAATCCAGAGCTAAAATGGAAAAGATAGCACGGGAAGAACAGTTGAAAAGAGAAGTCATCGATGTCACTCTTCCGGCAAAAAAGAACAGTGTAGGACACCGGCATCCCAACACGATTGCGCTGGAAGAGGTCGAGAGAATCTTCGTGGGTATGGGATATGAGGTTGTGGAAGGACCGGAAGTGGAATACGATTATTATAATTTCGAGGCACTGAATATACCGGCGAATCATCCCGCCAAGGATGAACAGGATACTTTCTATATCACAAGCGATATCGTGCTTCGTACCCAGACCTCTCCGGTACAGGTCCGCGTGATGGAAAAAGGGAAACTGCCGATCCGTGTGCTTGCCCCGGGTAGAGTATTCCGTTCGGACGAGGTGGACGCGACACATTCCCCTTCCTTCCATCAGATCGAAGGACTGGTGATTGATAAAAATATCACATTTGCCGACTTGAAAGGAACACTGGCAGAATTCGCGAGACAGCTGTTTGGACCGGAGACAAAAGTGAAATTCCGCCCTCATCATTTCCCGTTTACCGAGCCCAGCGCGGAGGTGGATGTCACCTGTTTCAAATGCGGAGGGAAGGGCTGCCGGTTCTGTAAAGGTTCGGGCTGGATCGAGATCCTGGGCTGTGGTATGGTTCATCCCAACGTTCTTAAAATGAGCGGAATTGATCCGGAGGAATACTCCGGTTTCGCGTTTGGAGTCGGACTGGAACGTATTGCACTGCTGAAATATGAGATTGACGATATGCGGCTGTTGTATGAAAATGACGACCGTTTCTTAAAACAATTCTAGGAGGAAGAATGAGATGAATACATCATACGCATGGATGAAAACATATGTGCCGGGACTTAATGTATCGGCCCAGGAATTTACGGATGCCATGACCCTTTCCGGCTCCAAAGTGGAGGGATATGAGGCGATGGACGCAGATCTGGAGAAGATCGTAGTCGGCCGGATTCTTTCCATAGAAAGGCATCCGGACGCGGATAAGCTGGTAATCTGCCAGGTGGATATCGGTCAGGAGCAGCCGGTTCAGATCGTCACAGGGGCATCGAATATCAATGTGAATGACAAGATCCCCGTAGTGTTGGATGGGGGCAGAGTAGCCGGCGGACACGACGGCAAGAAGACGCCGGGCGGAATTAAAATAAAAAAAGGAAAGCTGCGGGGCATTGAATCCAATGGGATGCTCTGTTCGATCGAAGAGCTGGGAAGCAGCCGTGATATGTATCCGGAAGCACCGGAAAATGGTATCTATATTTTCCAGGACGAGGTACCGGTGGGGATGGATGCCATCGAAGCGCTGGGGCTTCACGACGTGGTATTCGAATATGAGATAACCTCCAACCGGGTGGACTGTTACTCGGTGCTGGGACTGGCCAGGGAAGCAGCGGCTACCTTCCACCAGGAGTATAAACCTCCGGTTGTGAAAGAAACCGGAAACCAGGAAGATGTAAATGAATATATCAAGGTGACCGTAAAGGACAGTGACCTTTGTCCCCGTTACTGTGCAAGGGTGGTAAAAAATATAACGATCGGGCCCTCCCCCAAATGGATGCAGCGGCGTCTGGCTGCCCATGGTATCCGGCCGATTAATAATATCGTGGATATTACCAACTATGTGATGGAGGAATACGGCCAGCCGATGCACGCCTATGATCTGGACACCATCGCGGGCCGTGAGATCATCGTCCGGCGGGCGTCGAAGAATGAAAAGTTCGTCACCCTGGACGGACAGGAGCGGACCATGGACGAATCGGTTCTGATGATCTGTGACGGAGAGAAGCCTGTGGGCGTCGCCGGTATTATGGGCGGTGAGAACTCCATGATTACCGATCATGTGCAGACCATGTTATTTGAAGCCGCCTGCTTTGACGGAACCAATATCCGTCTTTCCAGCAAGAAGATCGGACTTCGCACGGACGCCTCCGGAAAATTTGAAAAGGGCCTGGACCCCAACACTGCCATAGAGGCCATAAACCGCGCCTGCCAGCTGGTGGAAGAGTTAAAGTGCGGAGAAGTGGTAGGCGGAGTTGTTGACGTATATAATAAGAAAAAAGAAGGCCGCGCGATCCCCTTTGACACGGATAAAATCAATAAGCTGCTGGGAACCGCTATTTCCCTGGAAGACATGATTCAGTATTTTGAAGCGATTGAATTAAAATACGATCCGGCCTCGCAGGAAGTATATGTCCCTTCCTGGAGACAGGATCTGGAATGTATGGCGGATCTGGCGGAAGAGGTGGCCAGATTCTATGGCTATGAAAATATAGCGACCACTCTGCCCAGCGGGGAAGCCTCCACCGGAAAATTATCCTTCAAACTGCGTGTGGAATCAGTGGCAAGAGATATCGCGGAATTCTGTGGTTTCTCCGAAGGGATGACCTATTCCTTTGAGAGTCCGAAGGTATACGATAAGCTCCTGATCCCGAAGGATTCCAAACTGCGTCAGAATGTTGTGATTTCCAATCCTTTAGGAGAAGATTACAGTATCATGCGGACGCTGCCGTTAAATGGAATGCTGACCTCTCTGGCCACCAACTATAATAGAAGGAATAAGAATGTAAGACTCTATGAACTGGCCAGTATCTATCTGCCCAAGCAGATACCTCTCACGGAGCTCCCAGAGGAACGGATGCAGTTTACAATGGGGATGTACGGAGACGGAGATTTCTTTACCTTAAAAGGGGTTGTGGAGGAATTCTTAGACAAGGTGGGAATGCATCAGAAAGCGGTATATGATCCCAATGCCCAAAAACCTTTCCTGCATCCTGGCAGACAGGCAAACATCATATATCTGGATACGGTCGTGGGGTATATAGGAGAAGTGCATCCCACCGTAGCAGAAAACTATGACATCGGAGAGCGCACCTATGTGGCAGTGCTGGATATGCCCGAGATCGTAAGCCGGGCTACGTTCGACCGGAAATACGAGGGTATCGCGAAATATCCGGCCGTCACCCGTGATATCAGTATGGTGATGCCCAAGGAGATCCTGGCAGGTCAGGTGGAAGAAGTCATTGAAAAAAATGGAGGACAGTATCTGGAGAGCTATCAGCTGTTCGATATCTACGAAGGCGCGCAGATCCGTGCTGGTTTCAAATCTATGGCCTATTCCATCGTGTTCCGGGCAAAAGATAAGACCCTGGAAGAGGCGGATGTGACAGCCGCTATGGAGCGGATTCTGAAATCTCTGGAAGCCATGGGAATCGAGCTGAGGAAATAGTAAAAGGGGACATGTCCATTTCGATAAAAATTCGAAATGGACATGTCCCCTTTCTTCTCCTTTCTTCTATCGGCTTGCCTTTACATTTCTTCGAGGGAGCGTTTCTTTTTGATGACAACTTTCTCATCATAGCAGGTGAACATTTCGTCAACCTTCGCTTTATTCATTTTCGGGGTAACTAGACTGACGACCGGGACAACGATCAGTCCGGCGATCATAGCTATGGCTCCGGCGTTAATCGGAGAGGATATGTATTTTAAAAACATATTGGACACGGTAATTCCCACCCCTGTGATGAAGCTGGCCCACACGGCAGCGCGGGTAACCTTCTTCCAATACAGGCCGTACAGGAACGGGGCCAGGAAAGCACCGGCCAGAGCCCCCCAGGAGATTCCCATAAGCTGCGCGATAAACACGGACGGCCTGAGCGCGATCACGACAGAAACGATGATAAAAAATACAATCAGAATCTGCATGGTAATAATCTGTTTCTTCTCGCTGACTTTTTTAATTAAATTACCGTACAGGAAATCCAGAGCCAGTGTGGAACTGGAGGTCAGCACCAGAGATGAGAGCGTGGACATGGATGCGGACAATACCAGCACTACAACGATTCCGATGAGTATATCCGGAAGTGTGGACATCATATATGGAATAATACTGTCATAGACAATTCCGGCCTCATTATAGAGGGACGGATTGTCAAAGAGGCGTCCAAACCCACCCAGGAAATAGCAGCCGCCGGCCACTACGATGGCGAACATGGTAGAGATTACCGTACCGGTATTGATCGCCTTTTCGTTTTTGATCGCGTAAAATTTCTGAACCATCTGCGGCAGTCCCCAGGTACCCAGGGAGGTTAAGATGACAACTCCAAGCAGATTGGCCGGATCCGTGCCGAAAAAGGAAGTAAAGGCACCTGGCTGTCCAAGTGTCGCCGGAACATCACTTTCAATCAGGGCTAAGGATTTTACCGCCTCCATGAAACCGCCCTGACCGCTTAAGACGGCAGCGATAACAGCCACGATACCAACCAGCATGATAATCCCCTGAAAGAAGTCGTTGATAGCAGTCGCCATATAACCGCCCATGACCACATAAACACCGGTAAAAACTGCCATTACAATGACGCAGACCTCATAAGGGATATCGAAAGCCATTCCAAAAAGCCGGGATAACCCATTGTAAATCGAAGCGGTATAGGGAACCAAAAAGATAAAGACGATAGCAGATGATACGATTTTCAAAGTATTGCTGTCAAAGCGTTTCCCAAAAAACTGCGGCATTGTGGCAGCGCGCAGTCCCTGGGACATAACACGGGTCCGGCGGCCCAGAACTACCCAGGCCAGCAGACTGCCCAGCAGGGCATTGCCGATTCCGATCCAGGTAGTGGCCATTCCATATTTCCAACCGAACTGTCCGGCATATCCCACAAACACAACCGCAGAAAAGTAGGACGTACCATAAGCAAAAGCGGTGAGCCAGGGACCTACAGAACGTCCCCCCAGTACGAAACCGTCCACGCTCCTGGCATGCTGTCTGGAATAGATACCGACACCGATCATAACCGCAAAAAAGATCAGTAAAAACAAAATTTTGATGAACATTTTTTATCCCCCCTGAGAAGTTTAAAATTTATTTTGACGTTAAAGCGTTACGCTTTAACGCGAAAAAGCAGTTGGTGAAATGATACCAGAAAAGCTCCCATTTGTCAATCGAAAATAACAATCTTTTCCAATCCCCTGTTGCGATTTGCGAGAGGGGACTGGCACCTTTCGGTGGTAAAGCCAAATCTTCCAGAAAACTACGTAGAGAAAGGGGCCTGTCCCCGGATGCCGGGCTACTCGACGAAATAAAGCGGCTGCGTTCCTGGATGGATGAGGGGATATTCCAGCCAACTTCCGGGGACAGGCCCCTTTCTCCACGCAGTTTCCTGAAGATTTGACTTTCCTGCCGAAAGATGCCAGTCCCCTCTCAAAAACCGATTGACTTATATTGCCTACAGATGTAATATTTAAAGGAATAGATTTTAAGCTATTGAATTTTAGATACGCTGCACAATAATTGTAACTTAAACCGGATAACGTGAATTTTCCCAGGTAAATATAACTAATATAAGAAAGCAGATAAGGAATGAAGCCGGTACAGGAAAAAATGATGACAGCTATTCAGTTTTGAAGTATAATGGGACGGAAAATGACGGCAGTATTTCATATGAATAATAATATAACGTTATAAGGAGGAACCGGAATGGCAAGAAACCGGAGACACAGGCGCAGAGGAAATCGGGTTGGACTCCTGATTGGTATTATCATCGGGATTCTGGTGGTTGTTGGAATCGTAGTCGGTATGATTCTATTTTTGAACAAAAAAGAGAAGGGGCCGACTCCCGAAGAAGTACTGACCCAGTATATGTCCGATATTAACAGCGGAAATTATGAGGACATGTATCTGCTCCTCTGTGATGAAACCAGGCAAAGAGTCACGAAAGAAGATTTTATAGCCAGAAATCAGAATATCTATGAAGGTGTGGAGGCAGCTGACGTAAATATTCAGATTACAAATGTGGAAGAACAAAAGGACACCGCGGTGATTAATTATGACACTACTATGGAGACCGTGGCGGGAACGCTTCAGTTTTCCAATACCGCCACATTGATCCGGAATGAGGAAAAGCAGTATCAGATCGACTGGTATTCCCAGCTGATCTTTCCACAGTTACAGGAAGATTATAAAGTAAAAGTAAATACCGCTACAAAATCTGAGCGGGGAAATATATATGACCGCAATGGGATGGCATTGGCGGAAAAGGGTACCGCATCCTCCATCGGCATCGTTCCCGGCAAGCTGGCGGAACCCAGAGAGGAGACCATCGCGTCCATCGCCAAGCTGCTGGAGATGGATGCGGAAAAAATTCAGAAAACGCTGAGCGCCGGATGGGTGAAGGATGACAGCTTTGTACCGATTCGGACTGTGTCCAAAGATGCGGATGAGTTAAAAGTACAGCTGCTTGAGATTCCCGGCATTAAAATATCGGATACCAGCGAACGTGTCTATCCGCTAAAGGGAGCGGCTGCCCATCTGACCGGTTATGTGCAGAATGTGACGGCGGAGGATCTGGAAAAACTGGAGGGAAAAGGATATAACGCCAATTCCGTGCTGGGAAAATCAGGGCTTGAAAAAATCTATGAAGATCAGCTGCGCGGTATCGACGGCTGTGAGATCAATATCGTGAACGCGGATGGAGATCAGATCGTGAATCTGCTGTCCCGGGATGCGAAAATGGGAGAGGATGTCAAGCTGACCATCGATTACCGTCTTCAAAATGCGCTTTATGAGGCACTGGGTGAGGATTCCGGCTGCGCTGTGGCCATGAATCCGAAGACCGGCGAAGTACTGGCTCTGGTCAGCACTCCGGCATTTGATCCCAATGATTTTGTCATGGGCATGACGAATTCAAAATGGACTTCCCTAAATGAGGACCCGGCCCAGCCGCTTTACAATCGTTTCCGAAACACCTGGTGCCCGGGGTCATCATTCAAACCTGTAACGGCAGCGATCGGGTTGTCCACGGATTCTTTCTCGGCAGATGAGGATTTTGGGCCAAGCGGCAGGAGCTGGCAGGAGGATTCCAGCTGGGGTTCTTATCAGGTTACCACGCTGGAGGAATATGCAGGCGCGGCAAATTTAAGAAACGCACTGGTTTACTCAGATAATATATATTTTGCCAAAGCGGCGCTTAAGATTGGTGAGGATAATTTTAGTAAGGCAGCCAAAGCGCTGGGGTTTGGCGAGGATATTCCATTCCAGTATGGGATGTCCAATTCCCAAATCACATCCGGGGAAGGCTTCAAGACGAAAATCCAGCTGGCCGACAGCGGCTATGGACAGGGTGAGGTTTTGGTGAATCCCCTTCATCTGGCGGCCATATATTCGGCGTTTGTCAATCAGGGAAGCCTGATATCCCCGACCCTTGAATATCAGGAAGATCCGGCGGGTTCTTTCTGGAAAGGGCAGGCGATTCCCGCACAGGCAGCGGATGTGATCAAAGAAGATCTGGTTCAGGTAGTGGAAGATCCGGAAGGCACCGGACATGAGGCCCGAATCGACGGGCGTACGATTGCCGGAAAGACCGGCACTGCCGAGATTAAAGCCTCCAAAGATGACACGACTGGAACAGAATTGGGCTGGTTCACCGCATTTACCGCTCAGGATTCCGGCCAGCAGCTGATGATCACCATGATGATCGAAGATGTGAAAGACCGGGGCGGCAGCCATTATGTCGTACCGAAGGTGAAGGCGGCTATGGAAGAAGCTTTTAGCTGGTAAGCAGCAAATTTTTAGCTGATAATTAACAAATGTATATAAAATCAGATTCAGCATTTTCAGGGCCTGTAAGGGCCCTTTTTTGATGCTTTCGTGAGCTGATCCAGCTCAATCCCGTACAGCTGACAGAGCTGTACAATATCCCCGAACCGGGGCTCCCGGTTCCCTGTCTCCCAGTTTCCCAGACATTGCCGCGAGACATGTATCTTGTCCGCGGCCTCCTGCTGAGTCAGGCCGGCGGCATGTCTGTACTCAGCTAATGTTTTTCCAAGTTTAAGCAACATCATCTTTATCTTTCCTTTCTGCGCGCAGCCGGAAATCATCCAGAAAGTCTGAGACCTCAGTTTTTGATAATATTAACAGAAAAAATATAAGAGTAATTGCAGAACAGCAATATTTGCCGTGCTCTATGTCAAAATAAGAACGGGGAGAAATATGTAACAATTCTGCCATTTGCTCCTGAGTATAGTGATTATCTGTTCTATAAACTAGAATTCGGTCCGTAAGAATGCCTTGAAGCAGCAATTTGTATTGGCGCATCATGCAACCTCCTAAAATTTGTCGAATTTTAGTGAAATTTTAACATACGCTATCATAGCCATCCATGGGACACACCTCAAATACCAAAAATAAATTATGGAACATATGTTCATTCATGGATAGAAAAAATGCCAGTACATAAAGTGCCGGCAATAAATACAAAATAGTTAAAATTAGACCTGTGATATTATAACAAATTAATTATTTATCCATTAACGTTGTCCTTAATATGTATCATTTCGACCGTCTAAATCTGATCCAAATGTTCCATTTTCATCAAATATATTTATTTCATAGGAGCACTTTCTTCTAAAATAAAAAATCGCCCCAGACAGGACGATTATAAAAATACTCGAAACCTCTATAAAGTATTCAAAATGGAGCATACGGGACTCGAACCCGTGGCCTCCACACTGCCAGTGTGGCGCGCTCCCAGCTGCGCTAATGCCCCAAACCAAAAACTGAATCCGAAAAAAATTATAACACAAGCAGTAGAATTTGGCAATCCCATTTATACCTTAATTTTATTGTGAATAGCTAACAATTTTTTAGACGTTTCATTGGCAAATATATCCAAACAATCCTCTGATTCCGTATATATGGTTGACGCAATGCACAATAGTAGTTATAATATATTTATAATCAGGTAAGCAGTTATAGAATAAGACAACTAAATAAAATAAAACTTATATATGTTCATAATTGGTTGAACGTCTCTACAAACTACCGTAAATAGTTTTCTATAAGTTTCCGCATAGTCCTGACATAGGGCTTGGAAATTGTAGAAAAATCCGGTGGTTTTTTTATTGTCCAGAATTACAGTATAATCATAAATTATTAAAACCTTATCATAATGTATCTTAATTAAAGAAGTTCCATAATGTTTCCGGCATGCCGCGAATAAAATATTAAAATGAAGAAGGTGGTTTTCATGCAAAAAGACTCCTTTGTTCTAAAAGGAAATATCTGCTACAGCCAGGATAAAGATAATTTCAGGACTGTGGCAGACGGTTATCTCGTCTGTAAGAACGGGATATCAGATGGTGTATACGAAGAACTTCCGGAACAGTACCAGAATCTTCCGCTCATCGACTGTGAAGGTCAGCTGATTTTGCCGGGGCTTACGGATCTTCACGTACACGCTCCCCAATATGCGTTCCGGGGACTGGGAATGGATCTGGAGCTGCTGGACTGGCTGAATACCCATACGTTCCCGGAAGAGTCCAAATATGCAGATCTGGATTATGCTAAAACAGCGTATCGGATCTTTGTGGAGGACATGAAGAAAGGGCCCAACACCAGGGCTTGCATATTTGCGACTCTGCATGTTCCGGCTACAGAGCTGCTGATGGATCTGTTGGAAGAGACCGGGATGAAAACCATGGTCGGCAAGGTAAATATGGACCGCAACAGTCCGGATATCCTCTGTGAAGCCAGTGCGGAGCAGTCTGCGGCAGACACCGTCGCCTGGTTAGAAGATGTGGCCGGTAAATATCACAATGTCCAGCCGATTCTGACCCCCCGGTTCATCCCTACCTGTTCCGATGAACTGATGCGGCGCCTGAAAGAAATACAGAAAAAATATCAGCTGCCGGTACAGTCCCATCTGTCTGAAAATCAGGGCGAGATCGCATGGGTAAATGAACTCTGTCCTTCCTCCGCTTTTTACGGGGACGCATATGACCAGTTTGGCTTGTTCGGGGGTGATTGCAAGACGATCATGGCTCATTGTGTATCCTCTTCGGCTGACGAGATTCGTCGGATGAAGGAGCGCGGTGTATATATCGCACATTGTCCACAGTCCAATACGAATCTGTCCTCCGGGATCGCTCCGGTGCGCAGATTCCTGGACGAAGGCCTGCGGGTGGGGCTTGGAAGTGACGTGGCAGGGGGTACCGTAAGCTCCGTCTTCCGGGCGATGGCGGATGCCATTCAGGTTTCCAAGCTCCGGTGGCGGCTGGCGGACGACACCTTGAAGCCGTTGACTGTACAGGAAGCTTTTTATCTGGGTACGGTTGGCAGCGGTTCGTTCTTTGGAAAAACAGGAAGCTTTGATGCGGGCTTTGAGCTGGATGCTCTGGTCATCGATGACAGCAGTCTGGCGACGCCGCTGAAGCTTTCCATACCCGAACGGGTGGAGAGAGTGATTTATCTATCAGATGATAAAAATATAACGAAAAAGTTTGTCGGGGGACGTCAAATCTGGTAGAATATGTATGTAGGCAGCAAAAAGAAAGCTGCTCTATCATAATCATTTTTAATAAAGGGGGAAACAAAAATGAACGCACTAGAAAAATTTTTCCATCTCAAGGAAAACCACACCGATGTAAAGACGGAAGTCATCGCAGGTGTCACAACCTTTATGACCATGGCTTACATCCTGGCAGTCAACCCATCTATCCTGAGCGCAGCCGGCATGGATAATGGGGCGGTCTTTACGGCAACCGCGCTGGCTTCCCTGATCGCAACTGTTCTAATGGCGCTTTTCTCCAACTATCCTTTTGCACTGGCTCCGGGTATGGGCTTGAACGCGTATTTCGCCTATACCGTCGTCATCAATATGGGGTATACCTGGGAGATGGCGTTAGCCGCAGTATTCATCGAAGGTTTAATCTTCATCCTGCTCTCCCTGACGAATGTGCGGGAAGCGATCTTCAATGCGATTCCCATGTCCCTGAAGCATGCGGTATCCGCTGGTATCGGTTTGTTTATCTGCTTCATCGGCCTTCAGAATTGTAAACTTGTCGGAAATTCGGACTCCACCCTGGTTACGGTTTTCTCTTTTAAGGGTTCTGCAGAAGCCGGAACTTTCTTTACCGAGGGAATCACTGTTCTGCTGGCGATTATCGGAGTTCTCATCACCGCAGTATTAATCGTGAAGAAAGTGAAAGGGCATATTCTGCTGGGTATTCTGGCGACCTGGATCTTAGGTATCATCTGCCAGCTGGTGGGGCTGTACCAGCCGAATGCGGAGATGGGCTTCTTCAGCCTGCTTCCTGACTTCTCCAATGGAATTGCCATTCCAAGCCTGATGCCGACTTTGCTGAAGCTTGATTTTTCGAGAGTGTTGTCGCTTGATTTCTTTGTAATTATCTTTGCGTTCCTGTTTGTGGATATGTTCGATACACTGGGAACTTTGATCGGTGTGGCATCCCAGGCAGATATGCTGGATAAAGACGGGAAGCTTCCTAAGATTAAGGGCGCGTTAATGGCAGATGCTATTGGTACTTCCGTAGGTGCTCTGCTTGGAACCTCCACTACCACCACATTCGTGGAAAGTGCTTCCGGTGTTTCCGAAGGCGGAAGAACAGGACTGACCTCCTTTGTAGTAGCGATTCTGTTTGGCTTGGCTTTGTTCCTTTCCCCTATTTTCCTGGCCATTCCTTCCTTTGCTACGGCCCCGGCCCTCATTATCGTCGGTTTCCTGATGATCAGCGCAGTTCTGAAGATCAACTTCGCAGATCCCACCCAGGGAATTCCTGCATTTATCTGTATCATAGCGATGCCATTTATGTATAGTATCTCCGAAGGTATTGCCATGGGAGTTATCTCTTATGTAATCATTAACATGATCGCTGGTAAGGAAAACAGAAAGACGATAAGCATTGTAATGTATGTGTTGGCGGTGTTATTTGTTCTAAAATACATATTCTTGTAAATAAATACGTCTTTAATTAAAAATTTTTATACTAATGTACCGGCCGGCAGGGTGATTTGACCTGCCGGTTGGTACATTGGCATATGTAAGGAGGTTTTAGTAATGGGAGTCGGTAAAGAGTTAAAACGTGTCGACGCTTACGAGAAGGTTACCGGTGGAGCAAAATATGTGGCGGACCTGGCGCCTAAGGACCTGCTGGTGGCAAAAGTCGTACACAGTACCATTGCCAACGGTGTGGTGAAAAGCTTTGATCTGGAAGAAGCCCTTAAGGTCCCCGGTGTGGTAAAAATAGTCACCTGTTTCGAAGTGCCGGACATACAGTTTCCCACTCCGGGCCATCCCTGGTCCGTGGAAGCCGCTCATCAGGATGTGTCGGACAGAAAGCTTCTGAACACCAGAGTTCGCGTCTATGGCGATGATATCGCCGCAGTGATTGCAGATAATGAAATCGCCGCCAATCGGGCAGCACGCCTGGTTAAGGTGGAGTATGAGGTATATGAACCTCTTCTGACCACGGATGAGGCTATGGCAGAGGGTGCCGCGACTCTCCATGAGGAAAAACCGGGGAACGTTCTGGTGCATTCCTCCTTTCAGCTTGGAGACATGACTTATGACCAGGCACTGGAAGAAGAGCCCTCCTTACATGTTATTGAAAGAACATACGAAACCCAGACTGTCCAGCACTGCCATCTGGAGGTGCCGGTTTCCTACGCCTATATGGCAAATGATAAGATTGTAGTCACATCCTCCACCCAGATTCCCCACATCGTCCGCCGGGTGATCGGCCAGGCTCTGGGCATCCCCTGGGGACAGATCCGGGTAATCAAGCCCTATATTGGCGGCGGCTTTGGCAATAAACAGGATGTCTTATATGAGCCTTTAAATGCTTTCCTGTGCACACAGGTAGGTGGCAGAGGTGTTCGTCTGGAACTTACAAGAGAAGAGACCCTGGCCTGTACCAGGGTGCGTCACGCGATAAAATTCCACGTAAAAGGCGCAGTGCGGGATGACGGTACTTTGGTCGCCCGAAAATTCGAGGCCTATTCCAACCAGGGCGGTTATGCTTCCCATGGCCACGCCATCGTAGCCAACGCAGCGAATGGTTTTAAACAGCTCTATCACGAGGAAAAAGCCCTGGAATCCGATAGTTATACCGTATATACGAATATTACCGTCGGCGGGGCCATGCGCGGTTATGGTATCCCGCAGTCGGATTTTGCGGCGGAATGTCTCGCGGAAGATCTGGCTAACGCCATTGGCATGGATCCTCTGGAATTCCGGTTTAAAAACTGCATGCCGGAAGGTTATGTGGATCCCCACACCAAAGTGAAGTTTAACAGCTACGGCTTAAAGAAATGTATGGAAAAAGGCCGTGATTATATCAACTGGGATGAAAAGCGAAAAGAATACGCGGATCAGACCGGTCCGGTGCGCCGTGGTGTTGGAATGGCCATATTCTGTTACAAAACCGGTGTTTACCCGATCTCGCTGGAAACCGCTTCCTGCCGTATGATTCTGAATCAGGACGGGTCCATACAGCTGCAGATGGGCGCCACCGAGATCGGTCAGGGGGCGGATACCGTATTTACGCAGATGGCTGCTGAGGTAACCGGAATTACGGAGGACCGCATCTATATTGTTTCCACACAGGATACCGATATCAGTCCTTTTGATACCGGCGCCTATGCGTCCAGACAGACCTATGTCAGCGGCAAGGCCTTAAAGCAGACCGCCCAGCTTTTGAAGGAGCGGATTCTGGACTATGCCTCCTATCTGCTGAAGATGCCGGCAGATGTCCTGGATATAGAGGAAAACAATGTGGTGGATAAGGAAAGCAGGGAGTGTCTGGTGACTCTCGAAGCACTGGCCACAGAGGCATTTTACAGCCTGGACCGTTCCGTACATATCACGGCGGAATCTACTTACCATTGTAAAGAAAATACCTTCTCCAGCGGTGCCTGCTTTGCGGAGATCGAAGTGGATATTCCTCTGGGCAAGATAAAAGTGTTAAATATTATAAATGTTCATGACAGCGGCACCCTGATTAATCCGAAGCTGGCCGAAGCCCAGGTTCACGGCGGCATGAGTATGGGGCTGGGATATGCCCTGAGTGAACAGCTTCTGTTCGATAAGTCGGGACGCCCCCTGAATGACAATCTGTTGGATTACAAGCTTCCTACCGCCATGGATACGCCGGACCTGCACGTGGATTTCGTTCAGCTGGATGACCCGACAGGCCCGTTCGGGAATAAAGCACTGGGTGAACCGCCGGCGATTCCGGTTGCACCCGCGATCCGAAATGCCTTGCTTCACGCAACCGGAGTGGCGGTGGATTCCCTGCCGCTTGATCCGCAGAAGCTGGTGTCTCATTTTAAAGAAGCAGGATTGATCTAGAGGAGGTATAGACGATGTATGATATAGAAAAATATTATCAGGCAAAAGATGTGGCGGATTGTATCCGTGCACTCCGGGAAGATCCGGACGCCGTCATTATCTCCGGAGGCAGCGATGTGCTGATCAAGATCCGGGAGGGAAAGATGGCCGGCTGTTCCTTAGTCAGCATCCATGGCATCCCGGAGCTTGAAGGGATAAGCATGGAAGAAGACGGAACTATCGTGATCGGCCCTGCCACTACTTTTTCCCATATTACCAACAACGATATAATCAAAAAACATATTCCAATTCTGGGTAATGCGGTGGATCAGGCCGGAGGACCACAGCTTCGCAATATCGGAACGATCGGAGGTAATGTCTGCAACGGAGTCACCAGTGCGGATAGTGCGTCCAGCCTGTTTGCCCTGAATGCGGTACTGGAATTGACCGGTCCTGACGGAGTACGCCTGCTCCCGATACAGGAATTCTATACCGGGCCCGGCCGTACGGTACGTGAGCACGCAGAACTGCTGACCGCAGTCCGTATCACCAGAGAGAATTATGAAGGCTTCGGCGGCCATTATATCAAGTACGGAAAACGGGAAGCCATGGAGATCGCCACGATGGGATGCGCGGTTTACATTAAGCTTAGCGCGGATAAAACATCTGTGGAGGATGTCCGGATCGCTTTTGGCGTAGCCGCCCCCACACCGATGCGCTGTACGAAGACGGAAGAGCGTGTGAAAGGAATGGCTTTGGATCAGGAACTACTGAACGCAGTTGGAAAAGGTGTCCTGGAAGAAGTAAATCCCAGAACCAGCTGGAGAGCTTCCCGTGAATTCCGGCTGCAGCTGATCGAAGAAATGAGCCGCAGGGCGCTGGCCCAGGCTGTCATCTATGCAGGAGGTGAGATCCATGCTTAAAGTAATCAAAATGATAGTAAATGATAAAGAGGTAGAGCTGGCGGTAGATGAAAGAGAAGCGCTGGTGGACACCTTAAGGGACCGGCTGGGCCTCACCAGTGTAAAGAAGGGCTGCGAAGTGGGAGAGTGCGGTGCCTGCACTGTCCTGGTGGACGGAGAAGCCATAGATTCCTGCATCTATCTGACCATGTGGGCCGAAGGACGCCGTATTCTGACCGTAGAAGGCCTGAAAGGGCCGAATGGCGAATTAAGTCCCATTCAGCAAGCTTTTATCGACGAGGCGGCCGTTCAGTGCGGTTTCTGTACACCCGGCTTGATCATGACCGCGGTGGAGATCGTCGGGACCGGGAAGAGATATAACCGTGAGGAACTGCGGAAAATGATCTCCGGCCATCTGTGCCGATGTACCGGATATGAAAACATCTTAAATGCCATGGAACGGATTGTCGAAGAGACCTATAAGGTCGTTGGAGATGGGTGCAGCGAGTAATTGGAGATAACGAATAACAGGGGACAACAAATAATAGGAGACCGGAGCGTGCTGGTGCAACAATCACGCTCCTTTTTTAGTGCGCCCGGCGGGCGCACGTTCTAACGAGTGCAAGTCTCGAATCCGCCCGGCAGTGGGAAGGATATAGCTAAACACCAGGGTTCTCGCCGCGAGGTTTAAGAGGGCTGAAGGAAGGTGCAGGCAAACCTCTGCCCCAACGAACAGAAACCATTTATAGGCCAAAGCAGGAGGATAAGGCTGCTAAACAAGTCGAAGTCCGATAACTGCACGAAATCCTGCATGGTAAAGATGGTGGGGACATGGAGGGAAAGAACGTGTGAGTACCCGGGGAGATCTCACGGACGTGTCAGAACAATAAAACATTTGTAGACGCGGAGTAAAGCTTGCCGTGAGAAGTCAGCAGAGGTCATAGTACCGGGACAGCTATAGATGTTCTGGGAAGGACTGAACAATAGGAGGTGCCAATTCCAAATGGAAACCGGACATGGAAATAAGTACAGACAACTTCATATCGAGGACTACCTGCGAGAGATACCTGCGGAACAGGGAAGGGAAACAGGAGTGTACGGCCATGAATGGATTACCGGGAACCCTGGCATCAACACGGACTTTTGGACGGACAACCTGCTTGATACCATCTTACGTAGCGATAATCTAAACGCCGCTTACAAGAAGGTAAAAGCCAACAAAGGCGCAGGTGGAATTGACGGAATGCAGGTAGATGAACTTCTACCCTACTTAAGAAACCATCAGGGCGAGTTGGTAGAGCAGTTGAGGAAAGGGAAATACAAACCCAATCCAGTCCGGCGGGTAGAGATACCCAAGGAAGAGAAGGGAAAAGTAAGAAAGCTAGGTGTACCCACGGTGGTGGACAGGGTGATACAACAAGCAATCGCCCAGGAACTGACGCCTATCTTTGAAGAACAGTTCTCGGACAACAGTTTCGGCTTCCGGCCTGGAAGAGGAGCGCACGATGCCCTTGGAAGATGTAAGAAATACGTTGATGGGGGATATGTGTATGTAGTCAGCATGGATTTACAGGCGTACTTTGATACGGTCAATCACAGCAAGCATAGTAGACCGGCTTGGATATCCATCCATGTCAGCCTACTACCAAATGTTACGTGTAAACTATTGAACCGCCTTGGTACTGAACAGTATGCCAGGTGGTGTGGAAGGGGGATTAATCATCCCCCTATCCGATTGTTCCGGCTTTTCCTGTAGTTCAATCTTTGCGGTCGATATGGAAGATACCGATTTCGCGGTAATGATCGATCTTGTAATTCACGGTATTCAGACTTGTCTTGAGTACTTCCATTTGTTTCAGGATTGCCTGTTTGTGTTCTACTAAGATCTGTTTTCTTTCTTCACAGGTAGCTTCCCCCTGCAGGCATAGATTCATAAATTCTTTGATCCTGTGGATCGGCATACCGGAGTTTTTAAGGCAGCAGATCAACTCCAGCCAGTGAATGTCTTCCTCTGAAAATTTCCGGATTCCGCTATCCGTCCTTTCCAGCAAAGGCAGCAGCCCCTCCCTGTCATAATATCGGATCGTATGTGTGGTGATTCCCTCTTTTTCCGCCACTTGTCGTATCGTATAGGACATTTAGGTACTTCCTTTCTCTTTTTTGTATTTTAGTTTCACCAGTGCCGTGATTAGATTGCACGAAAATCATCGCAACTGGTTTGTCCTTTTCGCCTTGCTTTATGTATTAGCTTTCATGTATTAGTTCTCATATATTGCAGCTATATCATGTATTCTACGCTTCATTTCCGTGCGGATATGTAACGGCTCTAAACACTCGCATTTATCTCCAAAACTGAAAAGAATATTATAGTAGTATTCATTCTCTATAAAAGGAAAACTAACAATGTAATGCTCGTCGCCGTCTGGCGATAGGTGTTCATAAGTGCAGTAATCAAGTATCCTGTCCATAATAGATTTATGAATACGAATTTTGATTTTTGTTTGTATCGTTTCCAAAATATCAGCAAAATCTAACTGTGGTTTTTGATAATCCCGCGGCGTAAAAAATTCTTCTTGTATTTGTAGGTTTGATGTGCGGGATAGTCTAAATAAGCGAAAATCTTTTCTTTTAAGGCAATATCCCTGCCAATACCAATGGCTGCTTTTCAATACAAGCTGATACGGCTCGGCTGTCCGCGCTGTTTTATTTCCGTATCGGTCTGCATATTCAAACGAAAGTAACCTGCTTTCCTGCAAAGCTGTTTTAATAATCTCCAAATATGGCTGCATGTTCCGGTTGCCCATCCAGGGACTTAAATCGATATATATTTGATTTGCTTTTAATTCAATGTCTTTCGCTCTGTCGGCAGGGATAAAACTCTTGACTTTCGCGAGGGCATGAACCAATTCATCACCTCTTATCATGTTGGAAAGACTGGATAGTCCCATCATGAGGGCGGTAAGGTCTGCAGTCGAAAAAACCGTTTTATCAATCTTGTACTTCTGCATAATTTCAAAGCCGCCGCCCACTCCGGATGCCCCGCGTACAGGAATACCAGCCATATTGATCGTGTCGATATCGCGGTAGATTGTGCGGGGTGAAACTTCAAACATATCTGCTAACTCCTGTGCGCCTATACGCTTTTTATCAAGGAGTATCATAATAATGCTAACTAGTCTGTCGATTTTCATCGGATAGCCGCCTTATAAAATTTATTTAATTATAGATTGTTGCCATACTACTGTCAACAATTACAAGGTATAATAATAAAACGAACAAATTAATCTACCTATCGGGAGGAAATACTATGCAGAAAAAAGCCTTAGTAATAATAGATATTCAAAATGACATTACAAAGAATTACAAAGATGTTATTGGCAATATCAATAAAGCTATTGATTGGGCAGTCAATAATAATATTCCTGTTATTTATATCAGGCATGAAAATTTATCCGCCGGCACGAGAACTTTTAAACCCAATACCTATGGGGCTGAAATAGTTTCCGACTTGAAAATAGTATCAAAAAATGTCTTTACAAAATACAAAGGAAACGCTTTAAGCTGTGAAGAATTTACTGAATTTATTAGTAAAAATGAAATCGGTGATTTCTACATAGCAGGAGCAGATGCTGTTGCTTGTGTTAAATCAACTTGTTACAACTTACGCAAAGCAAATTACGGCGTTAATGTCCTATCAGATTGCGTTACCAGTTATGATAAAAGGAAAATTGACGAAATGCTGCGTTATTATGAAAGTAAAGGGAGTAAAATTATTTGTTTGAATGACCTGTTCATTTAAATAGACAAGATGTTTCAGCAGAATATAACTATATAAATTCATTTTCAAAACCCCTTGCGTGAACTTGTCCCTTTCACTATAATAAAAGATAAACAGTTGATAAGGAAATCATAAAATATCACTTAAGAAGGAGTGTCTGTTATGAGTAAAATTGATGAGATACGCGCGGAAATGGTTACTGCCATGAAAAATAAGGATAAGAGCCGCAAGGATTCTCTTTCCATGCTTTTAAGTGCGCTGAAAAATGTCCAGATCGATAAAAGAGAAGATCTTACCGAAGCCGAAGAGAACGCGGTAATTGCTAAAGAAATCAAGCAGACAAAGGAAACCATGGATTCCTGTCCTGCTGACAGAACCGATATCCTGGAGGAATGCCGGGCCAGACTGGCCGTCTATAAAGAATTCGCTCCGGAGGAAATGAACGAAGAACAGATTCAGGCTGTGATTCAGAATGTACTTAAAGAACTTGGCATATCGGAACCTACAGGAAAAGATAAAGGCCGTATCATGAAAGAATTAATGCCCAAAGTAAAGGGCAGGGCTGATGGAAAACTGGTGAATGCTCTCGTTGGAAAATTATTTGCCTGAGGATGCCGGAGAAAGGAAGGTAGAACAGATGGAAAATGTATGGGAGGCTGTAAAAAAGTATCTGGGTTATGCAAAGGAGTATATTCAGTCTATGGATGTCAGCGATATGACGCTAGTAAAACTGTGTTTACTGGCTCTTGGCATTCTCATTGGCGCCGCTGTGTCCGAGAAGCATAAGAAAACGGTTGTAGTCGTGGCGGTTCTGATTTTCAGTGTCACATATATACCGGTGATGGTAAAATTCTTCGTCGGGATGGCAGAGAAAAAAGAATTGGATGCATAATGCGTTGATGCATAAATTCTTTTAACCGTAATTAGAGATCAGAGGTGAACTGATCGATATAGAGGCGCTGCAGACTGGAGCTTATGACAGGTCTAAATCTCCATTCCCTTTCATATGGTGATAATAGAATAATTCATCAGGAAAGGGAATGAACTATGGAAGGAAATCAAATGCCGGATTCCAACTGTCAGAAGGCCTCTGCTGCCTCATCGCATACACAGCCGCCTTCACAGTCTCAGCAGCATGTTCCACAGCAGCACGCGCAGCAACAACAATATGTTACCCAGCAGCAATTTATACAACAGGCTCAGCAAGCACAGAAGCAGATACAGCAGGCCCAACAGATGCAGCAGCAAATGCAGCAGGCCCAACAGATGCAGCATATGCAGCAGCAGGCCCAACAGATGCAGCAGCAATCCCAGCAACAGCCTCAGCAGATGCAGCAGCAATCCCAGCAACAGCATCAGCAGATGCGGCAGCAATCTCAACAACAGCCTCAGCAGGCACAATCTGGATTAGAGGGAGGCCCCCTATATCAAGCGAAACTGCCTTACCCTCCTGTAAAAGCAATGTGTGAGAACCGTACCTATGCATTTGCTATGTTGGACAATGTGGGCGGAAATAATTCTGAGATATCGGCGGTCAGCCTGTACTTTTACAATCATCTCCGGACTGCTTCCTGTGCTGAGATAGCCAGCTGTTTCCATCATGTTAGTATTGTGGAAATGCATCACCTGGAGATCTTTGGCACCCTGGCGTTACAGCTGGGAGTGGATCCCAGACTCTGGACCCGTTCCAGAAATCAAATGGTCTATTGGACTCCCCGATACAACCAGTATCCCGTGGAATTATCCAAGCTGCTGACGAATGCGATCCAGGGTGAGGAAAAGGCGATTGAGAAATACCAATATCAGATAGAGCATATAGAAGACTGTAATATAGTAGAAAATCTCAAACGGATTATACTGGATGAACAGATTCATATACAGGTCTTTCAGGATCTTTATCAACGATACGTCAGCAGCTGCTAGACAATTCTACTGCACGCAGCTTAAAGAAGGAGAAGGGGATGGGCGGCAGCTATGAAAGGAAAACTTGGAATACTAGTTCTGATTATTTTTGCCGCCATTCTTGTCCTTCTATTCATTGCCCTACTATTTTTATACCTGTACCCAGGGATCGGAAAGACGCCAACTGTAGCACAGAGAGCTTCCTACCTAGAACGGACGATACATTTTGATGGGAAGAAGTTCTCGAATGCAGAAAAAAGCTTCAAAACCATTACGGGAACAATCAATAAGAAAAGCGACAGAGCGAAGCCAGCCGATATAGTTCCCGTTATAAAATCGGAAAGCATTCCTGACGCAGAAGAGGGAAAAATGTATGTCACCTGGCTGGGGCACTCCTCCACGCTTGTCCAGATGGGTAATAAAAATATTCTGATTGATCCGGTACTAAAAACATACGCATCCCCAGTTACTTTTACAGGGAGCAAACGTTTTTCCGAGCTGGCAATTGAACCAGAACACCTTCCCGATATTGATGTCTTATTGATTTCCCATGACCACTATGATCATTTAGATTATCAAACAGTGATGACAATCGATGGGAAAGTTAAAAATTATATTGTCCCTTTAGGGGTAGAGAGCTATCTGCTTGGCTGGGGTATCGGGGAAGATAAGATACATGTGGTATCCTGGTGGGATGAAGTGTCTCTTGATGGGATTACGTTTACTTCGACACCGGCCCAGCACTATTCAAGCAGAAATCCACTTCTATCGAACACGACCTGGTGGACAGGCTATTATTTTCAGAATGATACGCATTCCGTATACTATACCGGTGATTCTGGATATTGTGACGCCTTTCGGGAAATCGGCGAAAGATTCAGTCAGGTTGATTTAGCTCTCATTGAAAGCGGTCAGTATGATAACGGCTGGTCCGGCACTCACATGTTCCCGGAAGAATCCGTTCAGGCTGCTGCGGATGTCAATGCGAAATGGTTTATCCCCGTCCACTGGGGGGCATTTGTATTAGCGAACCACGCATGGGATGAACCAGTCAGCAGGACAGCGCAGATCGCCGCAGATCAAAATATGCAGGAGGCGACTCCTATGATTGGCCAGCGTGTGGATTACAGTAAAATATCTTCATATCAGGATCAGTGGTGGAAATCCATTGATTAAATGCGGCTGTTTTGCGTTTCAGGTTGCCGAGGCCGAGCTGCTGGTGGAGTTTGGGTACCCCACACAGCGCTTTGTATTATCTACGGCAGCACCAGATCAGCCGCTTCCATGATGCCAAGTTTTACAAGCTGTTCCACTGCAAACCGGATTTCATACATCATAATTGCCTCCAATATTTCGGCATATCCTTCCGAATCACATCGCTCTATAGAATCCAGCAAAGCATCATAATAGGGCTGATAGAATTCGTTGATCGTCTTCTGATCCCCATGCATGCTCCGCATGGGATATCCCCAGAAAAGCTGCTCTGCAGGATAATGCCAGGAAATGCAGGCTCTCCGCAAAATCCATCAGCCGTTTTCTGACAATCGGCTGGGTAAAGTCGCAGTTATCCGCACTTTTATCCAAAGACATAACCAGTGTACCGACTCCGTTCACCGATCTGGTCGCCCCAATATAACCCAGCAGCAGAAGTGTACGGCGGACCGTACTAATGGATACCTTTTTTTCTTTTGCCAATTTTTCAAGGGAAGGCAAAAAGCTCCCGGCCGGATAATCTCCCCGGCTGATACCGGTCAGAAGCTCCATACCAAGGGAATAACAGATCTGGGACGGCTTCTTATAGCTGCTCCAGGAATACTTTACATTATAAATTGGTGTGTGAACAAGGTGACGCATGGCTGAATCGTAATAAACTCGCTGGCCGGAACACCCAAAAAAGGAATCAGTTATTTGGACCAAAGGAGATTAGAATGGATTCATTAGAGAGTTTAAAAAAACGGGCCAGTTACTTTTCATGGATGCTGGATGAATATATAGGAAACGCTTATGTCTGCGATTTAGAGACATATGAACTGCTGTATCTTAATAAAAACGCCTGCGAGACACTGGGCCAACCGCCTGATTCAGTGCTCGGCTGCAAATGTTATGAAATCATTCAGGGCCGTACTTCTCCCTGTCCTTTTTGTACAAACAGTTGAAAACGGACAGATGGCCCTGGAAGTTTTTCAAGCCTCAGATCCCGGTTACTATGATGCTATTTTGATGGACATCCAGATGCCGGTTATGAACGGTTACGATGCCACCAGTGCCATCCGCGGTCTGGAGCGCAGCGATGCGCAGATAATCCCCATAGTGGCAATGACGGCGGACGCCTTTGCCGCCGATGTGATCAAAGCCCGAAGTGCCGGTATGAATGATCATATTGCGAAGCCCATAGATATAAACCGATTGCTTGAGGTTTTGCAGAATTGTCTGATGTAAATATTCCATTTCATAGATAATCCTTTCCTTTCATTGGCGGTTCTTTTTTTCATTGACGGTTCTTCAACAAGCTACCATTCCTCTATCCGCGAATGTAATCCTGCACTTGAAGTTCTCACTTAAAATGTATATAATAACTTAGATTGTATCTAATTGGAAAGAAACAGGTATTGAAAGGGATAAGATGAAAAAACTAGCTTTAAGTGATGAAATACTACTGACGATAGAAAAGCCTGCGCGTTACATCGGAAACGAGGTGAACTCGGTAAACAAGGATCTGGATCAGATAGATATCCGTTTCTGTATGTGCTTCCCGGACGTTTATGAGATCGGGATGTCCCATCTGGGCATTCAGATTCTATACGATTTATTTAACCGCCGGCAGGATACCTGGTGTGAACGGGTATATTCGCCCTGGGTGGATCTGGACCGGATCATGCGGGAAAAAGGAATCCCCCTGTTCGCGCTGGAGTCACAGGATCCGGTAAAGGATTTTGATTTCCTGGGCATCACAATACAGTACGAGATGTGCTATACGAATATCCTTCAGATCCTGGATCTAAGCGGAATTCCACTGAAAGCTAAGGACCGGACATCAAAAGATCCCATCGTGATCGGCGGCGGCCCCTGTACGTATAATCCGGAGCCGCTGGCGGATTTCTTCGATCTGTTTTACATCGGAGAAGGGGAGACGGTATATGACCAGCTTCTGGATACCTATAAGGACCATCAGAAAAACGGCGGATCACGACAGGACTTTCTGTTACGCGCCGCACAGATACCGGGAATCTACGTACCGATGTTCTATGAAACTACCTATTTGGAAGATGGTACGGTGGACAAGTTCCGTCCGGTGCGCCCGGCAGTACCGGAAGTAATCGAAAAGCAGATGGCGTTGGATGTGACCCCGCTTCCATATCCGATGAAGCCCATCGTACCGTTTATTAAGGTGACTCAGGACCGGGTGGTTCTGGAGATTCAAAGAGGCTGCATCCGGGGATGCCGTTTCTGCCAGGCCGGAATGCTATATCGCCCGACCCGGGAAAAAGATCTGGAAGTTCTGAAGCAATATGCTTATGAAATGCTGAAAAGCACCGGCCATGAAGAAATTTCCCTAAGTTCTTTAAGCTCCAGCGATTATACACAGCTGGAGGAACTGGTCCAGTTCCTGATTGAAGAATTCAAGGGGCAGGGAATCAACATTTCTCTGCCGTCCCTTCGGATCGATTCCTTTTCCCTGGATGTCATGAGCAAGGTACAGGACGTCCGGAAAAGCAGCCTGACCTTCGCGCCGGAGGCCGGTTCCCAGCGCCTGCGCAATGTTATTAACAAGGGCCTGACCGAGGAGGATATCTTAAACGGCGCCGCGCTCGCCTTTATGGGCGGCTGGAACCGGGTCAAGCTGTATTTTATGCTGGGGCTTCCGACGGAGACCGAGGAGGATATCCGCGGTATTGCGCATCTTTCGGAAAAAATCGCGGAACTTTATTATGATACAGTTCCGAAAGAAAACCGTTCCGGTAAATGCCAGATCGTCGCCAGCACCTCATTTTTTGTTCCCAAGCCCTTTACTCCGTTCCAATGGGCCAGAATGTGCACAAAAGAAGAATTCTTATCCAAAGCCAGAACCGTTAACCTGGAGATTAAAAACCAGCTGAACCGGAAAAGCATTAAATACAATTGGCATGAAGCGGATGTCACTGTGCTGGAAGGTATTTTTGCCAGAGGGGACCGGAAGATCGGCGCGGCCATTCAACTGGCCTATGAACGAGGAGCCCTTTACGACGCCTGGTCTGAATACTTTGACAATGAGCGCTGGATGAAAGCATTTGAAGACTGTGGTCTGGATGTGGACTTCTATACAGTACGGGAACGGAAGGAAGACGAAATATTCCCATGGGATTTTATCCGGATCGGTGTGACCAAACGCCATCTCTGGAAAGAATGGGAGAGAGCTGCACAGGAAACGGTTACGCCCAACTGCCGGGAAAAATGTTCCGGATGTGGCGCAGCTGTTTATGGGGGAGGTGTCTGTTTTGAAAATCAGAATTAAGTTCGGCAAGTATGGTGCCATGAAATTCATCGGGCATTTGGATATTATGCGGTATTTCCAGAAAGCCATGCGCAGGGCGGGCATTCCCATCTCTTATTCCGGTGGCTACAGCCCGCATATGATCATGTCCTTTGCGTCCCCTCTGGGTGTCGGGCTAACCAGCGGCGGGGAATACATGGATATCGAGGCGGGAGAGTGCCTTTCAAGTGAGGAGGCCGTCCGGCGATTAAATGACGTTATGGTTGAAGGAATGAAAGTATTCAGTTACCGGCTGCTCCCCGAAGATGCGGGCAACGCCATGTCGTTAGTAGCAGCGGCTGACTATCTCGTAAGTTTCCGGGAGGGCTGCGCGCCTGCCCTCGCATGGCAGGACAGGCTGCATGATTTCTTTTCTCAGACCGAAATACCAATTTTGAAAAAGACAAAGAAAAGCGAGACGGTAGTTGACATAAAGCCATTAATCCACACTCTGGCTTTATGTGAAGGCGACATAATATCTATGCGTTTATCTGCCGGCAGTGCGGATAATCTGAAACCTGAATTAGTTATGAAAGCCTTTGCCTCCTTTATCGGTATTGAATTTCCGCCGTTTGGGATAAAGATTCACAGAAAAGATCTCTATGCCTGGATGGAAAACAGTCTGCTTCCCTTGGAAGCGTTAGGTGATAACATTGGAGAATAAGTTAATAATTACTAAAATGCATCTGCGGGAAAAGCCACGCATTATATCCGCGTTATATGAAAACGGTATTTTGATGGAATTAACATGCGAGGAGGAGACAGCAGGGCAATTGCTGGGAAATATCTATATCGGACGCGTCAAGAATATCGTTGAAAACATCCAGGCCGCCTTTGTGGAAATAAGCAATCAGGTCATCTGTTATCTGGCTTTTCAGGATCTGAAAAATCCGATCTTTACTTCCGTCAAAACCGGGAACACATTGAAGGTTGGGGACGAGCTGCTGGTTCAGGTCAGCAAGGAAGCAGTTAAAACAAAGGCTCCTGTGGTTACCACCAACCTAAATTTCACCGGAAAATATGCGGTATTGACCACGGGCAGTCAACGGATCGGTGTATCCGCCAAGATTCCGGAAGACAGGAAAGCGGAACTGAAAGCGCTGGTAGAGCCTTTTGCCGCCCAGGATTATGGATTTGTGGTACGAACCAATGCCAAAGCCGCCTCCGAGGAAGAACTGCGCAAGGAGATCCGGCAACTTACCGGCCAATACCGGGAGCTTTGTGAAATTGCGGCACACCGTCCGTGTTTTTCCCTGCTTCACAAAGCGTTGGAAGGACATATGACTCATTTACGGGATACGTATATGGAATCTCTGGATGAAATTCTGACCGATGATCCGGCGTTGTATGAAGAAATGCTGTCATATTTGTCATGTAAACAACCGGAAGATCAGAAAAAGCTGAAGCTATACCACGATCCCTTCCCCTTAATAAAGCTGTATAATCTGGAGTCTGCTTTACAGGATGCGTTAAAAGAGCGGGTATGGCTGAAATCCGGTGCTTATCTGGTGATTCAGCAGACAGAAGCCCTGGCAGTCATTGATGTCAATACCGGTAAATTCTCCGGACATAAGCAAATGCAGGACACATTTTTAAAGATCAATCTGGAGGCCGCGAAAGAAATTGCGAGACAAATAAGACTCCGGAATCTGTCCGGTATCATTATCGTAGATTTTATCGACATGGAACGAAGCCAAGACCGCCAGATGCTGATGGACTCCTTTCACCATGCCCTGAAGCAGGATCCCGTCAAAACCTCATTGGTGGGAATCAGTAAATTGAATCTGGTGGAATTAACCCGTAAAAAGATCCGAAGGCCACTGGGCGAGCAGCTGACGCAGGCCTGCCCGGTCTGCCATGGGAGTGGGTTTCTCTATTAATTTCCTATAGAGTTTCGATTGCTGTTACCGCCATTCGATGGTAAAATAAAGATGGGTATAGTCTGCGGCTATGGCCGGTTCTGAAGTAATTGGGATTGGAAACAGGCGGGTTATAGGAATATGGGGTGAAAGAGATGCGGATCGAGCAATTGCGTTATATTTTGACCGTGTACGAGGAAAAATCCATTTCCAGGGCGGCTAAAAAATTATTTATGTCACAGCCTTCGCTGAGCAATTCGATTTCCAGTTTGGAGAAAGAATTGGGTGCCTCTTTGTTTGAACGCGGCAGGGACGGTGTGACCGCCACGGAATTCGGGATGCAGATTATCCAGAAGGCCCGGAAGGTACTGGGGGAAGTGGATGATATCATGGCCATCTCTTATAATGAGGTGGCAAATCAGGTGGCTACACTGCAGGTGCTGTGCGTCCCTTTGTTTTGCAACTGGCTGATTATCGAGACGATGTTCGAGATGAAGAAACGGTTCCCGAAAATAGATCTTGTGGTGGTGGAGCAAAAGAATATCGATATGATCAACGGCCTGATGGATTCGTCCGCCTTTGTGGGCATACTGGGGATCGGCGCAAAATACAGGGATGCCTATGAACAGCACATCAAAAATGCGGACCTGCATTTTACCCCTTTATTTGCCAATGGCATCTGCGCCTATGTCAATAAAAACCATGCGCTGGCGGATAAGGAATACATTACTTTGAAAGACCTGGAGAAGGAAACGATCATTACCTATGATGATTTCCGCTATAATACGGTCCTGAACGGAAATTCTTTTGCCAATATCAGTCATCAGGGCGGCAGCCAGTCCTTATATTTGCTGAATGACAGCGAAAATATTAAGAATCTGGTGGCAAGCAATCACGGGATCGCGGTTTTGCCCAACTCCTTTGCCATCAATAATGTTTTTATCCAAATGGGTCTTGTAAAAGTGCGAGAGATCGCAGACCTGAATGAATCCCTGATTGTCGGTGTAATCAGCAGAAAGGGAAGGGAATATTCGATTCCGGAAAACGGATTTCTCGACTGTATGAAAAAAATTGCAAAGAAGTACAAACAAACTAATTTATATCAATTCGTGCCCGTGCCGGAAGCCAGATAGGGTATACTTTACAGCATCCCTTAATACATGCTCTGCGGGCGGGGTCGCAGCATAGCTGCTCCTTATGGTATATCTTCGGCCTATGGCACATACAAGTTTCGAGTATTATACACCTCCTTCTTTTCGCTATATAATTGTTTTGACAGGATTTTCACATAATTTCACGTGAGAAACAGGCAAAACCAAAAAGCGAAAATAAGGAGGTTTTTATGTTATGGGGCGTTTATTAACAGATGAACAGCAATTAATTATGCAGACCGTCCGTCAGTTCGCGGTGGAAGAGATCCGTCCCCGCGCCATGGAAGTGGATCTGGGCAATACCTTTCCGTTTGATCTGAACAAGCGCTGCGGAGAGTTAGGTTTTATCGGCGCAGATGTCCCGGAAGAATTCGGGGGAGCGGGATTAGACATCAATTCCTCGCTGCTGATTCTGGAGGAAATCTCCAAAGAATGCCCTGCTCTAGGATGCAGTATGATGGTCAGCATGACCCTTCCTCTGTTCCTGTGCTGCAGTGCGAATCCGGAGCATAAGCAATATATCAAGCCATTAATCAGTGGAGAAAAAGTGGGTGCCATCGCCCAGACGGACCCGGCCGGTGTGCTGAATATGGCAGAATGGCCGATTTTGGCAGTCCGGGAAGGTGACGAATTCGTTCTGAACGGAACCAAATTATTTGTGACGAATTCCCACGCAGCGGATTACTACATGGTATCCGGCCTGTGTGAAGGAAAGCCCTGCGACTTTTTCGTAAAAAAGGATTCCCCCGGTTTCGGCAGCGGACATATTGAACGGAAAATGGGTATGAACGGAGCCAGCAACGGAACGATCACCTTACATAATGTCCGCATCCCCGTATCCGACCAGCTGATCGTTTCAAGCTATCTGCCGAACCTGGCTGCCGGTTATCTGCATATGTCGGCCGTGGCTCTTGGAACGATGGAAGGAGCTTACGAGAAGACCCGTGAATATCTGAATATCCGTACCAACAAGATGCGGCCGATCATCGAAATGCAGGTAGCCGCCCATAAACTGGCCAGAATCAAGACTAAGATCGAAGTATGCCGATCCTTTATCAATGACGTATCCACTCTGATCGAGGCAAACCGCCCGGATAATACGCTGATCCGCATGGTAAAGGCTTTCGTAACAGAAACCGCCGTAGACTGTACCAGGGAATGCGTCCAGCTGTATGGCGGCCTGGGCTATTGTGAAGATACCGGCATCGCCCATTATATGAGAGACGCCATGGGCACAACCGTAGGTGATCTGACTTCCGACATTCAATATGATCTGATCGCCAAAAAGCTGGCGAAACAGGATAAAAAATAGCAGCTTATAAAAAAATAGCAGCCTGTAAAAAATAGCGTCGCCCGAAACAGAAAGGAGTTGTACCAGAATGGCATATGAAACATTAATATATGAGAAACAAGATAAAATCGCCGTAATCACCCTGAATCGGCCGGAATGTCTGAACGCGTTTAACAATATATCCTTCCAGGATATCAAAGCCGCCATCATCAAGGCCGGGGATGATTCCGATATCCGGGTAATCGTTCTCAAAGGAAGCGAGAGGGCATTTTCAGCAGGAGACGATATCAAGTATATGACCAGCGGTGCGGTCACAGACGGAGACGTTTGGACCGCACTGATGCAGGAATGTGTCGGAGAGATCTCCCGGTGCAAGAAACCGGTCATCGCCGCGGTATCCGGTGTAGCCATGGGTGGAGGCTTTGAATTAGCCCTCATGTGTGACATGATGTATGTAGCCGAAGGCACGAAGCTGGCGCTCCCTGAGATCAAGATCGGTGCGATTCCGATCTGCGGCGGGATCTCCAAAATAGCCAAATGTGCCGGTTCCAAATGGGCCAAATATCTGGCCATGACCGGCGATTCCATCACGCCTGAGCTTGCGTTCCAGCTTGGCCTGGTCCAGAAAGTGGTTCCCGCAGATAAGCTTCTGGAAGAAGTTATGATACTGGCCGGAAAGCTGGCCATGATGCCGGTAGAAATGTTGTCCGTTGTGAAGAGAGTCGCTGATATCTCTGAGGACATGACCAACGAGAGAGGCCTGATCGCCGAGCGTGATTATATGAATTATATCTCCAGAATCGGAGTCGGAGCCGAAGCGGCCAAAGCCTGGATGGCTGCAAAAAAGAAAAAGTAATCTACTTCGTAAGGCCGGTCAATTGCCGGCCTTTTTTTGCTGGGGGGGCCGGGCTGATAGGGGAGAGGCGGTCTTGTCGCGGCGGGCGGATCTTCTCGTGAGGGCAAATCGCTTCGGCCGGACCTAAGAACGGGTAACTCCGATGGCGTGAGAACCTCTTATTGGCATGGCTTGGAACAAACTCGCCAAAAATACGGCTCGAACAGTGTTCCAGGCCATGCGAGGTTCTCCCGCCATCTGCGTAACCCGTTCTAAGATCCGGTCTCAAGCGATTTGCCCTCACGAGAAGATCCGCCCGCCGCGACAAGACCGCCTCTCCCCTATCAGCCCTGCTCTGGTACTCTTGTATATTTAAACTATATTATGTTAAACTAGGAGTTAATGAAACGTACCCATCAATTAAGCCGCCCCTTGCCTCCGCGCTCCGGACCTTTAATAATAATAAACGTGATAATATAAATTTCAAATCTCTTGACAGTGATACCAAATCATGGTAGACTATACCAGTGTGCCGCGCAACGAGGTTATAAGTGATGGTATTTTTAAATAAAATTTCATCCACCATAGTTGGCGAGTAATGGATATAGGAGGTGCCAATATGTACGCGATTATTGCAACAGGCGGTAAACAGTACAAAGTAGCAGAAGGCGATGTTATCCGTGTAGAAAAACTCGGTGTTGAAGCTGGTTCTACTTATACGTTTGACCAGGTTCTCGCAGTCAGCAATGACGGTTTGAAGGTCGGAAATCCCACTGTAGACGGTGCAACTGTAAATGCTACCGTTGTAGGCGATGGTAAAGAAAAAAAAGTTATCGTTTACAAGTACAAGAGAAAATCCGGTTATCATAAGAAAAACGGTCACAGACAGCAGTATACCGAACTTAAGATCGATAAGATCAATGCTTAATCATGATTCGAATAACGATTTATAAAAACAGAAATAAGGATTATATCGGTCTGAAAGCGCTGGGACATGCCGGTGCGGCCCGTTATGGAAGTGATGTGGTCTGCGCTGCGGTATCCGTGCTGATTACAAATACATTTAATGCGATTGAATCTTTGACAGAAGAGACGTTGAAATGTAAAACCGATGAATCCAGAGGTTTAATGGCTGTAAAATTCAATAAGACGCCGGGTAGTCAGGCAGTTCTGCTGATGGATGCTCTGGTATTGGGTTTGAAAGCAGTAGAAGCTCAACATTATAACCGAGGTTATATCCGATTGAATTTCAAGGAGGTGTAATACCATGATTCAGATGAACCTTCAATTCTTTGCTCATAAAAAAGGGGTAGGTTCCACAAAGAACGGCCGTGATTCCGAGTCCAAGAGACTGGGTGCCAAAAGAGCCGACGGACAGTTTGTAAAAGCCGGCAACATTCTTTACAGACAGCGTGGAACAAAGATTCACCCTGGTGTAAACGTTGGACGTGGAGGCGACGATACCTTGTTTGCTACATCAGACGGTATCGTTCGATTTGAAAGAAAAGGAAGAGACAAGAAACAAGTTTCTGTCGTTCCGGTATCTAAATAATTGACCATAAGACCTCAAATCAGCGATTTGAGGTCTTTTTTCTTATTTCATAGGAAAGTGCTCCTATGAAATAAGAAACGCTCCGCGGGGATCGCACGGCGGCGGAAAGGAAGATGCCGCTTGCGCGGCCCGCCGCAGGCGGAGAGTTTCGCTTGCGAAACTCTTTTTTATTCAGCTTAAAGGAATTCTGTTGATGCGGGCGATAATTTTCGTGTTATTTTATTTCAAGTTGAAATTTAAATCAAAAAATGCCAAAATAAATAAAACAGGGTATAATAAACGATATTAGAAACGAGGTGAATCACTATGTTTGCAGATCGAGCGAAAATATATATCCGATCCGGCAAAGGCGGTGACGGCCATGTCAGTTTCCGCAGAGAACTTTATGTTCCCAATGGGGGACCAGATGGCGGTGACGGCGGACGCGGCGGAGATGTCATCTTTGAGGTTGACGAGGGCCTTAATACTTTGACGGATTACAGGCATAAGAGAAAATATGCGGCCGTCGACGGAGAAGAGGGCGGAAAACGCCGATGCCATGGAAAAGACGGACAGGATATCATTTTAAAGGTCCCGGCTGGAACTATCATCCGGGAAGAGAGTACCGGTAAAATCGTAGCCGATATGTCTGGGGACAATATTCGTCAGGTGGTATTAAAAGGCGGACGTGGAGGGCAGGGGAATATGCACTATGCCACCGCCACCATGCAGGTTCCCAAATATGCGCAGCCAGGACAGCCGGCACAGGAGTTGATGGTGCAGCTGGAGTTAAAGGTAATCGCTGATGTGGGCCTGGTTGGATTCCCCAATGTGGGAAAATCTACCTTATTGTCCAGAGTAACCAATGCCCGGCCCAAGATCGCCAACTACCATTTTACCACATTAAATCCCAATCTTGGAGTGGTAGACTTTGACGACGGAGACGGCTTCGTAATCGCCGATATCCCGGGCCTGATCGAAGGGGCATCCGAGGGTGTAGGGTTGGGGCACGAATTTTTACGACACATCGAGCGCACGAAAGTGATTATCCATATGGTAGATGCCGCTTCCACTGAGGGAAGAGACCCAGTCGCCGACATCTATGCGATTAATAAAGAATTAAGTGCCTATAACCCGGAGATCGCATCCAGACCGCAAGTGATCGCCGCCAATAAAATCGATGCGATCTACGATCAGGACGAAAGCGATCCGATCCGGCGTTTGAAAGAGGAATTTGAGCCAAAAGGAATCCATGTATTCGCGATTTCAGCAGTCAGCGGTCAGGGGCTTAATGAATTGTTATATTATGTACGGGAACAGCTGCAGGAGATCGGCACGGAAACTACGGTTTTTGAACCTGAATTCTTCCCTGAAGACCTGAGTATCCAGAACAATCTTCCTTATACGGTTGAAAAATCGGAGGAGGAAGAGGGCGTCTATCTGGTGGAAGGCCCTAAGATCGAGCGTATGCTGGGCTACACGAATCTGGACTCGGAAAAAGGATTTGCATTTTTCCAGCACTTCCTGAAAGAAAGCGGGATATTAACCGACCTGGAGAACGCAGGGATCCAGGAGGGGGACACCGTACGTATGTATAGCCTGGAATTTGATTATTATAAATAGGAGGAACTTATGACCAGTAAACAAAGAGCATATCTCATGAGCCTGGCACAGAAATTAGATCCGATCTTTCAGGTCGGTAAAAACAGCCTGACGCCGGAGAGTACAAAAGCGATTCAAGAAGCCCTGGATGCCCGGGAACTTATTAAGATCAGCGTACTAAAGAATTGTTTCGATGATCCAAGGGAATTGGCTTCCATGATATCGGAGCGTACCCGTTCCCAGGTAGTACAGGTGATCGGAAAAAAGATCGTGTTGTATAAAGAGGGTAAAGACGAAAAGAAAAAAATCGTGCTGCCCTGACTGCCGATCGTAACCCATGTGTACGAAGCATTCATGTAAGAGGATAGACAGTTATGATATTAGGACAAGCTCCACATAAAAAAATAGGTATTATGGGCGGAACCTTTGATCCAATCCATATCGGTCACTTGATTATCGCGGAACAGGCTTATGACCAGTATGGGTTGGAGAAAATACTGGTCATGCCTAATGGCAACCCACCTCATAAAAAGGAAACACTGTATACGCCTATCCGCCATCGAATTCAGATGGTTCAGCTTGCGATCAGCGATAACCGGCATTTTGAATTATCTCTGATCGAGGCTGAACGTAATGGATATTCCTATACTTTTGAAACACTGGAATTTCTGAAGAATATCAACCCCCATGTGGAATATTATTTTATTATGGGAGCAGACTCGCTGTTTGATTTTGAAACATGGCGGGAACCAGCCAGTATCTGTGAAAACTGTACGGTTCTGGCGGCAACCAGATATAATCTGAAAAATCCGGAACTTCAAAAGCAGGTGGAATACCTGTCTTCTAAGTTCAATGGTAGTTTCGAACTGCTGAAGACTCCAAATATAGATATTTCTTCCCACATGCTCCGACGTATGGTGGAAGAGCACAAAAGTATCCAATACTATGTGCCGCCGGATGTGGAACGGTATATCTATCGGAATCATCTTTATCAAACGGAAAGATAGCAGGTGTTGCAAATGAAAGATTATGATATCAAAAAATATACAAAACGACTTCGCAAGGTATTGGATGATGACCGTTTCGAGCACACGTTAGGGGTGTCCTATACCTGTGCGGCGCTTGCGATGCGTTATGAATATGATCTAAAAAAGGCACAGGTCGCCGGTCTGCTTCACGACTGCGCCAAATGTATCCCCGACGAGAAAAAGCTTCAGCTGTGTATCAAGCATAACATCCAGATGACGGATGTTGAGCGGAAAACGCCTTTTTTGCTCCATGCCAAAGTTGGAGCATTTCTGGCTATGAACCAGTATAAAATCAAGGACAAAGAGATTATCCAGGCCATCATAAACCATACGACCGGGAAGCCCAATATGTCTTTGCTGGATAAAATCGTATATATCGCCGATTATATCGAACCGCAGCGCTATAAGGCCGCGAATCTTAATGTGGTGCGGAAAATGGCATTTGAGGATATCAACCTGGCGCTGTTTCAGATTTTAAAAGATACTTTAAAATACCTGACGGAAAACGGTGGGGATATTGACCCCATGACTCAGAAAGCATTTGAATATTACAAGGAGGAATTCGAACATTCCTCCGACGATGTCATAAATTATATTAAAAAGCAGCAAGAAGAGAACGAATTGAACGAATTGCTCCCAAACTAAGCGAAAGGAGATTATAATGAGCGAAAAAAATATCAGCAGGAAAATGGCACAGCTGGCGTGTGAAGCATTAGAAGAGAAAAAAGCGGAGGATATCCGGATCATCGATATCTCTCAGGTCAGTGTTCTGGCCGATTACTTTATAATCGCAAACGGAACGAACAGAAATCAGATCCAGGCGCTGGTCGACAATGTAGATAAGGTTCTGCATCAGGCTGGATATGATATGAAGCACCAGGAGGGGTACAATACGGCCAATTGGGTATTGTTGGATTACGGCGATATTATCATTCATATCTTTGACCCGGAAAACCGTCTGTTCTATGATCTGGAACGGATCTGGCGGGATGGGAGAACGATTGAGGTCGCAGATCTGAAAGAAGATTAGAAGTAGAAATTTTCTCATTTGAAGTGAGGGCACAAATGAATAATACGGATTTCATAAATTTAACGCCAGAAAACCTTGCCAACGAGCATTTATGCTGTATTATCCGCAGCAAAAAACCCCATCAGGGAGTAGAGGCAAAGAGGCAATGGCTTGCAGACCGGCTAAAGGAAGGCCATGTCTTTCGAAAGTTAGATGCAAGAGCTGTGGTCTTTATTGAATATGCTCCTCTTGACACTGCTTGGGTTCCCATAACTGGTGACAACTATTATTATTTGTATTGCTTATGGGTATCTGGTAATTACAAAGGAAAAGGATATGGAAAATCGTTGATGGAGTATTGTTTAAACGATGCCAAGGCAAAGGGAAAATCCGGAATTTGCATGTTAGGAGCCAAGAAACAAAAAGCCTGGCTTTCAGACCAATCCTTTGCGAAGAAGTTCGGTTTTAAGGTTGTTGACACTACCGATCATGGATATGAATTGCTTGCACTTTCATTTGACGGGACAATGCCAACGTTCGCACAAAATGTTAAAAATCAAGGAATCGGGAACAAAGAGCTGACAATTTATTATGATATGCAGTGCCCATATATCTGTCAAAATATTGAGATGATAGAACAGTATTGTGTACAGAATGACATTCCTGTATCCTTAATTCAAGTGGATACACTGCAAAAAGCAAAGGAATTACCCTGTGTATTTAATAATTGGGGTGTGTTTTATAAAGGAAAATTTGAGACAGTAAATTTGTTAGATGTCTCCGCCGTGCAGAGAATATTGAAAAAATGAAACGTATGTTACAACAATTTGTTTTTCGCGTTAAATTTTGAATTAAATAGGGAGTCATCACGATAAACATTTTACAAAGAAAGGGAGAGCACAGTTTTTGTGTAATCTCCCTTTCTTTTTTGTCATAGTCTAATGGATAGCATATGCGGAAAGACTGTTCGTTGGAGAAGGTCAGGAGTACAGGCGGAATACACCGAATACTTTACCCAATATTTCAACTTCCGTTACAATAATTGGCTCCATGGAATCATTTTCCGGCTGAAGGCGATAGTAACCGTCTTCTTTGTAATACGTTTTCACTGTGGCGGAATCATCCACCAAGGCAACCACAATATCGCCGTTCTCCGCGGTCTGCTGTTTCTGCACCAGCACACGGTCCCCGTTAAAAATTCCTGCATTCACCATACTGTCGCCTTTTACATTCAGCATAAAGCTTTCTTCATTCGGCATATACTCTGTGGGAATCGGAAAATAATTTTCGATATTCTCAACTGCAAGGATCGGCGATCCTGCGGCAACCGTACCGACAACCGGCACATTTACAACCTCCCGGCGAACCAAATTAAAATTATCATCGATGATTTCGATTGCTCTGGGCTTCGTAGGGTCCCGGCGGATATAACCATTTTTCTCCAGGGTTTCCAGATGTGAATGAACGGAAGAAGTGGATTTTAAATGGACCGCTTCACATATTTCCCGTACAGCAGGCGGATAACCTTTGTTCAAGATCTCGTTCTTTATGTATTCTAAAATCTCATTCTGTTTTTTAGTGATCTTTCCATATCCCATTCGTTTAACCTCCTGTGTCGCTGCGGATATTAGTATTCTTATATCAGTTGTAATAATAATCAGCTTTATTTTTATTAATCATAACATGATATATTTAAAATAGCAAACAAATTTTCGGAATATCTGTTCGATTTTTTTCGTATCCTCTTGACAAACAACTGTTCGATTATTATAATAGTCATATAAAGAACATGCGTTCGTAACATTTGTTCGTATCATACGTTCGGCTTTAAGGGGGCAGCTATTATGGGAAATAGTAAGAAGAGAAGATGTAACCGCATTCTGATCAGGAAATTTGGTATTTTGGTATTTTCATTTTGTTTATTGGCCGCTTTATCCATCAGCCTTGGTGTATCGGTAAAAGCAGAAGGTCATGCAGATCCGGATGTTTCTTATAAATATTTTAAAAGCATTCAGGTGGAAGCTGGTGATACTTTATGGAGTATCGCACAGGAATATTGTTCTGAGGAATATCCATCTCTGGACCGATATATGAGAGAATTGGTTTCTATGAATCATCTGGAGAATGAATACATTCAAGCGGGACAGTATATTACAGTTCCTTATTATTCTAATGATTTTGTAAAATAAATCTTTATCTAAGTATTTATCCTATAATTTGATTACGGTGCTTGATAAAAGCAAAACAGGCACAGTTTACAAGTACTTTTTCACACACTGTGTCTGTTTTGTTATGCCACCGAGATTGGAAATTTCTAATTGTATAATTGGTCATCAATTGGCATAGAGTGTTTTATTTAACAGTTTTTCTCCGGCCTTTTGAGCATCCTTAAGGATCAATTTTTCATCAAAGGCGATTACTTTGCCATGCTTAACTAAAATATTTCCGTCCACCATTACCATATCCACATCCGCCGGCGACATAGAATATACCAAATGTGAGATAGTATTTTCCGCACGTTCTTTTATCCAGGGGGTACAGTGCGGTTTTCCATCCATTCTGACAAAAGTGATATCTGCACGTTTCCCGGCCTCCAGGGTTCCAATTATGGTATCCAGTCCGATTGATCGCGCTCCTTTTGCTCCCGCCATGTTCAACACCTCTGATGCCTTTAAAACCGTTGCATCCTGGGTATTACCTTTGTGTATCAGCGCAGTCCATTTCATAGTATCAAAAGCATCCAGCCGATTATTGGTCACACAGCTGTCTGTTCCTAGTCCCACCAAGATTCCCGCCTTCAGCAGTTTCGCTACCGGAGCAAATCCGGAAGCCAGTTTCATATTACTGGCCGGATTATGAGCAACCCTAATACCGCGAATCCTAGCCAGGTCAATATCATGATCTGTAACCTGAACGAAATGAGCGGCCAAAACATCTGGTCCTAATATTCCCAAGGAATCCAGGTACTCTGTAGGTGTCATACTATATTTTTCCCGAATCGCACTTACTTCTTCCAGATTTTCAGAAAGATGCAAATGAATATCCGCCTTTCTGAGCTGGGCTGCCTGCTTGATCTTTGTCATTAATTGTTTAGAACAACTGTAAGGCGCATGAATGTTAAAATCGATTTGTATCCTTCCTGATGCCGAATTCTGATACTTTTCATAATAACCTATATTTTCTTCAAGCAGCCGATCCGTTTTAGTATCATCCAGGAAATTAACAATATTAGGAGAAAGTTTCCCCCGCATACCAGACTTGCTCACGGCGGCCGCGGTTGCTGGAAGCTGTTCCATGATATCTACGGTTGTGGTATAACCGCTCTTTAACATCTCTGCACAGGCCAGCAGGGCGAACAAATATACCACCTCATGGTCTGATTGGAATAAAACCGGAAAAGTCCTGTCGAGAAAATCGTACAGGCGGATATCGTCTGCCTGCCCCCGCAGAAAGCTCATGCCAATGTGGGAATGTGCATTGATAAAGCCCGGAATGGCAACGCATCCTTTCATTGATAGCTTTTCCCGAGCGCGCCAGGCAGATGCCTCATGCATGGGTCCGGCTTTCAGGATCATTCCATCTCTGATTGCCAGGTAACCATCCGAAAAGTAGTCTTGACTTTCATTCATCGTAACAACAGCAACTTCTTCAATCAGCAGATCTGCCGATTGTTCTTTCATATTCTTACCCATATTCACTCATCCTTCCTTGATCTGTATTATCGGAACTATATAACCTGAATGATGCTGTATTACCAGAATTGTATTTCGCTGATTCTCCATATCAAAGATAAGCATAATATAAGTATTGTTATCTGTCAATAACATGTATATACATATACATATATATTGTCTCTATAATAATACAAAAAAGTAAAATTTGTTATTATTTGCCACAGATTAGTGTGATTTTATTGACGCTTCTACTCATATATGCTAGTATATACAAGTAATAATAATACAAAAGAAAATGCAGGGTGTGAAATATGTTAGATAGAAATAAACCGACTCCTCTCTATGTACAGTTAGAAGAGGAAATACGCACATCCATACAGGATGGTAACTGGGAGATCGGCCACGCTATTCCCTCAGAGAATGAATTAGGGAAATGTTATGGGATAAGCCGTATGACCGTTCGGCAGGTTTTAACAAAACTGGTGAATGAGGGAATCTTGTACCGGGTTCAAGGAAAAGGGACTTTTATTGCGGAACCCAAGATTAAAACCTCCTCCCTTGCTTATCGAGGCATCCGGGAGCAATTGGAGGAATTGGGATATGAGACTGGTACAAAATTGCTCCGTTTTGAAAAGCAGCAGCCCTCCTCCGATATACAACTGTCACTGGAGCTGTCAGAGGAGGATTCCGTATATTATATTGAGCGTCTCCGATATGCCAATGGAAAACCTTTGAGCATTCACCGCAGTTATCTGCCGTGCAAAGTCTGTCCGGAGTTGAGTGATCAATTAATGGAGACAGAACAGTTATGTGTCATTTTGAAAGACACCTATGGATTGGTGCCAAAACGCTTTCTGGAAACTCTGGAATCTGTTATCGCGCATCCAGATGAAAAGGAACTGCTTGAACTGCCGCCGAAATTCACGATATTGAAGCTGGAGGACCTGATCTATTCGGAGGATGGAATCCCCTATGAATTCTCCAAAGTGCTTTTCAGAGGAGATCGGATTAAATTACATTTTGAATATGAAAACTGACATATTCGGGAACTGATTTCAGCTCAAAGACACAGTATCATTTGTTACCGTAAAAAGGAATTATTTCTACTATTTTATATTTATTATTAAGAAATTGTTCTTTCGTTCCGGCTACCGGTAACATGAAACTGTGTTTTTTGTCAATTAATTTGTATATACAGGATATGTAATATAAATACATATTATCTCGTGTATAATTATTTAACTATTGTTCTGAATTTCATATGTACGGGAGGTAGAATTATGGAAACAGCCGTCGAGATGAGAGGCGTATCCAAGTATTTTCCTGGAATCAAAGCAAATGATTCGATTCAATTTTCTGTAGACTATGGGATGGTGCATGCTCTTATCGGTGAAAACGGTGCAGGGAAGACCACCCTGATGCGTATACTATACGGTATGTATCAACCGGATGAGGGTGAGATACTGATCGATGGTAAGCCGGAGCACTACTCAGTAAAAGGGGCTCTCCAAATGGGAATCGCTATGGTACATCAAAATTTCATGCAGATCCCCGGTATGTCCGTTCTGGAAAACATCATTCTGGGGCATGCTCCAAAAAAGAATGCCGGCGTCATTGATTATAAAAGGGCTCGAAAAGAGATTATGCAATTGATGAGATCACTTGGTATGACTTTGAACCCGGATACGATAATCCAGCGTTTGTCTGTGGGAGAGCGGCAGAAAATCGAAATCTTGAAAGCACTCTATCTAGGAGCCAGGATCCTGATCCTGGATGAACCGACAGCAGTACTAACGCCTCAGGAAGCCAGTGAATTATTCCGGATCATTCGTTCTCTTCGTAATGAGGGCAAAGCAATCATCTACATTTCCCACAAATTAAATGAGGTGATCTCCATCGCCGATTGCGCCACTGTTATGCGCAAGGGTCAGGTGGTCGGGAACTTTACTTCCATGAAACAGGTATCGGAGAGAGAGTTGGCTGCTGCCATGATTGGAAAGTCTGATTTTTCCCTGATTGTCGGAAATCATCTCCCATGCAAATCCGATCCGGTTCTGAAAGTCACCGATCTTTGGTATTTGGATTTAAAGCTTGGAAAGGCCACGATTCAGAATCTGAACTTTGAGGTCAAAAGAGGGGAAATACTGGGAATCGGAGGAGTAGAAGGAAATGGGCAGCAGGAATTGATCAGTTTGTTGTTGGGCACACAGACTGCTAATTCCGGTCGGATTAATCTGGATGAAACAGACATCACCAATTTCACTACCCACCGCAGAAGAGAGACAGGTCTTGGCTATATTTCAGCGGACCGGATGACTACTGGGTTATCACTTAACTCTACCGTAGCAGAAAATATTATATGCGGCAAAGAGACCACTTCCAGCTACAGCCGATGGGGATTTCTGAAGAATAAGGAGATCTCATCTGTTGCAGATCAGCTAATTCAGCAATTTGACATCCGGGGTGCGAAGTGCAGACTCCCTGCCCGGGCACTCTCTGGCGGAAATCTGCAGAAAATTGTGCTGGCACGTGAGATCAGTCGCGGGCCCAAGCTGCTGATTGCGGCGCATCCCACAAGGGGATTGGATATTGGTGCGATCAACTTTGTACGGGAGCAATTAATCCGGCAGAAGGAATCCGGGGCGGCTATTCTGCTGATCACAGCAGATCTGGAGGAACTGATGGCAATCAGTGACCGCATTTTGATTCTGTATGAGGGTCATTTTTCGGGAGAGATTCAGGATGTCGCATCCGCAACGGAGGAAAGTATCGGACTGTATATGGGAGGCGCAGGACAACTTCTGAAAGAGGAGGGGGATACTATATGAAAGAGAAAGTCTTATCCATTATTTCTCCGATCATTGCAATCTTTCTGGCTCTGATTGTAGTCGGAGTGGTAGTGATCTGTTCGGATCAAAATCCGTTGGAAGCTTATGCTGCTTTGTTAAAAGGTTCCTTCGGGTCGGTATCTAATTTTATGTCCACGGTCCGCTATACGATTCCGATTCTATTGTTGGCGATCTCTTTTTCGATCTGTGAACGGGGAGGGTATTTTAATATCGGACAGGAGGGGCAGATGTTTATGGCGGCTCTCACCGCAGTTGCTGTGAACGATTCCCTGAGGGAACTTCCGAAACCGTTATTATTGCTAGTAACCATTATGGCGGGAGTTCTGGTCTCTGCTATCATCTCTGTCATACCGGCTGTCCTTAAATTTTATTTTGGTATCAATGAAGCCATCCTTCTCGTGATGATGAACTATATCATAGAGCTGCTCGTAACTTATTTGATGCTATATTCCCGTCTCGCGGATTCCCAGGCGGCGGCCATGCCAAAATCTATACCATTAAGTGTATCGATTTCCGCTCCGGTACTTTACATATTCACCATTTTCATTTTTATTGGTTTTACGGCTGTCATGAAATATTCCGTCCTGGGTTACCGTATCCGAATCACAGGTAAAAATGCAGCGTTTGCAAAAGCGTGCGGTATTCCGGCGGCCAGAACCTTTTTAAGCTCTGCTCTGATCGGCGGAGGAATTGCAGGGGTAGCGGGGCTGTTTGAAGTCCTTGGTATTTATCATGTCATGTTCAGCAACTTTGCCATTGGTATGGGATTTATGGGAATAACGGCAGCCCTGCTGGGGCGTCACTCTCCCCTGGGAATGATGCTTGGTTCCCTGGTTCTGGGAGCTCTGCAGAGCGGATCGGTCATGTTGTCTACCATTACCGATGTTTCGCCGGAAATCGTTCAGGTTGTGCAGGGTTTTGTAATGTTTTTTGCAACAGTGAGTTTTCTCTATGTCTGGAAGAAAAAGAAATCTCATTTACGTAAATCGGGGAGGAATCCATTATGAACATAACGGATCTGTTGACTATCACACTCAGACTTGCGGCACCGACAATCCTGGTGGCACAGGGAGGCCTGTTCTCCATGAGAATCGATATCTTTAATCTGGGTTTGGAAGGTTTCATGCTTATGGGGTGTTTTACCTCTATTGTAGGTGCCTATCTCACGGCAAACGCCTATTTGGGAATTCTGGCGGCGGCTCTTCTTGGAACCCTGGTCATGCTGGTTTATGCTTTCTTTATCTTTGAACTGCATGTGGACCCTGTTGTCTGTGCTATAGCCATTATTACTATTGCTTCGGGCCTGACACGTTTTCTTCTGGTATCCTGGTTCAAGAGTAGTGGACGCTTATATTTGCCGGAAGGTGCTGCACTTTCCACCATACAAATTCCGTTTCTGAATCACTTGCCCTTCGTGGGACCTATACTAAATAATCATTCCATCTTGGTTTATTTTGCGCTGCTTGTGCCGTTTCTTGTCTATTTCATTCTGTATAAGACTAATTTCGGCTTATCCCTTCGAGCAGTTGGAATGAATCAGGAAGCAGCCGTATCCGCCAGTATCCCTGTCAAAAGGATACAGTATCTGTCTATGGCGATAGGCGGCATGTTGTGTGGCTTGGGCGGTGCTCAGCTGGCCATGGCTTCCAACCTCTTCAATGTGGGAATGACTAACGGAAGGGGATACACGGCTATCGCAGCCCTGATTTTAACCGGATCAGAACCTATTCGGACATTCTGGGCCTGTTTGGTCTTTGGATTCGCGGAGGCTCTGGTGCTGATGTTGTCCGGAGAAGGATATCCGGTACAGATCTTATCCATGCTTCCCTATGTACTGGCACTCATGGTCGCCATCCTGCCGCCTGTTGTAGGAAAGATGATGCTCCGGATTCGGACAGCAAAAACCACCGGAAAGCTGCTTCAATCAACTGTCATCGAAACAGAAAATAAGTGAAAAGTCGTTGTGCACACGATTTATCATAAAACACCGTTTTAACCCTGATGTCTATCAAAAGAAAAGGAGAGAACAAAATGAAAAAACAGGTTATGTGGATCAAAGTATTGGCATGTCTCATGGCACTGGTCTTTGTCACTGGCTGCGCAAGTAAACCGGCAGCTACTAACGAGACGGAACCGACGGAGCAGAAGCAGGCTGGAACGCAGGCAAACAATTCAGCCCCGGGAAAAGTATGGAAAGTGGCATATGTATCTGCTTATGCCATAGATGAGCTTCAATGGCTTACTGATATGGTAGCCGGTTTAAATACTTATGGAGAAGAACACGACAATATCGAGATGAAGATCGTAGAGGCAGTAAACGCTAACGAATACGAGCCTAAAATCCGGGCACTGGCGGAAGGCGGTTATGATATTATCATAACCAGTTTTAACGGACATGCCGATGCTACTAAAGCTGTGGCAAAGGATTTCCCGGATATTTATTTTGGGATCATTGATGCCAAAATCCAAGATATTGCAGATTATCCGAATTTGCAGGAATTCGGTATTGATCGGGGATATAATTCATTTCTAGCGGGAGCAACCGCAGCTTATATGTCGAAATCAAACAAAGTGGCCTTTATAGGCGGTGCAGACATTGAGGCTGTAAATCAGATTATTGCAGCATGGCAGCAGGGATTACAGTATGTGAATCCTGATATCGAGGATACTGTAGCCTATAGTGACACATTTGTAGATCCGACGATAGGCAGAGAACTGGCTCTTTCACTGTTATCCAAGGGATGCGATGTCATTGGAGCCTCTACCGGAGGAGCGGAAGCCGGTGTCTGTCAGGCAATTGCTGAAAGTCCGACGGATGCCTATTATGCGGCTTATGATGTTCACTATTATGATATTCTGAAAGGCCGTGAACTGGGTAGTGCCGTGAGTTATCTGGATAAGATGGTTATTATGTTCATCGAAGATGTTACGGCGGGTAAATTCGAAGGCGGAATTCTGAAATTTTTCGGACCTGAAATGGGAACCGTCGCTTATGAATTTGCAAAAGATACCCCTGTACCCGAAGATATTCAGAAGAAGGTAATGGAGATCTCGGATAAAATTCTAAACGGTGAGATTGAAATCGGCCTGGAGCCGCTTCACAAATAAAAGTACAGGAGGAAATTATGGATCAACTATTTAAAGTATTAGCGGAACACTTTCAAACGGATCACGTGGAAATAGCCTCTTTGGGCGGATCTGCAACGTGGGGGATGCGTTTTCCAGAAGACATTGAGCCGGAGGCCGTAGTCACAAAATTTGAATCCTTTGACACCCCATTCGGTGTCGGAGCGGCAATGAAACTGCTAGACATAAGTGGAAAACCGGTATTACGCATCACGCATCAGGGATGGAAATATGGACGAAATGAATTCCCAAGCGCTAATGACAGCCTTCAGGTATTTTGGGTCTTGAAACAAGCCGGAGTGAAGAGGATTATTGTTGACGGTTCCTGCGGCGGAATCACCGTAAGGCAGGGAGATGTGGTTATTTCAAGTGATTTCGTGGATCTTTATTCCAATCCGATTACCACTCAATTTGCACAGACTATCGGGGTGGACAGTTGGAAGCGGTTGGCTCATCCGTTCTGTGATGAATTAAGGCGAATCCTGCTTGAGGAAGCCATCAAGGAACGTAGTTGTCTGATCGCATCGGAAAATTCTTATCAAATCGGACGTATCTATGAAAATGGGGTATATGTAACGACCCCGCCCGGACTCTTTGAAACAGCCGCCCAGGTTTCATGGTATAAACAGCTGGGCGGTGATACGGTAGGACAATCCCTAGGTTTTGTTGCAAAACTGGCCCGTATCTGTGATATGTGCATCGCCGCAATCCATGTGATATCTAACGATGCGGAGGGTATGCCGGCGGACTTTGGTGAAATTGGCCTGGAGGACTTCTATTTTGCCTGCGCAAAGCCTTTTGGTTCCATTGTTCTTCGGGTTCTTAAGCGCGCTGTAAATCTGGAAATTTCGGATTGTGGATGCCAGAGTTATACGAATGACACGAAAATGACTGGTCTTCCGGTCGCAGGAGCTTAGAACAGGAGCCATTTTATGAAAGTAATATGTCTGATTGTCGATGCCCTTGGTATCGGACAAATGGAGGATGTTCCCTTAATGTCCAGGCAGTGCGAGCCTGCAAACACATTATTGCATGTATCCCGGTACGGGCATCGCCTTCACATTCCGGTTATGCAAAAATTAGGGCTTGGAAATATCGCCCGGGCAGACGGACTTGAAGCAGCGGGAGTGAAGGCGCTGGCTTCCTGTGGAAAAATGGAGTTGGGTTATGAGGGGGCTGACACTTATCTGGGGCACCAGATCATTATGGGAAGCGGAAGTCTTAACTACAAAAAAATTACGGTTCAATCGCTGTGCAACGATATCATAGAATATCTGATACAAAACGGACATACGGCTGTTCTCTATCAGGCATCCCCCGGCCCGGTTCTCGTGGACGGTTGTGTTATGATCGCCGATTGTATGGAAGCTGCCCCAGGACTCAGCCTAAACGTGACCGCTAGCCTGCAGGACGTTTCCCTGGATTATGTAATGGAGATTGCCTCACTGGTCCGTGATATTGTTCCCGTTACCAGAGTAATTGTGGTGTGCAGTGAAATATTCTCCTTTACACAGATCGAATCCGCCATGGTTACAAGGGAAAATGGCGCGTCCGGTGTCGACACTCCCCATCTGTGTTTATTGGATGAAAAAATAACACTACGGCATTTAGGCCTAAAGCTTGATCTGAACGGCCAGTGTCCGACCCGTGTGGCCAGAACTAAGACTCCTGTCTATCTGATTGGAAAAGCCGCGGATGTCGTCCAATGTCCGCAGGCCCGGGTCATTTCCTTAGTGGATACCGAGAAAATATTTCAAACGGTCGAACAGATCATCACAACCACAGATGATTATCTTGTGATCGCCAATATCCAGGAGACGGATCTAGCCGGTCATTCACAGGATTTTAAGAGGTGGGCAGATCTACTGGAGCAGGTAGATCGTCATATTCCCACACTACTGGAAGCGGTGGGGGATGATGGGGCATTTATTCTGACAGGCGATCACGGAAACGACCCCTATGTTGGAAAAGGTCAGCATACCAGGGAATATACCCCCTGCCTGCTTTATTCCTCCAAATATATCCCGAATCATCTCGGTATCCGCAAAACTTTGGCGGATATCGGAGCCACAATTGCTGACTTATTTGATGCCGGTCCGACCCAAGGCGGCATCTCCCTTCTACGGGAGCTTCAAAAGAAAGGATAAGGTTATGAATGAAAATCGCTTTGTCCACATCCTGAAACAGGCAAAAAAAGAGAAAAAAGCAATCGGTGCGTTTAACTTTTTTAATTACATCAGTGCAAGTGCGGCTATAAAAGCAGCAGAAGAGTGCGGCAGCAGTGTTATTCTTCAGGTTTCCGTTCCAACTGTTCATTTTTACGGAGTGGAGACTCTTATGGACTTTGTAACTCCTCTGATCCGGAGGAGTTCTTCAACTGTTGCGCTGCATCTGGATCACTGTAAGGATCCTGAATTAGCAAAAGAGTGCATTCGCGCAGGCTGGGACGCAGTTATGATGGATTATTCTGCCTTGCCTCTGGAAGAAAACATTCGGAAAACCGCAGAAATCGTAGAATACGCACATCACTACGGTGCAGCAGTGGAAGGGGAGGTGGGAGTCATCAGCGGAGTGGAGGACGATATTTCTCATACCGTAAGCGTTACCGCAGACGCTCTGGAAACGAAACGTTTTATTTGTGATACCGCGGTAGACGCTATAGCGCCGGCTATAGGCACTTCTCACGGGTTGTATCGGGGTGCTCCGTCTCTAAATTATGAACTGGTCAGAGAGCTCGGACAGGAAGAATGTCCTCTGGTCATTCACGGCGGAACCGGACTTGCCGAGGATACTTTTCGGCGGCTGGTACAGCTGGGAGCTGCTAAAATAAACATATCTACAGCCTTAAAGTTAGCTTATCGGGATTCTATTCAGAATATGGCTGTGAAGACTCATTTTACACCACTGGAGGCGGATCAGGCCTTTGGAGACGCTATCCGGCAGGTGGTGGTCAGAAACATACAGATCTTTGCCGGAGAGGAGAGGACTGTAACATGAAAGCATTGTATCCCTGTGATCTACATACGCATTCAACGAGAAGTGATGGCTGTGACACCATACCGGAATTAATTCAACGTGCCGCAAAATGTGGTATCCGTATATTGGGTATAGCCGATCATGATGTATTGCCAATTAGTTCCATGGAAATCGACGGTGAAATGACAGATATCATACAATATGCCCTAATGCATTCGATATGCCTGATCCCCGGAGTGGAGTTTTCCTGTGAAACTTTGGTTGAAGATGTACATGTCATTGGTTATGGGTGCTGCTGGACACATCCGGCTCTGCTGGAACTGGAAGCTTTCTGTACCGCCAGCAAAATGAAGGCTTACAAAGCAACATTGGACCGGTTAACGGAGTTCGGATTTCCGTTAAAGCTGGAAGAGGTTTTAAAACAGCCTGGCGGCAGAATCGATCCGGATAAACTACAAAAAAAACACATTTTTGAAGCGATGGCTAAAAAGGGATATTTTTCAGATTGGATCACAGCGAAGTTGTTTGTCAGAGATCATCCATCTTTGAATGTAAAAAGGCAGAAGCCGGAAGCAGTCAGGGTGATACAGGTAATACAAGAAGCCGATGGGCTGGCGGTACTGGCTCATCCCTATCTGATAGATGAAATAATTACCACGCAATCCGGAAAATTCATGAATCGTGGAGATTTTATCCATCTATTGCAGGTACAGGGGCTGAACGGTATTGAGACAAGATATACTTATGATAAGACTACCTGCAAAGACCGACGGCCTAATTTCGTCCTATGGCGTGAGATTTTTGAACACTATAAAGATACTTTGTTACTATCCGGAGGATCTGATTATCATGCCGATCAAAAGCGTGGCAGTAAAAATCCACGGATGCTGGGAGAATGCGGATTAACAGTTGAAGAATTTTTTATCCAGCCTGCACTTAAAAGACTTTTGAGTAATGAGCAGTTAGAATTCTTTGAATTCTAATACTATCGTTTGCAGAACGATAGTATTTAATGCGTGTGCATGAAAAATTTAAAAATCTATATATATCACAAAGCCCATCTATTTATGTTTACTGGTAATTTATTTATGTTTACCTGTTTGACGTAAATCTATGGGTTTTATTTTTTCATATGAATTATTAGGTCTTTAATGGTGGGATATTGTCTGGGATACATGGGTCGATCTATACGACAAATACAGGTTTATTAAATAGATATTGTCAAAATTAACTGCATCTGCTATAATCTAACTATTAACCGACTTTATTTCCCAGCCGATATATCCAGATTTATTTGAATTATAAATATCATTTTTTAATTACTGTGTTATTGTTCCAGCACATAATCCTATATCACATCACCCTAAAGTATAAAACCTAGATCAAATAAATAATACAATAAAACTTATTTTCCAGAATAAGCTCGCAAAATAACACTCAAAGAAACAAATGAAAACGAATCTATAATCTTTTATCTAAGAAAGGACGAATAATATGGATACTATGACCTACCATGAACAGACAAATATCAATAATACGTTAAAACTACGTGAAATTCTGAAAACTCTCCCACCATTTGCCAAAGACTACTTCCGGGCCATCGAACCAACCACTTCCACAAAAACGCGCATTTCCTACGCCTATGATCTGAGGGTTTTTTTCCATTTTCTGATTGAGAACAACCCTACATACAAAAATTACAGTTCAACCGACTTTAAGGTTGAGGATCTGGACCGATTAGAGGCCGTTGATATTGAAGAATATCAGGAATATCTCAAAGTATATGACGGCGATTCCAAAACAATCACAAACGGTGAAAAAGGCCTATCCAGAAAAATGTCTGCCCTGCGGAGTTTTTATACTTATTACTTCAAACGGCAATTAATCAAGACAAATCCGACCTTACTGGTAGACATGCCAAAACTTCATGAGAAGGCCATCATCCGTCTGGATCCCGATGAAGTAGCTTCCCTGCTGGACTATGTGGAAACCTGCGGATCGGAACTGACCGGCCAGCGAAAGGCTTATTATGAGAAAACAAAATACCGGGATCTGGCGATCATAACCTTGCTTTTGGGCACTGGAATCCGTGTATCAGAGTGTGTGGGGCTTGATTTAAACGATGTGGACTTTAAAAATAATGGAATAAAAGTCGTCCGTAAAGGCGGTAATGAAATGGTTGTCTATTTCGGAGACGAAGTTGAAGATGCGTTAAAGGAATTTCTGGAAAATTCCAGATACAGCCAGACTCCGCTGCCGGGCCACGAAAATGCACTGTTTCTGTCCACGCAGCGCAAACGGATCGGTGTGCAGGCTGTAGAAAATATGGTTAAAAAATATACCCGCCAGATAACTCCTATGAAAAAAATTACTCCCCATAAGCTTCGCAGCACCTATGGAACAACTCTTTATCAGGAAACCGGCGATATCTATCTGGTTGCGGATGTATTAGGCCACAAAGATGTAAATACTACACGAAAACACTATGCGGCAATTGACGAAAACCGGCGTCGCAAGGCAGCTACAGCTGTTAAACTACGCGAAAGTTAGAAGGAATCACAATCCTAAAATGTTTAATAATTCAATATGAGGACTGCTGATATCTGCCTGAAATACATCGATCTCATTCAATTTTGCACATCGGTCGGAATAAGCCGGAAAAAGGAATCCACACTCCGGCTTCTCCGGCTCATAATCGCCTTTCAGTGGGCAGATGGCACAGACCATATATTCAAATACTTCTTCTGATTCCCACAATCTTTCATGATCGGACGCTTTAGCCGGGATATCATACCGGTCATGAAATACCAAAACTGCATAATCATGATCCGCCTGATAGCTTTCAGCGATCAAATCATAAAAGGTTTCCATCAATACATCATCCTTCAGACCACAAGTTTTCAGTGCCATGAGAAGCTGCCACATGCTGCCGGGTTTCATAGAATCCTCTGGGAATCTGTATCGCTTTAAATTTTCATTTGTATTGGAAAAGGGAATCTCCTTCGCGATCGCAAGCTTCTTACCTTTTTCCACAGGCGTAAGCTTTAAAAAATTCGTATTAAATGTACCATCTATTACCCCATCAGCATCCATATAGCTTCCGGCAATCCTTGTCATAGAGTTCCTTGACAGTGTCATGCGCCTGGTTAACTCAAGCATATCTTCTCTGTTAATCATCTCTATTTTTCTCATTTTCTTATCTACATCATTCACCATAGAATATCCCCTTGATTCCTGATTTAAAAATTATCATTTCTGACTGTATGAAACAATTACTGTTAATTACACAGCCGCAACCCCTGGCCCCTGAACAACGTAACCAGCAATCTTGATCAGAATGATATAAGCACAGATCCCACTAAATGCACTGTAATATAAACATAGTGTACTATGTAAAATTGGCTATGTAAACCTTCATTTTATTAATATCTTATACTTCATATCTTGTGCTGAATATCTCGGATATTTACAATCGCTCCACTTATCTGGGCCGGCACGCGATCGCCATGGGTGGAAATGAGGAGGCTGCCCGGGTATCCGGGGTACATGACATAAAGAGAGGGGCTGCCACCGCCCCTCTTCTTCTTGCTCTATCCAAAATATTATTCTTTCAAATACTTTCATAGAGCTTTGCATTTCGTCAAGTTTCCTTATTGTTTACATAAATATTTTACGTAAACTTATATGCCAAAATAATGAAATATATCCCAATCTGCGTATCTACGACAGCTCAAACATTCCATGATACAGCTGATAGTACCGTCCCTTCTGCCTCAGCAGATCATCATGATCTCCCCTCTCAATGATTCGGCCATTTTCTAAAACCATGATCGCGTCGGCGTTGCGTACAGTCGAAAGCCTGTGCGCGATCACAAATACCGTCCGCCCCCGCATTAAGCGGTCCATTCCTTTTTCGATCAGTTTTTCCGTTCTGGTATCGACAGAGCTGGTCGCCTCATCCAGAATTAGTACCAGCGGGTCCGCGATCGCAGCGCGGGCAATAGACAGAAGCTGGCGCTGTCCCTGAGACAGATTCGCACCATCGCTGTGAAGCATAGTCTGATAGCCATTTGGCAGCCGTCGGATAAAGGAATCTGCATTTGCGAGCTTAGCAGCAGCTACCACTTCTTCATAGGATGCGTCCAGCTTTCCATAACGTATATTATCTTCGATCGACCCGGTGAACAAGTGGGTATCCTGCAGAACCTGGGACAGAGAATGTCTCAAATCATTCTTTCGGATCTTTTTAATATCGATCCCGTCATAGGTAATACTTCCATTCGCTATCTCATAGAAACGGTTAATCAGATTTGTAATGGTGGTTTTCCCTGCACCTGTGGAACCTACAAACGCAATTTTCTGACCCGGTTTGGCATATAGATCTATGTCGTGAAGGATCGGCTGCCCTTTGACATATTCGAAGGTCACATCATGGAAACGGACATCACCGTGCATTGGCCGGAGCACAAAGCTGCCGTCCGGCTGCGGACATTTCCATGCCCACTGCTCATCTTCTCTGTCCTGCAATATATTGTCTTTATCGGAAACCGGTACTCTTTCGTCAGATGAGATACGATATTCGGTCAAAGATCCGTCCGGCTGTGTGCGTACCTGAGCCAGTGTGATTTCGCCCCGGTCCAGTTCCTCCGACTCTTCCATCACTTCGAAGATCCGTTCCGCACCGGAGATCGTCGCCATGATAAAATTCATCTGCTGTGTGAATTGGTTGATGGGCATCGCTGTCTGCCTCACATAGACCAGATAACTGGAGAGGCTTCCCAGGTCCATCAGGCCGCTGATGGCAAACAGCCCGCCGATACAAGCCGATACCGCGTAATTCAGATAAGAAATACTGACCACCACCGGAACCATCCGGCCTCCATGGGTCAATGCCGATGTGGAAGCTTTGCGCAGTTCCTCATTTCTGCGTCTGAACTCTTCCATATTCTTTTCTTCATGGTTAAAGACCTTTACCACCTTAGCGCCTTCCACCATCTCTTCGATAAATCCGTTCAGGTTTCCCAGATACTTTTGCTGTTCATTAAAATGCTGCTGGCTCTTTTTACTGCTGTAGCGGATAAATGCAAACATACAGATAAACGCGATAAATACGATCAGAGACAATCTGGCGTTCAGTACCACGATCATAACCAAAGTGCCAACCGTGATAATAAAGCTCTGGATAATCATCGTAAAGCTGTTGTTTAAGCCTTCCTGAACCGTATCCATATCATTTGTAAACCGGGACATCAGTTCACCGTGAGTCTTTGCATCAAAATAAGCGACCGGAAGCTTCTGGGTCTTATGGAACAGATCACTTCGGATCTCCTTTACCACCTGCTGTGCGGTTTTAACCATCAACTGTGTGTAACCTAACGTGCACAGCGCCCCCGCAAGATAGATGGCTCCCATGAACAGCAGCATTCGGATCAGTCCCGGGACATTGCCGGGTACGATATATTGATTGATGACCGGCTTCAGCAGATAGGTACCATATATATTAGCCAGGGCGGATATGACTACCATCACAGTCACGGCCAGGAATGCGGTCAGGTGCCTGCGCAGATACCGGAACAGAAGTTTCAGAGTCTTGCGGACATTTTTTGGCTTTTTATACGCGACTAATTTGGCCATTCTCTTCCGCTCCTTCCTGCTGGGAATAATATATTTCCTGGTAGATCGGGTTCGCAGCGCACAATGTTTCGTGTGTTCCCACCGCGTTGATTTCCCCGTCTTCCAGCACGATAATCTGATCCGCATGTTTTACCGAACTGATACGCTGGGCGATTATGATTTTCGTTGTATTTTTTAGCTCCTGGTTAAGCCCCTTGCGGATTTTCTGTTCCGTCGCGGTATCCACAGCACTGGTAGAGTCATCCAGAATAAGAATCCTGGGCTTTTTCAGCAGGGCTCTGGCAATACACAGACGCTGTTTCTGCCCTCCGGATACATTGACGCCCCCCTGTCCCAGATCGGTGTAAAGCCCCTTCGGCATTTTATTTATAAATTCATCCGCGCAGGCGACCTCACAGGCTCTTAAAAGTTCCGCGTCATCCGCGCTCTCATTTCCCCATTTCAGATTATCCCGTATTGATCCGGAGAACAGGGTATTGCGCTGCAATACCATCCCGATCGCATCCCTCAGATGCTGCATGGGATATTCCCTCACATCAATTCCATCGATTTTCACGGAGCCTTCTGTCACTTCATAAAGTCTGGGAATCAGCTGAACCAATGTAGATTTGGCGGCACCGGTACCTCCGATAATCCCAATCGTCTGTCCCGCTTTCATGTGCAAATCGATATTTTTCAGAACATATTCCTTCGCATCCGGCTTATATTTGAAACTGACATTCTCGAAATCCACGTCTCCCCGTCTGACTTCGATCTCTCTTACGTTCTCGTCCGTAATTTCGCTTTTTTCCTCCAGAACCTCCTCGATCCGTACCGCGCTGGTGATACTTCTGGTCAGCATCATAAATACATTTGAGAGCATCATGAGTGAATTCAAAATCTGTAATACATAGCTTAGGAAACCCGTCAGAGCCCCAACCTGCATCCCCCCGATCGTAATCAGATTACCGCCGAACCAGAGGATAGCGATGATCGTCCCGTACATGACAAATTGAAAACACGGCATATTCAATACCGCATAATGAAAAGCTTTTTCACTGGCAGACTGCAGTTCTTCATTCACATCACGGAACTTCCGGATCTCATGATCCCCGCTGACGAAAGACTTCACCACCCGGATGGCGATCAGATTCTCCTGGACTGTCCGGTTCACCAGGTCCACGGCCCGCTGCATCTTTCCGTACATGGGCCGCAGACGGCGAATGATGAGTACCAGCGCAATGCCCAATACCGGGAGTGCCACCACAAAGATCAGGGCCAGTCTGGCGTTAATCCAGAAGGACATCGCCAGCGCGATGATTAACATAAGCGGTCCCCGCACCGTGGGACGGATACCATTGCTGATCGCATTTTGTAAAATAGTAACATCACTGGTAAGCCTGGTCACCAGTGATGAGGTGGAAAACCGGTCCATATTACCAAAAGAAAACTCCTGGAGCTTTTGGAATTCCTCTTTTCTTAATTCCGCCCCAAAACCCTGACCAGATAACGCCGCAAATTTCGCGTACAGAATACCCAGCACCAGGGACAACAGCGCGCAAAAGACCATCTCACCGCCTCTTCGGAAAATATAGGACAGATCCCCGTCAGCCACCCCAATATCAATAATATTGGCCATCAGCATCGGAATAATCAGTTCAAAAGTGGTTTCCAATACTACGCAGATACAGCTGATAAACAGATATTTCTTATAGTTATGAAAATATTTTAAGTAACGCCGAAGCACAGCTCTCTTCCCCTTTCCATATTCATTTTCATAAGATCGGAAAATATATTATGTGAGTATCCTCCCTGTCAGGTTTTCATACATTCTGCACAGGTAATCTTTAAACTGCCGTTCTTCTTCCGGGGTAAATCCATGCAAGCTCACTGCGTCTATGCTCCTGCAGATCTCATCCCAAGCGGCCAGACGCAGCGCTCCTTCCTCCGTAAGTACGATTCGAAACGCCCTGCGGTTTTCTTTTCGATCCTCCCGTTTCACCAACCCGTTTTTTTCCATTGTATCCAGCATTTTAGATATGGTAGCCGGTTCCACATCGCAATAAGCGGCCAGATCCTTCTGCATACATTCCGTATGTTCTGAAAGATACTGCAATACCTTGGGCTGCCCCACAGACAGCCCGATCCCGGACAGTTTCGGCCTGATCTTATTACGCTGTGCGCGAAACGTCTTAAATATCAACAAATGAAGGGAATCCCTTATACGATTCATATATATGCATCCTCTCATAAATTAGCAACCTAATTATTAGTATACTAACTAACAGATTATGTGTAAAGCCCTAATCTAACCATTCTGCTTATCAGAGCGGGACATTTTCATCGACAGACCATACAACATATATATCCTGTTATAACGCAGGGCTGAGAGGGGAGCGGCTTCCGGAGATTTGCCGCGCATCCCCGGAAGCCGCTCCCCTCTCAGCCCGGTCCTGGCCCCTACGACAGGTATTGTTCGAACCGCTTCACATTCTGTGTTTTGCCAATGACTACGATAATATCACCCTGCTGGAAACGGTAGTCCGGCCCGACTTCCGTGTCTGTGCGGCGATCATGCTCCACCGCAATGATATTGAGTCCGTAGGTTTTTCGCAGATCCAGCTCCAGGACGGTCTTGCCGGCGATTACCTGGGTGATGCTGATTTCTGTGATCTCCACATCATTGTTTAGATTGATATAATCCAGAATATTGTTGGTTAAGAGCCGCTTGGCCAGACGCAGCGCCATATCCCGCTCCGGGTATACTACTTCGGCGCCTATTTTTTCCAGCACCTCGCCCTGTTCCGGGCTGATGGCTTTGGCGATTACCCGCGGCACTCCCAGACTTACTACATTTAATGTGGTTAGAATGCTGGTATCTATTTTCTCACCGATACAGACTACGACAGTATCACAGTTCTGGATTCCAATCTCCTCTAATACTTCTCGGCTCAGGTCCTCGGAGACAAAGGCGCTTTCCGTATACTGCCGAAGTTCCTTTACCTTGCTCTCCATGTGATCGATTACGACCACCTCCTTACCGGCTTCCGCTAGGGTCTTGGCCAGTGCGGTTCCAAACCTTCCCAATCCGATAATACCATATGAATAAGTCTCTTTTCCTTTCATCTCATACATTCCTTTCCATTTTGTTTATTGCTATGGGCATTGTTCTTTAACCGATTGTAATCATCTCTTCGGTATATCTGACATTGGAGGTGGTCTTGAATACCCAGATCGAAGTGATTGTCAGGGCACCCAGCCTTCCGATAAACATTGTAAGAATTAAGATCAGCTTTCCCGCCACACCCAGATCCGGTGTAATGCCTGTGGAGAGGCCGACGGTACCGAACGCGGATGTTACCTCGAATAATATCTGAATAAAAGAATATTCCGGTTCACAGATACACAGCGCCAGTGTGCCGATGCTGACGACCAACAGGGATAAAAATGCTACGATGAAGGCTTTCGATATCACCTCGTCTGATATTTTCCTGTGAAAGGCCAGGCAATGCTGATTGGTTGCCGCACTTTTCGCCGTCAGCAGCAGGGTAAAAAGCGTAGTTGTCTTGATTCCGCCTCCGGTGGATCCAGGAGACGCACCGATGAACATCAGTATGGTCAGGACAAACAGACCCGCACTGGTAAAGGTTCCGATGGGATAGGTGGAAAAACCGGCTGTCCGGGCGGATACGCTCTGGAAAAAGGCTCCCAGCCAGCTGATATTTTCCGTACATTTTAAAAGAACCGTTCCTATCGCCAACAAGATGACACTGGTTGTGATAACCACTTTGGAATGCAGGCACAGCTTTTTGAAGGAATGTTTCTTGATCACATCCAGGATGACTAGAAATCCCAGGCCGCCGAATATGATCAGACCGCTGGTGATCAGATTCAGCATCACATTATTTTGATATGGAATCAGATTATGTAAGCCGCCCAGTATATCAAATCCGGAATTATTAAATGCCGCCACGGAATGGAACAAACTGATTCCCAGTGCCTGAAGCGGAGGATAATCCTGGACAAATACGATGAAGCTTAAGAAAGCTCCTGCCGCTTCAAAGCATAAGGTCATGAGCAGAATTGATTTTACCAGCCGGATCATTCCTTTGGACGTATTCATATTCATCGCTTCCCGTACCATCATCCGCCCTTTGATTCCGACCCTCTTTCCTGCCATCAGGATGAAACCAACCCCTACTGAGGTAACTCCCAGGCCCCCGATCTGTATGAGCAGCGCCACGACGGTTCGTCCGAATACGTTAAAATGATCCGCCGTATCAATGGCGATCAGCCCGGTAACACATACCGCACTGGTGGAGGTAAACAATGCGTCGATGAAAGTTACCTTTACCCCCTCATTGGCCGCACATGGCAGCATGAGCAGTACGGCCCCTAACAATATGACGCTTGCAAAGCCCAAAGTGATCAACCGCCCAGGCGACTGCTTTTTCAGAAATTGTATCATTGATGTCACTCCCCTTTATTTCTAATTCCTCGTAAAACTTTTGGCACACAAAAAGGCATGACTCATGCGTTTGTTCCAGCACAGTCTATGCCTGTAAAATACATGTAAGAATATGAAGTTATCGTCCGGGTCCGCTTCACAATCCACCTGTTCCATGGCGCTTCTTTCCAATGCATTCATTTTTTGGAGCTATATGCGTATTATATGCATGGTCCTTGCAGCCGTCAACTGCGGAACAGTAAAATTAACATTTTCTTAGCGATTCTTAACTTGTCTTAACCGCGGAATCTCATTTTTCCAGATAACATAAGGTGACTTTCCACTCGTCATTGATCTTCATTACCTCCAGGCCAAGATAATCGGCACTGTCGCTTCCCTTTAACTGCCACTGATATTGTACGCGGACAGGTTGGTCAGACAGGTCCTCCGGATCCCATTTCAAAACCATATAAGCGAGATCCTCTGAAATATCCTCCGGATATACCTCGATCTCCTCTTCCGCAATCACGGAGTATTGCGCGGCCTCTTTCGGATCGGAACGAAAATAGGCATTTGCAAAATTTTGTACTACAGTTTGGAATTGAACACTTTCCACCGCGTTTAGGCTGTCCTGCGGTTGATCCAAATTCATATCTTCCGGATGTTCTGTCTTGGGCCTTTCTATCCCCGAATTGCCAGGATCGAATTCACTTAATACCATATTACCTGTTTCGCTCCCTCCTGAGTCCAGGTAACCTGAACCCGTTTTACCGGAATCCAGGTTACCGATTCCCTTAGTATCAAAATGATAGAAATAGAGGTAACCACATAACAACAGGACGAACATACAACCGGCAGTGAAGAATATCCGGCTTTTCTTCCCAGGCATTTTCTGCTTCTCCGCGCTGCTGCGCCTGGCATAGTCCTCCTCCCGGATGTCTTGTGAATTTTCGCTTATCCCTGTCGCCTCACTGTCAAACGGCCCTTCCATACTAGCGGGTTCAGCCGTCCGATCGGCTTCCCCATTCCCGATAAGCTCATCAAAAGAAATATGAAACAGTTTAGCCAGCGCGATCAAATTTCCCATATCCGGCCTGGACAGGCCGGTTTCCCATTTGGATACGGCCTGCCTGCTGACACCCAACTGTTCCGCCAACCTTTCCTGTGAATATCCGTTTCGCTCCCGCAGATTTTTGATTTTTTCTCCCAGCATGATCTTCGCTCCTTCCTGTTGGTCTGATCATACCAGACATACCCGCAACTTTCTACCAACTACCTGTCAACTATCGGTTGCATCAAAGCGGCCTGCCGTCCGTTTGGCACTCACCTTATTGATGTCCATCATGTTTTCATTGTTCCGGATCGGCCGCCAGCGTCCATCTAATTGTTCCGTGATCAGATCCGCGTACCAGTCTATACCGCTGTGATATTCCTCTTTATCATAATAGAGATAATCCCAGCCTTCCATCACCGGAACTAAACCGTTGGCCCGTAAAATTTCCACAGTTTTTTTGGCTACAGGGGCAGACATCCGTTCATTGTAAATGCAGTGCCCCTGATATTCCATATAAGCCCCGCAGGCGGCTACCATACCGTCCAGGTTAAGCGCAGATAATTCTTTGGGCAGATAGGCTCTGCTTCTTCCCGTACATAAAAACGCTTTGTGCCCATTGGCTCTCAACCTGTGAATTGCTTCTTTCGTGTCATCGGGCATCCCCCTTTTTATATCACAGATCGTACCATCCAGATCAAAAAATACCGCTGCTTTGTTCAAAATGAATCTCCTCTTTCTATAAATATATAAATTCAATCCGCTTTACATAGCATCAGGTAAACATAAAAATATTACGTAAACTAATTTTCCAAAATTATGGTAAAAGGTCCGTCATTCGTAAGCTGAACCTTCATATCCGCTCCGAAAATGCCATGTTCTACCCTCTCCACCTCTTTGCTGCACTGGGATATCATATATTCATACAACTGCTCCGCCAGCGCAGGGCTGCCGGCGCCGGTGAAACTGGGCCGGTTCCCTTTCCGGCAGTCGGCGTACAGCGTGAACTGGGAGACAATCAGCAGTCCGCCGGCCACATCTTTCAGGGAAAGGTTCGTTTTTCCATACCCATCCTCGAAGATCCGCAGTTTGATTATTTTCTGAACCAGCTTGTCCACGTCTTCTTTGGTATCCCTGTCCGAAACGCCTGCCAGCACCAGCAATCCTCTGCCGATCTGCCCGGTGGTTTCACCGTCAACCTGCACCGACGCCTGGCTTACTCGTTGAATCACCAATCTCATTTCTTATCTGCCTCCTTTTCCTGTATGTTGTTCTTTCTCAAATGTCCGGCAGGCTCCTGCGGATATTCAAACTCTTTTGTCACCACATCCACAGCCTGCAGCTTCAGATAGACATCGGTATCTGTAGGCAGATTCTTAGCGCTTAAGGACCTGTTCACCAGAGCTTTCGCACCGGCATACAGCACCGCGAACAGGGGAACGCCCACGAACATTCCAACGATCCCAAACAGCCCGCCCCCCAGCAGAATGGATACCAGCACCCAGAAGCTGGAGAGCCCGGTGGAGCCTCCCAGGATTTTGGGCCCCAGAATATTCCCGTCGAATTGCTGCAGTACGATGATGAAGATAATAAAATATACACACTGCATGGGATCTGCCATCAGGATCAAAAGTGCGCTGGGAACCGCCCCAATGTAAGGCCCAAAAAAGGGAATGATATTGGTAACCCCAACAATCACACTGACCAGCATCCCGTAGGGCGCGCCTACGATTTTTGTGTAAATAAAGCATAAAATACCTATAATGAGGGAATCGATTAATTTTCCACTGATAAATCCTCCGAAAGTCTTATTGGTAAATCTGAGGTTTGAGAGCAGCAGGTTTGCTTTCTGGGGTCTCAACAGGGAAAATAAAAGTTTTTTACTTTGCGCCGCGAAGGTTTCTTTGCTGGCCAGGATATAGATGGATACGATAAAGCCGATAAACAGGTTCTTAAGCACGACCACTACATCCACCACACCCAGGGAAATCTGAAGCAGCAGTGTATTCACTGACGGCAGCAGCACATTCGTCATCCAGTTTTGTAGGTCCTGTGTGGCATTCTCCAGCACATTACTGATCACCTGCTCCAGATCCGGGTTATTCCTCAGCAGCTCCAGCGCCCATTCCTCCATATCGTGTAAAGTATTCGGCAGCCCCATAATTATGGTGGCGATACTTGCCACGACCTGGGGAACGACCATATAGAGCAGGCCGAAAAGACCGACGACCACCAGGATCAATGCCAGCAGGATATAAAAGAAGCGAAAGAATTTACGAAGCTTCCGGGAGGGATCCCCATGCTTTCTCTGGTAGACGGCAAAGGTATGCCTCTCCCAGAAGTTGATAATCGGGGTCAGCAGATAGGCAAGGATCGCCCCGTAAATGACCGGCATTAAGATATTGACCACTTTCATTATCCCTGCATGAATATTATCCCCGTGAAACATAAAATAGTAAAAAATAAGAATGGCAGCAGCGGTAAGAAATGCCGTTATGCCCCATTGCAGATACTTCTTGTCCCATTTGAATTTCATATTTCCCTCCAGCGGCGTGTTTTCCGTGCCCTAAATTCTACGGAAATAGCTTCACTGAACCTGTTTCCGCAGTCGTTCTCTGTCAAATTATCCTTTCAAATTATACCACACTCTCCATAAAAAATCAGAATTAATACTCCGATTCTGTCAGAAAAACAGTTTCTGAATCCGGCAACTCATGCTATAATGTCAAAGGAAAATGGTATCTGTGAAATTAATGGCGCAGCGTACGCGCCACTGGAGGAAATAGGAATGAAATTACAACAGCTTTTGAGTTACACCAGAAAGGCCGTGGATGACTATCAGATGATCGAAGATGGAGATAAAATCGCCGTTGGGATATCCGGCGGAAAGGACAGCCTGACGATGCTCTATGCGCTGCACGGGCTGATGCGTTTCTATCCCAGGAAGTTTACCATAGAGGCGGTTACCGTGCACCTGGGATACAAAGAATTCGACGTGGAGCCCGTGCGGGCACTCTGCCGGGAGCTGGGCGTCCACTATACCGTGGTCGATACCCAGATCGCCAAAATCATCTTTGAGGACCGAAAAGAACCCAACCCCTGCGCCCTGTGCGCAAAAATGCGGAAAGGTGCTTTCAATACAAAAGCGAAGGAATTAGGGTGTAATAAAGTCGCCTATGCCCATCACAAAGACGATATAATAGAAACCATGCTGCTCTCCCTGATTTTTGAAGGCAGGTTTTATTCCTTTTCTCCCAAAACCTACCTGGACCGCATGGATGTAACAGTGATCCGACCGCTGATGTATGTAAATGAGGCGGATGTAATCGGCTTTCAGAACAAGTATCAGCTGCCAGTGGCGAAAAGCCGCTGTCCCATCGATGGTTTTACGAAACGGGAATACGCGAAAAACCTGGTCAGGCAGTTAAACTTCGAGCATCCGGGCGCCAGGGAGCGAATGTTCCGCGCTATCTTAAACGGCCGGATCCCAGGCTGGCCCGATCGTTTGGATTCCAGCACATTGCAAAAAGTCGACAACCCGTCCGGGCTGTGATAAAATAGCAAATAACCGGATCAAATATAAAGGAGGTTTCTGTCATGTCTAACAGAATCGAAAAAAGAGAAGGTATGCGCGGAGGTAACGGTACGGTAGTGATTGAGCACATTCTGGATGATGCACAGATGAATGGTATGTGCAGGTTGTATGCGAAGATTACTCTTGCGAAAGGATGTTCCATAGGCTACCATGAGCATATGGGAGAAAGCGAGACCTTTCACTTCCTGACCGGAAACGGCATTTACACGGATAACGGTAACGAACGCAGTGTAACTGCCGGTGATACTACATATACGCCCACCGGTAACGGTCATGGGATCGCGAATGCCGGCGAGGAGGATCTGGTATTTATGGCGCTGATCATCAATGATGAAAAGAAATAATTAAATACTGCAGTTTAAAGGCCCCAGTGATTGCCTTGGCAATCACCGGGGCCTTTATTTATTTCATAGGTAAGTGCTCCGTTACCATTCTGCCCATTACCATTTATTATTATGAAACAGATGTCTGGGAAGTCCTTCTACCATAACAGGCGGATAATCTCCCTGAATCAATGGTCTGACATAGTCCAGAAATTCTTCGGTCACATACGTGCCCTCTTTATTGATCCATTTCCTGGCCACCAGTTTTTCCACATTGGAAACTTTATGGACATTCTTGACCGCTGTAGCGCACTGGTATGGGTCGTCGGAAACCCGCTCCAGGATCACCATTACCCCTGTTTCGCCTTCGTCCGCAGCCTTCACCGCGGCTCCGCCGACCTGGAACGCCTCGTTGATATCCACCCGGGACGCCAGATGGGACGCACTTCTTTGCAGGGTACTCAGTTCTATGGCGCGGCTCTTACAGCCGAATTCTGCAGCCAGCATACTGGCCAGGTAGCTGGCCGTTCCGGTCAGCTGCTTATGTCCGAAAGGATCTACGGAATCGATGCCTTCCGAAAGTTCGCACACATAGCGGCCGTCCGCCACTTTAATCCCTTCGGATACGGCAACCACCACACATTTCTTTTTCTCCAGCAGCTCTCCGACTTTTTTCTTAAATTTGTCCACATCGAAGGTCAGCTCCGGAAGGTATATCAAATCCGGCCCGTCGCAGTCCTCACTTCTGGCCAGAGCCGCCGCCCCGGTCAGCCATCCGGCATTACGTCCCATAATCTCCAGGATGATAACCTGTTCTTTGTCATAGGTCAATGCCAGCCCGTCCCGGATTACCTCTTTTGTGGAGGTACCGATATATTTCGCCGCACTTCCATATCCGGGCGTGTGATCTGTGAGAGCCAGGTCGTTATCTACGGTTTTGGGCACTCCCACGAACTTACAATCGTGTCCGGTTACGATCGCATAGTCGGATAATTTCTTGATCGTATCCATGGAATCATTGCCGCCCACATAGATGAATGCTTCAATCTCCAGCTTATCCAGTATTCTGAAGATCTTCTCGTAAATATCGCGATCTTCATGGATCTCCGGCAATTTGAATCTACAGGATCCCAGATACGCGGATGGGGTTCTCTTTAGCAGCTCCACATCCAGGTCATTACGGATGTGATCACTCAGATCCACATATTTTTCATCGAGAAAGCCCTGAATGCCATGCAACATTCCGTACACTTTCCTGGCCCCTCTGTCGATCGCCGTTCGATATACACCGGCGATACTGGAATTGATTACCGCAGTCGGCCCTCCGGACTGTCCTACAATTACATTACCTTTCATGATGCCCGCCTCCATTTCAAAATATACTGTTTTCATTATATCAGAGCTATGCATGTTGTACAATTTATTTTTTTAATTTCAGCCATTTATTGTGAGTTTTTAATCTCGTTTCTTTAAAATATCCGATTACAGTGGAATGCAGAATATATCATTTGACTGGAATGTTCTTCCAGAGTATAATAAAAAATGAAAATGCCATGAAGGCGTAGTTTTGCAGTTCTCATTTATCTGATCGGAACTCAGGAAGACATTCTAATTACCATGAAGGTATCTGCTTCTCATTCTTGAGAGGTATTTTTGTGTTTCTATTCAGGAATCACCTCTTAAAGCTTACCCAAAGGAGACGAAATTATGAAAACCAATTATTTTTCGACCAAGAATTTGGTATTTGCAGGGGTCTTTATCGCATTAGGAATTGTCTTACCATTCTTTACCGGTCAGATTCCACAGATCGGAAGTATGCTGCTTCCCATGCATATTCCGGTATTGTTATGCGGCTTTGTCTGCGGCTGGCCGTTAGGGCTTATTGTAGGATTCGTAACTCCGCTTCTGCGAAGCGCGTTATTTGGCATGCCGCCTCTATTTCCTACGGCATTGGCTATGGCTTTTGAACTGGCCGCTTATGGCGCTCTCTCCGGCCTGTTTTCCAGAAAACTGCCCAAGAAGGTGTCAACTGTTTATCTGTCCCTGATTTTATCTATGATCGGCGGAAGAATTGTATGGGGAATCGTAAGTATGATTCTGTCAACAATGGCCGGTACACTCTTTACGTGGCAGATCTTCGCCGGCGGTGCTGTTCTAAATGCGATTCCCGGTATTATCCTGCAGCTGGTCGTGATCCCTCCGGTCGTACTGGCATTGAAACGGGCTCACTTTTTTTCCAGCGATGAGCCTGTGGGGATATAACACCCTCATCCTTCCGCTATATTACACAAACTGAACGAAAAGGAAGAACCTTATGGCTGACCATCATGAACTCTCAAATATTTTAATCCGGCAATACCGAAATTATCCATGTCTGGAGCTGCAGGATCTGATAAAGCTTATATATCAGAACGAATTCGGCGGCGGACACATGATTCAAAACGAGTCGGAAGCCTTTGTCCGTCTGAAAAAAGAGTGGGAACAAAATCATAAGTCCGGTGCTCCAAAACCCATGTCGGCCGGTGCTGCTGATACCAGTCAGGATACCGGCCACGGGTATTATGAATCCATCGGGAACGGCTTGTGCAGGCTTTATCTAAATGAACAGATACCAGTAACGCTGCTGAGCTGTATCCATCGTATGTTCTGTCGGACAGCAAATACTGTAAATGGCTCTATCTCTTCTTTTGAAGAAAAATGCCTGGTGCTTCAGCATTGCTGCAGCCGGGGTGATCTTCCTTTCTCCGAAGACGAATATCACAGCTATATGAATACCTATCGAGAGATGGGTTATCCGGTACTCAGCCATAGCACTGTCTATCACGCCGCCTATCGGCCCGCTTACCGGATCGTCTATGAGGTTTACGGCTACTATCTGTCTGTCATCGGGCGTATTGCAAAGCTGCTATCGGAACAGGAATATGTGACTGTTGTCATCGATGGCCGGTGTGCTTCTGGTAAATCCACTCTGGCCGAATTGTTAAGCTCTGTTTTTGATGCCGCGGTGATTCATATGGACGACTTCTTTTTACAGGCACAGCAGCGCACAGAAAAACGCCTGGAAGAACCAGGCGGGAATATAGACTATGAACGTTTTTATGCGGAGACAGCCGAAGGACTACTCTGCCACCGGGAATTTACATATCAAAAATTTCAGTGTGCCACAATGACACTGGAGGATTACATAAAAGTTCCATTAAAGCCCCTGCGGATCGTTGAAGGCGCTTACAGCCTGCATCCCGGCTGCTGCTTAAAACCGGATTTTAAAATCTTCCTGGATGTTTCTAAGGATGCACAAAGCCGGTGCATTCTGCAAAGAAACGGACCGCATATGCACCGGCGCTTTTTACAGGAATGGATTCCTATGGAGAACCGATATTTTGAATATTATGGAATCAAAGAAGACTGTCATATGGTCCTGGATAATTCAGAAGTGATATCCGTAAACCAGGATAATCATACAAAATTTCAGTTTTTATAGTCCAAAATTATGGCCGCCACTTCTTCTACATAGGCGGCCAGAGGTTTGCCTGCAACGCCTGCCACTCTGAGAGAGCACTGAGAGATGGGAACCAGAACCTTTAACGCCTGCGAAGAGGAAACTGCCTGAGCCATGTCCGGGGTAATCTCTCCATACATTGCGTTGGCCAGAAGAATCCCCATAGGCCCAGTTATCACATCCGCCCTGGCTGCGTTGAAAATCACCGCGTTCTCACCGGTAGCGCCGGCCATGGCGCCGGCTTTGAGCATGGCTGAAGTCGCCAGCGCATTCGTTCCCACAGCGATAATCTCCGTCTCCGGGGAAGCCGCTTCCTTTAATTTTCCTACCAGGCTGCTGCCGATACCGCCGCCCTGGCCGTCTATTACCACAATCCGCATTTTAAATCTCCCTATATAGGGCAGCACTCTATGCTGTCCGCACTGCCAGTTCTTCGTCAGACTGTAGAACTATTCAGGTAAGCAACCTGCTCCGATGTCAGGTTGTCGATCTTTTTCCCCATATAATTCAGCTTTCTGGCGGCAACCTCCTCATCCACTTCCCTGGGAACCTGTATGATTTTCTCTGTCAGGTTACCGGCATGTTCCACCAGGTACTTCGCACTCAGAGCCTGGATTGCAAAACTCATATCCATAATTTCCGCCGGATGCCCATCCCCGCAGGCCAGATTCACTAATCTCCCCTCGCCCAGAACATAGATCCAGCGTTCATCGTCTATACGGTAACCCATGATATTTTTACGCTCTTCCCGGGATTCCAGCGCGATCTCTTTCAGACCCTTCACGTCCACTTCCACATCAAAATGTCCGGCGTTGGAAAGGATCGCTCCATTTTTCATCACCCGGAAGTCTTCCTCTGTAATGACACTGCTGCACCCTGTTACGGTCACGAAGAAATCACCAAAAGCGGCGGCTTCCTTCATCGGCATCACATCAAAACCATCCATCACCGCCTCGATGGCCTTCACCGGATTGACCTCCGTGACGATTACCTGTGCCCCGAGTCCCTTGGCGCGCATGGCCACCCCTTTTCCGCACCAGCCATAACCGGCTACTACTACCACCTTGCCTGCCACGATCAGATTCGTCGTCCTCATGATGCCATCCCATACAGACTGGCCGGTACCATACCGGTTATCAAAGAAATGCTTACATTCCGCATTGTTGACCAGCACCATAGGGAATTTTAATTCCCCTGCCTTTTCCATCGCGATCAAGCGGATAATTCCGGTAGTGGTCTCTTCACATCCGCCGATCACATGGCAGATCTTGTCCTGGTACTTGGTATGCAGCATATGGACCAGGTCCCCGCCATCATCGATAATAATGTTGGTATCATGCTCTAAGACGGAGCTGATATGTCGGTTATATTCTTCATCTGTAGCACCATACCAGGCGTAAACATTCAGCCCGCACTCCACCAGGGCGGCAGCTATATCATCCTGTGTGGATAAGGGATTACTGCCGGTAATGTACATCTCGGCCCCTCCAGCAGCCAGCACCTTACACAGATAGGCCGTCTTGGCCTCCAGATGAATGGACAAAGCGATCCGTTTGCCCGCAAAGGGCTTTTCTTTTTCAAATTCAATCTCCAGATTGCGCAGCAGCGGCATGTTCTTCTTTACCCATTCAATTTTTCTGGCACCGGATTCCGCCAGTGTGATATCTCTGATTTCGCTCACTTCATATTCCTCCTATTATTTCCAGTTTTGTAATCTATTTAATGCCTTATTTGAATTTTAATATTACGATCCATCCATTTAAGAATATTAGGTTTGTATAGAACTGCTAAGTGTTAGAGAAATTAAATCATGGATGATTTAGTTGCCAAATGGACAATTATTTTGCTTTCTTTGCGCTGACATTATCTTTGATATTGACATCCAGCTGGTTAAAGGGAATCTCAATATAATTCTCGTCAAACAATAGTTTAATGGTTTCCGTCATCCGCCAGCGAGTCGGCCAGTAATCATTCGTTTTCACCCAGCATCGCAGGCCCAGCTGCACGCAGCTGTCCGCAAGGCTGTCAACGAACACTTTTGTATCATCTTCCTCTAATACACAGCCATCCTGATCCATTATGTTCTGAAGCAGATCTTTTGCTTTTTTCAAATCCGCATCGTAGGCGATCCCCACCCGGATATCGATCTGACGTTTTTCCTGGGCGGTGACATTCGTCAGACTATTGTTCGATAGAATCCCGTTTGGGATAATCACCATCCGATTATCCACGGTCAGAAGCCGGGTATAAAACAGCTCGATCTTGTCTACGGTGCCCTCATAGGTTCCTTCTATGATATAGTCCCCCACTTTGAAGGGACGCAGCAGCAAGATCAGAACTCCTCCTGCAAAATTTGAAAGACTTCCCTGAAGGGCTAGACCAATAGCCAGGCCGGCCGATCCCACCAAAGCTACGATCGATGCCGTATCTGCTCCCAAATATCCAGCCAGGATAAAGATCAGCAGAAAATATAGAGCCGCCTTTACAAATGAGCCGACAAACTGAACGGCACCAACCTCAGATCCATGCTTCTCCATTGCTTTGCGGATCAGTTTCTGGATTAATTTGATTAGTCTGGTTCCAATGAAAAAAAGAACGACAGCGATGACGATTTTAATACCAAAATCGATCAGACCAGGTATCGAGTCTTTGACATATTTTACTAACCGGTTAACGTCCTCCGGCTGCAGATCCTTTAAGTCCGGCAGCTCTTCCGTACTGGTTGTCAGCAGTGCGAACAAATACATATATTCCTCCTGATTATCTATCGCATAAAATACGGGCGCGCTGACCGCGCCCGCAGATTGTCGATGGATTAAGAACAGCATTAGATTTCATTCGTTCTTCGGTTTCTTAGGTTCACAGGTTTCTTTTGGCTTCTCCTAATATGATTATTATTTAGTGAGAATTTCTTTAATCTCTTTCTTATTTGCTCTTTTCATTCGTGGTCTCATCCTTTGTGGGTTCAACCTTTGTAGTTTCTACCTTTTTAGGCTCGATCTTTGTGGTTTCTACTTTTTTAGGCTCAACCTTTTTCGTCTCCACTTTCTTCGTCTCCACTTTAGTAGTCTCGACTTTTTTTGGCTCAACCTTTTTCGTTTCCAATTTCTTAGGTTCAACCTTTTTTATTTCTGTCTTTAATGGTGCAGTTTCCACAGCCTCTGCTTTCGGCAATTCCAGCACAGGATCAGCGGCAGATAATTCCTCTTCCATAAATTTGGCTGCCAATTCGGCCTTCAGGTTCTTCTTCGCGGCTGGTGCGGCCGCCTTCGAGGGTTTGGACTTCGCCGCTTTGTTGGTACTGATTTTTTCTACGGCCTTTGTATACGTAAATATAGAAATACTAAGCGGCGCAACTTTGATCTTGATCGAGTTCGGACGATCGTCACACTCGTCTTTTCTGGACTGCTTCATACGGGAATTAACCGCGCCGGTTCCGCCGAACTGTGTACTGTCGCTGTTAAATATCTCCTTATATTTTCCCGCATAGGGAACCCCTATCTTATGGTCCTCATATTCCAATGCCGAGAAGTTGCACACAACCAGCAACGTCTCCTCCGCTTTCTTCGTATTTCTCGTAAATACCAGCATATTTTCATCTGCAGATATATTATTAATCCAGGTAAACCCTTTCGGATCATAATCCAGCTGATAAAGCGCAGGATATGTGCGGTACAGCGTCACCAAAGCCTTCACATAATTCTTCATATGAGAATGATCTTCGTATTCCAGCAGATCCCACTCCAGACTCTTCTCCTCGGACCACTCGGAAAACTGAGCCATATCCTGGCCCATAAAGAGCAGCTTCTTGCCAGGATGTGCCATCATGAAACCATAAGCAGCGCGCAGATTCGCGAACTTTGCCTCCCGCCCGCCGGGCATCTTCCCGATCATGGAACCTTTCCCGTGCACGACTTCATCGTGGGAAAGAGTCAGAATAAAATTCTCACTGTAAGCGTAAATCATACTGAACGTCAGTTCGCCATGATGTGCCCCTCTGAAGATCGGGTCATACCGCATATAGCCGATAAAGTCATTCATCCACCCCATGTTCCATTTGTAATCAAATCCCAGTCCATCCTCCTCCACGTCGCCGGTCACCATGGGCCAGGAGGTAGATTCTTCCGCGATCATAACAGCTCCAGACTTTTTGCCCTTGATCACGCTGTTCAGATGCTTAAACAGCTCCACGGCCTCCAGATTCTCATGTCCGCCGTAGATATTCGGCACCCATTCCCCTTCATTTTTACCGTAATCCAGATACAGCATGGAAGCCACCGCATCCATCCGGATTCCGTCGGCATGGAATTTATCAATCCAGAAGAGCGCATTGGAAATCAGGAAATTCTTGACCTCCGGGCGCCCATAATTATAAATCAATGTGCCCCAGTGCGGATGCGATCCCTTTCTGGGGTCCGAGTGCTCATACAGGCATGTCCCATCGAAGTTCGACATTCCCCAGGTATCTCTGGGAAAATGAGCCGGTACCCAGTCCAATATCACACCGATGTTCTGCTCATGCATGTAATCCATGAAGAACATAAAATCCTCCGGTGACCCATACCGGCTGGTCGGCGCATAATACCCGGTCACCTGATACCCCCAGGAAGCGTCCAGCGGATGCTCCATCACCGGCATCAGTTCGATATGCGTATATCCCATATCTTTCACATACTCTGCCACCATCGGAGCCAGTTCCCGGTAATTATAAAAATTCCTTCCGTCCTCCGGCTTTTGCCAGGAACCAAGATGCATTTCATAAATGAACATGGGCTCTCTGGATGTGTCCGCCTTTTTTCTGTTTTCCAGCCATTTATCATCTTTCCAGGTGAAATGATTCAAATCCGTGACTACAGAAGCAGTGTTGGGACGCAGTTCCGCCGCGTTCGCATAAGGATCCGCCTTAAGCACTACCAGTCCGGTTCTTGTTTTAATTTCAAATTTGTAGAGTTGTCCCACTCCCAGATCAGGAATGAACAGTTCAAAGATACCGGAATCCCACAGACGTCTCATCTGGTGTCTGCGTCCATCCCAGAGATTAAAGTCGCCCACCACGCTGACCCGCATGGCATTCGGCGCCCAAACTGAAAAATAAACGCCATCGGTTCCTTTTATATTCATGGGATGAGCTCCCATTTTCTCATAAATTTGATAGAGGATACCTGCGTTAAATTTTTTTGTCTCTTTTTCTGTAAATTGTGGGGCGAATCGGTAAGGATCTCCGATCTCCTGTACGGTTCCATTGTCATACGTTACTACGTATGTATATTCAGGAACAGACTTTCTTGGAAGCAGTACGGCAAAGAAGCCTTCTTCATCTGCCTGTTCCATTGGGTATTCACTGCCATTGTTTTTCAACTTAACGGTCACTTTTTCTGCTGTAGGAATAAATGTCTGTACCAATACTCCGGCGTCCACCACATGCGGCCCCAAAATATTGTGGGGATTGTCCTCTTCCGAATACACAATCGCTTCGATCGCGGCCCAATCCATTAAATCATACAATGTTTTATCCATGTTAACATCCTCCTAACGGGTTCCATATCCCGCCGTTTCACTGCAGGTGAAACGGTAATTCGGAATATTCTATGGTTTTATTCTATCATCAATGAAATTGAAACACAAGAATCTTCTATATTTTTTGACCATGCGTTCAATTTTTAGAGAAATAGGATACCGGAACGGGGAGGATGCGAGGACAGTACAGGCTGTCCGGTCAGGAATGGAACAAAGCCTGGTACAAACCATCCGGACAGGAACCGCTTATTGTCCCTGTCCTCCCCGCCCGTCCACAGCCCCGCCGCCCGTCCACAGCCCCGCGCCTGCACCAGGCCGAACGTTTCGCGTTCCTACTCCCTTCGTATAGAAAACCGGCTGTGAAGCAGCAGCCAGTTGGCCCGGAACGGCCGCATCAGATTCCAGTAACCCATTCCCCGGAAATTATATTCCTCGACCAGGGAAAACTTCGCAGAGATGCTGCGCATATCCTCGAACCAGACGACGTGGGTAACACCGGAATCCACGTAGTAAAAATACGGAGCCTGGGCCTCGGAGTCGAACTGGATCTCGACATCGTTCGCGGCTGCCAGAGCCACCGCTTCAGGGTTACCGATGGAAGCGGCCCGGGTGGTTCCCCGCTCAAAAGGAAGCGGCCAATCATAACCATAATTGGGAATACCCATGGATATCTTTTCCGGAGGGATTTCTGTAACGGCATAATCCAGGATTCTTCGCACACTTGGTATCGGAGCCACTGCCATAGGAGGACCGTAGGTATATCCCCACTCGTAGGTCATCAGAAATACCCAGTTCGCGTACTCGCCCAGAAGCCGGTAATCCATCCCCTCGTACAACACCCCGCGCTGTTCGGCGGAAGTCTTGGGGGCCAGGGCCACACTTACCCGGTAACCCTGTGCATTCATACGTTCGGTCAGATCCCGGATGAAGGCCGCATACCCCTCCCTGTCTTCCGGCAGAATGTACTCAAAGTCCACATCGACCCCCGCATATCCCTTTGCTTCCACCGTCTGCAAGATCTGGTCGATCAGGTTCTCCGCAACAGAAGGGTTTTCAACTACCTGGTTTACCAGATAATTGTTAAAACGCCCCTCGTAGATAGGGGTAAGTACCATAATCGGCGCCACCCCATAATTTAACGCCTCCTGGATCAGCCATTCGTCATCCGGAGCGATCAGATCCCCCAGCGTGTTAAATCCATAGGAAAATATCATCAGCTCACTTAGATATAACAGAGCCTCTCTCAGAATGTCTTCCCGTATGTATGGATAGGCATAGCCTCCCACTACAGCATCCCTGGTCCCTTTTTCCTCATAGCTGATCACGATGGCCTCCCCTGGGATGAGATAAGCCCTGGTGTCCAGATATGGATTATTCCGAAGAAGTGCCAGAACCGTAGTCCCGTAGTCTTCCGCGATTCCGTACAGGGATTCTCCTGCCTGTACGACATGAACAATTTCGGGTATGAGAATCAGAAGTGCCTGCCCCGGCACCAGGTCAACGGGATCCTCGATCTGATTGTCATAACGGACCCTCTCCTCGGATACCTGATAGCGTTCTGCGATGGAATACAGGGTTTCCCCCTCTGCGACAACATGTATCATAAAAATTAGCCCCTTTCCTTTCTATATCTAAGTATATTAAGAAAAGGGGCCTATTCAGAAGTACATCGTGAAACTGTTTTAAGAATCTGTTTTATTTGATATCTAATCCACTGTGATAGGAAAGATTGCCGATCCGGCGCAACAGTTCCTGTCTCCCAGGGCGGTCACTTCCAGGATATTCTTCCAGCAGCCTCAGAATCCGGACATAGCGCAGTTTGGCCTGCTCATACAGTTCCGCTACACTCTTTTTGGATTCCACCGTCAGATCCCATGGATTCCTCCAGCTCTCGTGATTCCTGTTACACAGCTTATCAGGATCCGGAACCTGACTCCCCTCGATCAGGGAGGAGACCAGCGGACAGCCGAAGAATGGTTTCTCCAGCTTTTGAATCAGCCATTTCTTAAGGCCTGTGTGATCCCGAAGAGCAGCTGTTCCCAGACGCATACTGTAGATCACAGTCATCATCGCCGGCAGCGGGAAACCCCGTTGATAAGTACGCAGAATCGCGTAACATAGCGCTTTTGCGATCCTGCGCTGCTCCTGGTAACCCAGGGCAATGGTGCGGTACCGGCGGAATTCCCTGGGGGATATTCCCTTCTGCTCCCGAAGATATAACAGGTCCAGATCAGATTCCATGGCAAAATGTTTGGCATAATAAGCTTTGCTCTGCTTTAGTCCCGGGTGAAAATCCGTGTAGGCATAGACATAAGGATGGAACACTGTGTCCAGGGAATAATGACCCAGCATACCGGCCGTATAGGCCAGAATCAGCTCGCGCTCATCCTCATCGGCAAGCTTCTCCTGATAGGTCATGAGATTCCGGAAAAAGAGATTTGCACCGCCGTCATGCATCATGGTCCCGATTTTCTCCTCTTTCAGATACATCGGCAGATAATAGAAAAAGATATCCGGCCCCTGTAACCCAAGAGAGAATGCGCAGGGATAATTCCTGGCGGCTCTTTTGATTCGGCCCTTTTCCAGGTCATGCAGGGTGTCCGTTCCGAACAGGTAATGTAATGTAAAAGCAGGCATAATTTCCTCCAGCGGCGCATGGTTGGCGTCATCTATAAATCAGGTTGATAAGTGTTAAGGAATCCATTCGCGGAATCGCTTATTCCGATTCTCCGCCAGAATTCCCGGAAAACGCAAACGCTTCAAAATCAGAGATAGTGATCGGCCTTGAAAATACATATCCCTGCACCATATGGCACTTGGCCTCCCTTAAGAATTCCACCTGGTGCATGGTTTCCACCCCCTCGGAGACGGTATCCATGTCCAGCTTTCTGGCCAGTTCGATAACATTCTCGATGACACATTTTCCCCGTTTGGCATTGCTTTTCTTTTCCTGGAAGAAGGCCCGGTCTAGCTTTAAGACATCCACCGGGACATCCTTTAACATATTCAGAGAGGAATACCCGCTTCCAAAATCATCCAGGGAACAGCGGAAGCCCATATCATGGATCTGCTCGATCACATGGATCAGGAATTCCAGATTTTCAAATACCACTGTCTCGGTCAATTCAATCTCCAGCAGCTGGGGCGGGATCTGATACCGCTCGTAGATCTTACGGAATTGATCCAGGAAATCCGGGTTTTTCAGGTGTACCCTGGACAGATTCACCGATATCGGAATCGGATCGATACCCTGGTCAATCCACCGGCGCAGCAAGCGGCAGACCTCCTCGAACACAAACAGATCCAATTTCACAATAAATCCGTTTTTCTCGAACACGGGTATGAATTCCCCCGGCTGCAGCAGCCCTTTCTCAGGATCCTGCCAGCGCACCAAAGCCTCTGCCCCGGAAACGGTATTTGTCTCGATATCCATCTTCGGCTGCAGGTAGACCACAAATTCCCGGTTTTCCAAAGCAGTCTGCATCCTGTTCGTAATCTCTTTCTCGCGGATCATCCGTACCCGCTCCATATCGGAATAAAAAACACAGGAGTAGAGTTTCGTCTCATTGATCTGCTTGTTATTTTTCCGGGCCACGTTGGCTCTGTCCTGCATCGTAATCATATGCAGCCCCTTTTCCCGGATCACATAGACCCCTGCATAAACCGGAAGAAAATACTTGTCTGTCAGATCCTCATTAAACACGTTGATCTCTTCCACCAGCTCCTTCAGCCAGCTTAGGAACTCTTCCTGCGGCCGGTTCTTCATCAGCACATCATAGGTATCTGCGGAGATCCTGGATACGATCTCACCGGGTTTAAGATGCCTTTGAATAACATCATGAACATATTTCAACGTTTTATTCCCCATGCTGCTGCCAAACGCATCATTGATCAGTTTGAATTTCTGTATATCCAAAGAAATCAGCGCATAGGTATCCGCCTCTGCCTTCTCGATCAGTCCCTGCGCTTCCATCTCAAATCTGGTCCGGTTCATCCCACCGGTCACAGGATCCACAAATGCGATATTTTCCAGCCGCCTGCGGTTTTTCTTCTGCATCTGGATTATGAGACAGATAAGACCGGCGAACAGCAGTACGATAGAGATATTGATGGCAATCGCCAGCAGGATAAACGAATTCCACTGATCTTCCGTCTCTTTTGTCGGAACCACAGACAACAGGTACCATCCCTCCCTGGCAAGCGGCTGATAGTTCATAACCTTATGTATCCCATCTTCCGACCTGTAATACAAGACGCCGGGCATTCCTCCCTCGATCTTATTTTGTATCCCGGTTACGGTATATCCGCGATCCAGCCTGCATTGCCGTTCCAGGGTTTGAAAAAGATTCGTCGGGTTCTTAACCGCATTTTTATTCTGGGAGTCTATGAGAAAAGAGCCATTTGCATCCACGATTTGCGTATATCCCTCCTGATTAAAGCTCCCCACATTCAATAGTTCCCGAAACTGTGCTGCGGACATGCTGGCTACAACCGCACCAACCACGCCATTGTCACCACTCATGGGTACACAATATAAGAAGATGTCTGAGCCATCTACCGGTGAACTGACACAGCCGGAAAGCGACTGTGCGCCGGTTAATGCACGCTGTACTGCCTGAACTTCCGAGAGATCCACCGAACCGCCGCTGCTTAACCGCATCAGTCCGTTCCGGTCCACGACCCCCAGCATTTCATCCGGTGTCTTATCCTGTACGAGCTTAAGATAGCTCAGCTGTTGATCCAGACTGTCCATACTGGCACAGGTAAGCGCCATAATATCCATCGTATAAAACACTGCGTCCAGTCTGTCGTTCAATACGTTTCCCACCTGCGAAGCCACTTCCCCCAGGTAACGATCAGATTCTACCTTCATATTCCGTTCCAGATTTTTTACATAGAACACACAGATACTCGCGACTAGTATCACAAGGATAATAAGCCCCGCAAATTCCAGTTTTAGTTTTTTATCATCCCGTAAATTTTCCATTTTCATCGTTATGTGCCATCCTTCTAATCCAATATATTCCGGGCGCTATAGAAAGCGTACCCTATTATATTACTGTAATCGACTGGAAAATACAAGAAATAACCATATTGCAGATGGATTTGAAGTTTTGTTGTACCCACTCTATCATCCGATCCTGATTTTCTTACATGGATAAAATAACATAATTTGATTAAAAAAACTGGGAAGAACCGGAAGCTTTCTGTTTTATTGATTTGTCCATCTTTTTGACCGGTTTATCCATCTTCAACTAACATATCATTATTTTGTTTAATCGTAATCCTTTCTAACGTTCGTGGAATCCTTGTATGATTTTATTTAAATGGATGTATTCTTCAATCGCAAAAAGCTCCCGGTTTACAATACACATCCTGTATTGTGATATGCTCCCTTTTAGGTAGACAAGTGAAATAATAAAAACTTGTTTCCTGAAAGGGGGTATTTTTTTGAGTAAAAAAGGTAAGTACCGCATAGAAGAAAAACTAAATGCTGTACAAGAATATTTAGATGATAAAGATAGTATGTGCTCCA